>JBHJOB010000044.1:0-48401 GCA_050330195.1 Rhodomicrobiaceae bacterium | reverse complement strand
TTCGCCGACGCCCTCGCGGACGTCTGCGCACGGATCGGGGGCGACGTGGGTTGCTACTCCTTCATCGCAGTGGACTTGCACCACATACTCCTTGCCAGTCTCCCGGCGCTCTCACTCGCGCTACGCCGCCTCGCTCTTTTCCAGCCGCTTGAGCAACAGGACATAGACTGCGGTTTCCTCGCTGGTGAGCCCGTCAAGCTCCTTCAGCAGCTGCCCCTTTATCTGGCGCTTCAGATGTTCGACAAGGCTGCCGTCCATATAGGAATGCAGGATTTCGGGGTGAATGTAGGACGAGCGGCATACGGCGGGGGTATTTCCGAGACGTCCGGCAACCTTCCTGATCGCTGCGGCGATGTTGCGGCGCCGGCCCGCCTCGCTGTCGATCTTCTCGAACTCGATCAGCGCCCATGCGGCTAGCACGGTTCCGGCCCAGGTTCGAAAATCCTTGGCTGTAAACGGACCGCCTGCGATCTCATGCAGATAGTCGTTAACCTCGGCGGAATCGATGGCATGGCGGTTCCCGTCGTCATCCATATACTGGAAAAGCTGCTGTCCGGGCAGGTCATGCAGTTGCTTTACGATGGCAGTCGCCCGGCGATCGGGAAGTTCCACACTGTGCTGCTTGCCGCTCTTGCCGACGAATTCCAGTTTGAGCCGGCGTCCGTTCATTTTCAGATGACGCCGGCGCAATGTCGTCAGCCCGAAACTCTTGTTCTGTTCCGCATAGCTCCTGTTCCCGATGCGGACCAGTGTGGTTTCCAGCAGGCGGACGATGGTCGCCAGCACGGTTCGCTTGTCCAGCGGGGGGCGTTTCATGTCTTTCGTGACAGCCTTGCGGATGGTTGGCAGCGTGCGGGCGAATTCGAGCGTCTTGACGAATTTTTCCTTCTCCCGCGTGGTGCGCCAATCCGGATGGTAGATATATTGCTTGCGGCCTTTTGCATCGCGGCCGGTCGCCTGAATGTGCCCCTTCGGATGCGGCGAGATCCAGACCTCGCTCCAGGCCGGGGGAATGACCAGCCCCTTGATGCGATTGATGATACGCGGCTCGCTGATGGGCTCTCCTGTCGGCTTGAAATAGCTGAAGCCCTTCCCGCGCCGGCGTCTCGTATAGCCGGGCATCTCATCGTTGACGTAACGGAGACGCGCTTCTTCAGCGCTACGCTCCGGTTCGCAATTTTCCACAACCATGCTCATGCGGTGGAAAACATACGGGTTGCGCGGCGGTTCCCGAGCAACGGGCGAAGCTCGAAAAAATCGGGACTGCGGCGACTTGTGGGCTTCGGTTGGTTCCGCTCCCGATCCTTCATTCGGATGACGGGCGTGCCTGTCGCGACGGACGTAGATAGGCGAGGACGGGTGTCAGGCGGCGCAATAAACGCCGCAGCCTGCATATGTCCCCGGCCTACCAGTAGGGGTCGTAGCCGTAATGCCGGTGAAGCCGTTCTTCATATGCGCGTTCGACCGGCCCCGTTCCGTCATATTCCGGGCTTTGCTCGACCTGCTCGCGTGTGGGCGCAATCGAAATCTGCTGACGCGTCCAACTCACGTCCTGCACCCATCGCGCCGAGATCAGCACCTTCTTGCCGGGCCACCAGTTTTTCGTGTCGATCACCAGATATCTTACCGCTTCGAGATCCTCGATCAGAAACCCATCTACATGGCCGATATCCCCATTGGAAGCCCTGATATAATAGCCTTTGACTTCCTTCAGGCTACGGAGGATCGGTTGGCCCGGAATTTCCAGATCCCGCACGGATGGCGGAGACGGGTCTACATCCGGCACGCCGGTTGCGAGTGGAGGGACGGAGCTGCTGGTCCAGTAAGCCTTCCAGCCATAATAGTCGTAAATCTGACGCTCGACCTGCCGGGAAAGGGGCGCGTCGCTGTCAAGCTCTGGACTGTTCCGGATCTGCTCCCGCGTCAGCCCGACGGGGATTGTGTGCGCGGCCAGATCGGGTTTTCCCAGACTGTGAGGAGGCAGCAGCACCTGCCGCTCATTGATCCAGCCGCCGGTCGAAAGCACCAGCCAGCGGATGCGCCAGCTCTCGTCATCGAACAGGAGGTCATCGACGCTGCCGATTTCTCCGTCCGATGCTGCAATCGAGAACGATCTGAGTTCCTCGCTGTCCCAAAGCATGTGTTTTCCTTTCTCCTTTTTCGTCGATGACAGGGCGGCCGGGATCGACCGCGCCCGGTGGTCGATCCGTTGGCGCCCGGCTCGCGGAATGGCTCCTATTCGACCGTTGCCGGTGGAGCGTCCTGCACGTTGTCTTCCGGCAGGACGGCCGGAGCAACGTCGGTCTACGGCGGCTGCGGCGCGGCCTCATCGCCGGAGGAATCCGTTGCTGCCTCGCCGGCTGGCTGGCCGGTTGTCGTTGCGGGCGGTTGTGAAACAGCCGTGGCGTTGCCCGCCGTTCCGCCCTGCTGCGTGTCCGAGCCGGCGGAGCCGGTCACCACCTGGTCCGTGCCGAGCGGTTCCGGCGTGACGGAGCCGTCCGCCGCGGCAACGCGCCAGACGGTGTTGCCCGCGTCATCCGCAACAATCAGCGCGCCGGTGCCGTCAATGGCAACGCCGACCGGACGGCCCCGGGCTTGGTCGCCTTCGAGGAAACCTGTCACCACGGACTGAGCCTTGCCGGAGGGCATGCCGTTCTCGAAAGGTATATAGACCACGTCATAGCCGTTGAAGGTGCTGCGATTCCAGCTGCCGTGCTGGCCGACGAATGCGCCGCTCCGATAGTTTTCCGGCAGCGCCGAATTCATTGTGAAGGTCATGCCGAGGGCTGCGACGTGGCTCGAAAGCGAGTAATCGGGGACGATCGCCTTTTCCACGAGATCGGGCCGCTTCGGACGCACACGCTCGTCGACATGAGTGCCGAAATAGCTCCACGGCCAGCCGTAGAAGCCGCCTTCCTGCACCGATGTCATATAGTCCGGAACGAGATTGGGGCCGAGTTCGTCGCGCTCGTTCACCACGGTCCAGAGGACGCCGGTCTCGGGATGGATGGTCAGGCCGTTGGGATTGCGCAGACCCGATGCGTAGACCTTGCTCGCCCCGGTCTCCCGGTCTACCTGCCAGATGGCCGCGCGGCCCTTTTCAGCCTCAAGCCCTCGCTCCGCCGCGTTGGAATTGGAGCCGACCGAAGCGTAGAGATAGCGCCCGTCCGGGCTGAGCGCGAGATCCTTGGTCCAGTGGTGATTGATCGGTCCGCCGGGCAGCGGTGTCAGCACAGTGGGCTGCGCGGTGATCTCGGTGCTTCCAAGCTCGTAAGGATAGGTGAGGATCGCATCGGCTGCGGCGACATAGAGCGTGCCGTCGGTCCATGCGACGCCGAAGGGTGAATGGAGATCCGTCAACAGGTCGTGGCGCTCGTCAACCGTGCCGTCGCGGTCGGTGTCCCGCAGGAGCGTGATGAGATTGCTCTCCTTCTGATCGTCGCCACCCTGCGCCATCGACATGATCCAGCCGCGTATCACGTCCTTGGGACGGATGACCGGTTTGCCGGACGGTCCGCGCGACTGGACCACAAGCACATCGCCGTTTGGCAGCGTGTGGACGGTGCGTGGATTGGCAAGATCCTGCGCGTAGGCCGTTATGGTGAAACCTTCGGGAACGGACGGCGTCTGGCCTTCGCCCCAGCCTATCACCTCCGCAACCTTCACATCAGCCACGAGCGAGGGCGCCGGCTCGGGAAGGACCGGATTCGGCCCGATCTGTTCGGAGACGTCGAAATCGGAGCCGTCATCGCCGCATCCGCCAAGCGTGGCAAGGACAAGAAAACCGCCGGCAAGAAGGGCAATACGGGAAAGCGGATAGCGACTAGTCATGATCGGTCACTCCTACGCGGTAGTGGGCGACAGGGGCGCGGCTCAGCCAGCCGGTGACGATCATGAGTACGACCGTCACAGCGGAAAGGGTGAGCCCCCAGGGCACGACGCCTGTCCAGCCGTCGCCGCCGTGAACGAGGCTGTTGAGGAACGCCAGCACAAGCACGATCAGGCTGCCGATCACATGCGGCCAGAATGGTCCGCGAGCGCGCATCGTGGAGCTGAGCAGGAACTCGATGATGCCGGCAATTGCCGCGACAGCGCCGAAAACGAGCCCGGCAAATAGGAGCCAGGACGAGAAGTTGTGCCACATGAGGTTTTCTGTCTGCCAGTAGGCGAGGTCGGTCAGGAGCGTCAGGGTGAAGCAGACGACCGGGAACTGGACGAGCGTCGAATAGATCGGATGTCCCGCGATCGCCGCGGTATACGGGGGATGTGTATGAGCCATCGCATATCTCGATTCGAAGATGTTTTGAGCTATCGAATCTACGAGCGACGGCGGGTTTTGTTCCTCCCGGCTCCATCATTTCATCGGGGAATTCAGGTCGTACGCACGCAACCGGGCGCGCATCGGCGCTTATCGCCGTCAGGCTGGAGCAGGAACGCGGGCGGCAACGGATCTCTCTCTACGCTTCGATAATCACCTTCACGCCGGCCTTTTTCGCGGCTGTCAGCAGGGGGTGGTCGCCCCTATCAATGACGAGTGCGTCGATCGCGTCGCAGCCGCACAGCCTGACCCGGCTCACTTCGCCCAGCTTGCTGCGATCCGCGAGCATGATCAGCCGGCCCGCATTGGCGATCATCGCCCTCGCCACCTCCGCTTCCGGCAGGAAATAATCCGTAGCGCCATGTTTGGGATCGAGGCCGACGGGCGAAATGATCGCGCTATCGGGGCGGAACCGCTCGATCTGGCTGATCGTGATCTCGCCATAGGTGGCGGGCACGTCCGCGCCGAGTTGCCCGCCGAGCAGCAGGATGTCGCCCTCGGGCTGCGCGTTGCGCAGGATCCGCGCCACGTCGAGCGAATTGGTGATGACGGAGACGCCGCGCAGTTTTGCCAACTCGGTCGCGAAGACCGCCGTCGTGGTGCCCGCATCGACGAAGCAGCACTGGCCAGGCTCCAGCATGCGCACGGCCGCCCTGGCGATCCGCTGCTTTTCGGCGGCGTTGGCCTGACGCCTGACTTCGAAAGGCTTTTCGGGCGGCAACTCGACGGGAACGACGCCGCCATGCACCCGGCGCACCTTTCCTTCCGCTTCGAGCTTCAGCAGATCCCGGCGGATCGTCTCCCGCGAAACATTCAGCACTTCGGCAAGGCTGTCCGTTTCGAGACGCGCCTGTGTCATCAGCAGGCTCATGATGCGGTGCGAGCGTTCCTCAGCCCACATGGCCGTCCCGCTTTCGGGTAACGAGCCACAGGCTCAGACGCATGATGAGGAACGCGGTAACGACGACCGCCATGGTGCAGGTCGCAAAGGCGGCGGCCTGAGAGGTAAAGCCCGCCTCGTCCAGCCGCATGATGGAAACGGAGGCAACGCTGACAGTGGCCGTCACGAGAAAGATCACGGCGGAGAGCGTTACCATCGAGCGCATGAACAGGAAGAAAAACACGGTAATCAGCGTCGGCGCCATGTACGGACCGACGACATCGCGGACCAGCCTCAGCGAACTCGCGCCGAGGCAGGCCGCCGTCTCCTGAAGCGAGGCGGGAACCTGCCGCAAGCCGGTCATAGTCGTCAGAAAGCCTTGTGTCCAGTAGTGCATGGCGTTGCAGATGGCGAGGAGCGTGGCCGTGCCGTAAAGCGCATAGAGCGGCAATTCGGGGATGTTGAAGGCGAAAATGTAGGCCAGCCCGAGCACCAGACCGGGAACGGCTGCAGGAAGCAGGCTGATGAAATAGATCGGCTTTGCCAGTGAGCGTGGCAGACGCTGCATGGCGAGGCCCAGCGCGAAAAGCAGCAGTGTGCCGAAAGAGGCCGCGATCAGCGAGACCTGAACGGTTGTCCAGAGCGGATTGTAGCCGCCCGCGACTTTCACATCGTAATGGCGCAGGGTCAGATCGAAGCGATAGGGCCATAGATAGACAAAGCTTGCATAGATCACGATGCCGATCGTCAGCAACGGCATAAGGGCGATCAGCCACGCGCCGATGGTCATGGGTATGTCGCGCGCTCGCGTATAGACCGGCCGCAGCGGTATCGCCGCGTCGCTGATCGAGCCGAACTGGCGCTGTGCGGAGACGCGTTCAAGGTAGAAGGCAAGCACGGTCGGCAGAAGCAGCATGATGCCGACCACCGCGCCCAGATTGAAATTCATCTGGCCCACGGCCTGATTGTAGATCTCCGTCGCCAGGACTGCGTAGTCGCCGCCGATGGTCGCCGCATTGCCGAAATCGGTGATCGTCACGGTAAAGACAATGAAGCCGGCGCTGAGCAGGCCGAATTTGATATTCGGCAGCGTGATGTCGATAAACTGCCTCCACTGCGGCGCGCCGAGCACTTCCGCCGCCTCGTAGATCCGCGCATCGGCAGCCCGTAGCGCCGCGCCGATGATCAGCACCGCCTGCGGCAGCGCATAGAGTCCGTTCGCGATCAGGAGCCCCCAGAAGCCGTAAATCTCGATCTCGATGCCAGTCATTCGGCTGACGATGCCGTTGCGGCCGAGAAGGAAGATGAGCCCCAGCCCTTGCACGAGTGATGGCGCAAGCAGAGGCAGGGACACAAGACCGATGAGCAGCATTCGTCCGGGGACGCGGCAGCGATGAACAGCGCACGCAACGATCAGCCCAAGGACGAGAGCGGCAATCGTCGTGGCAATGCTCATGGTCAGACTGTTGAGCGTCGCTATCCAGAAGCCGGGGGTCGACAATATGCGCGTGTAATTGCCAAAGCCGATCGCGCCGCCCGGCTCGGTGATGCTCTGTATGGCGACGGTTGCCAGCGGATAGACGAAGAACAGCAGAAGGGCCAGCAGCGGCGCCACCAGGCAGACGGCATAAAAAAGCCGGTCCAGGTCGAAGGAGCGTCTGGCCGGTGCGGCGGCGTCACTCATTGCGGCGAGACCCAGGCAAAACGGCTTCCGGCGAAGTCGATGCCGACGGTGTCACCTTGGGACAGAACGCTCCGGCCCGGCTGCTCGGCGATCAGGTTTCCGCCGGGCCAGTCGAGATGAAGGCGGGAGACATTGCCAAGGAACTGGATATGGGTGACGCGGGCATCATTGCCCCCCGCGCGCAGTTTCAGGTCCTCCGGACGAAGGCAGGCAATGTGATCCTCCGGCGGCATTTGCCCGTTGATCAGTGGTTTGGCGAACTGCCGCACGGTGTCCAGCGTCATCAGATTGCTCAGGCCCATGAAGTCGGCGACGAAGCGGTTGGCGGGATGGTGATACAGCTCGTCCGGCTCCCCGATCTGTGCGATATGTCCCTGCCGCATGCAGACGATACGATCCGCGAGCGTGAGGGCTTCTTCCTGATCGTGGGTGACCATGATCGTGAGGATGCCGAGCCGCTGCTGGAGGTCGCGAATCTCGGTGCGCAGTTCGGTCCGCACTTTGGCGTCGAGCGCCGACAGCGGTTCGTCCAGGAGCAGGAGGCGGGGCTGGACGGCGACGGCGCGCGCAAGCGCCACGCGCTGCTGCTGACCGCCCGAGAGCTGCCAGGGATAGCGGTCGGCAAGCGCGCTCATGCGTATCAGGTCGAGCAGTTCGGCGACGCGCGCCGCCATGCCCGCCGATGTCTCGCCCCGGATCCTGAGACCGTAACCGATATTCTCGGCGACGGTCATGTTGGGAAACAGCGAATAGGCCTGAAAGACGATGCCGAAACCGCGTTGCCGCGCCGGTATGCGCGTCAGATCCTCGCCGCCGAGACGGAGCTGGCCCTGATTGGGCTGCTCCAGTCCGGCAATGAGGCGAAGCAGTGTCGTCTTTCCGCACCCGGATGGACCGAGCAGGCAGACGAACTCCGGCGCCTGCGCGGTGAAGGAGATTGCGTCAAGCGCGACGACATCGCCAAATCGCTTCGAGATGCCGTCGAGCTCCAGCCGCATGGATGTGTCTTCCAATGTCAGCGGCCGATTTCTTTCTGCCAGCGCTCCAGAATGGCGCTGCGCTCCTTGGCGGATTTTCCGAAGTCGATCGGCAGGAGGACGGTCGAGACATCTTTCGGCAGGCCCGCCTTCTGCGCGACTTCCGGCGGCTCGTAGCCTTCGGTCGTCACGATTTCCTTGTATTTGCCGTAGAGCGATGCAGCTTCGGGAGACAGCGTCCAGTCGAGGAACTTCTTCGCATCGTCCTTGTTCTTGGACGCAGCCATCAGGCCGGATGCTTCCAGTTCGTAGCCCGCGCCGGTCGCGGGGATGACCATCGTGACTGGAAAGCCTTCCTCGACTGACTGGATCGCGGCGAATGCCAGCGATGTGCCAACCGCATATTCACCGGCGCGGGCCGCCTTGCAGGGCCGTGAGCCTGATTTGATGTATTGCGCTATGTTGGCGTCGAGATCCTTGAGAAACTGCCAGCCCTTTTCCTCGCCCATCTGCTGAATGATGCCGACGATCTGCAGATAGCCCGTGCCGGACGAGACCGGGTTGGGCATGACCACTTCGCCCTTGAACTTGGGATCGAGCAGGTCGTTCCAGTCCTTGGGCATCGGCAGGTCTTTGTCTTTCAGCCGTTCATTGTTGACGCAGAAGGCGGCCATATAGCCGGTCACGGCGAACCATTTGTCGTCGTCGGAGCGGTATTGCGCGGCGAGCTTGTCCGCGCCTTTCGCCTGGTAGGCTTCCAGCAATTCTAGAATGCGGGGGTCCATCATGTTGGTGACGGCCCAGCCCCAGATGACGTCGTGTTGCGGGTTGGAGGCTTCGGCGAGAATGCGTGCGCCCAGATCGCCGGTCGACAGGCGAAGAACGTTGACCTCGACGTCGGGCAACGCCTGCTTTGCCGCTTCGACATAGGCGGCGATCTCGTCTTCTTCGAGCGCCGAATAGGCGGTGATCGAACCGGCCTGCGCCGACGTGGCGAACATGAGCGCCACCGCGCAAGCTCCAAACTTCAGGAAATTCTTCATCACTCAGCTCCAGTTCCCGTTAAAGTATCTTGTGGTTTTTTGTGTAGAATTGCAATTTTGTGGAAATTTGTCGAGTCCGCTTGTGGCCGCGCCGCGAGCGCGGTCAGGCGGCGAAGCTCCCGGCTTCGGGGCCGAGGTACAGGCGAACCTGTGCTTCATGCAATGCATCCAGAAGCGGCCCCTTGGGCGGGACGTCCGAAACCATCGCGTCTATGGCCGTCAGGGGCTCGACAATGGACACCATCCGCTGGTTGTACTTCGAATGATCGACCAGAAGAATGCGCTCGTCGGATTGGCGCAGCATGGCGCGCTTCACCGCGCTGGCGGCTCGATTGGCGTCCATGATGCCCTCGACACCGAGGCCGCTGGCGCCGATGAAAGCGCGGTTCGCTCGGAAGCGCAGCAGGAACGAAACCGTTTCATCGCCGTAAACCGCCGCTTCACGCGGGCTGTAGTCGCCGGGGCAGAGAATGACGCTGATGGTCTCGTTGCTGCCGAGCGCGCCCGCAACGGGAATGCTGTTGGTCAGCACCGTCAGTTCGCGTCCCGCGACCGCAAGGCGGCGGGCGAACTGGGTGGTCGTCGAGCCAGCGTCGATCATCAGCACTTCGCCGGGCTGCGGCAGAAGCGCGGCTTGGTCCGCAATGCGCGCACGCTCCTCAAGGTGGGCTTCGTTGCGTTCGCCGAATGAGGGCTGCGTTCCCATTGGGGAGGAAGCCGCGCCGCCATAGGCACGGGAGACCAGCCCCTGCTCGCTGAGCGTGTCCACATCGCGGCGGACGGTTTCGGTCGACACGCCGAAGCGTTCGGCAAGCTCGGAAATGCGCACATGGTGGGTAAGGCGCAACTCGGCCAGGATCTGCTGCTGGCGCTCGGTCTTGCCGACACGTTTCATCGGATCGCTCTCGCCCTGACAAGGGCATCGGCAACATCGGCGAAACCCGCGCCATAGGACTTTGCGGTAATCCAGCGCGGATGCACGGCGCTGCGGCTGGCGGCTTCGCGGAAATTGGCGACGGCGACGCTGTTGCGGAAAAAGCCGAACATCGGCGCATCATTGGGGGAATCGCCGACAAACAGGATACGCGCATTATCCGTATCCGCATCGAGGCCGAAGATATCGGCGAGCAGGCGGCGGGTCATCACCAGCTTGTCATAGGCGCCATACCAGCCATTGACGTGGATGGACGACAGTTTCGCGGTCGCTCCGGCCTCGGAGAAGCATTCCAGAACACGGTCGATCTCCTGCTCGCTGAGCACCGGGCCGTCTTCGGCGACATCGATGGCGAGATCGGCCACGCGGTATGGCTGGTCTGCCGAGATCCGCGCGGCAGGCACGGACTCCATGATCGCTGCGCTCAACTCCTGCAGCCGCTCCCGGTCCCGTTCGCGCTCGGGGTCAGGCTTGGCGAAAACCCGTTTCATGCCGCCTTGCCGATCGCAGATGAAGTAGAAAGCGCCGTTCTCGCCAATGACTGCATCGACCGGCCAGAGCCGCGCTATCAGATCGCACCAGCCCGCCGGCCGGCCGGTTACGGGGATGACGATGAAGCCTGCCTCGCGCAGACGTTCGAGGGCGTCGTAGACCAATGCGGGAAGCCGCCCTCCGCTTGTGAGTGTGTCGTCAATATCTGTGAGGACGACATTCACGCGGGCCAGATCGGCGGTCGGAAACTGCTCGAATGGCAGCATGTTCTCAATTCCCGGCTTCGCCTTGCCAAGGGATTCAGGCGCTTCCCTTGGCAAGACTCGGCGCTTCCATTTCAACGGCCACATGAGCCGATCATAGCCGCAGCGATGAAACGGCCAAGCAAAATTTGGTATCTAACACATCATATGCCTAAAAAACTTGCGAGGTCTCACATTTTGCCGTTAGCTTGAAAGCAGAGTTTCACGGCCCGAGAGGCCGATGCGACCGACAGACACGGCAGGCTCACTGCCTTGATGGGAGAACTACGCATGACATTGAACGCCCGGACTCTGTCTCCACTTCGCCTCGCGGCAACGATCGCGGGGGTTGCACTCGCCGCCGTCTGGTTGCCAGCGCAGGCGATGGCGCAGGATTGCCCCAATCGCGGCCAACTCGACCCGATGTATTGCGACGCCGATGGCGACCTCGTCGCTGACGCCCCGGCGGATGCCTCGAAGCTGGTCAATCCCGATACACTCGTCTTTGCCTATACGCCCGTTGAAGATCCCGCGATCTACGAGGACATCTGGAAGCCTTTCCTGACGCATCTGGAAAAGGTGACCGGCAAGAAAGTGAATTTTTTCGCCGTGCAGTCCAACTCGGCGGAAGTCGAGGCCATGCGCAGCGGACGTCTGCATATTGGCGGCTTCTCGACAGGGCCGACGCCTTTTGCCGTGAACCTTGCAGGCGCGGTTCCCTTCGCGTTGATGGGCAGCGATGACGGTCGTTTCGGCTATACGCTTCAGGTTTATACCCGCAAGGATACCGGCATCGAAAAAATGACCGATCTGAAGGGCAAGCGCGTTGCGCATACCTCGCCGACATCGAATTCGGGCAATCAGGCTCCGCGCGCCCTGTTCCCGGCCCTCGGCGTGACGCCGGACACGGATTATGAAGTCACCTATTCCGGCTCGCACGATCAGTCCATGCTTGGCGTCGTCGCCGGTGACTATGACGCCGCGCCGGTCGCATCCGAAGTCGTGGAGCGGATGGCCAGCCGCAATCTCTACGATCCGAGCGAGGTGAAAATCGTCTGGGAATCCAAGCGCTTCCCGACAACCTCCTACACCCACGCGCATAATCTCGATCCGGCTTTGGTCGAGAAAATCAAGGAAGCCTTTTTCTCCTTCGATTTTAAGGGCACCGCGCTTGGCGAGGAGTTCAAGGATGTCAGCAAGTTTATCCCGATCACCTACAAGGAGGATTGGGAAGTTATTCGCGAGATCCAGAAAGCCAATGGCGTAGAATACACGCCTCAGAATCTGAAATAACGACCATCAGGCGCGGCCATTCCTGCGGATGGCCTCGCCGGCTTCCGGAGCCCGCGATCCATGCTTCGCATCAGAAATCTCGTCAAGAGCTATGGCAATAACGACCCGGTTCTCAAGGGGCTGGATCTGGAGGTGCCGGGCGAGAGCATGGTCTCCATTATCGGCGCATCCGGGGCGGGCAAGAGCACGCTGCTGCGCTGCATCAACCGGCTGGTCGAACCGACCTCCGGAACCGTCGAACTGAACGGCGTCATGCTGACAAGCCTGCGGGGAAAGTCCCTGCGTCTGGCGCGGCGGCGCATCGGCATGGTGTTTCAGGCCTTCAATCTCGTTGACCGGCTGACGGTCATGGAGAATGTGCAGAGCGGGCGTCTCGGCTACATTTCGACATGGCGCGCCGCCTTCCGCCGCTATCCGAAGGCCGATATCCGGCGCGCCTATGAGCTGATGGAGCGCGTCGGCATTGCGCATTACGCCAACAAGCGCGCGGACGAGCTGTCCGGCGGCGAACGCCAGCGTGTCGGTGTCGTCCGTGCCCTGATGCAGGAACCGGAAATCCTGCTCGCCGACGAGCCGACCGCCTCGCTCGATCCGAAAACCTCCGAACAGATCATGGACCTGCTGCGCGCCCTGTCGCGCGAATTGCGGCTGCCGGTTCTGATCAACATTCACAACGTCACCGAGGCCAAGGCCTATACGGACCGCATTGTCGGGATGCGCTACGGCCGCATCATCTTTGACGACGATCCGGACAAGCTGGATGAAGAGGCGATGGAGCGCATCTATGCGGGCACGCCCGCCGAGGACCGGCTCCTGGATGCGGAACCGGCCAGTGTGCTTCGCGCCGAACCGCAGGCGCAGGCATCATGAGCGGGGCCGTGCAGGAGCGCTGGCGCAAGCCTCCGACAATCGCCAATCCGGTGATGCGTTTCAGCCTCATGGCGGGCGTCGCAATCTATGTCGTCTGGGCCGTCAGTACGCTGCCTTTCAACTGGCAGCGCATCAGCGACGGTTTCGGCCGCGCGGCGCGGATCTTCAACGGGGCCTTTCCGCCAAGCTTCGAGCGCAGCGGATTGCTGATCGACGGCTTCCTTGAAAGTCTGCAAATCGCAATATTGTCGACCGCCGCCGGCGTCCTGCTCTCGATTCCCATCGCGCTGATGGCGGCGCGCAACCTGTCGCCATTGCCCGTCTATCTTCTCGGACGCGGGATCATCATCTTTTCTCGGAGCTTCCACCCCGTCATCGTCGCGATTCTTTTCGTCAAGGCCGTCGGCTTCGGTCCTCTTGCAGGCGTCTTGACGCTGATCGTCTACTCCATCGGGTTCGTCGCCAAGATGCTCGCCGAACGCATCGAGGAGATCGATCACGGCCAGGTCGAGGCGATGCGCTCGGCCGGCGCGAACTTCGTCAACACGCTGATCTACGCCGTCTTTCCGCAGATCATGCCGCGCCAGATCGGGCTGAGCATCTACCAGCTCGACAGCAATCTGCGCGCATCGGCGGTTGTCGGCATTGTCGGCGCGGGTGGCATCGGCTCGACGCTCGCCAACGCGTTCGGGCGCTATGATTACGATTTCGCCCTCGCCATCACGATTGTCATCGTCGGCGTGATCCTCATCAGCGAGGCCGTCAGTGGCCAGATCAGGAAGCGGATATGGTGAGCCTCGACAGCCATCCGGAAAACTGGGCCCGCTACACGCCGCGCGAGCGCTTCACGCGCTTTCTGGTCTTTGGCGGGATCGTCCTGGCGATTGCCTGGGCGACGGACCAGATCGAGATCGTCTGGCCGTGGCTTTACGATGCGCCCGAGCAGATGGGCGATTTGTTCCGCCGCATGGTTCCTCCGGACATCACCAATCTCCGGCAGATCATGTGGGTGCTGGTCGAGACGGTGAATATCGCCACACTGGCCACCGGCGTCGGCGTCATCCTGTCTCTGCCGGTCGCCTATATCGCCGCTCAGAACACGACGCCCAATCGCGCGACTCTCTGGCTTGGCCGGCTGATCCTCGTCACCAGCCGCTCCGTCAATACGATCATCTGGGCACTGCTGTTCGTCGCGATCTTTGGCCCCGGCGCGCTTGCGGGCATCCTCGCGATCACATTCCGCTCGCTGGGCTTCCTCGGCAAGCTCCTGGGCGAGGCCATCGAGGAGATCGACCGCCGGCCGGTCGAGGCGCTCCAGGCAACGGGCGCGTCAAAGGGCAAGGTCATTCTCTACGCCATCGTGCCACAGGTCATGCCGACATTCTGGGCGGTCAGCATCCTGCGGTGGGACATCAATATCCGCGAGTCGACGGTTCTCGGGCTCGTCGGCGCCGGCGGCATCGGCCTGATCCTGCAGGGCGCGATCGACACGTTCAACTGGCAGGAAGCGGCAACGGTCCTGCTGGCGATTCTGGCGCTCGTCATCATCGGCGAACTCGTCTCGGCCTGGCTGCGCAAGAAGATCATCTGATCGGCCAGTGCATCGATCCAAACGGAGGCACATGCCGGAGTTTGGTAAAATTGATGCAAAACAAAGGGCTAGTGCGCTGACGCATGAACCGTGTGAATGCGTCAGGGCACCGGGGCCCCAATTCAAGGGAGGCATCGCACCACTTCGTCAACCTGTCATACCGTTCTGAGAAAGTTCCAAAGGTCTGAAGCACAACATTCTTGTGGGAGATTCGTTATGCATACGCCTGGATACCTTCTTGCCGTTGGCGTACTCGCCGCCGGACTTCAACTGACGGGGCCCTACGCCGCCGCTCAGGACAACGACACCGTACAGCTCGGTCCGCGCCCGTTCTTCCTCGTCGACATGCTGGACGACGGGCCGCTCAAGGAGAAGCTCGCCTCCTGCAAGACGGGCCCGTTCCAACGCACCGACTTCTCAATCGGCCATCGCGGCGCACCTCTGCAATTCCCGGAGCACACGGAAGAATCCTATCGCGCGGCAGCACGCATGGGCGCCGGCATTGTCGAATGCGATGTGACCTTCACGAAGGACAGGGAACTGGTCTGCCGCCATTCTCAGTGCGACCTGCACACGACGACCGACATTCTCGCCAAGCCCGACCTCGCGGCGAAATGCACCCAGCCCTTCACGCCTGCCGATCCGGCAAACAATGTCGAAGCCAGCGCCCAATGCTGCACCAGCGACATCACGCTAGCCGAATTCCGCACGCTCAAGGGCAAGATGGACGCATCCGACAAGAATGCGACGACCGTCGAAGCCTATCTGGGCGGCACAGCCAAGTGGCAGACGGATCTTTACGCATCCAGCGGTACGCTGATGACCCATGCTGAAAGTATCGAGCTGTTCAAGGAACTCGGAGTGAAGTTCACCCCCGAGTTGAAGGCCGCCAGCGTGCCCATGCCCTATGATGGCGACTTCACGCAGGCTGCCTATGCGCAGAAGCTTATCGACGAATACAAGGCGGCGGGCGTCGATTCGAAGGAGGTGTTCGCGCAATCCTTCAATCTGGAGGATGTCCGTTACTGGATCGCCAATGCGCCGGAATTCGGCAATCAGGCCGTCTATCTCGACGACCGTTATGATACGCTTGAAGGCTTCGACCCGAACAAGCCGGAGATGTTCAAGCCGGACATGAAATCGCTGGCCGATGAAGGCGTGAAGATCATCGCGCCGCCCATGTGGATGCTCGTTACGCTGAACGACAGGAAAGAGATCGTGCCGTCGGCATATGCCAAGGCCGCGAAGGACGCCGGTCTGGGCATCATCACCTGGACGCTGGAGCGTTCCGGACCTCTGGCCGGTGGCGGCGGCTGGTATTATCAGTCGATCAGCGATGCGATTAGCAGTGATGCTGACATGCTGCAACTGCTGGACGTTCTGGCCAGGGATGTCGGCATTCTCGGCATCTTTTCCGATTGGCCCGCAACGGTGACCTACTACGCCAATTGCATGGGCCTCGAATAACGCCGCCTTGTCATCAGGCCGGGCGGCTTGTCGCCGCCCGTGCGCCTCGAAGCGCGATGAAGGCAAGAAAGCCTGCTGGCCCCAGCAGGAAGGTCAGGACCAGACATGGTATGACGGCCAGGAACGGGATGTTTTCCTTCCGCGCGGTTCGCACTTCCCAGGAACCAACGAACAGATCAAAGGCGAGATAGTGGATCCAGCCGGCCAGAACCGCTTCCGGCTTTGCGAACAATTTGGTGACATTTTCGAGCGTGTCGAACCCACCGTCGGACTGATCGAAATAGGTCACGATCAGTCCGGCGTAAGCGATGGACAGCAACAGCGGGATTGCAAATCCGCTGATCCGATCGCTGATCGTGGGGATGAAGGGCGATGCAAGAAGCACCAGCCAGCCCGCGAGGGCAATTGCGTTGGCGATTTGAAATATCGTGTCCGGGTTCATCGAACTGCCTTTGACGTTCATCCACGCTCATATCTGCCCGGCAACTTCGCCTGTATGTCTCAACCCGCCGGGCATGGCGCGCCTGCCGCCTCCCAACTCCTGAGAAATTCGACCGTTTGTTCAATCGAATAGGGTGCGGGCTCGCGTCCCGGCCCCGGCGTCCATCCCCAGTGAACGAGTTCGTCATGCTCGACATGGCCTGCAATCTCGGCGATGGTGCGGCCGCCATTTTGTTCCGGGTCCTTGATCTGCGCACAGATTTCCCTGCTCGTCTTGCCGATCCATTGCATCTCGACGGGAGGCAGCGCCCAGACGTCCGCGCTGGGCGGGCCATGCGGAACCGGCGCGTTTTGCTTCATGTGGCAGGCGCCGCAGGGCAGAAACTCGGCGCCGACCCTGCTGTCTCCGCCGGTGATATTCATGCCGTGCGGGCGCGGCTCGCCGCCATAGCTGGGGCCGGACCAGACGGGTATGTTGTCGGGGCCGACATGGCAGTTCGCGCAGCGTGGATGCGAGAAGACCTCGTGGATCCTGTTCCAGAGATCGAGGCCGTTCTCCTGAGCCGAAGCGGGGGCGGGGGCGAAAAGGAACGCGACGGCGGCAATCAAGCGTTTCATGGCTGGCGTCGACCCCTCTCAGATGAATGAAACATGCTTGTTGAACGGCATTTCGCGGATGCGCTTGCCGGTCGCGGCGAAGATCGCATTGGCGAGTGCGGGCGCGGCAGGGGGGACGGGCGGCTCGCCGATGCCGCGAACGTGTTCGCCATTCTCAAGACCGCGCACCTCGATCTCCGGACACTGATGGAGCCGCATTCCCTCGAAGGCGTGGAAGTTCGTCTGCTGCGCCATGCCGTCCGAATAGGTCGTCTCGCAATTCATCGCATGACCGAGGCCCCATATGACGCCGCCCTTGACCTGATTGTCGAAATTGACCGGGTCCACGACGCGCCCGACCTCCGCCGCGACCCACACCTTGTCGATCCGGATGCCGCGATCCGTATTGGTGACTTCGACCACCTCGGCGGTGGCCGTGCCGAAGGACATGCAGAAGGCGACCCCGCGCCCCTTGTCCGGCGCGGGCTTTGGGCCGGACCAGTTCGACATTTCGCCGACCGCTTCCAGCACCTTGCGCGAAGTCTCATGCCACATGAGCCGGATGCGTTCCTCAAGAGGATCGGCTCTAGCTGCATGGATCAACTCGTCGAGAAAGCAGTCATGGAAGAAACCGTTCGACGATGCGCCCACGGAGCGCCATGAACTGATCGGTGCGAGCTCCGGCGCGCGGTAGCCGGTCATGCGATAGTTGGGAATGGCGTATGGCTGCTCCCACGCGCCGGCAATGATCGTGTTGTCGGCGGTCGGCAGCGCCTGACCCTGCCGACCGAGTTGCGATGTCAACACCGACGGCATGGCGATGCCGAGGTCGAAGGCGTGGACCTTGCCATCCCGCACGGTGCCTCGCCCGCGCGCCATCGCGATCTGGCGCGGGAAGTCCTGCAGCATGTCCTCCTCGCGGCTGTAGACCAGCTTGACGGGCGTGCCTTTCATTGCAATGGCCAGCTCGGTTGCATGCTTGACGAACTCGTCCTCCAGCCGGTTTCCGAAGCTGCCGCCGACATACTGGACATGCACGTGGACGTCATCGAAGGGAATTCCCGTCAGATTGGCGACGTTGGTCTGCACGAAGCGGGGGATCTGCGTGCCGGTCCAGACATCGGCGCGGCTGTCGGTGACCTTGACGATGGCGCTGACCGGCTCAAGCGCCGCGTGGGCCAGATAAGGCGCGCGATATTCCGCCTCGATGATATTGCCGGTCGCCAGCGCGGTTTCCATCTCGCCATCATCGCGGCCGACGGTTTCGACCTGCTTCTCGTTGAAGGCATCCGCGAGCGCCTGCCAATGGCCATCCATTTCGGCAGGGTAGGGCGCGGGGCCCCAGTCGAAAATGATGGCCTCGGCGGCGCGGAATGCGCGCCAGCTATTGTCGGCAATGACGCCGACGCCGCCCCTGATGGGAACGATCTTCAGTACGCCGCGCATTTTCTCCGCCGCGCTGGCGTCGTAACCGTTCATCGCCCCGCCATGACGGGGGTTGAGCTTGACCGCGGCATGGACCATCCCGTCGAGCGTCATGTCGATGCCATAGGTCAGCGTGCCGGTCGATTTGGCGACGATGTCGACGCGCTGAACCGGCTTGCCGATCAGCCGCCATTCGCCCGGATCGCGCAGCGTCACGTCCGTAACGGGATCAATATCCGCTGCGACGGGGGCCAGTTCGACATAGGTGAGTTTCGACCCATCGGGAAGCTCGACCGCGCCGCGTGCGGTCATGAGTTGCGCGATCGGCACGCCGCTCTTCCGGCTCGCCGCCATTTTCAGCGTCTCGCGGGCAACGGCGCCGGCCATGCGCAGCTTATCATAGCTGTCGGCGACGGATGTCGAGGCGCCGGTGATCTGCATGCCGAGAAACTTCATCAGCACATCGACGCCGCCGCGCACCGATTTCGCGAGGAAACTGTCGTCGGTCGGGCGGAAAGGCGCACTGTCATCCGCGAGCGCGGTGTTGTAATAGGCGGGACTGGGCGGACCGGGATCGACATTGATCTGGTCAAGCTCGATATCGAGTTCCTCCGCGATCAGCATGGCCTGCATCGAGTAAGCGCCCTGGCCGACATCCGTATGCGGTGTGATGAGGGTTACGCCGCTTGCGTCGATTTTTACGTAGGGCGTGATCGCCGCCTCGCCGGTTTCCAGATCGTTCAGAAGCGGATTGGCGGCGGGCGTCCGGTATTTGTAGTAGCCGAAGGCGACACCGCCCGCAATTGCGGCGGAGCCAATGAGGAATGTGCGGCGGGCAATCGTCCCGAGGCGGCTCATATCACACTCCCTTCAGATTGGCGGCGGCGGTTTTCACGGCTTCCCGGATGCGTGGATAGGTTCCGCAGCGGCACAGATTGGCGCTCATGACGCGGTCGATATCCTCGTCAGACGGGTCCGGATTGGTTGCGAGGAAAGACGCCGCCGCCATGATCTGGCCGGACTGGCAATAGCCGCATTGCGCAACCTGATGCTCGATCCATGCGGCCTGAACGGCGTGCAGCGCGTCCGGCGTGCCGAGCCCTTCGATGGTCGTGACCTCGCCGGTCACATCGCCAATGCGCAACACGCAGGAGCGGACAGCCACGCCATCGACATGCACCGTGCACGCGCCGCAGGCTGCAATGCCGCAGCCATATTTCGGACCGGTTATGCCAAGCTCGTCGCGCAGCACCCAGAGAAGCGGCATGTCGTCCTCGACATCGACCTCATGCTCCCGGCCGTTGACTCTCAGCTGCATGTGACCTCCCGATTAAAAGGCGCGGTTACAGTTTGTTTCATTCTAAATGGGTATTGCCCCGATATAACAAGAGTTGAACCACTCCGAAAGCTCGCGGCATACGTACGGGAGCGCCGCTTTCGATCCGGCGGAGATCGTTCGGCCAAAAAAATGGCTCGCCCAAAGGGCAAGCCGACAACTAACATCCGCGATTGAGCTTTCCCGGACGGAACGGCTAGCGCCGCATGACGCCGCCATAGGCGACGCCGGCCAGAGACACCATGTGCTCTTTCCAGGTGATCAGGTCGTCCGGCGAAAACTGGTTGAGATGCGAATGACCACAGGCGCGGGCAAGCGTTTTCATCAGCTCCGTAGAGGCCGTAAAGAAATTCTCCAGCCGTTCCGCCGACTTGTCCACGATCTGGCGCGCGACCAGATGCGGCTTCTGCGTCGCAATGCCGACCGGGCAGTTATTCGTGTGGCAGGCCCGCATCCCAAGGCAGCCGATGGCTTGCAGCGCGGCGTTCGATACGGCGACGGCATCCGCGCCGAGCGCCAGCGCCTTGGCGAAATCCGCCGGGGTCCGCAATCCGCCGGTGATGATCAGCGTCACGTCCTGGCGGCCGCTGCGGTCCAGATGCTGGCGCGCGCGGGCAAGGGCGGGGATGGTCGGCACGGAGATATTGTCGCGGAACACGGTGGGCGCGGCCCCCGTTGCGCCGCCCCGGCCATCGAGGATGATGTAATCCACGCCGACTTCGAGCGCGGCGTCGATGTCCTTCTCGATATGCTGCGCTGACAGCTTGTAGCCAATGGGGATGCCGCCGGTCGCCGAGCGGACCTGATTGGCGAAGTCCCTGATCTGCGACGGCGTCGTCCAATCGGGAAAGCGCGCCGGCGAGATGGCGGCCTGCCCTTCCGCCAACCCGCGAACCTGGGCGATTTTGCCGCGAACCTTCGCGCCCGGCAGATGTCCGCCGGTGCCGGTCTTGGCGCCCTGTCCGCCCTTGAAATGAAACGCCTGAACCTTGGCGAGCTTGTCCATGCTGAAGCCGAAACGGGCCGAAGCCAGCTCGTAGAAATAGCGGGAATTCGCGGCCTGTTCCTCCGGCAGCATTCCGCCTTCGCCGGAGCAAATGCCGGTCCCCGCACGCTCCGCCCCTGTCGCAAGTGCGATCTTGGCCGGTTCCGAGAGCGCGCCGAAACTCATATCCGAAACGAAGAGCGGAATTTCGAGCCTGAGCGGCTTCTGTGCATTCGGGCCGACGATCACCTCCGTTCCGACGGGCTCGTCATCGAGCAGTGGCGCCTTGTGAAGCTGAGCGACGACGAACTGGATGTCATCCCACGAGGGCAAATCACCGCGAGCCACGCCCATTGCGTCCATGATGCCGTGATGGCCGGTTTTCTTCAGGCCGTCCTTGGCGTAGGTCTGGATCTGCTTGACATGCGGCTCGACCGGATCGCCGTGGACGTCGGCGTAAAGGCCGAGATAGCTGTCGCGCTGGAACGGCTGCGGATGTTCGGCTTCCCACGCGGCCACCTCTTCGGCATCGACGAAGACCTGCCCGTTTTCGATCCAGCTTCCGAATTTCTGCAGAACCTCATGATTGTTATATTCGCTGACGCCGGTATCGAGGCGGTAATCCCAATGATGCAGCCCGCACATCAGATTGTCGCCATCGACATAGCCGTCCGAGAGCAGCGCGCCGCGATGCAGGCAGCGGCCATAGAGCACGGAGACCTTTTCGCCATAGCGTATGACGACGAGATCAACGCTGCCGACAAGTGCGTAGGCCGGTTTTCTGTCTTCAAGCTGATCCCATATGGCGACGGATTTTAGCTGCATGGCGTAGGGTTCCCCAAGGTTCGGATATTGAAAATGTCAGCTTGCCGGATCGACTGCGATAGCCGCTGCCGTTCCCGCTGGCAGGGGTGTCGGCTTGCCATCGACCGCGCGCGCCCTTCTATTTTATCCTGTCGCGGATCGCCTGTACGAACGTCAGCAGCAGGAAAGCGGCAATGCCCCACAGGATGATGTCGAAGGGCGACCACATCGTGCCGCCCGTCCAACTGCGGATCAGTCCGCCCTGAGGCGGCAGCCAAGACACGCCGAAAAGTCCCTCGCGTCCCCACAGATCGAAGATCCAATAGCGTGAGGCGTAGGCGATGAACGCTGCAAGCAGGAAGGCGGTCAGGAGACCGGCGATGCGCGTGATCATCAGAGCACCTCGATCGAGGCAGGATCGACCCGGAAGATCAGCAAGTCGCCACGGCGCTCGATGTCGCCTTCGATGGTCAGGAATATCGCGGTCCGATCGTAAAGCCAGTCGGGAAGCGGCCCGCCATCGGCGTCGGCGAGCAGCAGATATTGCGATCCCTCCACCGGCTGGGAGGAGACGAAAACCGGGGGAACGCCCGCGGCGAGGCAGAGATTGGCGCAGGCCTTGTGACCAAGGCCGGTGCCGGGCCGCATTGCTCCGGCCAGACATTTGCCGTCGCAGATCTCCCCGGCCAGCTTCCAGCGGCCAAGCGGCGTTGCGACCGGCGCGCCTCCGCCACCTTCCGCGCCAGAAAGTCCGTTCGCGCCGCCCTGAAGTTGCAGCATGTCGAGATCGCCGCGTTTCAGGATGATGCCCTTTGCCTGTACGAGCTTTCCGTCCAGCGGCGCGGCGCGATCAAGCACGCCGCGTTTTCCCTGACCGGCGAGCATGATGGTCCGGCCCGTCGCGATCCGCTCGGACCCGCTTGACACATGCAGGATCGGATAGGGCTCGGCCTGCAGCACGCCGGTAACGGTTTGTTCGCCATAGTCGAAGCGGAATGCGCCGGCCCCCGGATCGCTCTGGCTGACCGCCCATCCCCAGCCGACGACCGCGAAGATCCCGGCCAAAGCGGCGGCGACCGCAATGAGCAGCAAACGCAAGCCGGGCGGCACGGGCAGATAGCCGACGAAGAAAGGTGTGTCTTTCCCGCTCATGCCGTGGCCTCCTCTATGGACACCGGCTCCACATAGGTTTCCGGCGGATTGGGTTTCGGATCGACGCTGACAATTCCGTTCTCGACGCGCAGCCGATAGGTCGGCACCTTTTCCGTAAATGGTGCGGGCGAACAGCCGTCAACGACGCGATACTGGAAACCATGCCACGGACAGGTCACGCAGCCATCAATGATGCGGCCTTCACCGAGCGGGCCGTTCTGATGGGCGCAGGCATTGGAGATCGCCGAAAGCTTCCCGTCCTGCCGGAAGACGGCGACGCGCTCATTCCCGCCCAGCCTTGCGATCTTCGCATGGCCTTCGCGGATATCGTCGACATGGCAGACTTCCCGCCATTCCCCGGAAGACGCGAGAGGATCGTCGTTGCGCCGCTCCCAAAGCGCCGCCGCAACATGCAGACCGACGACGCACGCAGCGGCAATGCCGACAATGATCGCCGTGAGCAGAGCGCCGCGATCCTGCATCGCGCCAAGCGCCACATGCGCGACAACCGCGGCATAGGCCGGATAGATCAGGAAATGCAGCTTCTTCCAGACTGGCGGCGTCAGGAATTTCAGCCAGAAATCATGGCTCGTCGCCGCCAGCACGAGAAGCGCCAGCAGCGCGAAGATGCCGAAGAGCTCGAAGGGGAAGCCGAGGAGTTGACCGAAGGACGTGTTCGACCATAACAGCGCGTCAAGCTTCGGCGTCGGCGAAAAGGCGAAATACCAGTTCAGGATGAAGGTTGCATGGGTCAGCGCAACGAGCGCCGTGAGCACGCCGAAATGACGTCGATTATAGAGCAGGGGCAGAAAACGCCGGTCGAGCCGGGCGAGCGGACCGATGCACAGGATGACGCTGAGCATCAGGAAGGCGCAGGAGCCGAAGGCGCGCGCATTGTGAATGTCCGGTGCGATGGGCCGCTCATGGCCGAGCAGGCCGGGACCGGCCCAGATGAAGATGCCGAGATAGAGCCCGGCGCAGGCGAGCAACACCGCATCGTAGAACCATTTGTTGTCGTTCCATTGAACGGGGACGTATTTGACGCTCATTGGCGGGCCTCATCGGGAAGCGCCAGCCGCTGCGGTGCGATGGCATTCGGTTCCGTCTGCCGGACAGCAAGGCTTGTGGCGAAAATGACCGGGATCAGGATGCCGAGGATCAGCCAGAAGCCGGCATGGGCATGGCGCGGGGGCCGGTAATGCCGCATCCGGTCATTGCGGGAAGTTTCAAGGAGATACCAGCGCCAGAGCACGAGCGGCCAGATCAGGAGGACGCCGGGGATCAGCAGTGGACGGAAGATGTAGGCGCCGCGCGCGTCTTCGTCGATCCGGTCGATGCCGACCGTCAGAAAGAAAACGGCGACGGCTGCTCCGAAATACAGCCACAGCTCGGCGAAGCGGATCAGGATCGTGGCGGTCACAAGCAGCCTCCGCAAGGCTGATCAGCCTGCACACTGCACATGAATATGCATCCAGAAGAATATCTTACCATCCGCCCTCTCCCCGCTTGAATGGCAATCACCGATCACTTTCGTAACCGGATTCAATAGGACACGCATCGCCTTTTCTTCGCAAGTCACGAAACCGTTGGAAAACGACAAATAAAATTCAGACGCCGTGATCGGATTATCATTTGTCAGAAGAGGTGAGGCACGCTTGAGCAGGCATTCCTAGCTTGTCCAACGAATGCCTGCTCAGATTATTTTGTTTCACGGAGTTTTCTCGCAAAACAGGGAAGGTCATGTTTGCGAACTCAGTTTTGGGCGGCCGGGCTCATCACCCTGCGCTCCAGATTCCGGTTTTCGCCGTCTCTCTGGCATAGTCCGCGAAGCTGCGGGGCTGCCTGCCGAGCGCCCGTTCAACGCCGTCCATCGGCCGTGAATTGCGGCCATCGAGAACCTCGGTGAACAATTCGTGCAGTATTGCGGCGAGATCGTCCGGCACGCCCACCTTCGTCAGCTCGGCGGTGTATGCCTCCCACGCAACCGGCGTGTAGCGGATTGGCCGCCCGGTAACATTGGCGATTTCAAGAACCGCTTCGGCGAAGGTCAGCGGCTGCGGGCCGGTCAATTCGTAGATCTGGCCCGAATGACGGTCATCGGTCAGCGCGGCGACGGCGACGTCGGCAATGTCGTCCACATCCACGAAAGGTTCCGGGATGTCTCCGGCAGGAAGGGCGAGTTCACCGGCCCGAATTCCCTCCAGAAAGAACGCCTCGCTGAAATTCTGGGCGAACCAGCTTGCACGCAGGATGGTGCAGTCCACGCCGGACGCCTGAAGCGCCTGTTCGGAGGCAACCGCGCCATCCTCGCCGCGTCCGGACAGGAGCACAATTCGGCTTATGCCCGCCGCCTTCGCCAGCCGGGCGAATTCGGCAATGTCGTCAACCGCTCCGGGGACGGCCAGGTCGGGCTGATAGGTGGCATAGACAGCCGATGCGCCGTGCAGCGCTTCCGCCCAGGACGAGCGGTCCGTCCAATCGAAGCTCGGATCGGTCGAGCGCGACGCAATCCTGACGGGACGCGCTTGCGCCTTCAGCCGGTCCGCAACGCGCCGTCCTGTCTTGCCCAGACCGCCCACGATCAGAATAGGAGACTGTTCCATTTGAAACTCCATCGCTATAAACATGAGAGAATCTCATATTTAAAAACGTGATAATCTCTCATGTTTTGTCAGTCAAGCAGGCTTTTCAAAAAGCGTCCGGGCTTTGGGCCGGGAGCTAAAAGGCCACTCGCCGATCCGTTCGGCGTAAAGGTCTGTAGACTCAGGTTTTTTTGGCCGGCAGGAGCGAGAACGATCACCGGCAGCCGTGGCGCTAATCCGCCCCGCCATTCATTCATCCAGCGAAATCGGATAGGAATGATGCTCATGGGCAATCAGCCAGTCGCCATGCTGCTTGCGCAATCCGACGGTCAGGCGCACCTTTGTATCGCAAATCTTCACGAGCCCGTGGCAATAGGCGACAGTGTCGCCGGCAACGATGTGCAACTCGGTCAGATCGAACGAGCCCGGGCCGCCACGATTGTAGTTGAAGAACAGCTCCCAGGTTTTCCGGTACTCGTCCAGACCGCGTGCTTGCATGGGCAGCGGCACATCGAACATGAGAATGTCGTCCGTATGCTGCGCAAGTACGCCAGCCATGTCCTTTTCGCGGACGGCCCGCGTCCATACCTCCAACACTTGGCGTATCCGGTTCTGGTCAACACTCTCATTCATGGGCAGCTTTCCCCTGGTCGCATGTTGCATCGTCCTGAGGACGAACGGGGAGAGCCGATGCCGACATGGCATGCGCGATTTCTCCGTTACCATGAGCGGCGGCGGAGGCGGCAAACTCCGCGGGCTTGGATCACGCCTGCCGGGCTGCGCCAACTGCGGGATGGCTCAGAGCCGTCATGACGCCGCGCAACTCGGCGAGCCCCTTTAGCCGCCCGATGGCCGGATAGCCGGGCTGCTGGCTGCGGCCGAGATCGTCGAGAATGTCATGGCCGTGGTCAGGGCGCATCGGGATTTCGTGGTCGGCGCGGCCGGCGTCGCGGCGGCGCTTCTCTTCCCGCAGGATAACATCAATGAGGGCCACCATGTCGGTATCGCCGCCCAGATGCTCCGCCTCGTAAAATGAACCGGCAATGTCCTCGCTTTCGCGCTTCACATTGCGCAAATGCAGGAAATGCACCCGTTCCCCGAGCCCCGCCATCATGCCGGGGAGATCATTGTCGGGCCGCGCGCCGAGCGAGCCGGAACACAGCGTGATGCCGTTTGCGGGCAGGTCCACCGCCTTGACGAGCGCCTGATAATCGGCCTCGGTGGACATGATGCGTGGCAGACCGAGCAGCGGGAATGGCGGGTCGTCGGGATGACAGCACATACGGATGCCGACCTCTTCCGCGACCGGCGCGACCTCTTCCAGAAAGGCGAACAGGTGGCTGCGAAGCTGCTCGGGCGTTATCCCGGAATATTCGGCCAGATGGGCGCGCACGTCCTCCAAACTGAAATGCTCCGGCGCGCCCGGCAGGCCGGCGACGATGTTGCGGGCAAGCGCTCCACGGGTTTCCTCGCACATCAGCGAAAAGCGGCGGGCGGCCTCCTCGGCGATGTCCGCCGTGAAATCATCCGCCGCATTGGGACGGGCGAGAATGTGAATGTCGAAGGCGGCAAAATCAGCATGGTCGAAGCGCATGCAGGTACCGCCGCTTGGCAGCCGGCATGCAAGGTCCGTGTGCGTCCAGTCCAGAACCGGCATGAAGTTGTAGCAGACGACGGGGATGCCGGCGGCGGCGAGATTGCGCAGGCTCTCCTTGTAGGCGGCGATATGCGCGCGCCAGCCGCCCTGCTGTTTCTTGATGGATTCCGAAACGGGAAGGCTTTCCACGACCTCCCATTTCAGGCCGGACGCTGAACCGTCGGGCCGGCGTCCGATCTCGTTCTGCCGACGCGCGATCTCCTCCGGACCCCATACCGTGCCTGTCGGCACGTGGTGCAGGGCGGAGACGACGCCTTCAACTCCGGCCTGCAACATGGCTTCGGTGGAAACGAGATCGTTTGGTCCGAACCAGCGCCATGTTTGCCGCATCGTGTCCTTCTCCATGAGAGCTGCGAATATTCGAGATCCATTCGTAGACGGAAACGGGGAGTGCGACAAGCGGGAGGCAAGTCTCGCCGCGGTCAGGTGATTGCGAACAGCAGGAGCGCCGCGCCTGCCGCGCAGACCACGAGCGAGGCAGCTACCGGCACTCTGAGCAGCAGACTCTTGGCGAAATGGCCGATGCGTCTCTCCGCATGCTTCGCTCTCTCCGGATCGGCAAGATGAGATCTGGCGACCGCTTCCTGCGTGTCGTTGGTCTCCCGGATCGGGATGGGCCGCAAGCTGCGGCCGGAGGATCGCCGCAATTTCTGAACCGCCGTGAGAAGAGAACCATGCTCACCGGCGGCCTCTTCGATATTGTCTGCCCGGACACCGAGGTGTTCCGCGAGCAGATCGTTCCGGATGGATTTGATCGTCGCGCTTTCCTTGTCCGATCCGGCCTCGATTGCGAGGTCGCATTCCGTATCGAACCCCATGGACCGGTTGTTCACATTTGACGAACCCACGCGGATGAACTGATCGTCGACGATCAGGATCTTGGCGTGGACATAGATCGGTTCTCCCGCATCGTTCACGGGATGGAAAATGCCGAACCGGCCATGCAGGTCGGCTTTGGTGAGAGCACGAAGGCGCAGGTTTCGCGCCGTATCCATGGTCTGCTGTTCCAGCCAGCCTTCGGCCGATAGCGGATTGATCACGATGACCTCCGGCCCATCCGGCTCGCGAAGGCGGTCGGCGATCAATTCGCAGATCCTGACAGAGGCAAAGTACTGGCTTTCCAGATAAATGGTCCTGCGCGCCGATTGGATCGCAGCGGTGTAAAGCGCCTCGATCTCGTGAATGGCGGGTTGCTCGCGATGCTCAGGCATGGTCCGGGCTATCCCGACATCGACATTGCGGAACTGCGGCTCGATCTCATCCGGCCACAGAGCATCCATGTCGTCCCTTGGAAATTCGGGACGGTCCAGGCGCTCGCCCGTTGCGTGATGCCAGCGCTGATTTGCGATTTCGCCCAGCGCGCGCGCCGCGTTGCCGTCGACGATGGCCGTTGCGTCGTGCCACGGCCCGAAGAGCGAGCCGTCCGGCCGCTTGCGGCGTTCGTCGCCGGGGCGATGTTCGCGCGTATCCCAGCGCTCGGACGTCATGTCGATGCCGCCGCAAAAGGCAAGGGCATCGTCGATCACGACAATTTTCTGATGATGCGCCGCGGTCCATGGATGGCTGCTGTCGAAACGCATACGGATATTATTCGAGGTTGCGAGATCGAGCGCGAGAATGGGAAGCAACTGGTTACGGATCGTGAAGAGCACGGCCATGTCCCATTTCAGGATGGAAATCCGCAAATCCGGATTGCGTTTGACGACGTGCTTCAGGAAGTGCCCCAGTTGCTGTGGCGCTCCGTCGGAAATGCCGTCAGGTTGCAGCGAAATGCGCAGATCGAAATCCCAGCCGATGAGAACGATGGTGTGCTTTGCCTTGAGCATGGCCGTCCGGGCGGCGGCAAAATAATCGGCGGCGTCGACAACCAGCGCAAACCGATCCGCACGCGAGATGCGCCAGCACGTATCCCCGGCGCGAAGAACCGGTTTGGTGCTGTCTTCGCGATCCGTATCTATGCTGTGCGCCATTCGCTACCTGTGACCCCGCTCAAGCGTGCAAGTGCCAAACGATCGCCGCGCGCCAAAGTTCCAATGAAGCTGTCGCACGTTATGCTGGGACATATTCAAGATCCTCCCGGCGAACCGAATTCGGTGCGGATGGCTTCGCCATGCTCGCCAATGCCCGGAACCGGCCCGAAGCTTTCCTGCCGTCCACGGACGACAGCCGCAGGCGAAAGCAACTCCACAGGCCCGTTCTCCGTCGCGACACGGATGAAACGGTTTTGCGGATGGACGCTCAGATCGTCGAGATCGGAGAGGCGTCCATAAGCAATACCCGCGCGCGCCAGATGCTCGATATTCGCCTCTCGGTCCCGCGTCAGGAAAACGTCGGCGACAGCGCGGTCCACCGCCTCGCGGTTCGCCACGCGCTCGGTGTTGCTGGAAAAACCGGGCCTTGTCGCCAGACCGGCATCGCCAAGAACGTCGGCGCAAAGGCGCTGCCATTCCCGCTCGTTCTGGATCGAGATCAGCAGCAGCTTGCCGTCAGCGCATGGATAGGCCCCGTAAGGCGCGATGGTCGGATGCTTCAGCCCGTGCCGGCCGGGCGTCACGCCGCCATAGCGGTGCTGGAGATAGGGCACGTTCATCCAGTCGGCCATGGCGTGGAAAAGGGAAACTTCGATGGCGCGGCCCTCGCCGGTGCGCTCGCGGGCGAACAGCGCTTGCAGGACTGACTGGAACGCGGTCATTCCGGCGGCGATGTCGCACACGGAAACGCCGACGCGCGCCGGTCCATCGGGCGTCCCGTTGATCGCGCAAAGCCCGCTTTCCGCCTGCACGAGCAGGTCATAGGCTTTCTGGTCGCGCCACGGACCGGAGCCGCCATAGCCGGAAATGGAACAGACGATCAGCCGGGGATGCTGCTTGCGCAGGACATCGGGAGCGAAGCCAAGCCGGTCGATAGCGCCGGGCGCAAGGTTCTGAATGAAGACGTCGGCTTTCGCGATCATCGAGGCAAGCAGGTCGCGATCGGAATCCGCCTTGAGATCGAGGCAGATCGACTCCTTGCCCTTGTTCAGCCAGATGAAATAGGCGCTGCCGCCATTGACGTAATTGTCGTAGCGGCGGGCGAAATCCCCCTCGGGCCGCTCGACCTTGATGACGCGCGCGCCCGCATCGGCGAGACGCCCCGATGCATAGGGCGCGGCGACGGCCTGTTCGACGGAGACGACGAGAATTCCTTCCAGATCCGACATGGCCTTCACTTAGCAGATTCTTCCGAGCCTCTTTCTGCGCGACCCGCCCCTCAAACGCAAATAGCGAGTTCCTTGACGAGCAATAGCTTTCACCTATAGCCTTGATCGAGGTCGTGTTGCGGTATGGACATCAAGCAGCTCAGATATTTCGTCGCCATCGTGGAGGAGGGATCTTTCTCGGCCGCCGCCGCGCGCATCGGCATCGCGCAGCCATCGCTTTCCCAGCATATCAAGGGGCTTGAGGATAGGCTCGGGGTTTCGCTGCTGACGCGGTCGTCGCGGGGCGTAATGGCCACGGATGCCGGAATGCTGCTGCTGACCCATGCGCGAGAAATCATCGCGGCGCTGGAGCGGGCGCATGAGGATGTGCGCATGTCGGGCAACGAGCCGATGGGCACTGTCGCGTTCGGCCTGCCAAGCTCCGTGTCGATGGTGCTCTCCGTGCCGCTGGCGGAATCGGTACGGCTGGAATTGCCGCGCATCAACCTGCGCGCCGTCGAGGCCATGAGCGGTTTCATCCGCAACTGGCTTCAGGATCAGTCGATCGAACTGGGCATTCTCTACGAAATCGGGTCGCTCAGGCACATGCAGACCCGCCTCCTGCTGACCGAGGAGCTCTATTTCTTCTCCGCGCCGGATGCCTGGCCTCTGAAAACGGCGCCCGACGAACCGGTTACGCTTGCGGAGGTCGGCCGTCAGGAACTGGTGCTGCCCTCGGGGCATCATGGCCTTCGCGAGATGGTGGACCGCTACGCCCGAACGCACGGCGTTTCGATGCGCGTCGTGCTGGAAATGGATGCGCTGACTCAGATCAAGACGCTGGTCTCGCGCGGCAGCGCCTACACGATCCTTGCGCCCGCCTCGGCCCAGGATCTTGTGGAGACGGGCCATCTGGTGCGCGCGCCGATTGTCGAGCCGGTCATGCGGAGGCCGGTCTATCTGGTCCGCAATCCGGAGAAGGTCAGCACGCGGGCGACGCGGGAGGTGGAGCGGGTTACGATCGAGGTGGTGGAGGATCTCGTGAAGCGGAAAATATGGCCTGCAGAACTGGAGCGGGTGGCAAGCTACCTATAGGACAGACCTATAGCTTCAATCGCTATTTTGTATTTTCTTTTGCATAACGCTTTACATATGCAGGATTCAATAAGGGCTTTGTTACAAAGTCTAAAAAACGAAAAACCAAAGGGAGGAATGAATGAAAAGATTTCTGGCGCCTGCCGCGCTGGCGGCTGCACTTCTGCTTCCGGGGCAACTCCTCGCGGCGGAAAAACCGTCCGAGCTCAAGGTCGGCATCACCGCGTTCCTGTCCGGTCCGGCTTCCGTTTTCGGTGAGCCCGCCAAGGCCGCCGCGGAAATGATGATCGAGGACATGAACGCCAAGGGCGGCATTGGCGGCGTTCCGGTCAGGGCCTTCTATGTCGATGAAGGCGCGGGCGGCGAAGCGCTGCTGGCGGAATATCGCCGTCTGGTGCAGGACGAAAAGACGGACGTCATGTTCGCCGCAATTTCCTCGGGTAATTGCAACACGATCGCGCCGCTCGCGGAAGACCTCAAGATCCTCAACTTCATGTGGGACTGCGGCACCCAGCGCATCTTCGAGGAAAAAGACTACCGCTATGTCTACCGCACTCAGGCAAACGCCACGCCGGAGATGCTCTCCACGCTGCTCTATCTCCTGAAAACGAAGCCCGACTTCAAGACCATTGCCGTCGTCAATCAGGACTATGCCTGGGGCCGCGATAGCTGGGCGATCTTCTCCGCAGCGCTCAAGGCGCTGAAACCCGATGTCGAAGTCGTTGCCGAGTTCTTCCCGAAGTTCGGCGCGGCTGATTTCTCGACCGAAATATCCCGGCTTCAGGCTCAGCGCCCGGATGTCATCCTGTCCACGTCATGGGGCGGAGATCTGGACACTTTCGTCCGCCAAGCCTCGCAGCGCGGTCTGACGCAGACCTCGACGCTGGTCCTCCCGCTGGCGGAAAGCTCGCTGGAGCGCCTCGGCAATGCTCTGCCGCCCGGTCACATCGTCGGTGCGCGCGGCGAGCATTATTTCCTGCACCCGGAGAAGAAGTCCGACCCGGAATTCAAGAAGTTCGTCGAGGACTTCAAGGTCAAGACCGGCGCATATCCGATCTATCCCGTCTTCCACATGAGCCAGGCGCTGGCCGCGCTCAAGGCGGCTTATGACAAGGCGATTGAAGCCAATGGCGGCGAATGGCCCAGCCATGAGCAGGTCGTCGACCAGATGGACGGGCTGGCATTTACAGGTCTGGGGCGCGAAGTGAGAATTCGCGAGGACAATCAGGGGATCGAGGATCAGTTGCTCGGCACTACCATCAATGCCGATGGCTATGCTTTCCCCGTGCTCGACAACATGATCATGTTCGACGGTGACCAGATCACGACGCCGGTCGGCAAGGAGTCCATCGAGTGGCTGCAGACGCTCAAGCCCGGCTTTGTCGATGAAGTGAAAACCGAGACTTTCAGGCATTAAGATTACGGCTTCACACCATGCCCTTACTTCCTCTCCCAAGGTGAGCGCTTGCCGCTCACCGTAAAGGTTCGCAAATGGGAGAGGGCTGGGGTGAGGGGAATGTGCACCAGCTATCGGCTTCTGATCCCCTCACCCGGCACTTGCCGTGCCGACCTCTCCCCAAGGGAGAGGTAATAAAATGACAGGAAACGCCGCCCATGAACGCCCAGCTCTTCGCCCTTGCCATATTCGACGGCGTCGCCTATGCGGCTCTTGTCTTCATGGTTGCGGTCGGGCTGACGCTGATCTTCGGCGTGCTGCGTATTCTCAATGTGGCGCATGGCTCCTTCTACGCCATCGGCGCCTATCTCACCGCCTCCATCGGCGGCGCGATCTTCGCCGCGGGCTGGTCGCCCTGGCTCGCCTATCCGCTGATGTTCGTCTCCGCCGCGCTAGTAGGCGTCGTGCTGGGCGCGCCCATCGAGCGGCTGCTGCTGCGCCGCATCTACGGCAAGGAGCAAGCGCTTCAACTGCTGGTCACCTTCGCCGTGTTCATGATCCTTGAGGACGTTCAGCGGCTGGTCTGGGGCGTGCAGCCCTATTTCGAGGCGACCGCGTTGCGCCAGCTCGGCAATCTGGAAGTCTTCGGCGTCTTCTACACCAACTATCAATTGCTGGTGCTGCCCGGCGTCGCCATCATCGTGCTGATCAGCCTGCGCCTGTTTCTGCGACGAACGCTTTCCGGCAAGCTGATCCTCGCTGTCACCGAGGACCGCGAGGCCGCGACCGCCATCGGCATCGACGCCGACCGCGTCTATCTGGTCACCTTCATTGTCGGCGCAGCGCTCGCCGGTTTCGGCGGCGCGCTGGCTTCGGCGACGACATCGGTCCTGCCCGGCATGGGCGCTGAAATGATCGTGCTCTCCTTCGCCGTTGTGGCCACCGCCGGACTGGGCCAGATCGAGGGCGCGGCGCTCACCGCGCTGCTGATCGGGCTGGGCCGGAGCTTCGCCGTCTACACCATGCCCGAGCTTGAAGTGCTCATGCCCTATCTCATCATGCTGATTGTGCTGTTGATCCGTCCGGAAGGCATGTTCGGCATGGCCAAGACGCGCAAGATCTGAGGAACAGCCCGGAATGTCCATACGCATCATCATTCCCGCGCTTCTCGTCCTGCTGATCGCGCTTCTGCCGCTGCATGCTTCGTGGCTACAGGTCGTCTTCACGCTGGCGCTGGCGAAGGGCCTCGCCGTGCTCGGCATCATCGTCCTGCTTCATGCCGGACAGGTCTCCTTCGGCCATGCGCTGTTTTTCGCGGTCGCAGCCTACATGGCGGCGTTTCTCGGGCACAATTTCGCAGGAGGCGAACTTGCTCTGATGATGCTGCTGGGCGTGACCGCGTCGCTTTTCGTCGGCCTCCTGGTCGGCTTGTTCGTCGTCCGCTACCGCTACATCTTCTTTGGAATGCTCAACCTCGCATTCTCGATGATCTTCTATTCGATCCTCGAAAAGTTCTATTTCGTGACCGGCGGGGCGGACGGATTGCAGGTCGCGCGGCCATCGGTGCTCGGCATCCAGTTGGAGCGCGACGGCTTCGAGACACTGCTGTTCTACGGTTCGCTCGTGCTCTGCATGCTTGTGGCGTGGGGCGTTCACCGTTTCCTGAACTCGCCCATCGGCCATATGATGAAGGCGATCAAGACGAACGAAACGCGGCTCGAATATCTGGGTATTTCGGCGCGGCGCACGCTGCTCGTCGGCTATGTGCTTTCCGCCGGGCTTGCCGGGCTCGGCGGTGTGCTGATGGCGGTGGCGCAGGGGATCGTCACCCCCGAATATGCCTGGTGGATACGCTCGGGCGAACTCGTCTTCATCGCCATTCTCGGCGGTGCGGATTCGGTTGCCGGAGCCTTTGTCGGCGCGCTGCTCTATGAGGTGGTGCGCAGCTATGCCGCCGCCTTTGCCGCCGATTTCTGGCAGATGATCCTTGGCTTCTTCCTGCTCGGCATCATTCTTTACGCCTCGCGCGGCCTCGTCGGCGTCTACGATGCGGTCATCGCGCGGCTCGAAGGCAAACGCCGCACTGATACTGCGCCTGCCGATGAAAAAGCCGCAAAGGCGATGGAGGCCGCCGAGTGAACGAGCCCGCAATTCTTCTCGAAGCAAAGGGCCTCGAAATCCATTTCGGCGGTGTGGTCGCCGCGGACAACGTCGATATGCGCATCTATGAGGGGCGCAACCTGGCGATCATCGGCCCGAATGGCGCGGGCAAGACGACGTTCCTCAATATCTGCACCGGCTACCTGAAGCCGAACGCCGGGCACGTCTATTTCGAGGGCCGGGACATCACCGCGCGTTCGCCGCGCCAGATTACGCGCATGGGTGTCGCCCGCGCCTTCCAGATCCCGCAACTCTTCGCCGAACATACCGTCATCGAAAACATGCTGATCGCCGCCGCCGCCCGAGAGCGCCGCTGGTCGCCATTCACCGCGCTTGCCGATATTCCCGAACGCGCCGAAATGATGCATCTGCTCGATCTGGTGAACTGCGCCGAACTCGCCGGTCGTCACGTCAACGAGTTGCCGGAAGGCCAGCGCAAGCTGGTGGACATCGCCCTTGCCCTCGCGCTCAAGCCCAGGCTGCTGCTGATGGACGAGCCGACATCAGGCGTTGCGTCCTCGGAGAAATTCGCTGTCATGGACATTCTCGCCAAGGCGCTGAGCGAGGCGAAGGTGACGAGCGTTTTCGTCGAGCACGATATGGGCATCGTCGAGAAATATGCCGACGAGGTGGCCGTATGGTCCGCCGGCGCGGTCCAGCTTCGCGGCACGCCCGCGGAAATCCTCGAACACCCCGATGTCATCCGCGATGTGATCGGCGAGGAGGTGTAGCCATGCTTGCACTCGATAGGGTCGATGTCTCCATTGCCGGCGTGCGCATCCTGCGCGGGGTGAGTTTCGCTGTGAAGCCGTCCGAGACGGTGGCGCTGATCGGGCGCAATGGGGCTGGCAAGACGACGACATTGCGCGCCGTCATGGGGCTGATCGAGGCCGACGGCGGCATTCACTTTGCGGGAAACGATCTCGGCAAGATCGCGGCGGCCCGGCGGCCGCGCCTCGGCATCGGCTACGCGCCGGAGGACCGGCGGCTGTTTTCCGCGTTCACGGTCGAGGAAAACATCCTGCTTCCCGGACAGGTGGCGGGCTATTCCGCCGATCAGCTCAAATCATCGCTGGAGCGGGTCTATTCGATCCTGCCGGAGCTTCGCGGGATGGCGGCGCGTCCGGCGGGCGCGGTCTCGGGCGGTCAGGGCAAGATGGTTGCGCTTGGCCGTGCGCTGATGATCGGGACCCGGCTGATCATGCTTGACGAGCCGTTTCAGGGCCTCGCCCCCGCGCTGGCTCGGCGGTATGCCGACGCGCTCGCCCGCCTCCGCGACGAAGACCGTGAAGTCACGCTGATCATCACCGAATCCAACCCGGCGCTGCTGCGCAGTTTGACCGACCGCGTGCTCGTCATCGATCGCGGCGAAATTCGCGAGGCTGCGGCCGAAAATCGGAGAGGCACGACATGACTGACGCAAATCTGGACATACCCGCAGCACAGTGCCTGATCGACGGCCAATGGCGCGCGGCGGCGAGCGGTGAAACCATCCCCGTACTCAGCCCGAGCGACGGACAGCCATTCGCGGAGATCGCCAGCGGCGACGCGGAGGACATCGACGCCGCAGTGAAGGCAGCCAGGTCGGCCTTCGAAGGCGGCGCATGGTCGAAGCTGACGGCGGCTGAGCGCGGGCGGCTGCTGATGAAGGTTGCGGAAAAGATTGCGGACAATGCCGAGAGCCTCGCGCTGCTGGAAGCGAAGGATACGGGCAAGCCGATCAGGCAGGCCCGCGCCGACATGGTCGCGGCGGCGCGCTATTTCGAGTTTTACGGCGGCGCGGCGGACAAGGTGCATGGCGATACGATTCCGTTCATGGCCGGGTTTCAGGTGCAGACCATCCATGAGCCCTATGGCGTCGTCGGCCACATCATCCCGTGGAACTATCCGGCGCAGATGACCGGGCGCACGCTCGCCCCGGCGCTGGCAATGGGTAACGCCACGATCCTGAAGCCCGCCGAAGAAGCCTGCCTGACGCCGCTGCGGATCGCAGCTCTGGCGATGGAGGCGGGCATACCGGAAGGAGCGATCAACGTCGTCACCGGGCTCGGCGAAAAGGCGGGAGCCGCGCTCGCGGGACATCCGGACATCAACTATCTGTCCTTCACCGGATCGCCGGAAATCGGCGCTCTCGTTCAGGCGACAACGGCGAAGAACCATGTCGGCTGCACGCTGGAGCTGGGCGGAAAGTCGCCGCAGATCGTCTTCGAGGACGCCGACCTCGACGCGGCGCTGCCGTTTCTGACCGGCGCAATCGTCCAGAATGGCGGCCAGACCTGCTCGGCTGGTTCGCGCGCACTCATTCACCGCTCGATCTTCAGCAAGCTCACGGGGATGCTCGCTGACCGCTTCTCGCAGTTGACCGCCGCGCCATCCATGGAGGATGGCGACCTGGGCGCGCTGATTTCGGCAGAACAGAAAACGCGGGTCGAGCGCTTCATTCAGCAGGCGGAAAGCGCGTCCGTGCCGATGCTGGCGCGCGGCAAGGTCTCGCCGAATGCGCCGGATGGCGGCTACTACGTCGCGCCCGCGCTTTATGGCCCGGTCGGCGAAAGCGACATGCTGGCCCGCGAAGAGGTCTTCGGCCCCGTTCTCTGCTGCATTCCATTCGAGGACGAAGCGGACGCCGTGCGCATCGCCAACAGCACCGATTACGGCCTTGTCGCCAGCGTCTGGTCCCGCGATGGCGGACGGCAGATGCGGATGGCCAAGGCGCTGCGCTGCGGACAGGTTTTCCTGAATTGCTTCGGCGCGGGCGGCGGCATCGAGCTACCTTTCGGCGGTATGCGCAAATCCGGCCACGGACGCGAGAAAGGGTTCGCCGCGCTGCACGAATTCTCGCAAATCAAGACGATCATTCTCAACCACGGTTGATTGCAAAGGGAGAAGAGCGATGCGCCTGCAGAACAAAACCGCGCTGATAACCGGAGCCGCATCGGGTTTTGGCCGCGAGATCGCGCGCCGCTTTGCACGCGAAGGCGCCAAGGTCGCCATCGTGGACATGAATGGCGAGGGCGCATCGGCTGTCGCCTCGGAGATCGGAGACGCCGCGATTGCGGTTACGTGCGATGTGGCCAAGGCGGATGACGTGAAGAATGCCGTGCGCGCGACGATTGACGCATTCGGGCGGCTGGACATCGCCGTCAACAATGCCGGCTGGTCGCATCGCAATCAGCCGCTGCTCGGCGTCGATCAGGAGACCTTCCAGCGCGTCTTCGACGTCAACGTGCTCTCGATCTTCCACATGACGAAAGAGGCCGTGCCGCATTGGCGCGAGATCGGCGGCGGCGTGATGATCAATATCGGCTCGACGGCGGGCATCCGTCCGCGCCCCGGCCTGACATGGTATAATGCCTCCAAGGGCGCGGCCAATCTGATGACGAAGTCGCTCGCCGTGGAGCTTGCGCCGGACAAGATCCGTGTTTGCGGGCTGGCCCCGGTGATGGGCGCGACGGCGCTGCTGGAGACGTTCATGGGGATGCCGGATACGCCCGAGAACCGCGCCAAATTCATCGCAACCGTACCGCTTGGCCGGTTGAGCGAGCCACGGGACATCGCCAATGCGGCCTTGTTCCTTGCCTCCGATGAGGCGGATTTCCTGACCGGCGTGGTGCTGGAGGTGGATGGTGGGCGAACCATCTGAGGCGGGCGAAACACAGCATTTTGCAAAGCTCTTCCAGCTCGGACCTGACGAAACGGATTACCGTCTCGTCAGCCGCGGCGGCGTTGCTGTCGATACCTTCCGTGGACGCCGCTTCCTGATCGTCGAGCCGGACGCAATCGCGCAGCTCGCCGAGGAAGCCTTCGCCGACCTCTCTCATCTCTTCCGCCCGTCCCATCTGGCGCAACTTCGCTCGATCCTCGACGACGCGGACGCTTCGGCCAATGATAAGTACGTCGCGCTGGAGTTGCTGAAGAATGCCGTCATATCCGGCGCTCGGCAGTTTCCGAGCTGTCAGGATACCGGCACCGCGATCATCGTCGGGAAGAAGGGCGAACAGGTTCTCATCGAAGGCGATCTGCATGACGCGCTCTGCGAGGGCATTGCCCGAACATGGGCGACGCGGAACCTGCGCTTCAGCCAGATGGCGCCGCTTTCCATGTTCGAGGAACGCAATACGGGCACGAACCTGCCCGCGCAGATCGAGATCGAAGCCGCGCCCGGCGATGCGCTCGACCTGCTGTTCATCGCCAAGGGCGGCGGCTCGGCCAACAAGACATTCCTATTTCAGGAAACGCGCCGGGTGCTCGAACCGGAGCGGCTGCTCGCCTTTTTCGACGAAAGGATCAGGACGCTCGGCACCGCCGCGTGCCCGCCCTACCATTTGGCGCTTGTCATCGGCGGGCTTTCCGCCGAGCAGACATTGAAGACCGTGAAGCTCGCCTCGACGCGCGCGCTGGACGCTCTGCCGGGCTCGGGCGACGAGACCGGACGCGCTTTCCGCGACGTGGCGCTGGAGGCCGAAATCCACAAGGTGACGCAGAATATGGGCCTTGGCGCGCAGTTCGGAGGCAAATATTTCTGCCATGATGTGCGCGTCATCCGCCTGCCCCGGCATGGCGGCAGCCTGCCGATCGGCATGGGCGTCAGTTGCTCCGCCGACAGACAGATCAGTGGCCGCATCGACGCGGATGGCGTCTGGCTTGAGCGTCTCGAAACCGATCCGGCACGCTATCTGCCCGAAGCCGATTTCGCATCCGCCGCTCCCACACGCATTGATCTCGATCAGCCGATGGATGCGATCCGCGCGGCTCTGTCCGCGTTACCGGTTGCCGCGCCGGTGCTGCTGTCCGGCACGATGATCGTGGCGCGGGATCTCGTTCATGCCGAGTTGTCGAAGAGGCTGGCAAGTGGCGGCGGCCTCCCCGACTACATGAAAGACCACCCGATCTATTATGCCGGACCAGCCAGGACGCCGGAAGGTTTCGCCTCCGGCTCGTTCGGACCGACCACGGCAGCGCGCATGGATCCCTATGTGCCCGAGTTCCAGGCGGCAGGCGGTAGCCTCATTACCGTTGCGAAAGGCAACCGCTCGCGCGCCGTCGTCGATTCCTGCAAAGCGCATGGCGGCTTCTATCTCGGCTCGATCGGCGGTGCCGCGGCGGTGATCGGCCGGGATGTGATCCAGTCCATCGAAACCATCGACTTTGCCGAATTCGGCATGGAAGCCGTCTGGCGCATCCGCGTGCAGGACTTCCCGGCTTTCGTCATCATCGACGACAAGGACGGCGATTTTTTCGCGCGCTCGCTCAGGGCGTGAATGGCCGCGCCAGCGCGCCATCGCCATTCCGCTGTTCCTAAGGCGGCTGGCGCGCGCTATCGTTTCCGGCAAGGTTCAACAATGGGAGGCGTCCCGCATGTCCGAGATCTCGAAACCTGCCGTCATTGGTGTGCTTGGCCTTGGCCATATGGGCTCCGGTATTGCGGCGGAGCTGAAAAACAGCGGCTTCGATGTCGTATCCACCGTGGAAGGCCGTTCCGAACGCACGCGCGAGAATGCAGCGCGCGCGGGCGTCCGGCTTCTGCCGACGCTTGGCGACGTCGTCGCGGCTTGCGACACCTTCCTGTCAATCGTGGCCGCGGATCAGGCCGAACCGCTGGCCGATGCTGTTGCATCCGCCGCCAACGGAGGCGCGCTGCATTTTGTCGAATGCAATGCCATCACTCCTTCCAAAACGCTCCGCATTGCCGAACGAATACAAGCCGCCGGTCTGACATTCTCCGATGGCGGAATTATCGGCTCGCCGCCAAGCGCCCGGAGCAAGCCACGCCTCTATGTTTCCGGACCGGCCTCGGATAGGCTGGTCGCGCTGCAAAGTGAGCGTCTTGCAGTAGTCCCGCTAGGCGACAGCCTCAGTCAGGCGACCGAGATGAAGGTGCTGTTCGCGGCGGCCAACAAGGGTGCGACGGCGTTGCTCGTCAATATTCTCGCGGCGGCAAAGCGTGTGGATCTGCTGGATCGGGTCGTGGGCGAGTTGGACGGCGCAAGGCCGGGCTTGCTCGGCTGCGTGCGCGGTGCGGGCCCGACCCTGGGCGACAAGGCCGCGCGCTGGGCCATCGAGATGGAAGAGATCTCCGAGAGTCTTGCGGGGATGCACGCCCATGGCGGCTATCACGCCGCCGCCGCCGAGGGCTACCGGCAATTGGCCGAAAATCTCGCGGCAACAGAGACCGGTGGCGACGCGCTCGACCGCGTGCTTGACGCATGGATCGGTCCGGCGAAGTCGTGAACGTCAAATTTCGACCAGGTCGAGCGCCAGATCCGGCGAAAAAATTCCTCTCGCGGAAGGAGCTTGAAAGCGAGGTGGCGAGATCATGAGAGACCTGCTGAAATCCCAAGGCTGATCAAGATTTTTGCCCATAATCACACAGCCAAAATTGCATACAAAAAGCCGTTCTGGATATACAGCGTCGCCGCCGGCGAAGCCGGATTTTGCGAATTGTATGTAGACGCCTCGCCTTATCTCGTTGCAGACTAACCACAATTACGCTTATCCACCACCCAATCGAAAGGATAGCATCATGATAGGGAAGACGCTTATGAAGGGGACGCTCGCCGCGTGCCTGATCGCCGGGGGGCTGAGCGCATTTGCCGCCGCGCCCGCCAAAGCCGAGTATCCGGAACAGGCGATCAACCTTGTCATCGCTTACGGTCCCGGCGGCGCGACCGACATTTCCGTCCGTACCCTCGCGCAGCCGCTGGCCAGCATCGTTCCCCAGCCCGTTCTCCCTGTAAACAGGACAGGCGCAGGCGGCGCAACCGGCTCGGTCTCGGTGGCGAACGCCGAACCGGACGGTTACACCATGATCGCCGCGCGCGTCGGCTCGCACACGGTCAACCCGGCCATGAAGGCTACGCTGCCCTATACGCTCGACGATTTCCGTTTCGTGGGCGTCTACGAAATCAACCCGGTCATCTGCGCCGTTGCAGCCTCATCCGACATCAAGTCGATGGATGAACTGATCGCCAAGGTGAAAGCCAATCCCGGCGCGGTCAGATACAGCTCCTCCGGCGTCGGCTCGCTGCTGCACATTGCGGGCGCAATGGTGCTTTCCGAATTCGGCATCGAAAAGCCGCTCGAAGACGCCGTCCACATTCCGCTGAAAGGCGGCGGCGAGGCAGCCACGGCTGTTCTGTCCGGCACGGCGGACTTCATCTGCACCAACTCATCGGCGCTCGCCAGCTTTATCGCCAACGAGCAGCTCCGCCCGTTGCTCATCACTCCGAAAGAAGGCGTGGAGGGCGTCAACGCTCCGACGGCTCGCGAACTTGGTCATCCTGCGCTTGAGCAGCTTGTCGGCTGGACCGGGATTGCCGGACCGAAAGGCATTTCCGACGAGGTTGCCACGAAATGGCGCGGATGGCTCGCCGAGGCGGTAAAGGACGAACAGTTCCTCGCGCAGATGAAAAAGGCCGGCTCGCTCATCCGGCTGATGGACCCTGAAGAGTCGCAGACCTTCATCCAGACCCAGTACGAAACCTTCCGGAAGCTGGTTGACGAGCTCGGAATGCGGATCGAAGGTTAAGCAGAGTCCGGAGCGGCGTTTTCCAATGCCGCTCCTTTCCTCAGGGTAAACGTATCGATGCCGAGACTTTCTCCTGATGCATGGCTTGGTCTGGCCATTGTCGCCCTTGGCGCGTTTCTTCTCCTTTTCCTCATCCCGTTTGGCGTAACGTCACCGAGCAATATCCGCATTGCGGTTCTCTCGCCGACAATGTGGCCCAGGATAGTTTCCGCAGCGCTCATCCTCCTGGGCGGTATCCTGTTTCTGCGTGCGTTTCTCGCCGTGCCGGTGCAGACGAGCGAGGCGGAAGACACGCCCGACGATGGGTGGCATTCCTGGCTGCGCATCGGCGCCGTCGCCATTCTCATGATCGCGTTTTTTCTGTCGCTGCCGTTCCTTGGAATGCCGATTGCGGGGGCAATTGCAATTTTCGCCTACGCCCTGCTGGTTCGCGCAAGGCGTCCTGTTACCACCGTGCTCACGGCCATTTTGCTACCGCTCATGATTTACGGTTTCTTCAGCCACGTTGCGGGCGTTCCGATTCCGCAGGGCAAGATTGTGAGGCTGCCATGAGCTTTCTCGATAATGCCGCGGCCGCCTTCGCTCTGGTCGCTCAATGGGAAAGTCTGCTTGCGCTGACGATCGGCGTCGTGGTCGGCGTGATCGCGGGCGCCATCCCCGGCATGTCAGCCACCATGGCTGTGGCGCTGGCCTTGCCCTTCACCTTCGCGCTCTCGCCGATCCACGGCATCCTACTCCTGCTCGGGGTCTACAAGGGCGGCATTTTCGGCGGCTGTATCCCGGCGATCCTGATCAAGACACCGGGCACGCCGGCCTCCAGCGCGACCGTGCTCGACGGCTATCCGATGGCCGAGCAGGGCAAGGCGGGCAAGGCGCTCCATATGGCGCTTTACGCATCCTGCACGGCCGATTTCATCTCCAACCTCGCGCTCATCATGCTGACCGGCTGGCTCGCGGCCTTCGCGCTGAGTTTCAGGCCGCCGGAATTCTTCACCCTGATCGTCTTTTCATTGACGATCATTGCCGGCGTATCGGGCGACAGCCTGATCAAGGGCGTCATCGCCGCCTGTCTGGGGCTGCTTCTGGCGACGGTCGGTCTCGATCTGGTCTACGGCACCAACCGCTTCGTCTTCGGCGAGCCCAATCTGATGGGCGGGCTGAATTTCATCGCGGTGCTGATCGGCCTTTTCGCCATTCCGGAAATCATCGCCTATGCACGGTCGCCGCGTGACGGTCATGACGCGGTTCGAGAACTCGGTAGCGACCATGTGACCTTTGCCGAATATCGCTCCTGTTTCCGCACCATCTTCAGGGGCGGGATCATCGGCGTCGTGCTCGGCGCGGTCCCCGGTATCGGCGCGGCCCCGGCGGCGTTCCTGTCCTACAGCGAAGCCAGACGCAACAGCCCGAACCGCAAGAACTTCGGCAAGGGCGAGCTGGAAGGCGTTGCGGCCTCGGAAGCCGGCAATAACGGTGTTGCGGGGGCGACGCTCATCCCGCTGCTTGCGCTTGGCGTACCGGGCGACGTCATCACCGCCATCATCATCGGCGCTTTCATGATTCACGGCCTGCAGCCGGGCCCGATCATGTTCGTTCAGAACGCCAACATCATCTACGCGTTGTTCATGGGGCTGATGATCAGCTCGGTTCTGCTGCTGATTTTCGGCTTCGTGGCAATCCGCCTGTTCCGCTTCATCGCGGATGTGCCGAAATCGCTGCTTTTTCCGAGCGTTTTCGTGCTCTGCGTTTTCGGTGTCTATGCGGTCAACAACTCGATTTTCGACATCGGCGTCATGTTCGTCATGGGCTGGCTGGGCTATGTCATGTTCCGCATGGGCATACCGGCCGCGCCCTTCCTGATCGCGTTTATCCTCGGGCCGTTGCTTGAGGATAATTTCCGGCAGTCGATGCTGATGTCGGGGGGCAGCGCGAATATCCTGTTCAGCAGCCCGATCACCTGGACTTTCTGGTCGCTGACCGCACTCGCTCTCGTCGCGCTGGTGCGCAGGGGCCTGAGCGACAGACGTGACGCTTTGGCTGCGGCCGCGTCAGCCGAGCGGCGATGATCGAAACGCTCGGTCTGTCATGGGAGCAGGCCGCCGTTCTGGCGGTCGCCTTTTTCGTGGGCGGATTCGCCAAGGGCGGAACCGGCTTCGCCTTCCCACTGCTGGTGATCCCGATCGCGAGCCCGTTCGCGCCGCTCGATCTGATCCTCGCGATCATCGCCATGCTGATGCCGTTCGTGAACATCCTGCAATTCACGAATGGCGGGCGAATGCGCGAATCCGTGGTGCGATTCTGGCCGATGCTGGCGGGCTTGGCCGTCGGCGCGCCGCTCGGAGCAATGCTGTTTCCGTTTATCGATCAGCGTTTCCTGGCGCTTGGTGTGGGATTGCTCGTTGTCGCATTCGTTTTCTGGACCCTGTTCCGTCCGGACATCCGTATCCCGCCGGATTCCGAGAAAAGCCTTGGCGGGATGGCCGGGGTCGCAGCCGGCGTGCTGGGAACGCTGACGACGACCAACGGGCCGGTTTTCGTGACCTATCTGGTCGGCGTTCAAGCGGACCGGAAACTGATGATCTCCGCGCTGGGCCTGTTCTTTCTGGTGTCCGGTTTGCTGATCGTGGGCTCTTTCATCACCATCGGCGTTCTGAACGGACCGCGCGCGCTCATCGGGCTGGGATGTTTTGCGCCCTGCTTTCTGGGCATGTGGGCGGGGAATGTCGTGGGCGGCCGCATTCCGCAGGCGCTGTTCCGCCAGATCGTGCTGGGCGGCTTGCTGCTGCTCGGCGCGAACATGGTGGTTCGGTCGGTCATCAGCTTTTGAGGCGCGGCTTTTTCCGATCCTCGCCGGATGACAACTCGGCAAACAGCATGTCGGCCAGATGGGCGCGCGGATTGGTCTTCAGCTCGACGAGACCGAGACGGCGCGTGGGCGGGGGCGCCTCGAAGGCGACGCTGCGGACTCGCTCGGGCAGCAGTTTCGATCCCGGCCGCAACGGTACGACCGACACGCCAAGCCCTTCATGGACGAGCGCGACGACGCCATCGAGCGTGTCGATCTCCATCTGCGAGCGCACCGCTATTCCGCGTTCGGCAATTGCGCGGTCGATGAGCTGCCCCACACGCGCCTGCCGGTTGAAGCGCAGATAGGGATTAGCTTCAAGGATCTGCCTGGCGTCATTGCCGCGAACATCTCTATGGCAGATGACCACGAGCGGTTCCTCGGCAAAGCGGCGATAGGTGAATATATCGGGAAATTCGTCGGCTTCGGTCACGATCACGGCGTCGAGCGTGCCCCGGCGTAGCTTTTCTTCCAGCTCATGCGACAGGCCGGTGGTGAGCTGAATGTGCAGATCGGGCTGCCGCTGGCGGAGGCGCTTCAGGGCAGGCGGCACGCTCCCGCTGACGGCGGTATGCACCGCGCCGACCCGCAATATGCCGCCGCGAATGTCGCGTGACAGGTTCTCGCTCAGCCGCTCCCACTGCGCGAGCATCTCGCGGGCGTGGACCATGAACAGCCGGCCCTGCTCGGTTATGACGGGCGGACGGCTGCTGCGGTCGAACAGGGCAAAGCCAAGTTCGGTTTCAAGCCCCCGGATCTGAATGCTCACGGCGGAGATCGACATGCTCAGCGCCTTTGCAGCATTCGCGAAGCTGCCGAAATCGGCGACCGTCACGGCTGTGTAGAGAGATTTGATGTCCATGAGCGCCCGGCTGGGGTTTTCGTTCGTCCGCCTATCATGCTAAAATATTAAAACAAAAAAATCTTGATTGAAAAATATTCAACGATAAACTTTGGAATTAGAACGGTTCATACACCGGAGGAACGCTATTGAGAGGCGCTGATTGCCTTGCCGCGACGCTGCGTCGGGCAGGCATAACAACGATTTTCTCGCTGTCCGGCAACCAGATCATGCCGGTTTACGACGCCGCGCTCGATCAGGCATTGCGGATCGTTCACACGCGGCATGAGGCCAGCGCCGTCTTCATGGCAGAGGGCTGGGCGCAGGCGTCCGGGCAGATCGGCGTTGCGCTGGTCACGGCGGCTCCGGGCTTCGCCAATGCGCTCGGCGCGCTCTACTCCGCGCGCATGTCGGAGACGCCGGTCCTGTTCCTCAGCGGCGATGCCCCGGTCGGACAGGACGGTTCCGGCGCATTTCAGGAATTCAACCAGGTCACGGCGGCAACGCCCTTCGTGAAGCTTTCGCGCCGCTGCATGCATGCCGGGGACATGGCGGCGGACGTCGCCGAGTTGATCCGCGTCGCACGGAGCGGACGGCCCGGCCCGGTGCATCTTGCGCTGCCGGCCGATGTGCTCGCCGCTGACGTGGGGACAGCCGTCATACCCGAAGCTTCGGCATTCGAACGGCAGGCGTCATCGCCTGCGCCCGCCGATAGTGACGCGCTTGCCGATCTGCTGCGCGGGACTTCGCGCCCGATCATCCTCACCGGCCCGATGCTGAACGCAACTCGCGGCGGCGAACTCCTTGAACGGCTCGCCGATGCGGTAGACGCGCCTGTCGTGCCGATGGAAAGCCCGCGCGGATTGCGCGACCCGTCGCTTGGCGCGTTTGCGGATGTGCTGCGCGAAGCCGATCTGATCGTCTATCTCGGCAAGCATGTCGATTTCACATCCGGCTTCGGAGGCGTTTCCGCGCTCGGAGACGCACGCGTTGCCGTCGTCGATCCTGACGAGGCGGCACGTGGACAGGCGGCTCGGCTTCTCGGCGACCGGCTTGCGCTGACAGTCAGCGCCGATGCGGACGCGACGGCAGCCGCCTTGATCGAGGCCGCGCTTCCCGCACACGCATCGCGGACGGACTGGCGCGCCCGGGTCGGGCGGGCGACCGCCATGCGCGAGTTGAAAGACACAGGCGCGACCGATGGCATCGGGCCACAAGCGATCTGCGCCGCATTGGAATGCATACTGAACGATTATCCCGACGCAATGATCGCCATCGACGGCGGCGAGTTCGGTCAGTGGGCGCAAGCCTTTCTGCCGGCGCGCAATCGGATGATCAACGGAACCTCCGGCGCAATCGGCGGCAGTCTCCCGCAAGCTATCGGTGCGAAGCTGGCTCGTCCGAATGCGCCTGTCTTCACGCTTTTCGGCGACGGAACAGCTGGCTTCTATTTCATGGAATTCGACACGGCCGCCCGCGCCAATGCGCCTGTCATCGCCATCATCGGCAACGATGCGCGCTGGAACGCGGAGCACCTGATCCAGCTCAACGCCTTCGGCCCCGACCGGCTGATCGGCTGCGAGCTGAATCCCGACGCGCGCTACGACCTCTCGGCGGCGGCGGTCGGCTGCCACGGCGAGTATGTCACCGAAGACGCAGGGCTGGCCCCCGCCATCGACCGGGCTGTGACAAGCGGCAAGCCCGCCTGCATCAATGTGGCGATGGAGGGGGTGCCCGCCCCCGTTTTTGCCAGCAAGAGTTCATCGGGATCAGCACATTGACCGGCAAGCCCATGACGGATACGGACGAATTGATCGTGAATATCTGGCGCGGACGCGAAACGGGCGGCCTTGTCGAATATCGCGTGCCCGCGCGTTCGAACCAGACCGTGCTCGATGTCGTGACCGAAGTGCAGCGCCGCCATGAGCCCGCGCTGGCCTATCGCTTCGCCTGCCGCGTCGGTGTGTGCGGCTCCTGCGCCATGACGGTCAACGGTATACCGCGCTGGACCTGCCGGACGCACGTCAAGAAAGTTGCCGACGAAGGAAAGCTGACCATCGAGCCCCTGCGCAACATGCCGCGCATCAAGGATCTGGCCTGCGACATGGCGGAGTTTTTCGGCAAATGGCAGAAGGCGGGGGGACGCTTTCAGGGCAAGCGGACACGTCATGAACCGCCTGCGAACGTCGATCCGCAGAGCCGCAAGCGCCGCGCAGCCGATGCCGGAATCGAATGCATCAATTGCGCCGTCTGCTACAGCGCCTGCGACGCCGTCGCGGGCAATCCCGATTATTTCGGTCCGGCCGCGCTCAATCGCACCTGGACCCTGGTCAATGACGAGCGCCATGCGGCGCAGGGCGAAACGCTCGACAAGGCGAACGGCGATGGCGGTTGCGGAAGCTGCCACACCATGGGAAGCTGCATCAAGCATTGTCCCATTGGCATCGTGCCAACCGCAGGCATCGCCGGGCTGAAGCGCATGTCGCTGCTCAGCTTTCTGGGGAGGGCGCCGGAATGAGCGAGCGCCAGCTTTTCGTCCTTCAGCGGCTGTCCGCGCTTCTGCTCGGGCCGCTCGTCATCGTGCATCT
>JBHJOB010000043.1:0-67212 GCA_050330195.1 Rhodomicrobiaceae bacterium | reverse complement strand
CCCGATAACGCATGTCCGGCTCCATTTTCTGAGTCTCACAATCAGAAAATAACCGGTTCGCGCCGGAATTGCCGGGCATGCGCCGCCACACACTGACTCATTCCCCGGACAGCCCTGCGAGAAGGAGGGAATCCATGGCGCGAATAGCGACTTTGCCGAATGCCCGTTTTCACTGGGATGACGCCTCGGAGACCGATCTATCTTGCCGGGCCGTAGCCGTCGTCTTCGTCGGCAGGATCGGTCTGTTCGGCCAGCGCGGCGGAGATTTCCTCGACGACCAGATTGGGAATGGTGCGCTCGTCGGCCATGCGATAGGGCAGGCGGCGGACGTCGTCCTGCGCGTTATAGAATTCATAGGCGAAGCTGGAATCGTCGAAGCTGCTTATCAGTTCTGCTTCGATCTCGCTAAGCAGCGCGGCCATCCGTTTTGCCCGCGCAACGGCCGCATCCTGTTTCGCGCAGGCATGTTCGATGGCGTCCGCCCGTTCGGCGATCTGGCGCGCGACCCCCTGAAACACTCCGGCGGCCTGAAGGGCATAGGCGGCGCTGTGGATGCTCGCGGCGGCGTCACGGATCGCCTGGACCTCTTCGGCTATTCCCGATGGCGTTGCCCGGAAATCGAACCGCTGCAGCGGCAATTCGGCCGTCTCCTGCACGGCTCGCGGCAACTGGGCCATATCGTCGCGCGCTTCGTCAAAGGCCTGGCGCAGCGTGAGTAGCGTCTCGAAAGCGCCGGAATCCTCGACGATCTGACCATTGTCGCGCATCGCCGTCTCGAGCTTGCTGATCGCGGACAGCAGCATTTTCGTTTCGGCCGAGCGGTTGCGCTCCAGATAGCACGACAGGAACCATCGGCCCCGGCTGGTCTCGCGGATTGCGCGTTCAATGGCGTCGTAGTCTGCCGTCAGCGATGTGATATGTGTCGTGGATGCCGGCATCGTCCAGTTGCGCTCGATGTCGTTGTCGGGATTGCATTGCTCTGAAGTCCTCGACTATGCAGGCAAGATATTAGCGTTTGGTTTAGAACGCCGCGCTTGAGGAACGGCTGCAGCCGCCGGCGCCTCTTGGATCAGGATCATTTCTTAACGAAACGATCCTGATCTGCATCTGTTTGCTTCAAGCTCGATTTTTCCGAAAAATGGTGTCCATTTTATCGGATCTCGCTCTGGCGGATCGGCGCGTTCGCATTATCAGGCGGCAAGTTCAAAGGCTTCAAAGGGTCCCCGTGCAGAAAAAGAACGCATTCCTCAGGCCCGTTGTGGATGACAGTTTCGGGCTGCGCCTTTCGGTGTTTTTCGCCACCTCCTTCCTGATCGTCGGGTGCTACATGCCCTATCTGCCGCTCTGGCTGAAGTGGCGGGGATTGAGCGAGCCGCAGATCGCGCTGATCTATGCGGTCCCCGTCTTCACACGCGCGCTGTTCATTCCGGCGATGACATTTCTCGCCGACCGCTACGAGCGTCCCGCCGGATTCATCAAGGCGCTTTCCTGGGGAGCGCTTGCGACCATTCTCATTCTGCCCTGGGCCGAAGGTTTCCCGGCCATATTCGCCGCCGTCATCGTGTTCACGCTGTTCTGGATGTCGGTCATCCCGCTCACCGACACGGTCGCGCTTGCCGGGGCGCGGGCCGGACGCGCGGACTATGGACAGATGCGCCTGTGGGGTTCGATAAGCTTCATCGCAATGACGACCGGCGGCGGAGTGGCCATCGACCTCTGGGGACCGCAGGCGGCGATCTGGCTGTTCATCGGGGCTGCGGGGCTCGTTCTCGCCTCGGCCTATCTGTTGCCGCGCGATGCCGATATCAGCAGCGGCGGCGGAGCAGCGGACGCAAAGCCGGTAGCGGCGCGGCCCGCATTGCGCTTCGCGGACATGGTCAGGCTGATGAAGGTGCCGGAGCTGTGGCTGTTTCTGATTGCCGCTGGAGCGATCCAGTCGGCTCACGCGGTCTACTACATCTTCGGCACGCTGCACTGGAACGCCGCGCAGATCTCGCCGACGATCATCGGCGCGCTCTGGGCCATCGGCGTCATCGCGGAAATCGCGCTTTTCGCCTATGGGGCGCGCGTCAACCGCTGGTTCGGTCCGGTCCAGCTTCTCGCCATCGCCGCGGCGGCGTCGGCGATCCGCTGGACCGTCACCGCGTTCGACCCGCCGCTGGCCGTGCTTTTCGCCGTGCAGGCCATGCACGGCCTGACCTTTGGCGCGGCCCATCTTGGAGCCATGCAGTTTCTGACGCAGGCGATCCCGTCGCGGCTTGCCGCTTCGGCTCAGGGGCTTTATGCCTCGATCACTGCGAGCGTCGCGATGGGGCTAGCCGCGCTTGCCGCCGGGCCGCTTTACCACGCTTATGCGGGGCAGGCCTATCTGGCGATGGCGGCGCTGGGAGCCGTCGGTCTCGTCCTCGCGCTTGTGCTGATGCGGCGCTGGAATGGCGGCGTGCTTGCCGGAGACGGCCGGGACAACTGACGCTTCAACCGGCCACGGACATGCCGCATCTGAACCGGCTGGACCATTCCGGCGTTTGCTGGCAAGGTCCGCGCGCATTTCAGGTGAAGGCGCTGATGTAGACCATGCTCGATCACGCGGAAAAAGCCTCATCCAAGGCAGCGGCGCGTCCGCCCCTGCTCGCGGAGCTTCACGGCGGCGTGCTGCGCCTGACGCCCGCGGGCGCATGGACGGTGGAAAATTTCGCCGCCCTTCACGCCGCCATCGAAAAGGTCAAGGCCACCGCCCGTAAAGGCAATCTGCGCCAGGCCGCGATCCGGCTGCCGGTGGTGGAGGATCTGGACACGGCCGGAGCATGGCTGCTTCATCATCTGCGCACCGGCCTCACGGACGCCGGCGTTGAGGTTCACTTTACGGAAATCAGCGAAAAACAGCGCATTCTGCTAAGCGTGGTGGACAAGAATATCGTCAGGGACAAGCCTGCCCGGCAAAAGCGCCGTTTCTCGATCCCGCTCGTGAGCGACGCCTTTGTGGCGCTGGTCCGCGCCGTTGACGATGCCGTGCGTCTGACGGGATTTCTCGGCCAGGCAACGGCGTCGGCCGGGCGCGTGGCGCTGCGCCCGTGGCGGTTCCGATGGACCGCCTTTGCGCATCATATCGAGCATACCGGCCTGCGCGCCGTGCCGATCATCGCGCTGATCTGCCTGCTCATTGGGGCCGTGATCGTCCAGCAGGGCGTGATTCAGCTCGCCACTTTCGGCGCGGAGCCGTTCGCCATCGACATGCTCGGTATTCTCGCCCTGCGCGAGGTGGGCGTTCTCCTGACCGCGATCATGGTCGCCGGGCGCTCGGCCTCCGCCTTTACGGCCGAGATCGGCTCGATGAAAATGCGCGAGGAGATCGACGCCATGCGCACCATCGGCATCGACCCGATAGAAACGCTGGTGCTGCCGCGTATCGCGGCGCTGATCGTTTCGCTGCCGATTCTCGTCTTCATCGGCGATCTGATGTGCCTTTTCGGCGGCGCGCTGATGTCGATGCTCTATCTCGACATCGGCATGGAGGTCTATCTGCAGCGCCTCCATGACGCCATCAACATGCGACATTTTCTCGTCGGGCTCGTCAAGGCGCCGTTCATCGCGCTGATCATAGGTCTGGTCGGCTGTCTGGAGGGCATGAGCGTCAAGGGCAGCGCGGAATCGCTCGGCGCGCATGTGACGACGTCGGTGGTGAAGGCGATCTTCCTTGTCATCGTCTTCGACGCGCTGTTCGCGATTTATCTCACGGCAAGCGGATATTGAGCATGGAACGCTACAGGCAGGGCGACATCATCATCCGCGTGCGCGATCTCACCAAGCGCTTCGGGCGGCAGCTCATTTTCGACGATCTCGATCTCGACGTTTATCGCGGCGAGGTGCTGGGCATCGCCGGGGCCTCGGGCATGGGCAAATCGGTGCTGCTGCGCTGCATTACGGGCCTCGTGCCGGTCGATCAGGGCAGCATCGAGGTTTTCGGCCACGACATGACCGCGCTCGACATGCGGCGGCGGCTGGCGGTGGAACGGCGCTGGGGCGTGCTGTTTCAGGACGGGGCGCTGTTCTCGTCGCTGACGGTCCTGCAGAACATTCAGGCGCCGATGCGCGAACAGCTCAAGCTGCCGAAATCGGCCATGGATGAGCTGGCGTTCATGAAGCTGGCCATGGTCGGGCTTGATCCCGACGCGGCCCACAAGCACCCGTCGGAGCTGTCCGGCGGCATGAGAAAGCGGGCCGGGCTCGCGCGGGCGCTTGCGCTCGATCCGGAGATCGTGTTCCTCGACGAGCCGACATCCGGCCTCGACCCGATCAGCGCGGCGGCCTTCGACCAGCTTATACGGCGCTTGCAGCAGACGCTCGGGCTGACGGTCTACATGGTGACGCATGATCTCGACAGCATCTTCGCGATCTGCGACCGTGTCGCCGTCCTCGCCGAGCAGAAGGTCGTGCGGACGGGAACGCCGCAGGATCTGGCGGAAAATCCGGCCCATCCGTGGGTTGAGGACTATTTTTGCGGAGAGCGGGCGCGCGCAGCGCTCCGGTAAAGACATATGGAAACGCGAGCGAATTATCTGGTCATCGGCCTGTTCGTGCTGCTGGCGCTCGGTGGAGCGCTGGGGTTTGCCTATTGGCTGCAGCATTACGTCAATGGCGGCGGAGCCAAGCGTTACGACGTGATCTTCAACGGTTCGGTGCAGGGGCTGACCGAGGCGGGCGCGGTGCTGTTCAACGGTATCCGCATCGGTTCGGTGACGAGCATGGAGATCATGCCGGAGGATACGCGCAAGGTGCGCGTCATCATCACCGTGGCCGAGGACACGCCCATACGGGAGGATTCGCGCGCGCAGGTGCTGCAGCAGGGGCTCGCGGGCTGGGTTGCGCTCTCCGTCACGCCGGGAACGCCGGAGGCCGGGATGCTGACGGTGAAGGAGGGAGAGACATTTCCCACAATTTACGCGGACAATACGGGCTCGGGGCTCGGTGCGGTGGTCGACGCCGTGCCCGAAACGCTCGGCAATGCGAACGCGGTCTTTTCGCGGCTGAACGACCTTATCGCGAACAATGAGAAGCTGATCGCCAGCACGACCCGGAATGTCGAAGCCTTCACCTCGATGCTGAGTGAAAACCGAGACGATGTCGCGGCGGTCATCAAGAACGCCCGCACGCTGTCGGAGCGCTTCACCGGACTTGCCGACAAGATGGAAAATACCGTCGATCAGCTCAGCGCCTCACTCGGCGGTGGCGAGCAATCTGTTGTGGCCCAAGCGCAACAGGCGGCGCAATCCTTCCGCAATCTCGCCGACAAGCTGGAGAAGAGTCTTGGAGATCAGGCCGGAGGTCTTACCTATCAGGCTAGGCGCAGTATGAGGGAATTCGAGCTGTTCATGCGTGATGGACGCCGTCTGGCCGAAAATCTCGACCGTGTCTTGCAGAAAGTCGAGGCAAATCCCTCAAGCATCATCTTCGGCGGTTCGCAGGTTCCGGAGTACAAGCCGGGACAATAATGAAATTGACTTAAAAGCCGATCATGTTAGGGCTCTTTGGGGATAAATGGGCGAAGGCTACGGGGCATGAGAATATTGCCGTTGATCCATACGGGCATGGTGTGTCTATGGCTTGGCGGCTGCGCTGTGGCTGGTATAGGGGCAACCGAGCCCCCGGCGACCTTCAACCTCTCCGCACCCGATCTCTCGAACTCCAAATTCCGCCGCTGGCCGGTTCAGATCACCGTCTCGCAGCCGACCGCCATGCGAGCGCTCGATACTGACCGCGTTCTGGTGATGGCCTCGGGCGGCCGGATCGCCTATTTCGAGGATGCCGCCTGGAGCGACCGGCTCACCAGCCTCGTGCGGGCCCGCATCGTCGAGGCGATGCAGGATTCCCAGGCGTTCCGCGCCGTCCTGACGACGGAGGATCGTGTCGATGGCGAATATACGCTGGCAATCGAGATCCGCAAGTTCGAGGTCGAAGTCGCCGATGGCCGCTCGGAAGCGGTGGTGACGCTGTTCGTCAAACTGATCGACCATATCGGCTCCAGCGTGATCGCTACAAAACAGTTCAGCGCCCGGTCGCCGGCTTCGAGCGACGACCCGGCCAATGGCATTATCGCTCTGCAGAACGATTTTAATCAGGTGACAGAACAGCTGGTCAAGTGGCTTTCATCGCGGCGCGGGCGCGGTTCAGCGTAAGCTGGCTTCCCTTGCTGACGGTTCCCCGCATCGATCGGCCATCCAGCAGAACATTTTTGACACGCGCCGCTGCATTCGCCGGTGGCCCGCTTGCATCTCGCTGGCGACTTGCGCTAATGGCATTCCGATGAACCCTTCAGCTCCTCCCGAGCTCATGGACCATCAAAGGGAAGACAGGGCAATGGCAGATCCAACTCCCGCGCAGTTGAGCCCCTATCTCGTCGAACTGACGGAAGGGCGCACCTACTCCTGGTGCCGCTGCGGGTTGTCCTCTCGCCAGCCATTTTGCGACGGCTCCCACAAGGGCAGCGATATCGAGCCGTTGGTGTTCACCGCGGAACGCACCGAAGCGGTCAATCTTTGCGGCTGCAAGCAGACCTGCGACGAGCCCTTCTGCGACGGCTCCCATAATATCCTCTGATCATCCTGCGGCGCCTGCCGGCCAAAGTGACGTCGGCGCTTGAAGCGAAACCGCGCCGCGCCTGCGGCGAGTATCTGCCACTCCCGCCAATACGCTTAAAAACCTCCGCGTCTCCTTAAGCCGCGATTTTCACAAACATGCGAAAAATCGTCGTCATACAAGATGGCTAGTGGTTCATACCGAGGCGATTTGCTCCACAAAAGCGGTCTGCGGCCTTGCCGAAACCAAATCGGTTCGACACTGTGCTAAATTGAGACTGCCCAGAATACGTGCAGAAAACAAAGCCCGAGGCCGCGCCATGAGCCAGTTGAAGATTTCCACAGTGTCCCAAGAGGTCGAGAAGGCCGCCTCGGCGGAGGGGACGGATGGACGGCTTGCGTCTGCGTTTACGGCCGCATTGTTTTCCACGCCCAGTGAGACACAGCAGGATCTCTTCCCTCAGGAGAAACTGACCCAGCTTGCCATCAGCGCGTTCAACTTCTTCCAGAAACGCGCCCCCAAGGAACGCAAGCTGCGCGTCTACGATTACGACGATGGCGGAGCAGGCGGTCCCATCACCGTCATCGAAGCCGTCAACGACGACATGCCCTTCCTGCTTTCCTCGGTTCTGGTCGAGCTGAATGATCGCGGTCACAGCGCGCGCTACGTCGCGCATCCCATCTTTCGAGTTCACCGCAACACGGATGGCGAACTCACCGGACTCGTCGCCGCCCATAGCGCGCCAATCAATGCAGGTCATGCGGAGAGCTTCTTCCATATCCATATCGACCCGCTGGAGGGCGATCGCGAGCGTGCCGATCTGCTCGAACGGCTGGAGACGATCTTCGAGCAGGTGCGTATTGTCGTTTCCGACTGGATGCCTATGGTCTCCCGTCTCCGCGCGGTGATCGACACATATGTGAATCTGCCGCCGCCGGTTGCTGTCGACGAACTGGCTGAATCGATCCAGTTCATGAAGTGGCTTGCGGAGGGGCATTTCACTTTTCTGGGCGTGCGCGAATACGACTTTACGATGGACGGGACCGAACCCCAGTTGGACATGAAGCCGGAAACCGGCCTTGGACTGTTGCGCGATCCGGATATGCACGTCCTGCGCCGGACCGGCAGGCATCAGGAGATGAGTCCCATTGCGCGGGAATTTTTCGGCGCCCCCGATCTGCTGATCATCACGAAGGCGAATTTTCTTTCCCCTGTCCAGCGCCGCGTGCATACCGATTCCATCGGCATCAAGCTTTATTCGCCCGAGGGCGAACTGACGGGCGAGTTGCGCCTTGTCGGTCTGTTTTCCGCCTCGGCCTACAACGAATCTTCCAGACGCATTCCGTTTCTGCGCCACAAGGTGGAACAGGTCTTCCGGAACCTGCGCTTCGGACAGAACAGCTATTCCGGACGTGTCCTGACGAATATTCTTGAAACCTTTCCCCGCGACGAACTGTTCCAGATCCCTTCGGATCAGCTTACCGAGATTGCCAGCCAACTGGTGCGGCTGGAGCTGATGCCGCGGACACGGATTTTCGTCCGTCCCGACGAGTTCGGCCGGTTCGCATCGGTGCTGGTCTACATCACGCGCGAGAAGTTCAGTACGAAGATCCGCCAAAAGATCATCGCGCTGCTTGAGAAGACTTTCGACGCGCATATGAAGGAATTCACGCCGGTGTTCACCATCGGCCCGCTGGTGCGTCTGCATGTCGTGCTGTGGAAAGATCAGGACAAGGTGCCGGATGTCTCGGTGGACGATCTGCAGGCGGAAGTCGAAAAGATCGTTCGCAACTGGCAGGACGATCTCCAGGTGCTGATCAGGGACAGTTACGGGCGCAGCGCGAGCACGATCATTCAGCGCTACGGCGAGGCGTTCCCGCCGGGCTATGAGCATGGCAATACCCCTGCCCGCGCGCTGATCGACATCGAGAAGATCGAAAGGCTGTCGGAGGAACTGAAGGTCGGCATCAGCTTCTTCAGCAGTCCGGACCTGCCGCCGCGCCGACTTTATGTCATGCTCTACCAGATGCACGAGCCGATTTCGCTGAGCCGCCGCGTTCCGGTGCTGGAGAATCTCGGCTTCTCCGTCGTCTCCGAACAGACCTACGAACTGACCACCCGGCGCGACGGCGAGCGCGTCAAGGTCTTTCTTCATGAGTTGCTGATCGAGAGCGCGAATGGCGATCCGGTCGATCTGGACAAACATCAGGAACGGCTTGAGGGCTGTTTCCTCGCCATATGGCGAGGCGATGCGGCGAACGATCTTTTCAACCGCCTGATCATCGAAGCCGGGCTCGACTGGCGCGAAGTCGCGATGATGCGCGGCTACGGTTCCTATCTCAGGCAGATCGGCGCGCCATTCGGGCAGATCTATCTCGCGCGAACGCTGACCCAGCATGGCGGCATCGTCCGCGAACTCGTTCAGCTTTTCCATACGCTGTTCGATCCGGCGACCGCCAGGACCGAGGAACAAAGACGCGCGGCGGCCCGACCGATCGTGGAGCGCATCGAGGGCGCTCTGGACAATGTCGCCAGCCTCGATGAAGACCGGATGCTCCGGCGTCTGCTCAATCTGGTTCAGGCGACGTTGCGCACCAATTTCTATCAGCCGGCCACGGAACTGGCCTGTGGGCCGTCTATCGCGATCAAGATCAGGAGCCGCGATGTCGAGGGGCTTCCCGCTCCGAAACCCTATGCGGAGATCTTCGTCACTTCGCCGCGTTTCGAGGGCGTCCACCTGCGCGGCGGACCGATCGCACGCGGCGGCCTGCGCTGGTCGGATCGCCCGCAGGACTTCCGCACCGAAGTGCTTGCGCTGGCGAAGGCGCAGCAGGTGAAGAATGCGATCATCGTGCCGCAAGGGGCAAAGGGCGGTTTCGTGCCGCGCAATCTGCCCAAGGGCGGCTCGCGCGACGCGATGATGGCGGAGGGCGTAGCTTGCTATCGTTCGTTCATCGCCAACCTGCTCAGCGTCACCGACAATCTCAAGGACGGCGAGATTATCCCACCGAAAGAGACGGTCCGGCTCGACGGAAACGACCCTTACCTCGTCGTCGCCGCCGACAAGGGCACCGCGACATTTTCCGACATCGCCAACGCGCTCGCGGTCTCCAACGGCTTCTGGCTGGGCGATGCTTTCGCCTCGGGCGGTTCGGCCGGCTACGATCACAAGAAGATGGGCATCACCGCGCGCGGCGGCTGGGAAGCGGTCAAGCGTCACTTCCGCGAGATGAACATCGACATTCAGACTACGCCCTTCCGTGTGATCGGCATCGGCGATATGTCCGGCGACGTCTTCGGCAACGGGATGCTGCTGTCGCGCAAGATCAAGCTGCTTGCCGCCTTCGATCACCGCGACATCTTCATCGATCCGACGCCCGATCCCGAGACGAGCTGGCAGGAGCGCAAGCGCCTGTTCGATCTGCCGCGTTCGAGCTGGCAGGATTATGACCGGGAGCTGATTTCAGAAGGCGGCGGGGTATTTTCGCGTGCGGCGAAAAGCATTCCCCTTTCGCCGCAGATGCAGATTCTGCTGGGGATCGCGCAGAAGGCCGCTTCGCCGAACGAGATCATGCGCCTGCTTCTCAAGGCGCAGACCGACCTCATCTGGTTCGGTGGGATCGGCACCTATACCCGCGCCTCGGGTGAAACCGATGAGGACGTCAACGATCGGACCAATGACCCCATCCGCGTGACGGCCGCCGACCTTCAGACCAAAGTCATCGGCGAGGGCGCCAACCTGGGCATCACCCAGGCCGCGCGCATCGAATTCGCAATGCTCGGTGGGCGGATCAATACCGACGCCATCGACAATTCGGCCGGCGTGAATTCCTCCGACATGGAGGTGAATATCAAGATCGCGATGGCGAAGGGGCTCGAAACTGAAAAACTGACGCTTGAGGATCGCAATGCCTGTCTCGTCGAAATGACCGACGAGGTGGCGGAAAAGGTTCTGCGGAACAACTATCTGCAGACGCTTGCCATCAGCCTTGGCGAAATGCGCGGTCTGTCCGATCTTGGCTTTCAGAACCGTCTGATGGTGGCGCTGGAAAATGCCGATCTGCTCGACCGCCAGATCGAGCATCTGCCGTCCGACGCCGAGATCGCCGAACGCGCCCGCAAGCGCCAGCCCCTGACCCGGCCGGAGCTTGCCGTTCTGCTGGCCTGGTCGAAGATCGCGCTCTATTCCGAGCTGATCGATTCCACCGTCGTGGACGATCCCTATCTCAGCCGCGTGCTGGCTGATTATTTCCCCAAATCCATGCGCGAACGCTTCGCATCCGAGATCGAAAGCCATGCGCTGCGGCGCGAGATCATCGCAACGATGCTGTCCAACGGCGCGATCAATCGTGGCGGCTCGACCCTCGTCGTGAGGCTGAAGGAGGAAACCGGCCGCAGCACGGAAGATGTCGCCTTTGCGTTCGCGGCGGCGACCGGAGCGTTCCGCCTCAACGACTTCTATGACACGATCGACGCGCTCGACGGCAAAATCGACGGTCAGCGCCAGCTCTCGCTCTACATGCTGGTCCAGGATGTGCTGCGCCGGCAGGTTGTCTGGTTCCTGCGCTATGGCAATCTGCAGGAAGGTCTATCCGCGCTGATCGAGCGTTACAGGGCCGGACTCGATACGCTGAGCGGCTCCATCGAGAGTATTTTCGACGAGTGGCTGATCGGGCGGCTTGAGGATGCGCAAGGCCGCATGGTCGCCGAGGATCTCCCGGCGGACCTCGCTCGCCGCTTCTCCATTCTGAAGGCGCTGACCGATGGGCCGGACATCATTCTGCTGGCCACGAGACTGAACCGGCCGGAGCTGGAAGTCGCGCGCCTCTATTTCCGCGTGAGCAGTCACTTCCGGGTCGATGAGATGCGCTCCTCCAGCGAGCGGCACATGCCGGCCGAATATTATGACAGGCTGGCCTTCAACAGCGCGCTGGCGGCGGCCGCCTCGGCGCAGCGGGCCATCGTGGAGAAGATTTTCGCGGTGACCGGCAGCGACAAGCCGGATTTCGAAGCCTGGCGCGAGACGCATCGCGTCGCGGTCGCACGGGCGCGGCACAGCATCGACGAGATCCTGAACGGCAGCGAGTTGACGCTGGCCAAGCTGACGGTCGCAGTCGCACATTTGCGGGAGGTGGCCGAGCTTTAACTCTTATCCGTGAAAGCCGCGTTGTAACCTGTGCCGGTTTTGGGCTATGAGAAATCTGGCTGGTACGGGGGAGCGTTCGCGCGATGACATCTGCGACTTATGACCGTCAGACGGCGGAGCAGCCTTCGGCGGGCCCGCTCGCGATCGGCTCATGGATGCTGTTCGACTGGGCGGCGCAGCCTTTCTACACGCTCGTGACCACCTTTCTGTTCGCTCCCTATTTCGCCGCCGTCTTCATCGGCGATGCCGCACAGGGCGGGGCCATCTGGGGCTATACCATGGCCGCGGCGTCAATTCTGGTTGCGCTGGGCAGCCCGGTCCTCGGCGCGATCGCGGATCGCAGGGGGCGGCTGAAGCAGCTCATCGGCTGGCTGTCAATCGGCTTCGTGCTCGGGCAACTGGCGCTTTGGTACGCCGTGCCGGGCGCAAGCGGCAATCTCTGGATCGTCGTTCTGGGGCTGATCGTTGCGACCGTCGCCGCCGAATTCAGCGCGGTCCTAAACAATTCGCTCATGCCCCGTCTCGTGCCGTCGCGCCTGCTCGGCCGTGTCAGCGGCGGCGGCTGGGCGCTCGGCTATGCGGGCGGCCTGATCTCGCTGATCATCATGGCGGCGTTCATTCTGATCGATGGGGGCAGCGGGCAGACGGTTCTCGGGCTGGCGCCGCTCATCTCCTTCGATGTGGCGAGCCATGAGGCGGATCGTTTCGTCGGGCCGTTCTCGGCGCTCTGGTTCGTCGTCTTCGTCATTCCCTTCTTTCTGTTCACGCCGGATGCGCCGCCCCGGCCTGGCGCGGAGCGGGCGACGATCCGGTCGGCCTTCGCCTCCATCGCAAGAACGCTTCGCCATATCGGCCGCTATCGCGATCTGGCGCTTTTCTTTGCCGCGCGAATGCTGTTCATCGACGGACTGCTGGCAATCTTCACCTTCGGCGGGATCTACGCCAAGGCCGTATTCGACTGGCCGACTATCGTCATCGGCTATTTCGGCATCATTCTCAGCATCGCGGCCGGGATTGGCGCGGCGGCGGGCGGCTTTCTCGACGACCGGCTCGGCTCAAAAAGGGTGCTGGTCGGCGCGTTGCTGCTGCTGATCTGCGGCGCGGGGGGCGTGATCTCCATCGACTCACGGCATGTCCTGTTCTTCCTCGAAGTCGCCCCGCGCGCGGCCGATGCAGCGCCTTTCACGTCGACCGGCGAACTCGTCTACATCGCTTTCGCAATTTTGATCGGGCTTTCCTCGGGGCCGCTGCAATCGGCGAGCCGCAGCCTGCTCGCACGCATGGCTCCGCCCGAACATATGAGCGAGTTTTTCGGCTTTTTCGCTTTCTCCGGCAAGGTCACGGCATTCGCGGCGCCCCTGATCATCGGCATCCTTGCCGACACGACGGGCAGTCTGCAGATTGCGATGTCCGTGATACTGCTCTTCCTCTTGTCGGGACTGGTGATCCTGGGATTTGTCAGGACCAACAGTCTGTAATACTGCCAATGTCTGTCTGGATTATATCATGGAGTTGACGATGAATGTCATGAGCCGCGCGGTTCGTCCGGTTGCTTTGAGTTTTCTGATCCTTGCTTTTCCCGGCGCTGCAAAAGCCGAGTGTACCAAGCTTTTCTATTCGGTAAACGATTACGGGAAAGAAGGTCCGGCGCGCGATGCGAAAATGCTTCTGGATAAATATATTGCCGATTGGGCGGCCAAGAAGGGTATCAAGAAATACAGAACGGGAGAGAAGCAAGTTGAATGCGAACTCTTCCTCGACGTGATTATTTTCGATGAATATACATGCAAGGCAACAGCCGAAGTTTGCTGGTAGCCGTAACGTCACCTGCGTGAGCCGCCGGTCCCGCGTCCCGTTCCCGAAAATAAGCTGTTGAGCCGGTGGAGGATGAAATCACCTGCCTACGCTTTCGGTCTTTTTTTTAAGCCTTGGAGCCCATATATTGGGATTGCTGGTTCGCCAGCTATGGCGATAAATGACTATCGTAATAAACCTTTCGGACCCGGGGGCGGTACCCGGCGCCTCCACCACAAGCGCATCGTCTCACAGATGCGTTTCTGATGGGGGCGAACTAGGATCGACGAGGGTGTAAAGGGTACGTTTTCGCTCGGCATGGTTCCGCCGTTATCGGGCCGTTCAAATAGTTGCAAATGACAACTATGCTGAGGCACGCCTCGCTGCGTAATGCAGTGCGGTTAGCCTAATTCAAGTCCTAGCGGTTCAGCGCTGTTAGGCGCGGTTTGGAGGACACCGGGCAACAGAAGTCCTCCACCTGACCGCCCGAGGGTGACGGTCGCTCTCGGGTATTACGCTCAGTAGTCCTGTAAGATGGATGGTCCCACTTGCCGGAACTTGCTCTAACCGCAAAAAAGACGATATCAGCCGTATGTCCGAGGATCAGATCCGCTACGATGTTTTGGCCAATGAGGCCATGCGGGGCATTATCCGCACGGTCTTGCAGAGAGTCCAGAAGCGGGGCTTGCCGGGCGAACACCATTTCTACATAACCTTCGATACGACGGCTGCGGGCGCCATCGTGTCCAAGCGCCTGAAAGAGCAATATCCCGAAGACATGACGATCGTCCTTCAGCATCAGTTCTGGGATCTGCTGATCTATGATGATCGCTTCGAGGTGAAACTGTCTTTCAACGGCGTCCCCGAGCGGCTGGTCGTGCCCTATTCGGCGATCAAGACCTTCGTCGATCCCAGCGTCTCCTTCGGTTTCAGCCCCAATCTGTTCGCCTCCGCCACCAAGTCCGAGATGCCTCCGGCGGACCAGATGTCCGCAAGCGTCGAAGGTCAGGATCGTGACCGCGCCGTGTTGCCGCGCCCGGCAGCATCAGCCGATGACGGCGTCGAGGCGGTGGAGACGAAGATCGATGAACCGGCCATCGAGCAGGACGAACAGCCCGAAAAGCAAACGGCTGAAGTCGTCGAGCTGGATCTTTTTCGCAAGAAGTGATGGCCGTTGCCTCAAGCAAGATCATTTCTCGGGGAAACGATCTTGATCTCAATCACCATTTTATCGGATCTCGCTCTAGCGGCAGCTCATTCGCCCGAGTGAAGCGGCACTGTCCTCATGCTCGTTCCGGCGCATAGAGCCGTAGCGCCCCAAGGAAGAATGCATCGGCACGGCTTCGCTTTTCATGAGCGTCGCCTTTTTCAGTCCCGGCGAATGCCTCTCCGGCCCCGGCGAATTCCCCGTCAATGAACGCCGTCACCGCAATTGGCAGCGGCTCGCTGCCCAGCTCGCGCGTCACCGCCTTGCGCGCCATCAGCGCCTCGACAATCGACGCGACCTCTTGCGGCGGCTCGCATTCCTCCATCAGCGTTGGAAAGTGCATCGGCGCAACGGCCTGTTCCGGATGCAACCTCAGCCAGCGTAATGCGGCGGCCGGGCGAAGCGCATAGAAGATCTTTTTCAGCGGCACCTGCCTGCCGTCGGAGAAATAGGCCCGTCTTTGCCGTTCGCCCAGGTGGAGATAATGGCGAGCGACCAGATTGCGGTCGGCAATGTCATGGGCGAGCGCCAGCAATTCGCTTCGGAACGCGGGAACGCCCCGATAGACGATTGGCGATGTCAGCCACTCGATCACGGTCGCATTGCCTTTGACCAGCAATTGCAGAGCCTTGCGCAGATCCCAGCCGTTCACGTCCAGATCGCCTTCCAGCGGCGTTTCGATCACGTCGGGCCGCGGCCAGAGCGAGAGATAGCTCTCGGCGCGTCTCACGAAGAAGAAGCGGCAATCGTAATCGCTGTCCGGGGAGGGAAAGCCCCATGCGCGGCTGCCGCTCTCAATGGCAAGCGGGATCGCAACCGCGTGTTCCGACGCGATGCCGCTCAGCCGCGCGTCGATGCCGGCTACGGCGCTTTCATCCATCGAGGCGGGAATGGCGCGCATCTATGGGTTCGTCCCGGCGGCTACCTGCGTGTCCCAGAATGTTGCCTCGATCTTGTGGCCGTCGAGGTCGCGGACGAAGCAGCCATAATAGGGCGCGTCATATTCCGGACGCGGGCCGGGCGGTCCGTCCGGCGATGCGCCGGCTTCGATGGCGGCGTCGTAAAATGCGTGCACCTGGTCCTTCGACGTGGCGAAAAAGGCGAAATGCGTGCCATTGCCGACGCTTGCAGGTTGGCCATCTATGGGTTTCTGCACCCAGAACTCGGGAAAGGCCTTGCCATATGCGACGGCGCCGGGATGTTCAAAGACGCGGCTGCAGCCGATACTGCCGAGCACCTTGTCGTAGAATGCCGTGGCGCGGTCGAAATCGTTCACTCCGATGGAGACGTGATTCAAAATGCTGGGCATGTCATTCATTCTCTTTCTCCCTATTGCCAAGCCGCGAGCAAACGCGCGGTCATGGACGTTCATCAGGCAAATATACCGCGCGGCATGTGAAAGCTGACTGTCCAGTTCGGCGCATCCACAATCTGGCTGATCCTGAGATCGCCTGCAACGCTTGCCAGCATATAGGCATCGACGGGCGACAGCGCCTCGCGTGCGCCGAGCAGGTCGATCATCCCGCGAACGGCGTCGCGGCTGGCCTCATGCAGATCCGGACCGATGCCAAGCGTTATATCGACCGGCCCGTCGGCCATTCGGGCCGCGACGGGGCGCTCGATGCGCGGAAATGCGGGCTGCCGGCCTTTGATCAGGTCGAAGGTGACCGTGGCTTCCATCGGACTTTCAACCGCCGTGCCGCAAACCTCCCCGTCGCCCTGCGCGGCATGGGTGTCGCCAATGGAGAACAGCGCTCCGTCCACTTCGACCGGCAGGTAAAGGACGCTTCCGGCCACCAAATCGCGGATATCCATGTTTCCCCCGACGCGGCGAGGCGGGATGACGCTGTGCCGCCCGGCTTCGGCCATGGCGACGCCGACTGTTCCTGCGAATGGCGCGACAGGTACCCTGGCGTGCTGACCGAACAGCATTGGCGCGCCGCACGAGGGATCGTAGCTCCAGATGTGCAGGGCAGGGTCGCGAAACTCGTCCGCCAGCAGCCCGAAGCCGGGAATATTCGCCGTCCAGCCCCAGCCGGATGGGCGATAGACATCGAGCCGGACGACCAGCGTATCGCCGGGCATCGCGCCGTCGATGCGGACCGGGCCGGTTACGGGATTGACGCGGGCAGGATCGCCCCGGGAAATCGCTTCGACCGTGCTCTGCGGGGTGAGTTGGCCGTCCCACGCATCCATGATCTCGAAGCTGACCGTTTCGCCGGGTGCGACCGTCATCACCGGAGGGATTGCGTTATCCCAGACAAAGTGGCGATGCTGGCAATGGATCGTGTACGACATCGGCGGCCTCCTCAGTCGGGCGACGCCGGTTTGCCGGAACGGAAAGACGCGCCGGCTTTGGTGCCGGCGCGACCGCATTCGCTAGTGAGAATCGACGAGACCGGCGTCGATCAGGAAATTGCGCATCAGATATCTGTGCCCCGCCGCGCTCTTGCTGTCCACCCCTGTGAAGACCGACTCGCTGCCCCTGATCAGCGGCTCGTAGTCGAGCCCCTTGCCGGTCGTCGCCCGGTAATGGTCCACGAGGCCGGTCAGGACTTCGCCGACGATGGTCGCGCCGACGGGACCGAGCCTGTGTCCGCCGTCCGGACCCGGATAGCCGCCGTGTCCGCCATGCAGATCGGCGTAGCGTCTCCTTGGCCCTTCGCGGTCGTAGCGGTTGCCGTGGCGCCGAGGCCCGTAATCGCCGCTGTAGCGTTTGTCGCCTTCACCGTCATAAGGGGCGGCGTGAAGGTTGGTCCGCGTGCCGAATATGCTGGCTTCCTGCAGGATGTAGTACCAGAGCGGCGTATCGGATTCCCCAAGGAAATAGGCGGTGCGCTCGTCGGGCGGCAGCAGGAAGGCGCGCCATTCCTCGCGGTCGTAGCCTCCGTCGGCGCTCTTGCCGAGCAGGCCGCGTGCGGCCAGAGCGGGAAGAATCTGCCGGGCAACTTCCTGTCCCGAAGGCAGGTGGAAAACCTTGCTGCGCGCCAGGTTGCGCGCCGGCAACGATGTGACCTCGCCCATGCCGACAACTGCGGAGATGTGCAGATTATGCAAGCTGCGAACCATTCCCGGATCTAGCAGGCGGGCATGATTGAAGCCGTAGGGCTTCTCGTCGCCAATATCGAAGAAGAAGTTCCAGTCGACGAGAAAACGCGGCGTAACCGGCTCGAAAGTGCGCGGTCCGCTCCGGTCGCCACGTGAGAGAAGTTCAATCTTCGCCCCGTCGCGCAGCATGTAGCTGTCGCGGACCTGACTGTGTCCGTAGCGGAATGCGGCGGCTGCGAATTCTATCGGAATATGAATGTCGGAGGCCCCGCTCCCGGTGTCGTCAAAACCGTCCGGGTAGAAGAAATCACGTCCGCGCTTGATGAGGCTGGCTGTGTGCTGCGGCCCGATCACGCGTGGCAGGAAGTCTTCGACGATGAGCCGGTGATAATAGTGGATCGTGTGATCCTGAGCGGCTTCGAAGATCTTGGCCTTGTGCTTGTCTGACAGAGCGTCGGCAAGCTCCGCTGTCCCGCAATAAGCGTCATGCCGGCAATAGCGCTCACGCTCCTCCCCGAAACCGCGTTCCACCAGAATATCGGCCGTGCGGTTGTGGAAAGCCACGAAGGCGGCATGGAGCTGCGAGATGATGATGTTTTCGTCATTGCGCGGATCGCCCACGAGAGCCATGGGCCGTCCGCCCTCGGGACCGTAATGATACGACGCCTTCGTGCGGAACAGATCATGGCGCACGTCCGATCCGTGTTCGGAGATGACGTGACCCACCCGGATATAGGGGAGCTGGAAGAGGTGGGGCGTAACCTTGGGGCCGCCGCCATATACGCTGTCGAGATCCAGATCCGGCGTCCGCGCATTTTTCAGGTCGAAATCACCCCGGATTTCCTGCCCGAGATCGGTCGTTGTCTCCAGCGTCACGTCGTGATCGATGAACTGGCCGAAGAACGTGTAGCCCGCCGGCATTTCGCTGTCGCCAGCGGGATCATCGACGCCGACTTCCTCGACCATGGAGCGTCCCAGAGCTCTGAGCGCCTTGAACGAAGGTACGGGGCCATGATTGGAGGCTCTCTCGAACAGCCGTCCGAAGCCCTTGCCGTGCTCATCGCCGTCATCATAGGAGGGATCTTTCTCGTACCGGTCGTCTTCGCGGTAGCTGCGAGCGTCTTCATAGCTGCGAATTGGGCGGTCATAGGATTCCGCCACATGCGTATCCTCGCGCTCGTAATGACGGCGCTTCGGCTTGCGCGGCGGCAACGGATCCTCGTAGTCCGAGGAATCGGACGCATGCGGCGCGTAGGGCTTGTGCCGGAATACCTCGGACCGTTTCTCGGGCATGGGCGGCCAGCCGACACGCGGATGAAGACGGGAGAGATAGGGCGGACCGTCGCCGGGCGCGCCGAAAAGCGGGCCGGGATCGTGCGGGCCCGCCGATACCGGTCCGGCGGCGGCGGCGAAGCCGCAAACGGCAAGCACGATTGCTGCGTGGCTGACCTTGGGAAATACTGAACGCAATACACGCAAAGGCGCGAACTGATACGCAATCTGACTCATGAAACCGCACTCCTGAACTTTGCGTAAGTTTCCTCGGTCTGAATTAATGAAAAGTGAAATAAATCGATTTTGAGTAAAAATGTATTTCCGTAACGCCATTGAAGCCGCACGGCCCTGCTCGCGCCATCTGTCTGGCGCTCTTTCGCCTGACGTGGCAATCTTGCCGGAGGCGGCTGATCGGAACCGGAGAACATCCGAAACGGTTGTCTGGAAACGTTCGCGCCGGGGTTTGCGCTTTGGCAATTGACGTCAGTCAAGGCAGAGGCAAGCGCGGGCGGCTAATCAGAAGCACCACCATCGAGATGCGGAGGCCTCGCCGATGTACAAGACGATTTTCACCTATCTTCCGTCGGCAAAATCCGCGCCTCTCCTGTCCGCCGTGGCCGCCTCGCTTGGCGAGAAATGCGGAGCTACCCTGGTCGGCGCGCATAATTCCGTACGGATCATGCTCTATGGAGGCGTCCCTTCCGACTATCTCGCCCAGCACAATCACCGTCAGCGCGAGGAGGCCGAAGCCATAGAGGCTGCTTTCGGAAAGGCGGCGAATGCGCACGGAATGCAGCATGAATGGCGGCACAAGGCGCTTGCCGACAATGAAGCTTTCGGCGACATCATCGAGGCTGCGCGCACAGCCGACCTGATCATCGCCGGTGGCGCCGGCGAGGGCGATCCGCTTGGCCAGTGGTACGGTATGCCGGTCCGGCTGGTCCTTGAAACGGGCCGTCCCGTCCTGCTTGTTCCCGAAAACACCGGCATCGACAAGCTGGGAGAGCAGGTAACGATCGCATGGAACCAGTCAAAGGAAAGCGCACGCGCCACGTTTGATGCGTTGCCGCTGCTTCAACTGGCGGCCCGGGTGCGCGTGTTGTCGGTCAACTCGACGGAAGAAAGCACCGAGGACCCCACGCAGGAACTGGTCGCGTCATTGAAGCGACATGGCGTCGACGCGGAAGGCGTCGTTTCGAATACGACCGACCGCAGCGAATCCGAGCACCTGATGGCCGAACATGCACGCAGCGGCAGCGACCTGCTCGTCATGGGCTGTTACGGCCATTCCCGGTTCAGGGAAATGGTGTTTGGCGGCGTGACCCAGCATGTCCTGAGCGATCTGAAAACGACGGTCCTGATGTCGCACTGAAGCGGGATCAGTTCAGATGAACCCAGCTCTCGTCGTTCCCGCTTGCGCGGAATGACATTTGTATGTACGGCAGAGCGATTCCACCTGAAGCGACCCCGCTCCAGGGCGAGCGTCGAGGAATTGGTCTTGCTCGGGCCTCTCCACCCTCTGATCCTGTTCATTAGGAATTGAGTTGCGCCGCACCGCGAGCAACCAGCACGACGCTGGCGCAATCGGTCCGATGAAAAATCGTGAACTGTCGCGATGGAACTTTCTTTGTCCCTTCTTGTTTATACCGCGTTTAGCCTCCGTCCTGCGGATGCTAACCAGCACTCTCAACGGCCGCGGCGACCGGCCTTCAAACCAATAGATTTTCTGGGACCTTTGTCATGAGCGATAGCGCCTCCGGTAACAATTATCATGAAGCGCTATCCGAAGATCCTCAAACGCCATCGATGCCCGGAGCGGATGCTGAACGCCGGGAACTTCTGTTCGCCCTGCAAGCCATGCGCAATGGCGATTTTTCGGTCCGGCTTCCCAGCGACTGGAGCGGCCTGAACGGCAAGATAGCCGACACCTTCAACGATGTTGTCGCGATGAACCAGCGCATGTCGCAGCAACTGGACATCGTGGGCCAGAATGTCGGCCGTGAAGGACGCACGCGCTACAGGGTCAGGCTTGCCAATGTCGATGGCAGCTGGGGCCAGATGGAAGGGGCGGTCAACGGGCTGATCGACGATCTGCTCTGGCCGATCACCGAAGTCACCCGCACAATCGAGTCGGTCGCGCAAGGCAGCCTGCAGCAAACCATGCGGTTGGAGATCGACGGCCGCCCTCTGCAGGGCGAATTTCTCCGCACCGCCATGATCGTCAATGCGATGATCCGGCAATTGGGCGTCTTCACTTCCGAAGTGACGCGCGTGGCGCGGGAAGTCGGCACCGAGGGAAAGCTGGGCGGCCAGGCCGAAGTGAACGATGTCGAGGGCGTCTGGCGCGATCTGACCGAAAGCGTCAACTCGATGGCGTCGAACCTTACGGCGCAGGTCCGCAACATCGCGGAAGTCACGATTGCCGTCGCTCATGGCGATCTGTCGAAAAAGATTACGGTCGATGTGCGCGGCGAGATCCTGCTTCTGAAGGAGGCGATCAACACCATGGTCGATCAGCTCCGCTCCTTCGCGGCGGAGGTGACGCGCGTTGCGCGCGAGGTTGGCACTGAAGGCCGCCTTGGCGGTCAGGCCGTGGTGCCGGGCGTCGCGGGCACATGGAAAGACCTGACGGACAACGTCAACCTGCTGGCGGCCAATCTGACGACGCAGGTGCGCAATATCGCCGAGGTGACGACGGCGGTGGCGCGCGGCGACCTGTCCCGCAAGATCACGGTCGATGTGAAAGGCGAAATCCTCGAATTGAAGAACACCATCAACACGATGGTGGACCAGCTCAACGCCTTTGCCTCCGAAGTGACCCGTGTGGCGCGCGAAGTCGGCACCGAAGGCCGTCTTGGCGGTCAGGCGAAGGTGCCGGGCGTTGCGGGGACGTGGAAGGACCTGACGGACAACGTCAATTCCATGGCGTCGAACCTGACGGACCAGGTGCGCAACATCGCGGAAGTGTCGACGGCGATCGCCAGCGGCGACCTGTCGAAAAAGATCACCGTGAATGTGAGCGGCGAAATCCTGCAGCTCAAGGACACCATCAACACGATGGTGGATCAGCTAAGCGCCTTCGCCTCGGAAGTCACCCGCATGGCCCGTGAGGTCGGCACGGAAGGCAAGCTCGGCGGTCAGGCCAAGGTGCCGGGCGTGGCCGGAATCTGGCAGGATCTGACGGATAACGTCAACCTGCTGGCGGCCAATCTGACGACGCAGGTGCGCAATATCGCTGAGGTGACGACGGCGGTGGCGCGCGGCGACCTGTCCCGCAAGATCACGGTCGATGTCAGCGGCGAAATTCTCGAATTGAAGAACACCATCAACACGATGGTTGACCAGCTTAACGCCTTTGCCTCGGAAGTGACGCGCGTTGCCCGTGAAGTCGGCACCGAAGGCCGCTTGGGCGGTCAGGCGAAGGTTCCAGGCGTTGCGGGGACGTGGAAGGATCTGACCGACAACGTCAATTCGATGGCTTCCAATCTCACGAGCCAGGTGCGTAACATCGCCGATGTGGCGACGGCTATTGCCGCCGGCGACCTCTCCAAGAAGATTGCCGTCGATGTCAGCGGCGAGATCCTGCAGCTGAAGAACACCATCAACACGATGGTGGATCAGCTCAGCGCCTTCGCCTCGGAAGTGACCCGCATGGCGCGTGAAGTCGGCACGGAAGGCAAGCTGGGCGGACAGGCTCAGGTGCCCGGTGTCGCCGGCACCTGGCAGGATCTGACCAGCAACGTCAATCTGCTCGCCGCCAATCTGACGAATCAGGTCCGCGCAATCGCCGATGTTGCGACGGCAGTGACCAAGGGCGATCTGGCCCGTTCAATTCAGGTCGACGCCAGCGGAGAGGTTGCCGAACTCAAGGACAATATCAATACGATGATCCAGACGCTTCGTGCGACCACGGAGCATAATACCGAACAGGACTGGCTGAAGACGAATCTCGCCCGCTTCACGAGCATGCTTCAGGGACAGCGAGATCTGTCCGCACTCGCATCATTGCTTCTGGGCGAGCTCGTGCCGTTGGTGAGTGCGCATCAGGGCGTCATCTACCAGCTCGACAAGTCTGACCACCAGTTGAAGCGGCTCACAAGCTACGCGGATCACCATGCCGACGGCTATCCCCCGCAATTGTCGCTGCGTTCAGGCTTTATCGGTCAGTGTGCGGCGGATCGCAGGCGCATTCTCATTCAGGACATCCCCGAGGACGCCGTCAGGATCGGCTCCTTCCTGATCGAGGCCGTTCCCAAAGATATCGTTGCCTATCCCGTTATTTATGAAGGCGAAGTCAAGGCCGTCATTGGCCTTGCTTCGTTGAATGAGTTCGAGACGCGACACCTGACGTTCCTTGAGCAGCTCACCGGAAGCATCGGCATCGTTCTGAACTCGATCGAAGCAACGATGCAGACGGAGAGCCTGCTGGAGCAGTCGCAGGAGCTTGCTGGCGAGTTGCAGTCGCAGCAGCGCGAGTTGCAGCAAACCAATGAACAGCTTGAATCTAAAGCGCAGCAGCTTGCCGAGCGGAATGTCGAAGTCGAGCGCAAGAACCAGGAAATCGAACTGGCCCGGCGCGCGCTGGAGGAAAAGGCCAAGGAACTCGCGCTGACGTCGAAATACAAATCCGAGTTCCTCGCCAATATGAGCCACGAGTTGCGCACGCCGCTCAACAGCATCCTCATCCTCGGGCAGCAGCTTGCCGAGAATGCGGACAGCAATCTCAGCTCAAGACAGATAGAGTTTGCAAAGACAATTCATAGTGCGGGTACGGACCTTCTTAATCTCATCAACGACATACTGGATCTCTCGAAGATCGAATCCGGCACCGTATCGGTCGATCTGGAAGAGATCGCCATCGACAATTTCATCGAGGCTATCGCTCGCCCGTTCCATCATGAAGCCGAGCGCCGGGATCTGGTCTTCGAGGTCGGCGTCAGCGCCGATGTCGGACATAGTCTTGTGACCGACTCCAAGCGCCTTCAGCAGATCCTGAAAAATCTGCTGTCGAATGCATTCAAATTCACCAGCGAGGGCAGTGTAAGTCTGACGGTTTCGGCTGCAAGAGCCGGTTGGAGCCTCGATCACCCCGATCTGTCCACCGCCGCACGGGTCGTTGCCCTGCAGGTGAGCGATACGGGGACCGGCATACCTCCCGAAAAGCAGAAACTGATCTTCGAAGCCTTCCAGCAGGCCGACGCATCCACAAACCGCAAATATGGCGGCACAGGACTTGGGCTCGCCATCAGCCGGGAGCTTGCCGCGCTTCTCGGCGGCGAGATCAGTCTCTCAAGCACCCCCGGCGAAGGCAGCACCTTTACACTTTATCTGCCGCAATCCTTTGTTGCGCCGGCCAAGACGGCGACCCAGGGCATGAACGCTGTCCAGCAAATGCCGACGGCGGATGAATTCATCCGTGCCACCGAGCGGGAGCACGAGCCAATCGTCGACGACAGGGAAAACATCGCACCTGGTGACGCGGTGTTCCTGATCGTTGAGGATGATCCGCATTATGCCAGCATCATCGCTGATCTGGCCCGGCACAAGGGCTTCAAGGTTCTTATTGCCATGACCGGCGTCGATGCGCTGGCCCTCGCATCCGAATTCACGCTCTCAGCCATCACGCTCGACGTCTTTCTGCCGGATATGCTGGGATGGGTTCTCCTCAGCCGGTTCAAGCAGAACCCGATGACGCGGCATATCCCCACAATGATGATCACCCTGGAAGACGACCGTCAGTATGGTCTGGCGCGCGGGGCATTCTCTTTCATAACGAAGCCCGCCGCATCGGATGCGCTGGACGCGGCGGTGTCGCGCATGAAGGCATTTTCGCAAGCGGACCGCCGGCGGCTTCTGATCGTGGAAGATGATGCGGACGAGCAGGCAACCCTTACCGAACTTCTCGAACACGACGATGTGGAGATCATTACCGTGGGCACAGGCGCGGAGGCCTTGTCCTGTCTTGGCGCGCACCGGTTCGATTGCATCGTTCTGGATTTGCGGCTGCCGGACATTTCCGGATTCAAGGTGCTGGAAAAGATACGCGACAGCGCAGAGCTTGGCGACCTTCCCGTCGTGGTGTTCGGAGCGAGTGAACTCTCGCCGGAAGAAGACGCAACGCTGCAGGCGCTGGCGCGCAGCGTTGTCGTGAAGGGCGTGGAGACACCGGATCGCCTTCTCGATGAAGCCTCGTTGTTCCTGCACCGCGTTACCACTGACCTACCCGACGCGAAGCAGGCGATGTTGCGCAACCTGCACGATTCCGACGAATATCTGACCGGGCAGACGGTGCTTCTGGTGGATGATGATGCAAGGAACATATTCGCGCTTGCCAGCGTTCTCGAACGGCGGGGCATGAAGGTCTTGACCGCGACCACCGGCCGCGAGGCCATCGAGCGTCTCGAATCGGCTTCAGAAACTGCCATTATCCTGACGGATATCATGATGCCGGAGATGGACGGCTACGAAACCATACGCGCCATCCGGCAAAATCCGAGGTGGCGGCGGCTACCCATTGTTGCGCTCACGGCCAAGGCGATGAAAGGAGACCGGGAGCGGTGTCTTGAAGCCGGAGCATCGGACTACCTCGCAAAGCCTGTCAATACGGAGCAGCTTCTTGCGGCGCTCAGAAGATGGTTGCATCGTTAGGAGCGGATCATGAATGAGAAGGACAGGGTCAACATCCTGGTGGTGGATGACCAGCCAGCCAAGGTGCTGACGTATGAAACGATCCTCGAATGCCTGGATGAAAAGCTGATTACGGCCGGCACCGCCCGCGAGGCGTTCGACAAGCTTCTGAGATATGACTTCGCGCTCGTGCTCATCGATGTTGGTCTGCCCGACCTGGACGGCTTTCAGCTCGCGGCGATGATGCGCGAACATCCGCGTTTCGAGAAAACGCCGATCATTTTCGTTTCCGCCGTGCATCTGACCGCCATTGACCGTCTCCGCGGTTATGAAAGCGGCGCCGTCGATTATGTGCCCGTGCCCATCGTTCCCGAGATCCTCCGGGCCAAGGTCAAGGTTTTCGTGGATCTTTACCGCGCAAAACGCGAATTGCAGCATGTCAACGAGGTGCTGGAGGAGCGGGTCGAGCAAAGAACGTCAGAGCTGCAGGCATCGAACAGGAAGCTTCAGGAAAGTGAGGAACGCCTTCGCCTCGCCGGAGACGCGGCTCAGTTCGGAACCTACGATTTCGATGTCGAGCAGGGCCGGATTTATTGCTCTCCCCAGCTTCAGCGTCTGATGGGGATGCAGGCAAACGACGATCCGCAAATGGATTTTGAGGACTTCGTGGAATGCGTGTTCCCGGATGAACGCGACATGGTCAGGCATTGTCTCGTCGGTGAGCAACGGGAGCTTGATAATCGTCACGCTCAGGAGTTCCGCGTCGCGTTGCCGAATGGGAGCCTCCGCTGGCTGCTCGACCGGGGACGCGCATTCGTCACCGAAGAGGACGCCGGCAAGCGGATAACCCGTGTCATGGGAACCATCCTGGATGTCACGGATCGCAAGCAGGCTGAACAACGCCAACTGCTGCTGATGGCGGAACTCGATCATCGTGTGAAGAACATTCTGGCCAACGTCAGCGCCATCGCAAGACTTTCAAGGAAGCGGATGACGTCCGTTGACGAATTCGTCGATGCGCTCGAAGCGAGGATCTTGGCCATATCCCGCGCCCACGATATGCTCCGGCGCGACAATTGGACCGGCATCAGCCTCAAGACGTACCTGTCCGAATTGCTGGATCCGTTTTTCGGTTCAGGAAACACGAACGTCATTTTCGAGGGTGAAGAGATCTTTCTTCAGCCAAGGGTTGCTCAGTCGCTGGTCCTCGTATTTCACGAGCTGGCGACGAACGCTGCGAAATATGGCGCATTGTCGGTGCCCGAAGGACAGATAGTCGTTCGCTGGGGACGAAACCGAAAGCGGGGCGCGGACTGGGTCGATCTGGACTGGACCGAAAGCGGCGGACCTCCGGTTGATGTGGACGCCAGGAACGGGTTTGGATTGACGGTTATTCGGGCGGCCAGCCACGAACTCGGCGCGGAAATAGAGCATGTTTTCGCACATGGCGGCGTACGCCTTTCCCTGAGCGGTCCGTTGGAGCAGACGGCAAAGAATGAGTCGGGGCAGGCATCGGGCGAGGCTACGAACCGTGCCGGCAGAAGGAACACGGCGGATGGGCTCCAGTGCCGCATCCTCCTTGTCGAAGACGAGGCGCTGATTGCCATGCACGTCAAGACGGATCTGGAAAGCGCCGGTCATACCGTCGTCGGGCCGGCGCAAACGCTTCAGCAGGGCATGGATCTCATTGAAAGCGAGAGAGTGGACTTTGCGTTGCTGGATCTGCGGCTGGGCAGTGAGCTAAGCACGCCGATTGCTGAACGGCTCATGATGCGGAATGTCCCGTTCGCTTTCACCACCGGCTTCGAGGACCGGAACATCATTCCCCAGCACCTTCAGGCCGTCCAGTGCCTCATGAAGCCATATGCGATGGGGGAAATGCGCCGTTTCGTTCTGGACGTATGGGCGGGGCAAGACGAAAAATATTCATTTGCAAGGACGTCGGGCCAACAGTAACGCATCGATCCCGCCCCCCACTGAATCAAATAATTCCGGCTATATACTTTTCACGGGTCGTTCACATCGATGTGAACAGTTTGTCATGGATCAAATCGACTTGCGGCTAGTTGGTCTTCAAGTGCCCAAAACCGGCTGTGCAAGATCCTGGCCTTGGGTCGCGCAGCAAAAAGCTCGGAGACCGCTATGGCCTACCTATTCACCCAACGTGAATTCCGTTTCAGCCTGTCCAAAGCCGTGACATTGAGCACAATGCTTGTCGCGGCAAGCGCCGTCCCCTCATTCGCGCAGGACAAGCCGAAGCTTGATGTGCCTTATGTGCCAACGCCAACGTCCGTAGTCGAAAGAATGCTGGAACTGGCCGAGGTAAAAGACGGGGATTACGTCCTGGATCTCGGCTCGGGAGATGGACGAATTGCGATTGCCGCGGCCAAACGCGGCGCGACAGCCATGGGCGTCGATATCGATCCGGCCCGCGTGACGGAAGCGCGCGAGAATGCAAAGCGGGAACGCGTCGATGATCGTGTGACCTTCGAAGAGCAGGATCTTTTCGATACGGATTTCTCCAAGGCTGACGTGCTCACGCTATACCTGCTTCACAGCGTGAACATGAAAATCCGCCCGAAGATTCTGTCCGATCTCAAACCCGGCACACGGGTTGTCTCACACGCATTCAGCATGGGTGACTGGGAAGCGGACCATCATGAAAAGGTCCAGGGGCGTGACGTCTATTTCTGGATCGTCCCCGCCCAGGTCGATGGCCAGTGGCAGGTGAAGAATGGCGATCAGGACATCGCGGTAACTTTCGAGCAATCGTTCCAGAATTTGAGCGGTACGGCCACGATCGACGGCAAGGAAGTCCCGATCGAGGATGGCAAGATCCGTGGTGACAGGGTCACTTTCACGATCGATGACGGATCGGGCAAGCCAGGAACCCTGAGCGGCCGGATAGAGGACGGTCGGATCACGCCGGAAGAACAGCAGAGCGGTAGCGTTGACAAGTGGGAAGCGAACCGCGCGTCCTGACGCCGTCTTGAGCGGGATCGGACAGGCGGACACGGCTTTTATAGCCTGACGATCCCGTTTTCAAACCATTGAACGCGATCACTGTTGTACCTGCTCCGTTCAACCGGCAACAGGATCGTCTAACAACGGATTCATCGAATGACCGCACATGCAACGCACCCTCTGGGTGCGCCACGGCCAACTATTGGCGTCTGGCAGGGGGTAAGTTTTCTTGTTGGCGTCGTTGTCGGTATCGGAATCTTCAAGACGCCCCAACTGGTGGCCCTGAACGTCGACAGTGGCTGGGAATTTCTGGGCCTCTGGCTGGCAGGCGGGCTGATAACTCTTATTGGCGCGTTGTGTTATGCCGAACTGGGCTCGGCGCGTCCCCATGCTGGCGGAGAATATCGGTATCTGGCGGATGCCTATGGCATTCGCGTCGGCATGCTTTTCGCATGGGCGCGTGGGACGGTCATTCAGACCGGCGCAATTGCCGCGGTCGCCTTCGTCTTTGGCGACTATGCCAGCCGCCTTCTCGATCTCGGCGCCTACAGCAGCGCATTCTATGCCATGGCGGCGGTCATCGCAGTGACCGCGCTCAATCTCAGAGGCACGATGGAAACGACCCGTGCGCAGACCGTGCTGACGACTCTGACACTCTGTGTTCTTGCGGCAATCGTCGTTGCAGGCTGGTTTTGGGCGCCATCGGAAACGCCCTCCGCCGTCGCCGAAAGCGGAAGCGCAGGCGGTGCGGGCGCAGCCGGAGCCTGGGGGCTTGCCATGGTTTTCATTCTACTGACTTATGGCGGATGGAACGAAGCGGCCTACCTGTCGGGTGAAGTGCGCAACCCCTCGCGAAATCTCGTGGCGATCCTGTTGCTGGGCAGCATCGTGCTGATGGGAATCTACCTTCTGGTCAACCTGACCTACCTTAACTTCTTTGGTCTAGAAGGGATTCGCGCCAGCGACGCCATCGGCGCCGACATGATGAGCCGTATCGCCGGGCCCACGGGCGAGATCTTTCTCAGTCTCGCTGTCTGCGCCGCAGCCATCAGCACACTTAACGCAACGATATTCACTGGAGCGCGTGCCTACTCGGCGCTCGGCCGCGATGTGCCCGCGCTGTCCAGGCTCGGCTTCTGGGATGCGCGCGGACATCACCCCGTCAACGCGATTCTCGTGCAGACGGCGATTACGCTGGCACTGGTGCTGTTCGGCGCGATCAGTCGCAACGGGTTCGCATCGATGGTGGAGTTTTCAGCACCGGTATTCTGGTTCTTTCTTCTGCTGGTCGGTTTCTCGCTCTTTATATTCCGGATGAGAACACCGGCTGAGAAACGGCCGTTTTCCGTGCCGCTCTATCCGCTGACGCCTATCCTGTTCTGCCTGAGTTGTGGCTACATGCTCTATTCGAGCCTGGCTTATACCGGGATTGGAGCGCTCATCGGCGTGGCGGTCCTGCTGCTCGGGACGCCTCTGCTGCTCCTCGCCCGCAGGCCCATGGCTGTGCCGGCCGAATAGCGAGCTACTCTACCGCCGGCTCGGCGAATGCATGCCCACCGAGCCGGCGGTGAATATGGGACAGACGACCGTGTTTCCTCTGCAACCCGCCGTCCTCCGGCAAGGGCAAGCCCTATCGCGCCGAAATCACCGAGGCTTGGGACGTGGCAACGGTATTTGCCCGATGTGGAGAGCGATTTCGGCGGCGCGCCGGACTACGTTGTCGCCAATGCCGGCATCACGTGTGCCGACTGTCAGCGTCAACGCGGCTCAGGAACCCACCGCCCTTTCGCTTAATTCGCTCAGGATGATGCGCATTGCCTCGAAAGCGTCCTTGTCGCGTCCAGCCGTGAATGCAATCAGGCCGCTTGCGCCGAGTTCACGCCATTCCGAGGAAAAATGGTCATTTTCTCCATCGTGCCAGTAGATGCGGCCATGGGGAGGCGCATCCTGCATCATAAGGCCGTAGCCGTAGAAGCTTTTCTCGTCGCCTCGCCCGTCGACATGTGGCGTGAGTGCCTTGTCCAGCAGGGGTTGGCTGATGACGCGCCCCTGGCGGACCGCAGACCAGAAGCGGAGAAAGGAGACCGGCGTCGCAACCAGCCCGCCATTCCCGATCAGATTCCAGCCCGGCGCGCCTCCGCCCCAACTCGCGCCCTGGATTGACTGCCTCTGGAAAGACGTACGCCAGGCTCTTGCAGTCTGAAGGGAACGATCATCCGAGTAAGCAAGCTCATACCCGATGGGATCGAGACCGGCCGGCTTGAGGAGATCTTCCTGCAGGAAAGCGTCGAACGATTTTCCCGAACGCCGCTCGATGATAGCCGCCAGCAATCCGTAGCCGGCATTGGAATATTTATACTTGCCAGCATCGTCCTCATCATATTCGGTCTCGAACACCCTATCGACAAAGGTCTCGCGCGAAACCCGCTCGGTATCGTGTCCGACTTCGTTCGTCAGCCCGCTGGTGTGCGTGAGCAACTCATGTACGGTGATATCTTCCTTGTCCTCCGGCACGTCCGGCCAGACCGACTCAAGCGTTTCGTTTAGACGGAGCTTGTCCTGCTCGACAAGCTTCAGGATCGCAACGGCTGTTACCATCTTCGTGATCGAACCCAGGTCCACAATGGTGTCCTCGGGGGCCACGCCGTCTTCCCGTAACTTGCCAAATTCCCGCACGACAATCGAGCCATCACGGTCCATGAACGCAGTTACGACATTTAATCCGCGATCTTCAATCCTGGTGAGATCGGGTGGGCTCACGGAAATCAGATTGGCAAAATTGTTATAGCTGTCCGAAGAAATTGAAGCAATCCAGCTGCTTCCAACAGCAATGAATATGAGACTGAAGGCCAAAATGCTCCGAACTTTCAAGGCGTATTTGGCATACCTTCCCATTTGGCCAAAAATGTTGGTTGTAATACTTCGTGTTATTGGCATTCAGCTTGCTTTCTGGTTTCGCGGGTTAGCTTTCACAAGGCTATAACGTGGTCTCAGTTCGTGACCCTCGATCCATAACCGGTTCGATGTGGCAGACGCAAATGCAGCGGCTTTGGCGTTGGACATTCCCGCCCACGGAATGCGCTTCCGGGGATCGACCAACAATGACGAGCGACGAATGCAGGATATATGGAACCGTAGCCAGAAATTGAAAGAGGGCTCAAGTCATGACAAAAGAGCTATCCGAGCTGCCATTGCCTTGCATACAGAGAGCTTGCAAGGCATTGTCGCTATTCGCAGGCTCATGCTGCGGAGCGTCTTGAACCGTTTGCGTAATCATCATGGCCACTTACGATCCCCGGAAGATATTCGACGAGCTTTGGAACACGTTTTATAGCAGATACCCGTTTTTCCAGCTCAGGAATGTTGACTGGAACGATCAGCATAAAACCTATGGCTCCAAAATAACAGATCTCACTTCGGAAGAGCAGCTTTTCGATATGCTCTGCGAAATGCTTGAACCATTGCGCGATGGCCATGTCGAGCTTGAGGGACGGGTCAATGGCAGGAAAAGGCGTTTTACCGCTGAGGAAACCCCGCAATTTTATCGGGAATTCCCTGGCCGGGATATCAAGCGCTTGTTCAAGACGACAGAACGCACGCTGGTCGCCCATGGTTTCGGGCGCCCGGAAAGCACGGCTGCGTGGATGCTTCACTACTGCAGATCGGCGAGGTTCGGATATGTTCGTATTCTCGAACTGGAGGGGGTGAAGCGGCGGAAATTGACCGCGGCCCTCGACGAAATCGCACGGGATTTCAACGATCTGGACGGCTTCATCATCGACATAAGGGACTGTCCCGGCGGGGACGACTCGACGGCAATTTCCATCATAAACCGGTTTTGCGACCGGAAGCGTGTTGCTTTTCACAGGAAGACAAAGATCGGTCCGGGCGATGACGAGTTTACGCCGCTGAAAACCTGGCACATCGAACCTGAAGGCGCTGTCCAGTTTACCAGACCGATCGTGCTTCTGACCTGCGACTCCGTCTTCAGCGGCGGCGAGTGCTTCGCTTTGGCGATCAAACAACTCCCTCATGTCACGATCGTCGGCGATCGCACCCATGGCATATTCTCCTATCAGCTTGAGAAGAAGCTTTCCAATGGGTGGGAGTATCGTCTGTCCTACCAGATCTATTTGTCTGCCGACAATATCTGCTACGAGGGCAAAGGTGTGCCCCCCGATATCGAGCTTCTGAACCGGAATTCCGACCTCGAAACGGGAACCGATCCTTTGATCGTGCGCGCGCTTGATCTGCTGACGTCCGGAAACGTCGTTTAAAAACATGATGATCGTTGAACTGCCGCGGACCACGCGCTTGGTGTCTATCATGACTCGGCGACGCACGCGCGTTCGCCCCTTTGATGGCGGTTTCAGAGGATGTTCATGTGCTCGCGGCAATGATGACCCATGAGTTCAGCAGCCCCGATCCGAAAAAATCTTCAAAAAGTGACACGCTGGCAATGCCGCGAATTTGGTGAGCCCTGAATAGATGCAGGGGCTATCACACTGCGTGAATATCCACCATGACGCGCTGCTCAGCACTTGATCTCCCCGGAGCAAAGCCGGAGCCGATATCGCAGTTCCCATCAAGCATAGGGAGAGGCGCCGGACACTATATATCGCCCGATCCGGTGCCTAATAATTGGGCAATACGTAGTAATTAAAGTCAATTATTTAGGCGCATGATCTATATTAGATGGAAGTACTGAGAAATACAGGAAGAAATATTTGTCTTCTCAAGAGTATCTGAAATGTGTGTCGATTAAACTGCCATGATATAGAAAGTTACAAATCTGAAGCGCTATAAATATGTCAATTTAGCTTTTTTTGAACCACATTGGCAGGGTACGCGTCTAATGGATAGTCGGGGCAAGGGAGAATGATTTGACGAAAAATTTTCGAATAAATGACCCCGACCGGGAGTTTTTAGGGGCAGGTCCTTTGTGATTATCGGAGAGGAAGTTTGATGCAAATGTTAGCTGCTGTATCGAGAGCGTGGGAGCTACATATCTGGAAGCCGCCCCAAGGGTGAAAACTCTTCTCCTAAATCGGAAGTAAACCTCTTTTCTTTAATGTGAACAAGATCTGCGCAGAAGTCGAGAGACCTTCCGCAGTGACGGTTTGTCGTCTGCTCCGCATGGGGCCGACCCGAAATTCCAAGAGGAAGTTGTACCATGATCGTCGAGTCGCCCTTAGAATTGATATTTCGTGACCTGTTCTACCGGCTTCGCGGCTTTGCAGGAGGGCACGATGTCTTCCTGAAGCTGGAAGGTTTCAATATATCCGGCTCCATCAAGGTGAAGACCGCTATCGGTCTCATCGAAGATCTGGAGCGGCGTGGTTTGGCCAGGCCGCACGAAACGGTCATCGTGGAGTCGTCTTCGGGAAACCTCGGAATTGCTCTTAGCATCGTCTGCGGCATCAAGGGATACAGATTCATCTGTGTAACCGACCCAAACGTCAATCACGCCAACATCAGAGGCATGCAAGCCTACGGCGCTGAAGTGATCGTCGTTCAGGACTGCGACACGACTGGCGGGTATCTCGAAGCGCGTTTCAAGGCCATCGGCAACATCCTGGACGCCGAACCAAAAGCGGTCTGGCTGAATCAGTATGACAATATCGCCAACAAGAATGTGCATGCCGAGCAAACCGCGGTAGAGATCGCACGCGAGTTCGATCAGGTCGACTGGATTTTTGTCGGCGCAGGGACGACCGGCACTCTCTCGGGGATCTGCGAGCGGCTCCGGCGGGAATTTCCCAGGGTCAAGATCGTCGCCGTCGAGCCGACCGGTTCGGTCACTTTCGGCGGACCGGCGGGTAAAAGGAACATTCCCGGCATCGGAACGAGCGAGAAGCCGCCGCTTGCGGACCTGTGCGATCCGGACAGGGTGATCGCGATCAAGGAAGCAAGGACGGTGGAGTCCTGTCGCGCCTTTGTCAGGGATTATCACCTGCTTGTCGGCGGCAGCACCGGAACGGTTCTTGCGGCTGTCAAGCAACTGGCCCCCGAGTTCAGGCCCGGCGAGACCATCGTCGCAATCTCACCAGATCTCGGCGAGAAGTATCTCGACACGGTCTACAACAAGGAGTGGGTCGACAGCGTCGTGATGGCCGAGACGAAGACGCTCGTTGATGCCTGGGAGGCTTGATGATGCGGACGGCGCCTACCTTTCATGTCGTTCCCGGAGCAGCGGTCAAGGCCGCTATCGAGGGGAACAGGAAACAGGTCTTTGACGCTGTGGAGGCGGCCTACCGTCTCCACGCGGCCGGAGACACCGTCAATCCGGACAGCTACTTCCTCAGATATCCGGACAAGCCCAGCGCACGGATTATCGCGCTGCCGGCTCATCTGGGCGGCGAGGTGCAAAAGAGCGGCATCAAATGGATTTCAAGTTTTCCGGAAAACACCGCTTACAATCTTGCGCGTGCTTCGGCGGTTCTGATCCTTAACGACGCCACGACCGGCTATCCCATTGGCTGCATCGAAGCGTCCCTCGTCAGTTCCACACGGACGGCGGCTTCGGCCGCGCTGGCCGCGGAGCATCTGTCGCCGACGCCATTCGAAGGCGCACTCAGCGTCATCGGAACCGGCGTGATTGCACGCGCCACGATTGAATGGCTCATGTTCCGGAACTGGCGGTTCGACAAGGTCAATCTGTTCGATCTGAACCGCGATGACGCGGAGCGTTTTGGCCGCTGGGCCCAGGATCAGTATGGTCTGACGGTGGAGATCAGCGAAAGCGTGGATGACGCGGCAACGGAGGGCTCGTTGATCGTTTTCACGACGACGGCGCCGGAGCCCTATTTCACGAACGAGGCGGCACTCGGCCACGCGCCTACCGTGTTGCATCTGTCGCTGCGGGATATCGGCATCAATATCGTGCTCGGGTCGCAGAACATCGTCGATGACGTAGAGCACTGCCTCAAGGCGAGGACGTCCCTTCATCTGACCGAAATGGAAACCGGAAACAGGGACTTTGTCGCCGGAACCCTTGTCGACGTTCTGGAGCGGAAGGTTCCGCCGGATAGCCGGCGCCCGCGAATATTTTCGCCATTCGGGCTCGGGGTGCTCGACATCGCCGTGGGAAGCCTTGTACTGGAGGCGGCAAATTCGTCCGATGGAGCGATTGCCTTGCCGGATTTCTTCAGCAACGCCGCCAGGTGGTGAACTCCAGCAGAGACGATTTATGCGCACTGATGAGGAACAAAGCCTATGTCGAAAGTGTGGAGTTGCAATGAGTGGGATCCACTTGAGGAGATCGTCGTCGGCAATCCGCTTGGCGCACGATTTCCAGCGCCGGATCTCAGCACCCAGATTACAGAATATCCTGACCGTCAGCTCTCGGAGATACCGCGCGGGCCTTTCCCCGATCAGATCATCGAGGAAGCCGAAGAGGACCTCAATCTTTTCGTCGAGGTGCTGGAAGAGCTGAACGTGACCGTCAGGCGTCCCGAGACTTGGCCGCATGACGCAAGGTTCTCCACGATCCATTGGGAAACCGAGGGGTACTACAATTACTGCCCCCGCGACGTCTTTCTGGTGATCGGCGATCAGATCATCGAGACGCCCAATGTCATCCGGGGCCGGTCTCAGGAAACGTTCAGCTATCGGGAGATGCTGCTCGACTACATGAAGGCAGGCGCGAAATGGTACAGCGCTCCCAAGCCGATGCTTCTGGACTCGCTGTTTGAAGGGTACGATCCTGAAAAGCCGGTCCCGCACGACCATGAGCCGGCCTTCGACGCGGCCAATGTGCTGCGTTTCGGCTATGACCTGCTTTACCTCGTCAGCGCCACCGGCAACGAGATGGGCGGACAGTGGCTGCAAACGGTTCTGGGCGATGATTTCCGCGTCCATTTCATGAAGGACGTCTATTACGGAAGCCATATCGATTCCACCTTCGTGGCTCTGCGTCCCGGCCTCGTGCTGTGCAATCCTGCGCGGATCAACGAGGATACGCTGCCTGAGATGTTCAGGAAATGGGACGTCATCTACAGCCCGCCGATGGAGAATACCGGCAGATACAGCCCGGATTATCTCGCCAAGTGCATCGGCAGCGACTGGATCGACATGAACGCGCTGAGCATCAGTCCGGACATGGTCGTGGTCGACAAGGACCAGACGCAACTCATCAGACTTCTGGAGAAGCACGGGCTCGATGTCGTTCCGATCAAGCTGCGGCATTCCAGGATGATGGGGGGCGGGTTCCATTGCATCACGCTGGATACGCGCCGCCGCGGCAAGATGGAGCGCTATTTCGATTAGAGCGAGATTCGATTAAATGGATGCCATTTTTTCGGGAAAATCGAGCTTGATACGAGCAAATACAGATCGGGATCGTTTCGTTAGGAACTGATCCTGATCCAGCCGCGGTGTCCGGCCTATTCAGATTCGGAATTTTTGCATTTGGGAACCGGCGTCCCGAGAGCGGGTGGCGTCGAGCTGACGTCACGGGCATGTGAGGAAAAGTTGTGATTGCCATTGTCATACTGATCACGGTCGCGATTTGCCTGGCGCTGATCTTCATTGCCTGGAGACGGTATCTCTGGGCGTCGGAGAAGGTTCTCCACGGTCGGGAGGACACCTGCCCGTACAGCCTGACGGACGTTTTCGGCGAGCGGCATCTCGTGAATGTCCCGCATCAGAAAGGCATCCGGTGGCTTGACGAGGTGTTCAGCCGGTCCGCCAGAAAGTTCCCGCATCACACGGCCCTGCAGATCCCCCATACGGGCGAGTCGCTGACCTTCGCCGAACTCGATGCCGAGGCTGAAAAAGTCGCGGCGGCAATCGCGCCTTATCTGGATGGGCCGGATCAGGTCGTGGCCGTGGCCATGTCGCAGGACAACGCGCAGATCGTGGCGGCGCATCTCGGCATTCTCAAGGCCGGCGGCACGCTGATGTTTCTGGACACAACGCTGCCGGACGCGCTCATCACCCACATGCTCGATGACGCCCGGCCAGCGCTGATCCTCACGCGCGGGCAGGAGGCGTTCCGCGATCTGCCCACGCTCGATCTCCTGAACCTGCCGGAGAAGCTTCCGCGCCGGAAGCTGCCGCGCTGGCTGGACGATCCCGAACAGCGTCTGGCGACCATCTTCTACACCAGCGGGACGACAGGCATGCCCAAGGGCGTGGAATGTCCTCACGCGGGCTATGTGAATCTGGCTCTGAGCTATGCCGATTATTTTGATCTCGTTCCGGGCATGGACGCGACCTCGCTGACCTCCTCGCTCGGCTATGACGGCAGCATCTCGGAGATGTACAGCGCCTGGGTGTCGGGCTGCAGCGTGGTCATGCTGACGAAAGATCAGGTCCGCTCCGGCCCCGATCTCCTTCCTGTTCTGCGGGAGGCGGAAGTCACGGTCCTGTTCTGCCCGCCGGTCCTGCTCACGACGCTGACGCCGACCCCGGAAACGGATCTGCCCTATCCGATCTGCCGCTACATCGTGCCGGCCGGCGAGGCCTTCCCGAACGCGCTCGTCGAGCCGTGGACACGCGGCAGGCGTCAGATCATCAACACATATGGCCCCACCGAAGCGAGCACCGATACGAGCCGTCAGAGTCTGAGGCCGGGCGAGCCCATCACAATCGGGTCTCCGTTCGCCAATGTGACCTACGTCATTCTCGAGGTCGATCAACTCACGCCGCTGCCGCATGGAGAGGTTGGCGAGCTTTGCATCGGCGGCGTCCATGTGGCGCGCGGCTACCGGAACCTGCCGGAGCAGACCGCGGCACGGTTCATCGATCATCCGCAGTTCGGCCGCCTCTACCGCACCGGCGACAAGTGCATGATCGACATCAAGTCCCGGCGCGTGCATTTCCTTGGCCGCATCGATGCGCAACTCAAGGTGCGCGGGCACCGCGTCGAGGCGCAGGCCGTCGAGGACATTCTCCAGAACCAGTTCGGCGAGATCGATGCGGCGGTGCTCGATTACCAGAAGGAAACCCTGGTCGCCTTCGTCTGCGCGCCTTCCATCGCCGAGGGAGAGATTTCGGAGGTCGCGCCTGCGCCGGCTGAATGGGCCGCCCGCGTCAAGGCGGAACTCGCCGCGCGACTGCCGGAGCCGTCCGTACCGACAAGCATCTTTCTGGTTGAACAATTCGTCATGAAGCCGGTTTCGGGAAAAATCGACCGGAAACGCCTGCCCGATCTGACGCATCTGCTGACAAGCCCCGGGCCTGAACGGACAGGCGCCGGCCGGGCCCTGCTCAATGGGCAGCACAACACCGTGAACGGACAGATCAGGCTGCCTGAGGCCAAAGACGATCTCGATCCGGGCGGCGAGGAAGTGCTCGCGATCTGCCGGGACATTATCGGCGCCCATGTCGGCCCGGACGACAGTTTTGCCGACGCGGGCGGGCATTCGATTGTCATTGCGCGTCTCACGCAGCGCCTGCAGGCCGCCGGATGGCCGGTGACAGTGCGCTCGCTTCTCAGCGACAGCAACACGGTCCGGAAAATCGCCAGCCGTCCGCGCCAGCTTCAGGAGGCCAGCGTGACCCCGGCGCCGCGCCCGGCATCCCGCGCAAGGACTGTCAGGCGCGACGAGGACGCCGCGGAAGTGCTGTCCGTGGGATCTTTCACGGCGCTGCAGGCGCTCTTCGCCTTCTTCCTGTATTCCCCTGCGCTGTTGACGTTCCTTGGCCTGTTCGGTTTCGTCGAAATCGGCTCCTTCTTCACGTCCGCCAATCTGTTGGCGTTTATCGTTGTGGGCTTCGGGCTCTACGTCCTGGGCCTCGTCGCACCTTTCGCACTGCTCTTCTGGGCGCTGGCCGTCAAATTCATGCTGGGCGGCCACATGTACAGGAACAATGTGACGCCGGGCGTCTATCCCAAGTGGAGCAAGATGCATCTGCGCATCTGGTGCATCAGCCGGCTCGAAGGCACGGTGCTCATGTCTTTGGGGGCAATGTATCGCAGCGCGCCGCTCATGGCGTTCACTCTGCGCCAGCTCGGTGCGAAAATCGGCAGCAATCTTCAGTGCGCGCATGACGTGGACCTGTCCGGTCCGCTGGATCTGCTCTCGATCGAGGATGACGTCGCCATTCAGACCGGCGCCTATATCCACACGACGCGGTGGTCCGGACAGTTCCTGCATGTCGGCCCGATTCATCTGGAAAGCGGCAGCAAGATCGGCATGCGGTCTGCAATCGCGCCGGATGTGACGGTCGGCAGCGGCAGCTGGATCACGCCCTTTACTCCGATCCTGAGCGATGTCGGGCCGGACGAGATGTGGGAGGGGGCTCCGGCGCGCCTTGCCGGCGGCTATACGGAACTGAAGCGGACGGCAGAAGCCAGCCGGTACAGCGCTCCCGTCTGGCTTCTGGAGACGGCCAATATCGGCATGCAGATTGTCGTCAACTTCTTCCTGACGATCGTGCCGACCGCGGCGATCCTGTGGCTCGCCCGCGGATTCATACCAGCCGGTGAAGCCGAACTTTCCGGCGCCGAATTCACCGCCTATGTGTCCACCGGCAATACCGAAATTCCCGAAAACTATTTCGCGATAACGCCCCTTTACGAGATCGTCTGGCACCTGGCGGCCTATGCCTTCATCACGGCCTGGCTCACCATCGTCACGACCTCGATCCTCGGCTGCCTCTTCATCCGCTGGACGGCGACATCGCCCGGCCTCTACCCCTCCCGCGGCCTCAGATGCGCGCTCTTGATGTACCGGATGAAAATGATGAACGGCATCCAGAGCGCATGGACCTGGACGATCACCGGGCAATATCTGCGGGCGCTTGCCGGCCTGCGTTTTCCGCGCGTGGGCGGCTCCGAGTGCGACGTGATGTTCAATCTCGTCCCGGATCTTGCGACCGCCGACTCGCAGGTGTTCTGGTCGAACGGCAGCTTCACCAACATGCTCGATTACGGGGCCGAGCACGTCAAGCTGCGTCCTCTCGATATGCCGCGAAATTTCTTCAGCGGGAACAATTGCGTGGCGGAACACGGGCATTTCCCCGCCAATTTCCTGCTGGGCGTTTCAACGCCGGGCAATGATATCGAATTCCGCCGCCAGATGCGCACGCGCCACGACGAGCCGGTTACGGTCGCCGGAAATCCGGCCGTGAAATTTGCCAGCGCGTCTTTCGAGGCTGGAAACGAGACGCACCGGCTTCCGAGCTTTCCCCTTTTCCTGGGGCGGATCCTGCTGAACGACTTCTTCAGCATCGGCTTGCTGCGCATCGCCGAGGGCCTGATCTTCACCATCCTGTTCGTTTGCCTGATGCGGCTCGGCGGCAACGCGATTGCCTGGGCAGCCCTTGCGCTTTTGCTCACGGAAGGCTGTCTGATCGTTCTCTCCGCCACTGTGAAGCGGGTTCTCGTCGGCAATGAGTGGGGGGCCAATCATTCGGCGCCTTTCTGGTCCTGGCGGCATTTCACCTATTTCTTCGCCCAGGATTGCTTCTTCATCTGGTGCCAGGGACCGCTCAAGCTGTTTTCCGGGACGGTTCTCGCCAATCCCATTCTGCGCATGATGGGCTGCCGGGTGGGACGCCGGACCATCCTGACGGAGCCGCTGCAAGGCTCCGACTGGAACGCCGTCGACTTTGGCGATGACTGCATGATCAACGGCTTTCTGCAGTTCCACACTTTCGAGAAGATGACCCTGAAAGTGAAGCGGGCGCACATCCGCGACGGTTGCACCGTTACGTTCGGCGCCACAGTGATGGGTGGCGCGGTGATCGAGCGGAACACGACACTGCTGCCCGTGTCCATGGTGCTCAAGGAGATGCACATCCCCACGGGAGTCTATGAAGGCAGCCCCGCCGAGCCGGCGCGCAGCATGTCGGAACCCCGGCCGCAGGTCTTGACGGATAACGCCGCGACGTTCTGCAGTGCGAGCAAGCGTGAATCGGTTGAGGACAAGGCTCCGATAACGGCATTTGCAGTTTCCGATGAATCGACACGATGACAGTCGGGTGAAGGATCTGTTCTCGGCCAGCGTTCGCGACCGGACGCCGGCACCGGTGCGCCACGAGGTGTCGGTGCTGTATGCGCCGGCTTCGTCCGATGGGGAGGTCACGTCTCGCTGTGCGTCGGTCCTGTCGGATGGCGAATTGGAACGCGCCGGTCGATTTCTCACCGAGGCGAGCCGGGCCGGGTTCATCCAGAGGCGCGCATTTCGCCGCTACTGCGCCGCTTCCGCGCTCGGAGCTTCGCAGCCTTTATCGCAGTTCGATTTCAAGGAAACAGAAAAAGGACGCCCCTACCTCCCGGACCTGCCAGATTTGTGGTTCAGCTTTTCCGCGTGCAGGCTCGGTTTCCTCGGGGCCTGGGCCCGGACAAGCCGGATCGGCGTCGATATTGAAGATCCGGCAAGACCGATTGAGGCTGCGGACCTTGCGCAGCGCTACTTTTCGCGAAATGAAGCCATAGCCGTCGAGGCGGCGGACGAACGGTCGCGCGCCTGGAAATTCTACCAGCTCTGGAGCCTGAAGGAAGCCGCATTGAAATCGATCGGGGAGGGGTTGCCCTTCGGTCTCGATGCGTTCCAGTTCGAGTTGGGGGCGGAGTTGCGCCTTGTCGAAGCGCCCGCGGATCACGGTGGGCCGGAGCGGTTCACGGCTCACCTGATCGGTGAAGGCGATGATTGTGCGGCTCTCATGATCAGGAACGCCGGTTGAGGCTTGCTGTAATGGCAATCTCCAACTCCAGAGGTCTGGTGATTCATGTAGCAAAAATATCTCTCGAGCGCCCATTAAACTCCCTGGTTGCGATCAAATGAAACTTTCCAGTCTGCTTCATGCTTTGTGCTTTTACGTATATTCTGATGATCTTGGGTGCTTCGCTCAAGAGAGTTTGAATTCCTGTCAAGGCACAAGATGAGTAGAGAGGGAGATATGAAGAAACTCTTTGCAGTTGCAGGCATCTTCGCCTTCCTGGCGACACCGTCCTTTGCTCAGCAAACCGGAAACGATGCACAGGCGCCGGCGCCGGCGGCAGCACCGACGCCGGAAAATATCGATACTGCGATCACGGCTGTCAATGAACTGACCAAGGACAAGGAGAAGGTGGCGGCTTATTGCGACGTCCTCGATGAGGAGGACGCCGTAAAGGAAGGCGACACGGCGGCGGCAGAAGCGGCCGCGAAGAATTTCAGCGCCTTTCTCGCCGGTCTGAATAATGACGCCCGGCTGGCGTTTGATCTTGACGAAACGATCGATCCCGCCTCGGAGGAGGGGCAGAGACTTGGCGGCGCCTTTCTCAATCTTGAAAATCAGTGCGCTGCCCAATAGGCTGCCGATGGCTGATCCTTTCAGGGGAGGCAGAAAGGCGGGACTGCGCCAGGCCGGTTCAGAATTGCATGAGCAACGGGACCGGCTTGGCAAGCCCTAGGCCTGATTGCGACTGCCGGGGGCGCGGGCCTTCCGGCAGTCGCGCATTTGAAGCCGGCGTTCACTAGTCCGTGTACGAAAAAATTCTGAGGAAAGGTTCCGCAGCGATGCCATTGAACTGGATATTCGGTTCCGAGCGCTCCATCGACAAGCAGGTCGAGCGCTGGATGGAGAAGAACAAGGTGCCGGGGCTTGCCGCCTGCATAGTCCACGAGGACAGGATCGTCTGGTCGAATGGATATGGGCTCGCCAACCGGACGAAGAATATTCCGTTTACCCCGGACCGGACGCTGTTCCAGATCGCCTCCATTACAAAGACGATCACGGCGACCGCGATCATGCAACTGCGCGACCGGGGCCTGTTTGCACTTGATGACGACGTGAATGCCTTCCTGCCCTTTTCCCTTCGCAATCCGAGGCATCCGGGGCGGCCGATAAGTTTCAGACATCTGCTCACTCACACATCCTCCATCGACGACGACGATTGCATCTACGGACTCTACACCGCCGGCGATCCCGAAAAGTCGCTCGAAGAGGTCGTGACCGCATATTTCACGCCGGGCGGCGCGCTCTGGCGCCCGAGCAATTTCCGCAAGGACGCCCCCGGCGAGAAGAACAGCTATTCCAATGCCGGTTTCGCCCTGCTCGGCTATCTGGTCGAGCGGATTTCGGATCAGTCCCTTGAAGACTATCTGCAGGAGAATATCTTCAGGCCTCTGAAGATGCATGAGACCTCTTTCTATATTGCGAAGCTTGACGAGGAGAGGCAGGCTCGCTGTTACACCCATTCAAAGAGACCCAAACGGTATCTATGCTCGGGCGATGGCGACGGCAACCTGCTGCCTGTTGGTGTGTCGCCTCAAGCGGGCTTCAACGAACACGCACTTTACAGCTACCCGACGCTTGCGGACGGCATGCTTCGGACCAGCGTCAACCAGCTTGCCAATTTCATGATCGCGATGATGAATGGCGGGCGGTTCGAGGATACGGAATTGCTCAAGCCGGAAACGGTCCGGGAAATGCTCTCCGGACGGAAGCAGGGTTTGGCATGGTCCCGCGAGGACGATTATTGGGGCCATGATGGCGGCGATCCGGGATGCTCGACCCAGTTGTTGTTCGACCCGGTGGAAAGGATCGGTTTCATCATCTTCGCCAATGCGGATGCCGAACTGGACGACGTGATGGATGTTCTGGAAGATGAGGTCGAGGAGCGACTTCGCTAGAGCGAAATCCGATAAAATGGACGCCATCCCCGCCTTCGCGGGGACAAGCTTTTCGGAAAAGATCGAGCTTGAAACGAACAGATGCGGATCAGGATCGTTTCGTCAGGAAATGATCCTGATGCAGTAGGCCGGTTCAGCATCTGGCCGGAACTGGAAAAGGAGAGTGGGCATCGTGAGAAGTCTGGTGTTATTCGTGGCGCTCTCGCTCGGACTGAGTTCGGCGGTCCTCGGCGAAGTGCAGGACGGTCCGCTCTGCGTGCTTGATTCTGCCCGGATGCCGGAGAGTTGGCAGCCGCCGGCCGAGCTGCGCCAGACGCTCAATCCCGCGCCTTGGTCGCAGGCGGAAGCGGAGGACGCGGAACATGCCAAGAGGAGAGCGGTCGAGGAGATGATCGACTATTTCGAGCGTCATCCCGCAGCCGTTCGGAGCCTCTGGGATGATTCGATCGAAGCCCTGATCCAGGTCACCTACGCAAGTGCGAACGAGCCCGCATTCGATGCCAGAGTCCGCGACGCGGCGCTCGAAAATCTGACGACGCTGATCGAGGACCATCTGGAGAATGATGCGCTGACTGTGCAATGTGCGGACTTTCCGGATCTGTTGCCGCTGGCAATCTTTGCACACAGATTGCATCCCGCAGGCGACCGTGACACTGAAATCATCACCAAGCGGGCCAATGACGCTTATCGCGCCTGCGGCTCTCTCGCGGCTGCGACCGGCAATGTCATGCAACAGGCATTGGCGGACGAAGCGGCGTCCGCGTCCGGAGGTTCGGGGACCGTTGAAACGTCGGAGCAACTCGAAAACCTCTTCAACCTTACGCTCTGGGCCATATGGTTGACCGAAGCCCAGCTATTGCCGGACATCGAACTGCCTGCTGAAGCGCGCGCATTCGCTCCAGCTGCCTGGAAATATTTTCAGGCCTACAGGCTAGCCGGGGCGGACCAGTTTGCGGAGGGAGCACGAAATGAGCGGTTCAGAACAATCGCCGACCTTGCCGTCCATATTGCTCACATCCCGACCAGCGTACATCGATTCCCACTATATGTAGAGGATTCGCGCGCCCTCTACCGCTTTCACCGCGAGAACTTTTATCCGGTGATGCAGTCAGGCGATTTCGACCTGCTTGCGTCGTTCGTGGACTCGCTTCGCCAGTACGGCTGCACAGCCGGAAATGACATGCAGGTCCGCGACGGTACCCGTTATCTGCTCAGGAGCTTTCACGACGACGGTGATCGATGGATCGATGACCGCTATGACAGTGAAAGAGACGCCAGCCGAAGACACTATCGCAAGATCCATCGTCCGTGGACGGCTGTATTGGGCCTCCGTGACAGGAAACCGTTACAGCCGGGCCCCGGAACCTATGGCGGCATCATTCGCCGCTGGCTGCCGCCTCCGCGTTGAGCGCTGCGCCTGGTCATACGCTCATGCAGGCGCCGCTGCGGCCCGGTCGATCACGGGACGCCAGTCCGCAGCGACGGGAAGACGAAACACATCCGTCAGCATCCGTTCGATGTCGTCGGCGCGCAGCGTCTGTCGTTCCGTGCCGCCATCCGGGCGCCTGACCGACAGCCTGTTGTCGAGCAGGCCGTATCTTGCATCCGGCGTCGTTCTGGCCGCAATGAGCCTGTGCCGGAAAGGTGAGTTCGGATGTTTCGCGGTGAACCAGTTCGCCAGTTCGTAATCCGCTTCATAATGCGTCTCCCGCGACAGTTCATAAAGCGGTAGCCACGCATCGCCCCGGCACGCCTGAACAAGCAGGGAGGGACCGAAGGGAAAGATGCGGAAGCTTTCATGCTGTGTCGCCTGCGGCTCCGCCACATCCATGAGCAGCGGCGTCGTCATCACGCATCCGCCGAAGCCGACATCGGCGAGCCAGGGAGCGCCGTCTATCGTGACCTTGAGCGCCATATGCGTGCGTGGGCTTATCGGCGCACCGGCGGGCGCATTCCATCTGACGCGGGCGGACAGGCCGTCTACCTTGAACCCGATCTCTTCGAGCACATGCTTGAACAGGCTGTTCTGTTCGAAGCAATAGCCTCCGCGCCGCGCACGGATCAGCTTTGCATCGATGGCCTCCGGCGAGATGTCGATATCCCGATCAAGGAGAACATCGATCGCTTCGAAGGCGATGGCATCGGGATGAAGCTCATGCAGGGCGCGCAGCGTATCCAGAGTGGGCTCCCTCGGACCGTCATAGCCTATGCGCGCGAAATAGGCGTCGAGATCGACGCGCCTTGACGAATCCGCCTTGTTCAGTGCACCCATGATCTGACTGACAGCAACCGGCGCATAGGTGTCGAGCAGGCGGACTGACGGGTCTTGTCGGGCGAAGGCTTCCTTGAGCGCTGCGCGGACGTCACTGGAAACGCCGCCGCCGATCGCAACCAGATCGAAATTCGCCGCGTCAAACATGGCCGGGGCCTGATCCGGCTGCGTCGTCCCTTCAACCGTCAGGTCAAGGGCGCGAAGCTCCTGCATGACGGTTTCCAGTACAGGCCGAGCCTGGCCGATCACCAAGATCCGCGGCCCGGCTCCGCCATGCGCGTTCTCAATGTTCGTCCTCATGCCGCGATCTCCCCGTAAGCCTCGGCCTGCCGGCCATTGTTCAACGTGCGCGCCCACCAGGAAAGGTGGATCAGCGTCTTGTCGAGCGCCTGCCGCGCGCCTTGCGCGTCCCGAAGATTGCCGCTTTCATCGAACTGGTTCCAGACATTGGCGAAGCTGACGCCATCGCGAATGCCCACCGCATGCAACTCGGCGAAGACGCCCCGGAGATGCTCCACCGCGCGCAGTCCGCCGGAGATGCCGCCATAGGAAACGAAGGCCACGGGCTTTGCGCGCCATTCGGCGCTGGCCGAGTCGATCACGGCCTTGAGAGGCGCGGGAAATGACCGATTATATTCCGGCGTCACGACGATATAGGCGTCGCTTGCGCCGATACGGCTCTTCAGCGCCGGCCCCGCTTCGCGATCATGGTCATTGATTGCCTTGGCGATGTCCGGATCGGCCGGGTCGAGCCGCTCCAGCGCAAAGCCGCCGTGACGCGCGATTTCTGCGGCCGTCCAGTCGGCGACATGATCGCAACGGCGGCCGGGCCGGGCGCTGCCATAGATCAGGGTGAGGCGGATTTTGTCCTGCATCGTGCTGTGCTCCTGGGTTGATTGATCCACGAGCATGAGTCTATAAGACCTCAATCTTAGTTGAGGTCAAGAGGGCATGGCGAAAATATCTGCAGCCGATCTGAAACGTCCATTGACGGTGGGAGAGGTGGCTGAGCGCAGCGGGCTCGCCGTCTCGACGCTTCACTTTTACGAGTCGAAGAAGCTGATCCAGAGCTGGCGAACCGAAGGCAATCAGCGCCGCTATCCGCGTTCGATCCTCCGGCGCGTCGCTGTGATCAAGGTTGCCCAGCGCGTCGGTATCCCGCTTGCGGAAATCCGCGAGGCGTTGCGCGCACTCCCGGATGACAGAACGCCGACAGCAGAGGATTGGCACGAACTTTCGACGACATGGCGCGCGCAACTCAACGCACGGATCGAGCGGCTGACCCGGCTCAAGGATCAGCTCGACGGCTGCATCGGCTGCGGCTGCCTGTCGATCAAATCATGCCCACTGCGCAATCCCTGGGATGTCCTGAGCGAGGAGGGGCCGGGCCCCCGGTTGCTTGATCCGGAATGATGCTCCGTTGTCGGATTTGATCTCAAATCCACTCCGCCCGGTTCAGCAGGAACGGTGCGAGCCGCTTTTGATTTGTTAGGTTGCCGCCGCTCCGTGTTCTGCTGCAGGGATCGGCGTTCCATCCTCGACCTGCCGCTACTCCGCCGCGATCAACCGTCTCTCATTGATGATCTGCTGGATTTCTGCCCGGCAGGATCCGCAGTTCATCCCCGCACGAATTGATTTTCCAATCCCGGAAACGGTTCCGCATCCAGCCTGAACGGCGTCGTCGATTTCATTGCGGCCGACGGAGAAGCATGCGCAAACGATGGGCCCCTTTTCCGGCATGTTTGCAGCAGCACGCCCGGCCAATACACGATAGCGGTCCTGGGGCCGGGGATGATCGTTGGTCAATTGCTCGCAAACCCATGTGCGGGAAATGGCAATCGGGTTTTTCGAAAGGTAAAGGCCGCCGACAAATCGGGAGCCTTTGAAGAAGGCGATCCTTGCATCGCCGCGTTCTTCATCGACATAGGCAAGCGGCTGGCTCGCCAAACAATCCTCCAATCCGAAGATGTGACAGGCCAGGTCCTCGGCATTGGCGGGTGAAGTCTCCCCGGCAAGCTCAAGACTCCAGCCGCCTTCATTTCGGGCGATCGCCCAATAAGCGGTCTCCGGCACACGCGGTTTCCGATGAGTGACGGCAAAGCCGTAAAATGCGGCTGCGAAGCGTTCGGCCCTGACAGCGGCATTTTTCGATGCGGGCTGTCCCGAATGTGGATCGGTCAAAGACGGGACCAACGTATCCACACGCGCTCTTGAGGCAAACTGGTCAGTCCAGTGCATAGGTACGAAGACCGACCCGGCGGCCTGTCGCGAGGTAATCAGTCCCCTGACGAGAATCGCACCGTGCGGGCTTTCGACGCGCACTATGTCGGCATCCGCAATGGCGAGGCTGGCGGCATCGTTCGGATGTAGTTCCACGAACGGCTCTGCAATATGTGCGGAGAGGCGCGGCGACTTGCCGGTGCGCGTCATGGTGTGCCACTGGTCGCGGATGCGTCCGGTATTCAGCGTCAGCGGATAGGCGTCGCTTTTCCGGGCATGGCCTTGCGCGTGGACAGGCACGAAGCGGGCGCGGCGATCGGGCGTGAAGAAGCCGCCATTGGCGAAGAAGCGCGTCTCCGTAGGCTGAGCATCTTTCGGCTGCGGCCATTGAAACGGCGTCAGCGCGTCATATTCCGCAGGGCCGATCCCGGCATAAGCGCCAATGTCGAGATCGCGCGCGCCATGATTGATGAACGCGGTCTGCGCGGCATATTCGCTGAATATCTGCGCGGGGCTCTCATAAGCGAAGGCGTCGGCATAGCCCATCCGCCTGCCGACTTCAGCCATCTGCCACCAGTCGGCACGCGCCTCGCCCGGCATCGGCAGGAAAGCGCGCTGGCGCGAGATGCGGCGCTCGGAATTGGTGACGGTACCGTCCTTCTCGCCCCAGGCTGCGGAGGGCAGTTTGATATGGGCGTGGCGGATCGTGTCGGTTTCGGCGAGCACGTCGGAGACGACAACGAAGGGGCAGGCACACAGCGCGTCCTGCACCGCGTCCGCCTCGGGCAGGCTATCCACCGGATTGGTCGCCATGATCCAGAGCGCCTTGATCCGGCCATCGGCAACGGCCCTGAACATGTCGACCGCCTTGAGACCGGGTTTGTCCGCAATCACCGGCGAGCTCCAGAATTGCTGCGCCAGCGCGCGGTGGTGAGCGTTCTCGATATCCATATGCGCGGCGAGCATGTTGGCCAGCCCGCCGACCTCGCGCCCACCCATCGCATTGGGCTGCCCGGTAATCGAGAACGGCCCCATGCCCGGCCTGCCGATCCGGCCCGTCGCCAGATGGCAGTTGATGATGGCGTTGACCTTGTCGGTGCCGCTGGAGGACTGGTTGACGCCCTGGCTGTAGACGGTGACGGTCTTTTCGGTCCGGGCGAAAAGGGCGTAGAAGGCTTCGATTTCGCCGCGCTCCAGTCCGGTCTGGCAGGTAATTTCATCCATCGTCAGCTGGCGGGACGTCTCAAGCGCCTCGTCAATGCCATTCGTGTGCTGATTGATGTAATCCCGGTCCAGAATGCCCCTTTCCGCAAGCCAGGCGAGCAGTCCGGAGAACAGCGCCACGTCTCCGTCCGGGGCGATGGCCAGATGCATGTCGGCAATGTCGGCGGTCATCGTCCGGCGCGGATCGATCAGCACGACACGCATATGCGGGTGCTGCTCCTTGGCGGCGGCAATGCGCTGATAGAGGACGGGGTGGCACCATGCGAGGTTCGACCCGACCAGAACGACGAGATCGGCAAGTTCCAGATCTTCATAGATGCCCGGAACAGTATCCGTTCCGAAGGCGCGGCGGTGCCCGGCGACCGAGGACGCCATGCAAAGCCGCGAATTGGTGTCGATATTCGCCGAACCGATGAAGCCCTTCATCAGCTTGTTGGCGACGTAGTAATCCTCGGTCAGAAGCTGGCCGGAGACATAGAAGGCGACGCTGTCGGGGCCGTGTTCGCGGATCGCTTCGCTGAAACGCGCGGCGACGAGATCGAGCGCCTCGTCCCAGTTCGCGCGGCGTCCGTGAATTTCCGGGTGGAGCAGCCGGTCCTCGAGCCCGACCGTCTCGCCGAGCGCGGAGCCTTTCGAGCAGAGCCGCCCGAAATTGGCCGGATGATCTGGATCGCCCGCAATGGTCACCGGGCCGTCGGCTTGACGAGTGGCCAGCACCCCGCAGCCAACACCGCAATAGGGGCAGGTGGTTTTTGTGACGTCTGACACGACCGTCATAGCTGCATGTCCCGCTCATGCCCTCTCCCATGGGGAGAGGGCGGCGCGCAGCGTCGGGTGAGGGGTTCAGAGTTCAAATCCGAGCACTTTACCCCCTCACCCCAACCCTCTCCCCACGGGAGAGGGGGGAGAAAGCATGACGCTGCCTGCTGAAACTCCGCCACCGAACTACTCCACCAGCGCATTGCTCGGCGCGAGGCCCAGTAATACCGTCTGTCCGTCGAGCCGCACCGGATAGCTCATCGTCCGGCCTTCATCCGCACCTTGAGCTTCGCCCGTATCCAGCGATATCACCCAGTTGTGCAGTGGACAGGTGACGCAGCCATCATGCACAATGCCTTGGCTAAGCGGCCCGTTCCGATGCGGACACTTGTCCTCCAATGCGAAGATCTTGTCCTCTGCGGTGCGGAAAATAGCGATCGTCGTGTCGCCATTCTTCACGCAGCGCGCACCACGGCGGGGTATGTCCTCGATCCCGCCAATGGCAATCCAGCGTTCGGTCATCACATTCACGACACTGCCTCCAGTTTGAGATCCGCCATAGGCCGGAATTCGTGCTTGTCCTTACCGGATACACGCTCCGACCACGGGTCGATCTGCGCGAATGTCTGGCTGAACACGAAGCGTTCGTAATATGCCTTGCGCTTCTCCGCATCAACCATGATCTGCCTGCGGATTTCATCGAGACCGACGCGCTTCGCCCACTTGTAGATCCGCTCCAGATAGTGGCCCTGCTCGCGATACATCTGCGTCAGCGCCACGATATGTTCAAGCGCCTCGTCCTCCGTCTTCACCAAACCCAGAACCTCGGTGCCCTTGATGTCGAGCCCCGCTGCGCCTGCGAAATGGATCTCGTAACCCGAATCCACGCACACCACGCCGACATCCTTGCAGGTCGCCTCGGCGCAGTTACGCGGGCAACCCGAGACCGCCATCTTCACCTTGGCGGGCGTCCACGATCCCCACATGAATTTCTCGATCCGCACGCCGAGCCCCGTGGAATCCTGCGTCCCAAAGCGGCACCAGTCGGTGCCTACGCAAGTCTTCACCGTGCGCAAACCCTTCGCGTAGGCATGGCCCGATACGAACCCGGCCTTGCCGAGATTGGCCCAAACCGCGGGTAGGTCTTCCTTCCGTATGCCGAGCATGTCGATACGCTGGCCGCCCGTGACCTTCACCGTCGGGATCTCGAACTTGTCCACCACATCGGCGATGGCGCGCAGTTCCTTCGCCGAAGTCTGCCCGCCCCACATGCGCGGCACGACGGAATAGGTGCCGTCCTTCTGGATGTTGGCGTGCACGCGCTCATTGATGAAACGCGACTGATAATCGTCGGCGTATTCGTCCGGCCAGTCGCAGACCATGTAATAGTTCAGCGCCGGGCGGCATTTCGCACAACCGCAGGACGTCTTCCACTCCAGCTCCTGCATGAGCTGCGGGATCGACTTCAGCTCCTTGGCCTTGATCAGACGGCGGACATCGTCATGGCCCAGATCGATGCAGCCGCACATTGGTTTGACGGCGGACGGATTATAGGCGTCACCCAGCGTCAGCGCCATGAGCTGCTCGACGAGGCCAGTGCAGGTGCCGCAGGAGGACGACGCCTTGGTGTGGGCGCGCACATCGTCGAGCGTCGTCAGTCCCTTGGCCTTGATCGTGCCGGTGATCTTGCCCTTGCAAATGCCGTTGCAGCCGCAGATTTCTGCATCATCCGGCAAGGCTGCAACGGCCGCCATAGGGTCCAGCGGGCTGCCCCCCTGATAGGCCTGCCCGAAGATGAGCGTGTCGCGCATCTCGGAAATGTCCGTACCCTTCTTTTTTAGGTCGTTGAACCATGCGCCGTCGGCGGTCTCACCATAGAGCACCGTGCCGATGATCCGGTTGTCCTTCAGGATCAGCCGCTTGTAGATCCCCGCCGTTGCGTCGCGCAGAACGATTTCCTCACGGTCGTCACCTTCCGCGAAATCGCCCAGCGAATAGAGATCGACACCGGTGACTTTCAGCTTGGTCGGCGTGTCGGCATGGACGAATTTCGCGCTCGTATTGCCGCTGAGATGCGCGGCGGCCGTGCGGGCCATCTCGTAGAGCGGTGCGACGAGGCCGTAAACCTGCCCGCCCACTTCCGCGCATTCGCCTAGTGCGAAAATATCCGGATCGCTGGTGCGCATTCCGTCATCGACGAGAATGCCGCGACCGACTTCCAGCCCGGCGTCCTTCGCCAACCCGGCATTCGGACGGATGCCGACCGCCATGATCACGAGCGTCGCCGGAATGACCGTTCCGTCCGCCAGTTCGACGCCTTCCACCTTGCCGTTGCCGTGGATCGCCTTGGTGTTGGCATTGCACATCACCTTGATGCCGCGCCCCTCCAGTTCGCGCTGGAGCAGATAGCCCGCCGCCGGATCGAGCTGGCGTTCCATCAGTGTCGGCATCAGATGCACGACGGTCACATCCATGTCCCGCGCCTTCAGGCCCGCCGCCGCTTCGAGCCCCAGCAGCCCCCCGCCGATCACCACCGCCTTGTCGCGCGACTGCGCCGCGAGCATCATCGCGTTAACGTCGTCGAGGTCGCGATAGGTCAGTACGCCGGGCAGATCCGCGCCGGGGACGGGGATGATGAACGGGTTGGAGCCGGTCGCGATGACCAGCTTGTCGTACGGGACCGTTTCTCCGTGCTCTGACGTTACAGTCTTCGCCCCGCGGTCGATCTTCACGACCTTGTGGCCCTTGTAGAGCATCACGCCGTGGTCGATGTACCAGCCATCACCGTGAATGATGATCTCTTCGTAGGACTTCTCGCCGGAAAGCACGGGTGACAGCATGATGCGGTCGTAATTCACGCGCGGCTCGGCGTTGAAGATGGTCACGTCATAGGCATCCGGGGCGGCTTCGAACAGGTGCTCCAGCATCCGCCCCGGCGCCATTCCGTTTCCGATGATGACAAGTTTCTGCTTCGTCATGGGCTTACTCCGCAGCAACGAGTTGCGTGTTTTCCTGCCGCGCGATGCGGGCGGCGCGCTTTTCCTGGATGGATTTGAGCTGGTCCGGTGTGGGGTTTGCTCCGCCTTCATAGGCTTCGAGAAACTCCAGCAGTTCTTCGCGATAGGCGTAGTAATCGGGGTGGGCAAGCAGAGCGCGGCGCGAGCGCGGGCGCGGCAGGTCCACCTCCATGATGTTGCCGATCTTTGCGTTCGGACCGTTCGACATCATCACCACGCGGTCGGCGAGCAGGATCGCCTCGTCCACGTCATGCGTGACGCAGATCGCCGTGACCTGCGTGCGCTTCCAGACATCCATCAGCACGTCCTGCAGCTCCCAGCGCGTGAGCGAGTCGAGCATGCCGAACGGCTCGTCGAGCAGGAGCAGTTTCGGTGAAAGCGCAAAGGCGCGGGCGATGCCGACGCGCTGCTTCATGCCGTTGGAGAGATCCGCCGCGAGCTTGTGCATGGAGTCCGCGAGGCCAACGCGGGAGAGGTAGTATTCGGTGACGTCGCGGCGCTCCTGCTTCGTGGCGTCGGGGTAGACACGATTCACGCCGAGGGCGACGTTCTCGAACGCCGTCAGCCACGGCATCAGCGAAGGCGCCTGAAAGACGACGGCGCGATCCGGCCCGGCCTGCGTGATATGCTTCCCATCGAGGATGATCGCGCCGTCCGTGATCGGATTAAGCCCGGCCGCCATCGAGAGGACGGTGGACTTGCCGCAGCCGGAATGGCCGATCAGCGTGACGAACTCTCCGTTCTTCATCTCCATCTCGAAGCCATCCACCACCGTCAGCGGCCCTTTCGGCGTCGGATAGACTTTCGTCAGTTGGCTGAAATGGAGGAAGCGATCCTCGCGGGGAGAGTCCGCTGCGCGGACGTATGCCTCCAGCAATTGCTCAATTCCCCTCGCCCCGGACGAAGATCCGGGGCCTACTGGAGTCCCATCGACCGTCGTCGCTTGCTGATCCGCGAGTAGGTCCCGGCTCTTCGGCCGGGATGAGGAAAAGAAGGGGCGATCCTTGCCGCCAACCTTCTGCGTGATCGGGATGACGTTCGGCAGGACAATGTCCCGTTCCGTCTCCGCACCGCGCTCTGCCCCGACCTCCATCAGATATTCCGTGATCGCCGCGCGCAGGCGGATGAACTCGTCATCGTGGTTCATTTCAGCCCGGTCGCGCGGGCGCGGCAGGTTGACGTTGAACTCCGGCCCGAGCGTCGCATTCGGGCCCGGCTTGAGCGGGATTACGCGGTCGGCCAGCAGGATCGCCTCGTCCACATCGTTGGTGATCAGGACGATGGTCTTTTTCTCCTGTTGCGAAATCGCGGCGAACTCGTCCTGAAGCTTGGCCCGCGTCAGCGCGTCCAGCGCGGAGAGCGGCTCGTCCAGCAAGAGCACTTCCGGCTGCATGGCGAGCGCCCTGGCGACGGCCACGCGCTGACGCATGCCGCCGGACAGCTCCGCCGGTTTGCGGTCGCGCGCATGGGCAAGGCCGACCATTTCGATATATTTGTCGATGATCGCACGCCGCTCCGCCTTCCGCTTTGCCTTGAACACGCTGTTCACCGCAAGCTCGACATTTCCGTAGACGGACAGCCACGGCATGAGCGAGTAGGACTGGAACACGACACCGCGCTCCGGTCCCGGCCCCGTAATTTCCTTGCCCCGGAAGATCACGCCGCCTTCATCCGGTTCGATCAGCCCGGCCAGCGCCGAGATAAGCGTCGTCTTGCCGGAGCCGGAGAAGCCGACTATGGCGATGAATTCGCCTTCCTCGACCTTCAGATGGATGTCCTTCAGCACATCCGCCCGGCCAGCTCCGTCGCCGTAATATTTCGACAGTCCGCTGATTTCAAGAATTGGCATCATGACGCCTCCTTAACGGTTCGCCGAGAATGTGAAGGCGCGTTGCAGGGCAAACATCAGCCGGTCGAGCATGAAGCCGATCAGGCCGATGGTGATGACAGCGACCAGGATCCTGCCGAATGACTGCGAGGAGCCGTTCTGGAACTCGTCCCAGACGAACTTGCCGAGGCCGGGATTCTGCGCCAGCATTTCCGCCGCGATCAGCACCATCCAGCCGACCCCGAGCGACAGGCGCAGGCCCGTGAAGATCAGCGGCAGCGCCGAGGGCAGGACCAGCTTGGTGATCGTCTGGCGGGTCGGCAGTTGCAGCACACGGCCGACATTCATCAGATCCTTGTCGACCGAAGCCACACCGAGCGCGGTATTGATCAGCGTTGGCCACATCGAGCAGAGCGTCACGGTCACAGCGGAGACGAGCAGCGATTTCGGCAACCAGTCCACCGGATCGGTGTAGGTGGCCGCGACGATCATCGTCACGATCGGCAGCCAGGCGAGCGGCGAGACCGGTTTGAAGATCTGGATCAGCGGATTGATCGCGCCGTTAAAGGTTCGCGACAGGCCGGAGGCGATGCCGAGCGGCACGGCGATCGCAGTTGCGATCAGAAAGCCGAGCGCTACCGTCACGAGCGAGGTATAGATCTGGTCGATATAGGTCGGCTTGCCGGTATAGTCGCGGTGCTGAACGCGGTCGGCATGACCCATCTCGATGAGCTTCTGGTTGCGCTCTTCCAGCCGCTCATAGAATGCGACCTGTTTCTCGCGCTCGCGCAGATGATCCTGCCAAAGATTACCGGCCTGCTCCCAGACCTCGACCGGTCCCGGAACCGAGCCCAGCGATGTTTGCACCTGTGGCGCGAGAACAGCCCAGGCGAGAATGAAGCTTAGTATGCCGATCAGCGGGATGAAGAGCGCGTTTTTCAACTCGGAGAGCTGTTCGCGCGGATTGTCTCCAGCAGCCAGTTTCAGCAGCGGAACCAGCCAGCCGAAGCCGAGCGCGCTTAGCCAGCCGCTGGCCCTGTTGATGGCGGAGAAGATCTTTTCGCGTCTTGCGCCTGCGGCCTCACCGGCCATCGCATCGGTCACATTCGCCATGATCACATTCCTTGAGTGTGGGATGTCTGCTTCTTTCTATCCCTCTCCCATGGGGAGAGGTCGGCGCGTCGGCGCCGGGTGAGGGGATGCAGAGTCCGGTGTCTTGCTCAATATCCCCTCACCCCGACCCTCTCCCCATGGGAGAGGGGTCGATAAACGCAGGCTCCTTTGCCTAGCCACCGGCGACCTGGTTGCCTTCGATGACCTGCCTGGATTTCAACCCGATCGGGAGCGCGTCGATATAGGCGTTGGGCTGGCGACCGTCATAGGGGATGCCGTCGATAAAATCCTCCGCAGGCGTTGGATCGCGATAGCCGTCCGTGTCGAACGGGAAGTCGGCTTCCGTGGCGTGGCCTTCCTCGACCAGCATCCGCGCGGCCTTCAGATAGATGTCCGGCAGGTACACAGACTTCGCCGTCTCGTGATACCACTCATCGGATTTGTGCTCGGTGATCTGGCCCCAGCGGCGCATCTGGGTCAGATACCAGATAGCGTCGGAGTAATAGGGATAGGTCGCGTTGTAACGGAAGAACACGTTGAAGTCGGGAACCTCGCGCTTGTCGCCCTTCTCATATTCGAAGGTGCCGGTCATGGAATTGGCGATAACCTCGGCATCGGCGCCGACATATTCGGACTTGGCCAGGATCTCGACCGCCTTCTCGCGATTGGCGTTATCGTTCTCGTCGAGCCAGATCGCTGCGCGCGTCAGCGCCTTGACGATGGCGAGCGTCGTCTGCGGATATTTTTCCGTGAACTCTTTCGTCAGTCCAAAGACTTTTTCGGGATTGTTCTTCCAGATCTCGTAATCGGTGATGACCGGAACGCCTATTCCCTTGAAAACCGCCTGTTGGTTCCACGGTTCGCCGACGCAATAGCCATGAATGGTGCCAGCTTCCAGCGTCGCGGGCATCTGTGGCGGCGGTGTCACCGAAAGCAGCGCGTCCGCCTGGATCTGGCCGGAGATGTCCGTCTTTGAATAGAAGCCTGGATGAATGCCGCCCGAGGCGAGCCAGTAGCGCAACTCATAATTATGCGTCGAGACCGGGAAGACCATGCCCATATTAAAGGTCTTGCCGTCGGCGCGGAATTTCTCGATGACGGGCTTCAGCGCATCCGCCTTGATCGGATGGACCGGCTTGCCATCCGGCTGCATCTCCAGATGCGGCTTCATCAGTTCCCAGACCTCGTTGGAAACCGTGATGCCGTTGCCGTTCAGGTCCATCGAGAAGGGCGTCACGATATGCGCCTTGGTGCCGAAGCCGATAGTTGCGGCGAGGGGCTGACCGGCGAGCATATGCGCGCCATCGAGTTCGCCGGTGATCGTCCGGTCGAGCAACACTTTCCAGTTTGCCTGCGCTTCGAGCGTGACGTAGAGCCCCTCATCCTCGAAATAGTGCAGCTCCTTGGCGATGGCGAGCGGGGCCATGTCGGTCAGTTTGATGAAGCCGAATTTCAGCTCCGCCTTTTCGGGGATCAGCATTTCGGCCTGACCTGATCCGGGAACGGCAGAGGCGGCGGTGAGCGCAACCCCTGCCGCGAGTAAAGTACGGCGGGTAAGTCTGAACAACTGCATTGTCTGCTCTCCTGTTTCTCGGCCCGGCTCTGTCGCGCCGGGACAAACAAAAAAGCCGCCAAACCCGCAATGCACCCGTGATCGGGAACAAGGTTGGTTCGGCGGCTTTGCCTGAAGCGCCCGGCGCTGGACGCAATTTCCTTTGCTTTCAGGACAATGAATTTCGGACACCGCCCCTCAAGCTCACCATCCGCTAGTGCAGAAAGCGTGCCAGTTTCAGAGGTGACCAAATTCAGGGAAGGATTTCAGTCAGTTAAGCAGAATGGTAATTTTCGGTAAGCGCGCCCGCCTGTCGCCTTCGTGCATAAAGCATTTGCGCGTTGGACGTTTTTTGTGCGCCGCAATAGACGCGGACGTCGCTAAAGCGTCTCACCTTTGAGCTGGCGGGCAACGTAGTCTTCCAGCTTGTCGGGATCGAAAATCTGCCGGTCGAAAAAGCCGTCCGGACCGAGCCAAAGTTCTCCGTCGACCGTGCTCACCTGGCGCGTTTCAGAGAGCGCCCCCTCCACCTTCGAGCTTGCGCTCGGCAATGGGACTTTCAGCCCCGAAAGCGCGCGGCGACAGAGATCGGGCCGGTAAACCTCCATCGCACTCCTGGCGTCTTCCGGCCTCCAAACGGTCTGCCCCGACCGCACCATCTGCGAAAAGAACCATGCCGCATGACTTTTCCATGGAAAGGTTGCGGCTCGCGCGAAGGGTATGAAGAAATCCGGGTCGACGACGATTTGCCCGTTGCCGAGCGCGATGCGCCCCGACAGAGCAGGCAAGAGAGCTTCCGGGGGCAGGTCGATATAGTCCGGCCGGGCAAGCATTTCCGCAAGTTCGTCCAGATTGTCCGGCTTCGCACACCACTCGGCGGCATGGTAGATTGCGCGTATCAGGGCCTCCAGAAGCGCCGGTTCCCTTGCCGCAAAGGCCGCTTCGACACCGAGCACCTTTTCCGGGCTCGACCGCCAGATCGCGGATTTGCTGGTGATGATGACGCCCCGCCCGTCCCGTGCCGCAATGGTGTTCCAGGGCTCGCCCACACAAAAGCCGTCAATACGGCCGCTGGCGAGCGCATCCGGCAGGAAAGGCGGCGGAAGGATGACGATCTCGACATCACGGTCAGGATCGACCCCACTGGCATGAAGCCAATAGCGCAGGTCGTAATTATGCGCCGAATGCGGATGCACGACCGCAAAGACCGGCCTCGGGCCGCTTCGCCCCGCGATTGCCTGGGCAAGCGCGGCTCCGGCCACCCTGGCGTCAATCCCGGAGAGACCGCCGGCTGCTTTCATTTGCTCATGGAGCGCATTGGAGACGGTCACCGCGTTTCCGCCAAGACCCAACGCCATCGGAGCTATGATGTCCAGCGGCATGGGGCTCAGCCCGAGCCTTGCTGCAATCGGCATTGGCGCGAGCATGTGCGCGCAGTGGAAATGTCCGACGGCCATCCGGTCGCGGATATTGGCCCACGAGGTCTCGCGAACGAGCTGGAGTGCGATCCCCTCCGCTTCGGCAAAGCCTTTTTCCCTGGCCGCAATGAGCAACGCGGCATCGACCAGCGGCAGGAAGCCAGCGACGACCGTTCGTAACCCGCGATCTGCCATTGTTTGGTTCCTCATGACTCCAGCAACTGCGCCGCGGTCACGAGACTTTGCGCAATTTCCGTGATTTTGCGGTTCTGGTTCATCGCCGTCTTGCGCAAGAGCTGATAGGCAGCTTCTTCGCTCAACCCTTTCGACCGCATGAGAATGCCCTTGGCCTTGTCGATGATCTTGCGTCCCTGCAACTCGTTGCGGGCTTCCTCAAGTTCGCGCTCCATTCGCGAAAATGCATTGAAGCGGCTTATGGCCATATCTAGGATCGGGCGGACGCGCTCCTTGCGCAGCCCATCGACGATGTAGGCCGAGACGCCCGCATCGATCGCGGCTTCGATGGCCGCCTTGTCGGAGCTATCGACGAACATCGCGGTCGGCCGCTTCACCGCGCGGGTCAGCTGGAACATGTTTTCCAGCATGTCGCGGTTGGGATTGCCCAGATTGATGACGATAACGTCGGGATCGGCGTCAGCGATCTGGCGGGCGACACCGGAGACGTCGGTCAATACCGTGACCTCGTGCCCCTCCTCGCGTAGTCCCGATTCGATGATCGATGCGCGGGCACGATTTTCATCAATGACCAGAATTGAGAGCGTCTTGGCGACCATGAGCCTATTTTGCGCATGCGAACAGATTGTGCAACGCACATAATGTCTCTATCCGCATTGGTCATAAGGAATCCGACAGCAGATCAGCGCGCCACTTCGCACGCTTTGCTCACGGATATTGGGCACAGCGTCCAGACGAGCGCCGTCCGGCAAATGCTTCCGTCCCAGAAATGCCTTTTCCCGCTGCTATGGACCCTCCGGAGCCCGTCCGGATTGTTGTGCGGTTTCCTTGCAGGAGCATTAAGCCAAGGGGGAGGCTAAGCTTTGTTCACACTGGCAATCCGATCCACCATCTGTCTCTTGACCGCCGGTCTGATCGCAGGCTGCGCATCGAGCGGACCGCAGCTTTCGGTTTCCGAGAAGAGTTTTCTCGGCGGCATCGGCAGCTATGACAAGAATCAGGACGGCGTGGTGACTTGCGATGAGTGGCGCGCCGCGGCCGCCGAACTGTTCGCGCGGGCAGACAAGTCGAATGCTGGCGCGCTTTCCGAAAGCGATTACGCCTCGCTGGGCGCGGTCGACCGGACATTTCTGGTGACGCCGTTCAACTATTTTGACGCCGATGGCGATGGCAAGATCACCAAGGCCGAATTTGTCGAGCGGCCCAATCCGGCTTTTGTCCATGCCGACAAGGACAAGGATTGCCAGCTTACCGCGCTTGAGCTGCAGACGGCGCGCAATCTGTCCGCCCCGGCGACAAGGCCTGACAGGAGGGCAATTGCAACGAATCCAGTGGCCGATTCGAATCGCGGGCCGGGGTCAGGCGGTAGTACCGGCGGCTATTAGAGCGAGATCCGATAAAGGATCGTTTCGATGGGAAATGATCCTGATCCTGGAAGCGGCCAAACATCCAACTTCGGGTCGCCTGACGACGGCGCGCGGCGAGGACCGTTGACGACGAGACCTCGCCGGCAGGTCGCATGAGCGCCGCTGACGCCGGTCGCGGAAAAATTTCGTGGCTTCGGGATTAAATCGGCGCGGCACTCGTATACTCGGTATGAAATCCAGGAACGCCCGCTTCGACGTCATGGCCGAGTTGCCCGCGCTCATGCGCTATGGGCACGTCCTGACGCGCAATCGGGAGGATACGGAAGAGCTCGTTCAGGAGGCGCTGCTGCGAGCCTATGAACGGCGTTCGACATTCCGCAAGGACGCGGCGCTGAAGCCGTGGCTGCTTTCCATTGTTCACAATTGTTATATCGACGGACAGCGCAGACGGCAAACCGAGCGGGCTCACCTCGCCCTCGCAGCAGCCATCTCCGCACAGGCTCATCAGGAGCCGCCCCAGGACCATCAGCTCCGGCTCGCACAGCTCCGACAGCGTTTCATGGCGCTGCCCGAAGATCAGCGAACAGCGATTCACCTGATTGCGATCGAGGGGCTTTCCTATCAGGAGGCTGCAACCATGCTCGGCATACCGGTCGGAACGCTGATGTCTCGGCTGGGACGGGCTCGCGCCACTCTGCGGGCGCTGGAAGACGCGCCTGCTGCTGCGGTGGAAAGCCCGGCCGCACCGCAAATGCCGCCGCTCAAGATCGTGGGAGGGACCGATGACTCATCAAGGTGACCCCATCGGCGAGGCCGACCTGCACGCCTATATTGACGATCAGCTCTCGCCTGAACGGCGCATCGCGGTAGAAGATCACCTTGCCCGGAGTCCGGAGCTGGCGGCCCGGATCATGGCCGATCTGCGGGTCCGCGACGAACTGCGTCTTGCCACGGGCGAGATGACGCCGGCCGTGACGCTCAAATCGGCCGACGCCGCGCGCCGTCTTGAGCGCGGTTTGACGCGGGATGCGCTTTTCGTGACGGTTCGCCGGATTGCTGCCGCGATCGTCCTGATCGCCATCGGCTGGCTGGCGCATGTCGAATTTCTGGCAATGGGGAATTGGACAGGCGCGGCATCGGCGAGCATGCCTGCCTATGTCGATGAAGCCGGGCGCGCGCACCAGACAGCGCTGCTTCGCGCCTCGATGCAGTCGCAACCGCTTCAGCCCTATTACGATGCGGAAGAGATCAGCGCCGCGATTTCGATCCGCATGCCCGCTCTCCCGGTGAGCTGGAAGGTGCTGGACGTCCAGATCTTTCCATCATCCACCGGTCCCGCGCTGGAAATGGCGGTGGATGCGGAAGGGCTGGGCACACTCTCGCTGTTTGCTGTCCGGCCGGGCAGCTTCGACGTGTCGCCTGTCAGGGCGACTTCCGGCGATGATATCACCGCCGTTTACTGGCAGATCGGCGACGCTGCCTATGCTCTCGTCGGCGCGGCTGACGGAAATCTGTTGAAGGAGGCCGCAAAAAAACTGGCCTCGCCCCTTTACTGAACTGAACCTGCAACATCCTGGAGACTGACATGACCACACCCGACTCCGGCCTGGGCTGGCAATCCGCCACGGCCCATACCGACGCCGTCCTCTATGACGAGGGGCTGCGGCAGCACATGCTGCGCGTCTACAACTACATGGGCCTCGGGCTCGTCGTCACGGGGCTCGTCGCCTTCGTCGTCGGCAACACGCCGGCCCTTTACGTGCCGATTTTTACGACCCCGCTCAAATGGGTCGTGATGCTGGCTCCGCTGGCCTTCGTGCTTTTCTTTTCGTTCCGCATGCAGACAATATCGGCCTCAGGCGCACAGACGTTGTTCTGGGCATTTTGCGGCGTCATGGGCCTGTCCCTTGCCTCCGTCTTCCTTGTCTTCACCGGAGCGAGCATCGCTCGAACATTCTTCATCGCCGCCGCAATGTTCGGTACGATGAGCCTTTACGGCTATACGACGAAGCGTGACCTGTCCAAGTTCGGTTCGTTTCTGATCATGGGCCTGATCGGCGTGATCATCGCCAGCCTCGTCAATCTTTTCGTGCAGTCATCGGCCCTGCAATTCGCAGTGTCCGTGATCGGCATACTCGTCTTTGTCGGTCTGACGGCATGGGACACACAGCGCATCAAGGAGGAATATGCCGAGAGCGTGGGCCATGAATCCTTGCAGAAGATGGCCGTCTTTGGCGCATTCTCGCTGTATCTGAACTTCATCAACATCTTTACGCTTCTGCTGAATTTTACCGGCGAACGTGAATAACTGCCACACAACAAGAGGATTACAGACAGATGAATGAGCAAGACCGTCAAGCGATCGAAGGCCTGTTTTCCAGGCTCTCGGAAGCCGAAAAACAGGCCGGGCCGCGCGATACCGAAGCCGACGCCTTTATCAGGCAGCGGATCGGCGACCAGCCTGGCGCGCCCTACATGATGGCCCAGACCATCGTCATGCAGAATTATGCGCTTGAGCAGGCGCAGCAGCGGATCAATGAGCTGGAAGCGCAGTCCGCCGCGAGCCAGCAGGCTCAGCCGAATGGAGGAGGTATGCTCGGCGGCTTTTTCGGCGGCGGACGATCTGCCGACGCCGGGCGCCGTCCGGGCATGGTTCCCGTTGCGGGACAGCGGGCGAATCCGGCGGGTGGCGGTCCTCAGCCTCCGATGCAGCCGCAAGCAGGCGGCGGCGGTTTTCTCGCCGGCGCCGCGCAAACGGCGATGGGCGTTGCTGGCGGCATGATGCTCGGCAGTGCCCTTGGAGGAATGTTTGGGGGTAGCTCCGCGGAAGCGGCTCCCGGGTCACCGCCAGCCGATGCGGCCGTAGCTCAGCCCGATCCGGCTCCTGCGGACCCCGCACCGGAACCGGCTGCGGAAGAAAGCGGCGGCGGGTTCTTTGACTCGATCTTCGGCGACGGAGACGATTCCGACTTCTAGCAAAATGTGCCGCTCAAGCTGTGCGGAACATTATTGACAGCGCCCGGCTCTAAAGGCCGGGCGTTGTTCTGACGTTGCAATGACCGTTCAGAGCAATGCGAAGACTGGCGCGCTCATTGAGTACTCAATATGCTCCAGTAGGAGCCCTCCTTGCGGCCGATATGGGCGACGAGGACGTCGAGCGCCGCGTCGATCTCCCCCTGCTCAAGCAATTCGACTATGCGCTGGTGCTCGACGAACGACTTGGTCATGTGGTCCGGGTGAGCGCCGAGGCGGTTGCGAAGGGCCGCCATCTTCGAGGCGATGGTCTGGTATGCGTCGTCTAGAAACCGGTTGCCGGAAACGTCGAAGAAACGCTGGTGGTAAAGCGCGTCGAGGGCGAGGTAGCGGCGGTCGTCGCGCGCCTTGCGAGCGTCCGTCATGTCGGCGACGACTGTGCCGAGGGCGACCACGATTCCCTCGCGATCCTTCTTGAATGCAGCCTTCAGCGCGCCCGTTTCCAGACAGACCTGCGTGTCGCAAATGTCGCTGAGCTGTTCCGGCTCCAGCGCGAAGACGAAGGTGCCCCGCTGCGGTTCGGTTTAGACGAGGCCTTCCAACTCCAGCCGCGCGAATGCCTCCCGCACCGGCGTCCGGCTGACATCGAGCTGTTTCGCGATGCGCGCCTCCGAGAGGACCTCCCGCATTTGCAGCGTGCCGCCGACAATATCCGCCTTGATGGTTTCGAACACCAGTTCGGTGAGCGACTTCGGCCTCTCGATCCTGTGCATGTCCGTGTCTCCAGCAGATCATCGCCTTGATAGCAGGCGCATCGCGTCCGTCTTTACTGGGCCGACTGTTTGGGCGGGCTAGTCCTACCGTGCTGCGCGATCTTGCGGCGTGGTAATGTTGCAATCGGGGCGACCGAAGAGGTTCGCCGGGTCCTTGAAGGCGGTACGCCGCAATACCGGGGCAACGGATGGTCGAGCTGACGACGGACGGAAGAAGCAAAGCGCTTGTCACGGGCGGCGTGAGGGGCATCGGGCGGGGCGTTGCCGATGTGCTTCTTTCGCGCTCGAAATACACAAGCAAGCCGTGGTTATCGACGATGGCGACGGCGACGTTCCAGCTATTCTTCTGTCATTCGGCGATGACGCCGGCCGCGATCTGCTTCGCGGTCGCGGTATTGATCGGCGGCCCATATTCGGGGCGCTGGTCCTGGGCGGACGCTTCGGCGACGAAAGCAAGGACTGCAATGCCAAGCAGAAATTTTTTCATCTTCGTTTCCTCCCTTGAATGCTCAGTTGCCCGGCAACGATATCATGGACGTGTCAAATGCGGACAAGTCGAGAGAGGAAGACAGTCAAGAAGCACTTTCCATGCCCGGTTATGCTGGCTCGGACATGCCTCATATCGTCGGCTACCTGCACTGCTGCTCAGGCGCGCCGTCAAGCAACTGCGGCCAGGGACCCCCTCCTGCAACGGCGCGCCCGCTTTCACCGCACTCTCGCGGTCATCTGCAGGGATGCGTGACGGGGAGAAACGGAGCGAACTCTCCGACGAGCAACTTTGCCGTGGTACGGGCAGAACAGGTCAATTGAAAGCCTCAGCGGGCCGTCCCTATGCATTCGCTTTTTTGATTTTGATCACGGATCAATCACCCAGAAATCTCCGGCACCCGATTGACGGAAACGAGCCAGGAGCCGACATTCGGGGGGGAGGCCTCAGGCCGATCTGACCCCAATTTGACATTCCTTCACAGCGCAGCGATCCTCACACCAGAAATCGTATCGGCATATCACCCGACAGGGACCGAGAACTGACCTGATACAAGCCGAAATGATGAGGCAAAGTTTGATCCCCGCAAACAACGATCATAGGCAAGCAGTTCTGTTTCAGCCTTTCGACCTACCCTGCGGCGTCGTTTTGAAGAATCGAATCATCAAATCGGCAATGTCGGATTCGCTCGGCGATGGCACCGGCCATCCGACGAACGCCAGACCAAGCTGTATCAACGCTGGGCCAAAGGTGACGTTGCAGCGTCGATCATCGGCGAGGTTCAGAGCAACGGCAATTTCGCCGAGAAGCCGGGAAACCTGGTGCTTGACGAAGCAGCCAACCTCGACCGATTCAGGGCGCTCGCCATGGCGGGCAGTGAAAACGGTACGGGGCTATGGCTTCAACTCGGCCATGCCGGCGCTTTGGCCTATCCGCCCATCAGCACCCCCAAAGGACCAACGGCGCTTGATCTGCCCAGCCTTCGCTGCGACGCGCTGACACGTGACGAAATTCGAAAGCTACCTTCCCAATTCGCACGCACAGCTCAGCTGGCCCAAGCAGCAGGTTTCGGCGGTGTTCAGGTTCATGCGGCGCATGGGTTCTTGCTCAGCCAGTTCCTCTCGCCCTTGTTCAATCGGCGCGAGGATGAATATGGCGGCGCCATCGGGGCCAGGATGCGGTTGCTCTTGGATGTCGTCGAAGCGGTTCGCGCCGCTGTCAGGCCGGATTTCGTCGTTGCCGTGAAGCTCAATTCATCCGACCAACTGGAAGGCGGTCTCGACGAGGACGATGCGCTTTCCGTCGTCGCGGCGTTGAACGGAACTGGGATCGATCTGATTGATGTCAGCGGCGGGACCTACTTCCCCGGGGCCTCTTCCGTGTCTGACAGCGGCCGCAACGGCCCCTATTTCGTCGATTTCACGAAGCGTGCACGGGATCTGACGGCCACGCCGCTGATGGCGACAGGCGGGTTCAAGACGCTCGGACAGGCCCAGGACGCCGTCGCCAGCGGCGCCGTCGATCTTGTCGGAATGGCCCGGGCTCTTGTCCTGGAGCCGTCGCTTCCGACTTTGTGGCGGGCAGGACAGATGAGCGAATTAATCTTTCCGAGGTTCAGCAATCCGCCCCAGGGCGGTGTGACGGCGTGGTACACAATGAGGCTGACCAAGATAGGGAATGACGGCGCGACCACTGGTCTGCTCCCCAGAAACGATACCAGTTTAATTAAGAGATCCCGGCCATTTTCAACCCAATGATGGGGAATGAGAAATGGCACGGAAGCGATTTACGACGGAGCAGATTATCGGGAT
>JBHJOB010000042.1:0-30475 GCA_050330195.1 Rhodomicrobiaceae bacterium | reverse complement strand
AACTGACGACACGCCCTAACATTACAGTTGCATTTTCATTTTCAAATGTGCGCGTCTGGCTGCTGCCTGATGTGCCCGCCGCCAGATCGACCATGCAATGATGTGAGCAGGTTGGATACGCCGCCGGGCAAGGCGTATTGCGATACGGCGGATTTCCTGGATAGACCAGCGGATCAGCGGGATGCAGTCCGCATCATCCGGTGGCGGATCGTTTTTGGGGGCGGCGCGGCGTTGGCATGATGGCGGATGACGGCCATCATAACGAAAGCAAGCATGACGAGTGTGACATGGCGATGCCAGCCATGCCAGGAACGGGTCTCGTTGTGGTCGAGGCCAAACTCGTTCTTGGCGGTCTCGAAGCTGTCTTCGATCGCCCAGCGATGACCTTCCACCTTGACCAGCGTTTCGATCGGTGTGCCCTTCGGACACCACGTGGAGAAGAAGGCGAGATCGCCATCGGCAATGCTGCGCCGGATCAGGAGGCCGCGCGTCCAGATCCCGGTAAAGGCATCATCATAGTCCCCGGCGTCAAGGTCGGCCAGTTCGAGATAAGCCCAGTCGTAGAGCCGTGCGCCCTTGGTTCCCTCGCCCGCTGACAGGCGCTGCCAGGCCGTGTCCGACAAGCCTTCGGCAATGTCTTTCGCGGTTCCGGCACTGGCCTGCGGCATGCCCCATGAGCAAAAGGAATGGGTGGCACTCACACCGAGCACATAGCCCTTTCCGGCCCGCCGCAAGGCCGTCTCGACGCTGCCAACACCGTAAACGCTGTCCGCTGCCACCCAGGAGAAAGGGACCTTTGCGGCGATCGCCCGCTCGATCATGGCGCGTGCTATCGCTGGCTTGGTGGCAAAGCGTGTCCCGTCCGGGATGTGGACTTTCGCCATGCGCTCCGGATCGTCCGTCCACGTTTTGGGTAGATATAGAGCCCTGTCGATGAAAGCGTGACCGTGGCGCGAGACATAGCAGGCAAACACACCAATTTGGCAATTCGTGATCTTACCCGCCGACCCGGTATATTGCCGGGCGACGCCACAAGAGGCCTTCCCCTGTTTAAGGAAACCGGTCTCATCAATGACCAACACCGCATCTGGATCAGCCAGCGTTTCCAGAGCATAGTCACGGACAATGTCGCGCAGATCGTCAGCATTCCAGCGTCCCCGTCCAAGGATCGCCTGCTGACGCCACGGACCTGGATCGCCCGATGCTTCAGCGCGCATCCAGCCGGTCTTGCGCTGTTCGTCCCCCAGCAGACCATCGAGGAATTGTTCCGCCGAAACCGCCACGCGCTCCTGTGTGAACAGGGGCCGTATGCGCCTCTTCACCTCCCGCAGCGATTGAGCCCAAAGCTCCAGCGTCGTCTCGATCGATGCTCCCATCATCCATGACCTCCGAATCATGGTGTCCTACGGATTCAGAAGGTCGAGAAAAATGCAACTGTAATGCTAATAATGTCTTGCACACGCATGAGTTCACCATAATGGTGCGCGCGTAAAAACTCTACGTATTAGGTAAATTCAGAAGCGCGCTGAGCCAAAAAAGTGGCATGGCACACGCTGTTCAGTCAAGTATGTAATTCCCATATTTTTTCATGATCTTTTTTGCTGAAAACTATGATCAGAAAAATCTCTCAGGGATTTTGACGGTGTCACTTGGAAGTATCTCAAAGTTCCGATCCTCAAGATCCACTGTAATCGGCTTCCGATCCCGTCCGCGAATGACATAAACCGTATCTGTATTGGCTCTATAGGTGTATCCGCCAGCGATGGCTGCTGCATCCTGTGCAGAATACCGGGACGATACTGGTACTGCCCTGCGTTCTTTACTTCACCGATGATGTTGACAGGTCGATAATTCAGGATATCTGCGGTTATGCGGGGAGTTCGTACGTAGCCGTTTTGTAGTTGCTGGATCAGGCTCTGCCGGAACTGATCCAGCGTTAATCCGCTCGCCTGGATCTCGCCGACGAGCGGAAATGCGATCTTGCCCTGTTCGTCGATCTGAAAGTCGCCGCTAAGGTCGGGCTCATCGAAAACCTTGATCTTCAACTTGTCGCCGGGAGACAGAAAGTAGGCCGCACTCCCGGAGAGAGCCGCCGTTGTGTCGTCGCGTTCGCTCAAGGGTGCGCCACACCCATGGCCGACCACGATTGCCACCAGGATGGCAATAATGTTCAGTGCTTGACGCAAGTGTCTCTCCAGTTGCCCGCGGCCTTCCAATGCACGCACAGGATGTACCACCAACAGCGGAGCTCGTTTAGGCTGTAATCGCCCAATTTGCCCGATTACATGGAGTTCTTCACAGCCAATGAATAAGCGAACCTGGCAGTGGGGCGGCAAGAGGAGCATTGGCCCCCAGTTCCGCTGCGGATGGAAGGTGAAGACGCTGCAGCAGAGTGCCGAGTTCGGGCCGTGGGCGCCGACGCGCGGCCTGGCTGGCCATGACGATCGGGCGTAATGCTATGAAGTAACAGGGAATTGCCCGGTCAGCGGTGACGCCGAAATCGACAAACATCGATTCGATGAGCGCATCGCGTGGCGAGTCGCGGCATCGGCGCATCCCTTCGCGGGAATGAAATTCTCAAGAGGAATGAGCGCAGTTGCGTTAGCCTACCGTGTCGGCGGCTGGGGCAGGCTGCTTGAGCGACCGTCACCCGGGCGGCCCGGAGCCCCCGCGCCAGTTTCGTTCTGGTCGAACTCGAAGAGTTGCCGCAGGAAACCGGGGGCCACCATGGACATCGGGTTGACAAGGACGTCGGGCTTGGAGGTGGGGCCCTTGACTGCAAAGGTGATGCCGAACAGCCCCTCTCCGGAGCGGCTTACAAGCAATTCGCCGATGATCGGGAAGGCGCCGAGCGCGCCATTGATGCCGTAAAGCGGGACATAGGTTCCCGAAACGTTGATTCGTTCCTGCTTGAAGTCGATCGCTCCACGCATCGTTGCCCCTAGCACCGGACCATTGATCGCGGCGTCGTGCAGGATGAAGCGCCCCTGGCCGACCGAAAACGGCACGCGCATCCGGTCGAACCGAAGCTGATCCGATTGCTGGGCCTGCCTGGCCTGAGCGCGAGCCTGCTGGCCCGGTCCCGACAGAACCTCCTCGACAACCTGATCGTTGGCGACAGAGAAATTACGGACATAGAGCAGCCCCGACTTCTGGGTGCTCCCCTGCCCGTCGAGATCCACGCGAAGGGAAAGCTCGCCGCCACGGGCGGACGGATAGAAGCCGACCAGCCGGAAAGCGGCGCCCGCATCGGTTGCCTCCGCCAGGATCTGCCGCGCCTGTCCCTTGCCGGACTGAATGCGCGCCGCAAGCGGGCGGTTGCCGTTCAGAAGTCCATGCAACTCCAGTGCGCTCAGCTCATTATTCCGGCGCTGCGCGGTGACATTCACATTCTTCAGTTCGGTATCGAAGAAGCCGATGACGGTGTCCAGATCGACCGTAATGTCGACCCCTGGCGTTTTCTCCGGCAGATTCGGCTGGTTCTCGACAAGCTGTCCGGCGGAAAACAGGGAGCGGAAAAAGCGCCGTCCATCGTAGGACCTGCCCTTGACGCCAACCTTCCAGATATTCTTCGCGCCAAGTTGTCCGTTGATCTGAAGTTTGGTTTCCGGATTCAGATCGACGACAGGAAAATCGAACGCCACAGGCTGCTTCTGCTCATTGATCCGCAGCGCGCCCTGGACATTCAACTCATCTCCGCGAAGATTGACGTTCTGCACCTCCATAGCGCCGCCTTCAAGCGGCACGAGGTCGAAACTCAGCACGGCGCGCCGACCCGGCGGCTTACGCCATCCGAGGCTGGCGACGATGAGATCGGTTTCGGCGAGATTGAATTCAAAGTGCAGCTTGGGTGACGGCGTTCCGCCGAAATCCACCGTCAACTCGGCCCCCGCGGCGCCCTGAATGAGATGGTCGAGATCCAGCCCCAACTGTTTGCGGATTTTCCCATCAATCACGGTCCGCAGCCTGAGAGGCGGTTGCCGCTCCGATGGCGCGTCGAATATGCGCTGCCAGCCGATCAGCACCGGCATGCCGTTCATCCGCACCTCGCCTTGCGCTTCCAGAGCCTTTTCAGAGACGTTGAAATTGACCGAGCCTCCGCTGATCTCGACATCTCCGGGCAGATTGGTCGCCTGTATGCCGGCAATCTGCGACCGCCCGTTCAACTTCATGGCGGCGAACTTCAGATCTCTGACGAGAGGCATGCCAATGCTGAATGTGCTCTCGACCTCCCCGCCGATCTCGGGGATCGGCATGTTCAGCGCGCTGACATAACCAAGATTGGGATGGTTCAGAAGGCTGAGCACCGCACTCGCGCTCGCATCGCTCTTGAAATGAACCTCGCCATTGGGAGTTTGGGGGCGCAGATCGCCGACAATGAATTGCCCGTCGCTGAAACTGACGATTTCGCCGGAGGGCGCTGTCACCTTCGCTTCGGGCGCGTTCAGGAAGAAGCGCTGCCCGGCGACGCGCGCCTCGGCCTTGGCGATCTTCATCGGCGGAAGGCCCTCGATATAGTGGACGGTCATGTCCTCCAGGGCGAGACGGAAATCGACGGCTTCACTGGGAAGATTCGCGCCCCTCGGCAACTCCGCCAGCAGATCGGCGGGAATGTCGATATTCACGGTTCCGTCCGTGATGCGGCCCGACGGAACGCGATAGCCGATCCAGTTCCAGGCGCCGTGCGCGATGAATTTCGGCCAGATCAGCTTGAAGAATGCGATGGGCATGGGACTGATCTGCCCGGACAGACGGATGGCCGGCGATTTTTTCCCCTGTGCGACCGAACCGGCAAGCACGATATGCGCATCCGCCGCCTGCACGAAGAACCGGTCGAGCGTAACGGCTCCCCGCCCCGGATCGAAATGGCCCTGAGCCTCCATCCGGTCCAGCGGAATCACCGGCAAACCGAACTGCTCGGCCCCGAGCATGATTTCATCGGTACTGAACAGAAAGGCCCAAATGCCGGTTTCACGCTGGCGCTGAAGCAGGCCGCTCAATTTGATACGGCTTCCGCCCCAACCGATTTCCGCTTCGGAGAGCTGGATCAGCCCCTGCTCACGGGAATATGAAGCCTCCAGATAGCCCTGGTCGATCACAGCGGGAAACACTTTTTCCCAAGGCGCGAAAAACTCGCCCTTCTTCAACGCCGCCTGAACGTTGGCGCTGAGAATATCGCCATTGCCGCCGAGCGTCATCTGCGCGGAAAGCGAAACGGGCATGTGCAATATGGAGGGAAGGCGCAGATTGGGAAAATCGCCGCTGAAGGCGCTGGGAATGATGTCGTCGACAAGCAGACTTAAATCGAGCTGGCCTGTCCGACGGTTCTGCTGAGCACGGAATTTAAGCGCGAACGCCTCGTTCGGCGACTGCACCGTAACGTTGCCTTCAACGGCGCTGTCCTGTCCGTCATGCCGCATGTCGATTCTTGCATCGGGAACGGCCCAGCTCGCGATCTGCTCGCCCTGATCGAAATAAACCAGAGCGTCCTTGATGCCGAAGCTGGTCAGATAAGCGGATTGCCCCCGGCGGATCTTGGAAAACACGTCCGACATGGCCTTGGTCAGGCTGACGGCGCGGCCGCGCGCCTCCCTGATCACCCCCTGAGACGCTTCCTCACTATCAGCCTGCTGGGCTCCCTGTTGCACGCGCCCGGCGGAAACGGCGGGCGACTGCGTAGAGGCCGGATTCCCAGATTCCAAGTCACCCTTGGAATCCTGCGGATCGGTAAAGGAGAGCGCAAGGCCGCGTTCGTCGGAATAATGCAGATAGAGCCGCGGCCCGATCAGGTCGATATGGCCTGCCGCAAAGTTCCCGGAAAGAAGAGCCTGCGCACTGACGCTAGCGGAGGCGAACGGAGACTCAACGACCGGACTGTTCGTGCCATCCAGCAAGCGCACATTCGCAAGCCGGAATTCAACTCCCCATCCGCCGGCCGAGCGGCGCAGCACGGCATCGCCAATATCGAAATGAAGATCGGGCAGGTTGCGATTGACCGCATTCTCGATGGGCGGCACGAGGAAAGACATCGAAATCGGCGAATGGGAGAGGCGGGCCTGAAGCGCAGCGAAGCCGGCCGCGGCCACAACCGCAATAACGATGAACGTGCGCAGACACAGCCTGCCCAGAAGCCGCACGGCCTTCAGGCGAACTTCGCCCGGCCGCGGAACCGGAACCCGCCTGTCCACCGCAACGAGCGCGCGCGAAGAACCGGCTACGCCCGGCCTTTTATAGGGAGTTGGTCTGCCGCCTCTCATCGTCCGCTTTGATCGCTTATGTTCATCCGCCAGGTCAGGATCATTTCTTGACGAACCGATCCTGACGGCATCTGTTTGCTTCAGGCTCGATTTTTCCGAAAATGGTATCCATTTTATCGGATCTCGCTCCAAGAGGGCTTTCGTGGTTCGACATCAATCACCCCGGCCACTGCCGTCGTCTCGCCGGACCTGCAAAGCTGACACGGCATACGGAACAGCGGGTCAGTCTGGAGCAATAGAAACAACGCATTGAGATCGCGAAATTCCCTCGATTTGCGAAACGATTCACCGCTGCTGATCAAACCGTCAATAGCACTGCACGACAATCCATGGAAAAACCAGCTAAAACTTTGCAGTTATACAGGCGCCAGACAACGCCATGGACCTTCTGGCATTCGACTGTGAAAAATGGACAAAAGGAAGGCTGTTTTCATCAATGTTGAACGAAGGTGACAAAGCGCCGGGCTTCGAGTTGCCCCGCGATGGTGGTTCAATCGTCAAGCTGAGCCAATTCAAGGGCAAACCGGTGGTGATTTATTTCTACCCCAAGGACGATACGTCCGGCTGCACGAAACAGGCCATCGGCTTCAGCGAAATGATCGACGCCTTTCACGAGGCGGGTGCGGAAGTGATCGGGATCTCGCCTGACGGCGTCAAGTCGCACGACAAGTTTCGCAACAAGCACGATCTGAAAATCATTCTGCTCGCGGATGAGGAAAGGCAGGCGATCGAGGCTTACGGCGTATGGGCGGAAAAGCAGATGTACGGCCGAAGCTATATGGGCGTCGATCGGTCCACTTTTCTGATCGGCAAGAACGGACGGATTGCGCGCATCTGGCGCAAGGTCAAAGTGCCCGGACATGTGGATGAAGTGCTCGAAGCGGTGAAGGCCCTCTAAGGAGACATTCCCTGGCAAGCGCACGAACGCCCGCCTGGATTTCCTTGTTATCGCGGGGCTTTTCGCAAAACGGGAAAACCACGTTTGAGACCGCCGCTATGCCGTGAGGCCAAGGCCACAGCCGTCCACGACTATTCACCGGATCCGCGCAAGCCGTCCCGCATGTTGCGATTTCTCTTGTCCCCTCCAGGCAGAAATGCGAATCTTTCGCACCGGACATGCAAAAAACGGGGCAAGATTTTCAGGCGCGGCAATCTGCAGCCGTAATCTTCCTGTATCCATGCGAAGACGATGGGTTAAGGGGACTTTCGGCAACAGTTGCGAATCACTTCTCCTTCAAGGGTCCGTCAGCCGCTCAAAGGCCAGAAAGGCCATTGAAAAGCATAAGACGCCAGCATAGAACGAGAGACGCTGCCCCGTCGGAATGATAGAGAAGGTGCAGATGTTCAGTAAAAAGCCAGAGAAGCCAGAGAACGATATGAGTACGTTCGACTCGCAAAAACCGATTACAAAGACGACAAGCAAGGCCGTCGGGGGGCCCGGTCAGGCCAGCTCTGGCCCGCTATCCAGTCCCGCCTCTTCGCCTCCGGGCTCGTCGGCTCCGAAAGCCGCCATGGCGACGCCGGCCTATCGCGGTTCCGACCGCATGGCCCCGTCGATCATCGGCGAAGACCTGACGGTGACCGGCAACGTCCTGTCCAAGGGCGAGGTCCAGGTCGACGGCCAGATCCAGGGCGACGTGCACTGTTCCTCGCTGATCGTGGGCGAAAAGGCGCAGATCACCGGCGGCATCGTGGCCGAGGACGTCGTGGTCCGCGGTCAGGTAATGGGATCGATCCGCGGCGTTCGCGTGACGCTGCAGTCCAGCTCCCATGTGGAAGGCGACATCTTCCATCAGTCGCTGGCGATCGAACAGGGCGCCTTCTTCGAAGGCAAGTCCCGTCGTTCGGAAGATCCGATTGCATCGGCGCCGAAGATCGACATGCTGTCAGGGCAGGCGGCGGAGTAATTCGCCGCGCCCGGCATTTGAGCCAATGCCGGTTGTTCCTGCTTCACACCACAGCGCATTGAAAGCGGAAGGCATCGGCCAACCGCTTGATAATGTTTTCGCGCATGCCGATCTCGCGTTTGATGCGCGGCAGCGGTGTGACGGCGAAGCATCGCGTCATTTGATTGTGCTAAGCTGTGATGCGTGGTTGCGGCCTTGAGTGGGCCGCACGCTGACTTCCTTTTGCCAAGCCGCTTCGCCCATGCTTGCAGATCGCCATATCAGGCCCGCCGCTCCCACCATCGACGCGGACAAGCTTGCAGCGAGCATCATGGATGGCGACCGGGCCGCGCTTGCACGCGGGATCACGCTGGTCGAGAGCCGGAAAGCTGAACACCGCGCGCTGGCGGACAGGCTGCTCAATGCCGTCCACGCCAGAACGGGTAAGGCTTACCGCATCGGCATTACCGGATTGCCAGGTGTCGGCAAATCCACTTTCATCGACCAGTTCGGTCTGAACCTGGCCGAAGCCGGGCATAAGGTCGCCGTGCTCGCCGTCGATCCCAGCTCCAGCCGCAGCGGCGGTTCGATCCTCGGCGACAAGACACGGATGGGACGACTTGCCCACCATGCGAACGCCTATATCCGCCCCTCCCCTTCCGGCAAGACGCTCGGCGGCGTCACCCGCGCAACCCGCGAGACCATGCTGCTCTGCGAAGCCGCCGGATTCGACGTCGTCATTGTCGAGACGGTGGGCGTGGGACAATCCGAAGCCGCCGTTGCCGGGATGGTCGACTTTTTCCTCGTGCTGCTGCTGCCCGGAGCGGGCGACGAGTTGCAAGGCATCAAGAAGGGCCTGCTGGAACTTGCCGACATGATCGCCATAAACAAGGCCGATGGCGATCTTGCCTCGCAGGCAACATCCACCGCCGCCGATTACAAGGCCGCGCTCCATATCCTCACCGCCCCGGACGCCGATTGGCAGCCGGACGTCGTCGCCATCTCGGCGCGGGACAATCGGGGATTGGACGATGTCTGGGCAGCGGTCGAAAAACACCGCGCCGTTCTGCAGGCCAGCGGCGCGTTTGCTTCAAAGCGGCGCGATCAGGCCGTCAGCTGGATGCGGTCGCTGATCGAGGACCGGCTCCTGCGATTTCTGCAGGACAATGAGGCCGTGCGCGAAAGGCTCACGAAAGTCGAGGCGGAAGTCCGGGCCGGCCGCAAGCTCCCGGCCATTGCTGCGGAAGAGGTGCTCGGGCTTGCCGGGTTGAACAATGCCGGACCGGCAGATGGCGGCGACGGTGACGCCGGATCGTAGGTCCGCCCAACGCCGCGCACGCACCGGATCGGCGTTATTTCTGACAGAGACAGCGATCCTTTCCGGTTTTCATCTCCGTGAGACGCGGGCCCGGTAAACACGTAGCTTGCCGCCATGCGATTCCCGCTTCGCGGAAATGACGAAATGAGACGTAGCCTTCGGCCCCACTCTAAAATCGCAGCAGGCTTGCCCGCATGACATTCGGCAGCGCGCGGACTTTTTCCATGACCGGCCCCTCGATGGTCTCGTCAATGCCCATCAGCGCGATAGCCTTGCCGCCAACGGAATCGCGGCCGAGATTGAATGTGGCGATATTCACGCCCGCCTCACCGAGCAGCATCCCGATTGCGCCGATATAGCCGGGCTTGTCGGCATTCTCCGTATACAGCATACAGGGAGTAAGCTCGGCCTCGAAGTCGATCCCGTGCATCTGGATAAGGCGCGGACGTCCATCGGAGAACACCGTCCCCGCAACGGATCGGCTCTGACGCTCGGTCTTGAGCGTCACCCGCATATAGGTTTCGTATGCGCCTTCCTGACCGCGCCGCACTTCCTCGATCCTGATGCCACGCTCCCGGGCGATCACCGGCGCGCTGACCATGTTGACGTCCTGAAGCAGCGGACGCAGCACGCCATTGAGCGCGGCGGCCGTCAGCGCCGTGGTGTTCAGATCGCCGATTTCACCGGCATATTCAAGCCGGATCTGGATCAGGCCGGTTTCGGTGAGCTGACCGGCCATCGACCCGAGTTGTTCGGCCAGCTTGACGAAAGGGGCCAGACGCGGCGCTTCCTCCGCCGAAATCGAGGGGAAGTTGATCGCATTCGTGATCGCGCCGTGAAGCAGATAATCCGCCATCTGCTCAGCCACCTGAACGGCGACGTTTTCCTGCGCCTCGCTGGTGGCAGCGCCCAGATGCGGCGTGCAGATCACATTCGGCAGACCGAAAAGCGGGTTTTCGTTCGCGGGCTCCATCTCGAACACGTCAAGCGCCGCGCCCGCCACGAGACCGGACTGGATTGCCTCGGCAAGCGCGGGTTCGTCGATCAGGCCGCCGCGCGCGCAATTGATGATGCGGACGCCCTTCTTCACCTTCTCGAAGGCTTCGGTGTTGATGATGTATTTGGTCTTCTCGGTGAGCGGGGTGTGCAGAGTAATGAAGTCGGCGCGGCGGAACAGCGTGTCCAGCTCGACCTTCTCCACGCCCAGATCCCCCGCCCGCTCCGGCGTCAGGAACGGATCGAAGGCGACGACCTTCATGGCAAGACCGCGCGCGCGATTGGCGACGATCGAGCCGATATTGCCGCAGCCGATGATGCCGAGCGTCTTGCCCGTCACCTCGACGCCCATGAATCTGGACTTCTCCCACTTGCCGTCCTGCGTGGAGCGGTCGGCGGAGGGAATCTGCCGGGCAAGCGCCATCAGCATGGCGATGGCATGCTCGGCGGTGGTGATCGAATTGCCGAAGGGCGTGTTCATCACGATGATGCCCTTGGCGGTCGCAACGGGCACGTCGATATTGTCGACGCCGATACCGGCCCGGCCAATGACCTTCAGCCTCTCGTTGACGCCAGCGAGCACCTTTTCGGTGACTTTCGTGGCCGAGCGCACGGCCAGTCCGTCATACTGGTCGATGATGGCGGCGAGTTCGTCCTTGTCGAGACCGACCTTTACGTCGGTTTCAATGCCGCGCTCCTCGAAGACTTTCTGGGCAGCGGCCGACAGCTTGTCGGCAATTAAGACGCGGGGGGCCATGAGTGACTCCTGAAGATGTCATGCATCGGGTTTTGTGGTGGCGGATGAGGGTTTCCAGATGCAATTTCGGGCACATCACCCTCACCCCGCCCCTCTTCCATTGGCAGAGGGAGCAACATTTAAAGACGTTGTGGGAACATGGACGGTTCAGGCGGCTTTCAGCGTTTCCGTCTTGACGTTGTCATACGCCCAGTCCAGCCAAGGCAAGAGCGCTTCGATATCGCTTTTCTCAACAGTCGCTCCGGCCCATATCCGCAGGCCCGGAGGCGCGTCGCGGTAAGAGCCGATGTCCATTGCCACGCCGAGCTTTTCCAGCGTCGATGCGATCTGCTTGGCAATCGCCGCCTGCGTTTCCGCCGGAGCGCTGGTCACGTCCGGATCGACGATCTTGAGGCAGACGGAGGTGTTGGATCGGATGGCGGGCTTGTCGGCGAGAAAATCCACCCACTCAGTTCGCTCGACCCACTCCGAGATTGCGGCCGCATTGCCATCGGCCCGTTCGAACAATGCGTTCAAGCCGCCGATGCTTTCCACCCAGCCAAGCGCATCCAGATAGTCCTCGACGCACAGCATGGAGGGCGTGTTGATCGTCGCGCCTTCGAAGAACGCCATGTCAACCTTGCCCTTCGTGACCAGCCGGAACAGTTTCGGCATCGGCCAGGGCGGCGTGTAGCTTTGAAGACGCTCAACGGCGCGTGGGCTCAGAACGATCATGCCATGCTGTGCTTCGCCGCCGAGCACCTTCTGCCAGGAGAAGGTCGTAACGTCGAGCTTCTCCCAGTCGAGCTTCTGTGCGAATGCGGCCGAGGTGGCGTCACACAAGGTCAACCCTTCGCGGTTGGCCGGGATCCAGTCGCCGGTCGGGACGCGCACGCCCGAGGTCGTGCCGTTCCAGGTGAAAACCACGTCGCGGGCGAAATTGATTTCGGTAAGGTCGGGCAAATGCCCATATTCCGCGCCGATATGGCGGGCATCCTCGATCTTCAGTTCCTTGAGAATGTCGGAGACCCAGCCCTGACCGAAGCTCTCCCACGCCAGCACATCGACGCCGCGTTGCCCGAGCAGCGACCACATCGCCATCTCGAATGCGCCGGTATCCGAGGCGGGCGTAATGCCGATCAGATAGTCGCCGGGCACGCCAAGAATGGCGCGGGTCTTGTCGATTGCGAGCTTGAGGCGGGCCTTGCCCTCTTTGGAGCGATGCGAGCGGCCGAGAAGCGCATCCTTGAGATTGGCTGTGTCGTAGCCGGGGCGTTTGGCGCAGGGGCCGGAAGAAAAATGCGGCACGCGCGGACGCACGGCCGGTTGCGGCATGGTCATGTTCCTCTACCCTTCCAGATAGTAGCTCCGCGTTGGGGCGGAGTGTCCCGCTGATGCGGATACGCGTCGCAGGCGCGACTGTCAAGGGAGAGGTCAGCGTCCGAAGGTTGGACAGGATTCGTCCGGATATGAAAAAGGGCGGATGCCGATGCGTCCGCCCTTTCATAAAGGAATTGCAATTTTTCTCGCCACCTACTGCTCAATAATGCCGCTGTCGCCCAGAAGGCGGGCCTGCCGGACAGGCCGGTCGGCGCGCGGTTCCTTCAGATCGCGCACCACGGTCTGATCCTCTTGCACTTCCTGCACGATTACTTCGTGATAGGCTTCTTCCGCGGCGATGTCCGGCTCTTTCTGATCAACAATTGCCAAGCCGGCCGCAAGAAATACTGCAAGTGTTCCACCAAATATGATTCCAGATTTCATGACACTTGTCGAATTCATTGTATAAGCCTCCTTCTCGAAGACCGCCGGTGACTGACAATTAAACTGCATCCAGCAGTAAAGAGATCGCCTCTGTTGATATGAACTTGTGATAGAAACGAGCAGTCTCGGAAAAAGTTTCATCGAGCCCATGGGGGGCGCTGATTTGCTTTGTAGATTCCGGGGATAAACAAGGGGCAGCAAGGCCAAAACGCTTGCCCGATGGCGGCACGTCCGCCGCAACACACGGATGCAAAAAAGGAGATAAATCCCCATGAACCGCAACGCTGAGGAGATCATCAGGCTGCTCGACCTGCAGCCGCATCCCGAAGGTGGCTATTTTTGCGAAACGTTCCGCGATCCCGACAAGGTGGATGGCCGGTCCCGTTCCACGGCGATCTACTTCCTGCTGGCCGAGGGTCAGGTGTCGCACTGGCACCGCGTCGATGCGGCCGAGCTTTGGCATTTCTATTCTGGCGCGCCGCTCGAACTCAGCATTGCAGTGGATAACCTCCGCACGGATATTCGTCTGGGCGCCGATCTGGCGGCAGGCGAACGCCCGCAGGCCATTGTGCCGCCACATGCATGGCAGAGCGCCCGCAGCCTTGGCGCATGGACGCTCGTCGGCTGCACGGTAGCGCCTGCCTTCGAATTTTCAGGGTTTGAAATGGCGCCGGAGGGATGGACGCCGGAAAGTGCCTAGCTCTAGATCACGGAAATGAGTCTTTTTTGCATCGGTGAATCTTAAATCCACAGATAACCGGCATTCATTGTTTGACTGTTGCTTTTGGATGACGAGTGGGCGCGAATCACATATCAATGCAGAAGAAGGTAAACGCCTTCTTAACAGTGTCAGTAACCAGTGGAGCGTATAGTGAAGCACGAGTGCGATCCCGATTGGAAGCAATTGGGGAGTTTGGCAGACAGCGTCCTGCGCGCCGTGGCGGAGAAACGGAAGAAGCATGCTGAATTTCTTGCAGCCGAAAAAGGGCCCTATGAAGCCCCGCTGCAATCCCCGCAAGGGTCCCCCCGCGTTCAGCTTGCCCTGCCCTTCCCCGCTGAGCCCTCGCATGGAGTTTATGCAAGGGCCGGGCGTCACTAGAGGAAGGCGCAAAGCCTGACTCAACGCCGATAGCCCCGGTTTTGGATGACCGGCATCGGGCTTCTTTAGAGGTAAAGGGCCGAGTTTTGCGTTCCCCGGTATGCGTCCCTTGCGTTGCCTCTCCAGTGAGTATTGTCGCGTTGCGTTGAGTTTCCAGTAGTAGCGTTGTTGCGTATGCGTCCATGAGCGGCCGACCGCTTGTATTGCGTCCCTGCCGAGGAATTCCGGTCCATGCTCACGAGTTTTGCGTATCCCCGCACCCCGCGAATCTGAAACGGGCGTCTCCTGTTCCCAGGGACGCCCGTTTTTCTCAATGGATTTTCGTCGCCCCGAGCGCCGCTTACGGCTCCAGTTCGGTATCCCAGTAGAGATAATCCATCCAGCTTACATGCAGATAGTTCGGCGGAAACAGCCGCCCATTGCGATGAAGCTCGTGGACCGTGGGCCGGTATGGCGTGAGCGACGGCCACATCTTGGCCTTGGCCGGCATGTCGCCGCCCTTGCGCAGATTGCAGGGCGCGCAGGCCGTCGTCACATTATCCCAGCGGGTCATACCGCCGCGATTGCGCGGAATGAGGTGATCGAAGGTCAGATCCTCGCCGGCGCCGCAATATTGACAGGTAAAGCGGTCGCGCAGGAACACGTTGAAGCGCGTGAAGGCTGGGTACAGCGCGGGCTTCACGTAGACCTTGAGCGAAACCACGCTCGGCAGTTTCATCTCGAAAGTCGGGCTGCGAACCGAACGCTCATATTGCGAAACGATGTTCACACGATCGAGGAACACCGCTTTCACAGTTTCCTGCCAGCTCCACAGCGAGAGCGGGTAGTAGCTGAGCGGCCGGTAGTCGGCGTTTAGAACAAGGGCCGGGCAGGCCTCGGGTGGAGCAAATGCGGGTGCTACAGCGGTCACGTCTGCCTTTCCTGACGGTTGAACCGTTAAGCCTTGCAGTGACGCTCGCACGACGTCGTTCGATGAGTTGATACTATATCCATGTTGCAGTTATGTGAAGGCCCTTACGCAAAGCGGTTCATAATGCCTCACTTTGGGCCCTATCCGGCTGATCCGGCGGTATTTCCGGAGGCGGTGTTGATCGCCGTCACCGGTCACAGCGGCCATCGCGGGAAATCTGCGCCATCGGCGGCCGCGACACCGAGTTGCGTCCTTGCCCTTGTTCTGACGAGAGATCTATATAGAAGCGATTGGGGCCAGGAACGGCCAGGGTGAGCGTGAGGGACGACAATGAGCATTGACCAGACGGCGCAGCGCCGGCATGAGGAATTTCTGCGCAAGCAGCATGAGCAGCGCCTTACCGACAACACCATCCAGGCAAACGCCGCGGCGGCCGAACTGATCGCCGAGCGAATCGCCGCCAAGCTCGCCGAACAGAACGACATCATCTTCAAGATCGGGCAGAAGCAGGGGCGCACCAGTTTCGTCGCTTACCTGTCGCTGGTCATAGGCGGTCTTGCGGCCATTGCCGAACTGCTCGGCCCGATCAGCAACTGGCCGGTCTTTGGCGGCATCTTCGGTTGACCGCGCCCCGCGCCTCAAACGGGGACCGCGTCGCCGCGTTGCGAGCGGATCGCCGTATAGGGCGCAAGATTGAACCAGTCGGCCAGCCTGTCTCTGACATGAGCCGAACCGATCACTTCGAGGCGCTCCGTATCGAGCGCCCTTGCAAGCGGCAGGTCGCCGCGAACGATGTAGATCATGTCCGGCAGCGTGCAGGCTAGGAACAGATCGACCTCATGACCTGGGTCGTGAAGGCATAATTCGCATGCGCCGTTCTCGTTGATGAACCACCAGAGCCGCTCGCCTCCCGTGCGGTCGGTGAATTCGACCCTGATGACCGTGCGTTTCGCTTCAAAGGCCTGCGGGTTGACGCTCCTCTCCATGGCCCAGACCAGCAGACCGAGATCGACCTCATTCTCGGCAAGCTCGCGCCGCGACCATCGTTGCCCCCAGACGCCAAGCGCTTCGACGACGGGTATGAATTCCGCGCCCGCTTCAGTGAGATGATAGGAGTAGCCCTTGCCGCTCGACTGCGGCTTGCGGTCGAGAATGCCTTCCGCTTCGAACTCTTTCAGCCTGTGCGCAAGTAATGTCGGAGACATGAGCGGCACGCCTCGCTGCAATTCGGAAAAGCGCGTCGAACCTGCCGCAAGATCGCGCAGTATCAGCGGCGTCCAGCGTTCGCAGAACAGCTCCGCCGCCTTGGCGACCGGACAAAACTGGCCGTAGGATTTCATGGCGGTTCTCCTTTGAACGGATGCTAACACTACCGGCGCTCCCCGCGAAACTACAGATTCTGGACTGTTATTCGCAAATTCGGTTTGCAAGACTGCCAGGACACAAGGGCCGTTTTGGCTCTCGTCAGCAACTCAACGGGAGGTCAAGCCGATGAGACAGGAAAACCGTCAAAACCTTGAACGCGCGGTCGCTTCGCACTATGGCAAGCCCGACCTGGTTGAAAAGATTTCAGAAGGGCTGGGCAGGTCCGGCGCCGACCCGAACGCACCGACAAATGAAGCCCTTGCCCCGGTCGATGAATTTCATACGGCCGGACGGATTGGAACACTGAAAGCCCTCGGCATGATGCCCCTGCAGGCGGGCATGCACATCCTCGACGCGGGCTCCGGCATTGGCGGCCCCGCCCGCTGTCTCGCCGCGGAATATGACTGCCGCGTCACGGGCCTTGATCTCACCCCGGATTATGTCGACCTTGCCCGAACGCTGACCCGGCAAATGGGACTCGCGGACAAATGCGATTTCCGGCAGGGCAGCGTGGTGGACATGCCGTTCGAGAATGCCGCTTTTGATGGAGCGATCACCTTTCATGTCGCAATGAACATCAAGGATCGGTCCGGTTTTTATGAGGAACTTGCGCGCGTCCTCAAGCGTGGAGCGCCGCTTTGCGTTTTCGACGTCATGAAGGGGCCGGGGGAAGGAATGCTGTTTCCCGTGCCATGGGCGGAAACGGAGGCGACCAGCTTCCTGCGATCGCGGGATGAGACGGTCCGCCTGCTCGACGAGGCGGGATTTCGGGTGAATGCGGAGGAAAATCTGCGCGGTTTCGCGATCGATTTTTATCGAGATGCGTTTGCGAAGATCGCGGAAGCAGGCAGCCCGCCGCCTCTGGGCCTGCATCTGCTGACCGGAGCGAATTCGCCCGAGAAGTTCCAGAACTACCTGAGCGCATTGGAAGCGCATCAGATCGAACCGGTGATCCTGATTGCGGAACGCCAATAAGACGACCACGGCCGCAGGTTGATCCTGCGGCCGCTGCTTGAAATTGCGGAAGACGCTCAGCCGAATGTGCGGATATCGACGAAATGTCCGGCCACTGCGGCGGCGGCGGCCATGGCGGGCGAGACCAGATGCGTCCGTCCCTTGAAGCCTTGCCGGCCTTCAAAATTCCGGTTCGACGTCGAAGCGCAACGCTCGCCCGGAGCCAGCTTGTCCGGATTCATGGCTAGGCACATGGAACAGCCCGGCTCACGCCATTCGAAACCGGCGGCGATGAAGATCTTGTCAAGCCCTTCCGCTTCCGCCTGTTCCTTCACGAGGCCGGAACCGGGCACGACCATCGCATTGACGCGCTCATGCACCTTCTTGCCGGCGATAACAGCGGCGGCGGCGCGCAGGTCCTCGATGCGCCCATTGGTGCAGGAACCGAGGAAGACACGGTCGATGGCGATATCGGTTATCTTCGTACCGGGCGTCAGGCCCATATATTCGAGCGAACGCTTGATCGCGGCGCGCTTGCCCTCATCGGTAACGGCGTCGGGGTCCGGCACCGCGCCATTGATCGAGATCACATTTTCAGGGCTCGTGCCCCATGTGACCAGCGGCGGCAGGCTCGCGGCATCCAGCTTGATTTCCGTGTCGAAATGCGCGTCGGGGTCGGAGTGCAACGTCTCCCAATAGCGCATCGCTGCATCCCAGGCCGCGCCCTTCGGCGCGCGCGGACGGCCCTTGACGTAATCGAACGTCTTCTCGTCCGGCGCAATCAGACCGGCACGTGCGCCGCCCTCGATGGACATGTTGCAGACCGTCATCCGGCCTTCCATCGACAGCGCGCGGATCGCCTCGCCGGCATATTCCATCACATATCCGGTGCCGCCAGCGGTGCCGATCTCGCCGATGATCGCGAGGATGATGTCCTTCGCAGTCACGCCGTCGGGCAGCTTGCCGTCGACCGTGATCCGCATGTTCTTCGCTTTGGCCTGGATCAGCGTCTGCGTGGCGAGCACATGCTCGACCTCGGAGGTGCCGATGCCGTGGGCCAGCGCGCCGAACGCGCCATGCGTGGAGGTGTGACTATCGCCGCAAACGATGGTCATGCCGGGAAGCGTGAAACCCTGTTCCGGGCCGATGACATGGACGATGCCCTGGCGGACATCGCGCTCATCATAATATTCGATGCCGAAATCGGCCGCGTTCTTCGCCAGCGCCTCGATCTGCGTCGCCGATTCCGGATCGTCGATCCCTTTGGAGCGGTCCGTGGTGGGAACATTGTGATCGACGACGGCGAGTGTCTTTTCAGGCGCGCGAGCCTTGCGGCCGGCCATGCGCAGGCCCTCGAAAGCCTGCGGGCTCGTCACCTCGTGGACAAGATGGCGGTCAATATAAATGAGGCAAGTACCGTCCGGCTGTTCATCGACCAGATGATCGTCCCAGATTTTGTCGTACAGCGTCTTGCCCATTGTTCCGTCCTATTTCGTCACGGTTGCTTCCGCTTCTTCCTCGGCAGGAACTTCCGATACGGTCGTTTCCGCCATCAGCTTCTGAGCCTGATCGGCCCAGTTCTCGCGGTCGATGCGGTCCTCAAGGCTGAACTTCTCGTCGAGAAAGGCGATCTCGTCATCGGTGAGGTTCGCGATCTGCGCGAATGTGGTGATGCCGATATTCTTGAGGTTCTTTTCGTGATTTTCCTCAAGACCGTTGATCAGCGTCAGTTCGTCGCCCGGACCTTTCGGCTTCTTGAACTTGAAGCCACGCTCCTTGGCGGCCTGGGCCTTGGCGCGCGCATCGGTGCGCTCGGGGATACGGGCAGCCTTGCCGCGCAGGCCGCGCAGATAATAGAGTTTCGCGCGGCGGACCTTGCCGCGGCGCACGACTTCGATGGAGTCGATCAGCGGGGAGTGAACGGGAAAAACGCGCTCGACGCCTTCGCCATAGGAAATCTTGCGGACCGTGAAGCTTTCATTGAGGCCGCGGCCAGACCGTCCGATGCAGACGCCCTCATACGCCTGAACGCGCTCGCGCGTGCCTTCGACCACCTTTACGTTCACGCGAAGCGTGTCGCCGGGACCGAATTCGGGCACGCCGCGTTTCGAGGCGAGTTCGGCGACGTAATTCTTTTCAAATTCTTCAATAACATTCATGGCTGTTGCCCTTTGCTTGGCCAGCTCGCCGGTCACACCGATTTCGCTGCGTTTGATGGTCTTGCAAGCGGAGCGGACTCCGCGCCAGACCGGTCTGGGCCGCGCTGCACGCGCGCATCGACGCCGGTCTCCAGTAGAAGACTGGCGCTTGTGATAATAGATATTCCCGCGCTTGTCGATGCCTTTAGCGACATGGGGACGCAAGGCTTAATGACAAAGCTGTGCGCGGGGCGCAAGTATAAAGATCATGCCTTCCGGTCTGTTAACAGATCGGGGCGGCGTTCCTCTGTAATAGCCTCCGATTGCGCCCGCCGCCATTCGGCAATCCGCTTATGGTCGCCCGAAAGCAGGACGTCGGGGATCGTGCGGCCTTCCCATTCGCGCGGGCGGGTATAGTGGGGATATTCAAGCAGCCCGGATTCGAAGCTTTCCTCCGTCCCCGATTCCTGCGCGCCCATCACGCCGGGGAGCAGACGGACGCAGGCGTCGATCAGCACCATTGCCGCGAGTTCGCCCCCGGAGAGCACATAATCGCCGAGCGAGATTTCCTCCGCGCCGCGCGCCTCGATCACGCGCTGGTCGACGCCCTCGAAACGCCCGCAAAGCAGCATCGCGCCGGGCCCGGCCGTCAATTCGCGCACGCGGGCCTGCGTCAGCGGCTTCCCGCGCGGCGACGGATAGATCAGCGGCAGTCCGGAATGGCGTTCGCGCGCGCCGTCAATCGCCGCGCCAAGCACATCGGCCCGCATGACCATGCCGGGACCGCCGCCCGCAGGCGTATCGTCGACCGAGCGGTGCCGGTCGCGCGCGAAATCGCGGATGCTGATCGCGTCGAGCCGCCACAGATCATTGGCCAGCGCCTGCCCCGCAAGGCTTGCGCCAAGGGGGCCGGGAAACATCTCGGGCAGGATCGTCAGGACGCAGGCGGTCCACATTTCAAGCCTCACAGAGCCAGTTTCATGCCTTCATGGCTGGGCGCGAAGCCAAGCGAACCGTAGAAGGCCAGCGCATCGGGACGGCGCTTGTCGGTCGTCAGTTGCACGAGCACGCAGCCGCGACGCCGCGCCAGTTCGACCACATGGGCGATCAGGGTCTTGCCGACACCGGCGCCGCGCATGGCGCTGTCGACGCGGACACCTTCGATCTGCGCACGTTCGCCCCCGGCATAGGTCAGGCCGGGGATGAAGGTGAGTTGCAGGCAGGCGACGATCCTGCCGGCCGCCTCGCCGACGATGATCGTGTTGCGCGGATCGGCGGCGATCTCGTTAAAGACGCGGACATAAGCGTCCGGCAACGAGCCGTCTCCTAGCGTTTCGCGCCACTGTCCCAGCGAGTCGGCGGCCAGCAAGCGGACGACTGCGTCCAGATCTTCGCGGCGCGCCGGCCTGAAGGCAACGGATGCCGCGTTCGCATCAGTCGGTTTCGCCGCCATCGTCATCTTCCATGTCTTCTGGCGGAACGATCACCACGCGACCCGCCTTCACATCGACGACCGGGACGGACGCCCTGGTGAACGGCAGCAGCAGCGTGTGGCGCTCGCCCGGCTGGCGGATTTCAAGCAGATCGCCCGCGCCAAAATCCTGCACGGCCACGACTTCGCCGACGGTTACGCCATCGCCGTTCACCGCCGCGAGGCCGATGAGGTCGGAGTAATACCACTCATCGTCCTCCGGCTCGGGCAGCTTGCTCCGCGCGACATGAAGCTCGACGCCCTTGAGCGCTTCCGCCGCATTGCGGTCTGTGACGCCCCGGAGTTGCGCCGCAACGCCCATGCCCTTCAGCGGACGCAGCCGCTCAATCGTGAAGCTGCGGCCCTTGCCGTCGGTCAACGGACCATAGGCCGCGATGTCGTCGGGGACCGCCGTGTAGCTGGTGATCTTTACGTCCCCGCGAATGCCATGCGCGCCGGATACGCGCCCGAGCAGGACGAGGTCGCCCTCGCCCGTTGCATCATCCGGCTTGTCATCGCGGTCCGGCATTGAAGCCTGCAAACAGCACCGTCAGCCCTCGTTTACCTCTCCTATTGGGGAGAGGTCGGGACGCGCAGCGTTCCGGGTGAAGTGGTCAGAACTTGCCTTGAGATTCAATCCCCTCACCCTAACCCTCTCCCCCAAAGGAGAGGGAACAGCTTTGAGCAGGAAACGAGATCGAACATTCACTACAAGCAGAGCGGAACTCAGGCCGTCGCTTCCGCGCCGTCATCGCCAGCAGCGGCTGCGGCCTTTTCCTTCCTCTCTTCGACGCGCTCCAGAGCCTTCTTGCCTGGCTTGGCCTTGTTCGGATTGCTCCGCTCGGGACGCTTGGCAATGCCCTTCTGGTCAAGGAAGCGCAGGACCCGATCGGTAGGCTGCGCCCCTACGGAGAGCCAATATTTGGCGCGCTCTTCGTCAACCTGAACGCGCTCTTCATGATCCTTCGGCAGGATCGGGTTCCAGTGGCCGATACGCTCGATGAAGCGTCCATCACGCGGAGCCGTCGCCTCGGCAACGACGATGCGGTAGTAAGGGCGCTTCTTCGATCCACCCCGGGACAGTCTGATTTTCAGTGCCATTTGCGTTTTTTCCTTCGTCCTCAACGTTCCGAAATCCCCGCGAAGGCGGGGATCTATGCATCATGGTATTGCAATTGTCGGGTAGAGATCGTCCCAGTTCGGGTTATCTCTCTCAATCAGCCCAACTTTCCAATCGCGATTCCATTTCTTCAACTGGCGCTCTCTCATGAACGCGCCATCCAGATCATCATACATCTCGCAAAAGACGAGACGCCTCAGCTTGTACTTTTCCGTAAACCCCTTCACCGCACCGGTGCGGTGCTGATATATTCTTGCGACCAGATCGGTCGTCGCGCCAATATACAGTGTACCCCGTACACGGTTGGTGAGGATGTACACATACGCGCCAGACTTCATCTCTTCCCGGCTTCACAATTCGAAATTCCCGTGCCTGTATGAAACCAGTGGCTGCAAGATCCCCGCCTTCGCGGGGATTTCGGCTGCAGGCGAGATACCAGCCCGCGTCACTTCTTCTTCCCCGGCAGCCCCGGCAATCCGCTCATCCCCTTCGGCAATCCGCCCGCGCCCGGCAATCCCGGCATCCCGCCGAATCCGCCCGGCAGTCCGCCCATGCCCGGCGGCATTCCCATCCCAGGCGGCATCTTCCCGGATTTCGCCGCTTCGAGCATCTCCGGCGTCGGCTCGGGCATTCCGCCGCCAAGGCCGAACATCTTGGCCAGACCGCCCTTGCCTTTCGAGACCTGCTTCATCATGTCGGCCATCTGCCGGTGCATCTTCAGCAGCTTGTTAACCTCCTGCACGCTCGTTCCCGAGCCAGCAGCAATGCGCTTCTTGCGCGACGCCGCCAGAATTTTCGGAACGCGGCGCTCCTTCGGCGTCATCGACGAAATGATCGCCATCTGCTGCTTGAACATGTTGTCGTCGAGATTGGCGCCGTCGAGCTGCTTCTTCATCTTGCCGATGCCGGGAAGCATTCCCAGAATCGAGGACATGCCGCCGAGCTTCTGCATCTGCTTGAGCTGGTTCGACAGATCCTCCAGATCGAACTCGCCCTTGCGCATCTTGCGGGCGACTTTTTCGGCCTGCTCCGCGTCGATGCTGGCCGCGGCCTTCTCCACGAGCGAAACCACGTCGCCCATGCCGAGGATACGGCCCGCAACGCGTTCAGGATGAAACTCCTCCAACTCGTCGAGCTTTTCGCCCGTACCGAGCAGCTTGATCGGCTTGCCGGTGACCGCGCGCATGGAGAGCGCCGCGCCGCCGCGTCCGTCGCCGTCGACGCGGGTGAGAACAATACCGGAAACGCCGATTCGTTCATCGAAGGTTCTAGCTAAGTTCACGGCGTCCTGGCCGGTCAGCGCGTCGGCCACCAGCAGCGTCTCATGCGGGCGCGCCGTGTCGCGGATCTGGACCATCTCGGCCATCAGCGCTTCATCGATATGCAGGCGGCCGGCCGTGTCGAGCATGACGATGTCGTAGCCGCCAAGCCGTCCGGCCTCCATGGCGCGTTTGGCGATCTGCGGCGGCTCCTGCCCGGCAACGATGGGGAGCGTGTCGATGCCGGTCTGCTCGCCGAGGATCTTGAGCTGTTCCTGCGCTGCGGGACGGCGCGTGTCGAGCGAGGCCATCAGCACACGCTTTTTCTCGCGCTCGCGCAGGCGACGGGCAAGCTTGGCCGTCGTCGTCGTCTTGCCCGAGCCCTGAAGGCCGACCATCATGATGGCGAAGGGCGACGGCGCGTTGAGGTCGATCGGTTCGGCTTCGCGGCCCAGCGTCTCGACCAGTTCGTCATTGACGATCTTGACGACCATCTGGCCGGGCGTCACCGATTTGACGACCTCATGGCCGACAGCCTTGGCGCGCACGCGGTCCGTGAAGGAGCGCACCACCTCAAGCGCCACATCCGCCTCGATCAGCGCGCGGCGGACCTCGCGCATGGCGTTGTTGACGTCGGTCTCGGAGAGCGCGCCACGGCCCGTGATCTTGTCGAATATGCCTGATAGGCGGTCGGATAAAGTCTCGAACATGAAAGTTTCCCGCTGCTTTGGCTGGCTATCTGCTCATCTATCTATGCACTGCCGCCCGCAGTCCAAGGATTATAGGTGCCGAAACTCCAGATATTGCCTTCAAGGTCGCGGCAGGTGTAGTCGCGCCCGCCATAATCCTTGTCGGTCGGCTCCAGCAGGATCTCCGCGCCTTCGGCCTTTGCCTTGGCATGATGCGCATCGGGATCGTCGACGATGACGGAAACGGTCTGCGTGCACAGCCCGCCAGCGCGTTCGGGCGTTCCCATATATGCGGAGAGACTGCCTTTCCCGTCGGGGCCGATCATGATCAGGCCATTGCCAAAGGCGAGTTCGCCATGAACAACCTGCCCGGCTTCGTCCCGGTAAACGGCGTGTTCCTGAAAGCCGAATGCGCGGCACAGCCATTCGACCGCAGCATTGGCGTCCTTGTATGTCAGGCACGGTATTACGATTGATCCGGTCATGTTGTCTGCCTTCCCATAACGCAAATTGCATCCGCGGGCGAATCCTCGCTGGCGGATGTTACGTGCTTTGCCCCCGGCCGATGGGCGTGGCCCGGCCATGTGCAACGCCCGCTGATTTGCGGCGCAAGTCAGAAAGTTGATCATCTTGTACGCTTGAGGGCGCAGGCGCGTCAACCGCCGATTTCTTAAGGTTTCGGGCTCCCGGGCGGTTCATGCTGCGGCTGCCCGAGCCTGCCGCCTTCGGTGATGAACACGATGATCAGTCCGGCAAGCGCCAGAAGCGTGAAGCCGATAGTGAGCGGGCGCACCGTTCCGTCGAAGGCCTGACCGACGAGAAATCCGAAAAACGCGCCGCACGCGGTCGTCACGAAGCCGATGAAGGAGGACGCCGTGCCGGCGATATGCCCCATGGGCTCCATCGCCATGGCATTCAGGTTGGGCCCGATCAGGCCGAAACAGAAGAAGACGGTGACGATGAACAGGCAGAACAGCAGCAGCGGCGGCTGTTCCGGAAATCCGGCCAGCGCCATCACCACGCAGACGCCAAGAAACGCGAGGATCGCGTAATGAGAAACCCGGCGCATCCCGGCCCGCCGGACAAGCTGCGAGTTCAGGAAAAATGACGGGATCATGAAGATCGCGATGCCGGCAAAGACCAGCGGAAAGCTGTCCTTCAGCCCGTAAAGATCCACGAAAATCTGCTCCACGCTGCCGATATAGCCCATCAATATGCCGAAGAAGCAGCCGAAGGCGAGCGCATTGCCGATGGTCTGCCGCGTCGCCAGCACACTGCGCACGGCAAAGAGCAGCCGCCCCGCCGTGAGCGGCAGCCTTTTCTCCTCCGGATGCGTTTCAACCAGCCGCAGCCATGCCCAGCCCAGCAGCGCGAGCGAGGCAAGCAGCAGCGAGGTGAAGATCCAGCGCCATTCCGCGAACACCATGATGCCCTGCCCCAGCAACGGCGCGAAAACCGGCACGACGATGAACGTCATCATCACAAAGGACATCACCCGAGCCATTTCGCGGCCGGCGAACCTGTCGCGCACGATGGCGATGGCGATGATCCGGGCGGACGCGGCGCCGAAACCTTCCAATGCGCGGGCGGCGAACAGCAGCGGCGCGGTCTCGGCAAGGGCTGCGAGGATCGAGGCAACCGCGAAAATGACGAGTCCGATATAGAGTGGTCTTTTCCGCCCATACCGGTCGGAGAGCGGCCCGAAGACGATCTGCCCCGCTGAAAAGCCGAAAAGGTAGAAAGTAATGACGAGTTGCCGGTGATTGTCTTCGGCGAGCCCGAGTTCCTCGCCGATATTGCCGAGCGCGGGCAGCATCACGTCGATGGCGAGCGCCGTCAACGCGATCATCGCGGCGATGAGGGCCACGAACTCGACAAAGGGCAGATCGGAGCGGACGGCCGGCGTTCCGGCGGCGGGTTTCAGCAGCATGACCATCCCTATTAGGCTTGCCTGCCCCGGCAAATCAAGACTAGTGTCCGTCTCCAGATTGCCGACCAAATTCGCCGGGCGCTCGAAGGGCAATTTGAAGACCTGTGAGACATTGGTCTGCGATCGCGCTCCAGCGGCGAAGCCAGCCCCAAGAGGCGGATTTTCAGTTTCGCGGAACCGAACCGGCTGTGCGAGAGAGCACAAAAATACGGTATGAAATGACACTTCTGTTCACGTATTTGATGCTGGCCCTTGTGGTCTCCTTCTTCTGCTCGATCGCGGAAGCGGTGTTGCTCTCGGTTCGCCCCTCCTATCTCGCCTCTCTGGAGGAGGAAGGGAACAAAGGCGTGCTGGCGCTCAAGAGACTGCGGGAGAATCTTGACAGGCCGCTTTCCGCCATCCTCACGATGAACACGATCGCCCACACCGTCGGCGCGGCCGGGGTAGGCGCGCAGGCGGCAATCGTCTTCGGCAGTGAGTCCGTCGCCATCACGTCAGCCATATTGACCCTGCTGATCCTCATATTGTCGGAGATCATCCCCAAGACGCTTGGTGCGGTCTACTGGCGGGAGCTGGCTCCCACCTTCGGCATCCTGATCGAATGGCTCACCAGGCTTCTGCTTCCCTTCGTCTGGATGTCCGAGAAGCTGACCCGGCTCCTGTCGCGCTCCTCGACAAGCGCCTACACGTTCAGCCGCGACGAAATGGAGGCCATGGCCGAGATCGGCGCGAAGGAAGGTTTGCTGGAGAGCAAGGAGGTCAAGATCGTGCAGAACCTCATGCGGCTGCACAGCCTCTCGGTCCGGGACATCATGACGCCGAGGCCCGTCATCTTCTCGGTTCCCGCCATGATGACGGTCGGCGAATTCTTCTCGGAGCATTCGGACAAGCCGTTTTCGCGCATCCCGATCTACGGGATCAACACGGATGACGTGACCGGCTATGTGCTGAGAACGGATCTCCTGATCGCGCAGGCGAAAGACGAGTTCGAGAGGACATTGTCCGAGTTCAGACGGGACTTCATCATGATCCCCGACGTGCTGTCCGCCTCCGATTCGCTGGACCGGCTCATGCACGAGAAGAGCCACATCGCGCTCGCGCTGGACGAATATGGGACCGTGCAAGGGCTCGTGACGCTTGAGGACATTGTCGAAACCCTCATCGGACTGGAGATCACCGACGAACTGGATACTATCGAGGACATGCAGGCGCTGGCGCACAAGCGCTGGCGGGAGCGCATGGAAGCGATCGGGATCGACCCGGACAGCCTGGAGCAGCAGAGCATGGACTCCGAGGGCAAGGCGAGGCGGCCGTAGCGGAGCCGGAATGCGGATTACGGGCATATTTCAGGGCGAAATCCGCTGGGCGCTGCGTTATACTCGGCTGCTTTCAGCAGGGCCGGCTTCAAAGCCGGACCGGAAACAACCATCTATCAACTGCCACAGAGTTTCAGGGAAATCTTGGCTGGCCCGCCGCCGACAGACATAATGGAAGCTTGATGACCTTTATCGAACGCCCGACCGCACCGACCGCCTCCAAGATCAAGCTGCATGGGCCCGAGGCCTTCGCCGGCATGCGCCGCGCGGGACAGCTTGCCGCCGAGGCGCTGGACATGATTACCGAATATGTGCGCCCCGGCGTTTCCACGGACAGGCTCGACGAGATCGCGCTGGACTTCATCCTTTCGCACGGCGCGCTTCCCGCCACGCTGAACTATCGCGGCTACACCAAATTCCTTTGCACATCCGTCAACCATGTGGTCTGCCACGGCATTCCCGGCCCGCGCCCCTTGCGCGAAGGCGACATCGTCAATATCGACATCACCGTGATCGTCGATGGCTGGCACGGAGATTCCAGCCGCATGTATCCGGTCGGCGAGATTTCGCGCAAGGCGGAGCGGCTAATCTTGGTGACCTACGAATCGCTGATGCTCGGCATTGCGGCGGTGCGCCCCGGCAATACGGTCGGCCATATCGGCGCGGCGATCCAGGCCTATGCGGAGGCGGAGCGCTGCAGCGTGGTGCGCGATTTCTGCGGCCACGGTCTCGGCCTCGTCTTCCATGACCGCCCGAACATCCTGCATTATGGCGAGCCCGGCGAAGGCCCGGTTCTGAAAGCGGGGATGTTGTTCACGGTCGAGCCGATGATCAATCTCGGCAAACCGCATGTGAAGATGCTCTCCGACGGCTGGACCGCCGTCACGCGCGACCGCTCGCTCTCGGCGCAGTTCGAGCACACGATCGGCGTCACTGACGATGGCTGCGAGGTTTTTACCTATTCGCCGCGCGGCTGGCACAAGCCGCCCTATCATGGCGTCGTGCCGCGGGTCTGAACGCCAAGCGCCCAGGCCCTGCCTTCCCGCGTCCCAAAATCCACACATGGCGTGCTTTCCGTAATACTTACGGGATTTATCCAATTGCGGCAAAAGCTTGGCGCGTGCCTCTTTAGCGGGACTAGAGCGAGGTTCGGAAAATGGAAACCATTTTTCGGAGAAACCGAGCTTTTAGCAAGTTCAACTCGTTCCGCGTAGGGCAAAGTATCATGGGCGCGTTCAAGGAAGCGGCGGCGCCGCATTATTTCGGTCATCGCGAACGGCTTCGCGACCGTTTCCGCCAGCATGGGGCGGAGTCCCTGCCCGACTATGAGCTTATGGAGCTGATCCTGTTTCGCGCCATTCCGCGCCGGGACACCAAGCCGCTGGCCAAGGCCATTATCGCCAAATTCGGCGGGTTCGCTGAAGCCATCAACGCCAGCGACGACCGGCTGGCCGAGATCTCCGGCCTCGGACAGGCGGCGATCACGGAAATCCGGCTGGTTCGCGCCTCGGCCCTCCGGCTGATGCAGGGCGAGGTGCTCAAACGCCCCTTGCTCGGCTCATGGGACAAGGTCGTGAGCTATTGCCGGGCGGCCATGGGGTTCGAGATGCGCGAACAGTTCCGCATATTGTTTCTCGACAAGCGCAACCGCCTGCTGGCCGACGAGGTGCAGGGCCACGGAACGGTCGATCACACGCCAGTCTATATTCGCGAGGTGCTCAAACGCGCGCTGGAGCTGTCCGCATCGGCCATCGTGCTCGTCCACAATCACCCCTCGGGCGATCCGACGCCATCGCGCGCCGATATCGACATGACCAAGGAGATCATCGCGGCGGCGGAAAGGCTGGAAATCTCGGTTCACGATCACCTGATCGTCGGGCGGGACGGTCACATCAGCCTGCGCTCGGCCGGGCTGGTCTGAGACCATTCAGGTCAGCGGGAGAGATCGTTCCGGCGGCTTCCATGCCGCCATCGAAACGCTTGCTCTTGGCCATGCAGGTGCGTTACATAGTTGAACGCTTTCTCATCCGGCGATCCGGATGCAGGACACGGGCAATGGCGACGTGGCGGAGTGGTTACGCAGCGGCCTGCAAAGCCGTCCACACCGGTTCGATTCCGGTCGTCGCCTCCAACTTCATGTCCATCAAAGTCCCCTGAGCTCTATTTCTCCCTAAATCCCTAGGAATTCCAAGCTCAATTGTTCCATACGGCTGCACTGAAGTCCGTTGGCATCCGGAAATTATGTTGGTACATCCGTTGGCATCCAGCCGCGTGAGATGTCAAAGATACCAACATGCCAATCACAGACGCAACTGTCCGCAACGCTAAAGGTCGAGCCAAACCTTACAAACTTTCAGATGGCGGTGGCCTGCACGTTCTCGTCAGGCCAGACGGTGCACGTTATTGGCGACTTGCTTATCGTTTTACCGGAAAGCAGAAAACATTGGCACTCGGCGTGTACCCAACCGTCACGCTGGCGGAAGCTCGCGACGCACGCGAAACTGCCAAGAAGCTGCTCGTTGCCGGCGTAGATCCCGGCGAAATGAAGAAGCGAGCACGACGAGCCGCACAACTCTCTGCAGAAAATACGTTCGAGCCGATAGCACGTGAGTTCGTTAAAAAGCAGGGTAACCGATGGTCTGAACGACACTCACAAAATTATCTGCGACGGCTCGAGGTGGACATTTTCCCTGCCCTCGGCAAACGGCCCATTGCCGATATCGACGCTCCCGAACTCCTTGACGTATTGCGCAAGATAGAGGCTCGCGGTGCATTTGACCTTGCACACCGACTTCTCCAGAGATGTAGTCAGATTTTCCGATACGGCATCGCGACCAATCGATGTTCACGGGATCCTGCTGCTGGTCTGCGGGGCGCATTGACGCCCCACGTCCAGAAACACATGCCGGCCGTGAAAACGGATGAGATACCCAGACTTCTCTTAAAGATCGACTCCTACGATGGTGAGCCGCAAACTCGGTTGGGCTTAAAAATGCTCGCCTTAACTTTGCTTGCGTCCCATCCCGTGGTGTAAATTTCAAAGGTGTAGCGCGGGCTTCGCGTAGCTTCGCTATGGCGAAGCGAAGCCCGCGCGGGCGGCCCGGCGAGGCGACCACCGTGGTTCTCCGGCTAGGATTGAGTTGATTGATTCGATCCGAACCAGAAAGGACACCACGATGACCGACGACAGAATGCAATGCATCCCGCTACGAACGGACGGGAGCCCGGGCCAATTATCGCAACGGCTATCGCGAACGCAATTGGGAA
>JBHJOB010000041.1:0-41001 GCA_050330195.1 Rhodomicrobiaceae bacterium | reverse complement strand
TCGTAGCCGGGCTTGCGGTGAATATCGACGGTGCGGGCGAAATCCGGCGCGCGGGCGTCGTCCAGCCAGTAATAATAGCTGAACCAGCGGTCGGGCTTCGCGATCGCCACCAGTTCGCCGGATCGCGGATGACCGAGCCCGTACGCGCGCTTGCGTTCCTCGTCGAGCACCTGATCGACGCCGTCCAGCCCCTCGATCAGCGCCTTCACCTCCGGCACGCGCTCCGGACCGCGCACATAGACATGCGCAAGCTGGTGGTCCGCCATCGCGAAGGCCTCCGACGCCCCCGCATCGAAAACCTCGCGTTCACTTTCCTCGCGCCATGCGATCAGCCCCGCCTTCCGCAGCGCGCGATTGATGTGCACCGCATCGCGGACGGGCGTTATGCCATATTCCGACACGACGATGATCCGCCGTCCCTGCCGTTCGGCTGCCTCCATGAGCCGTCCGCAAACCGCGTCGACCTCCTGCAGATCGGCGATCAGGCGGGGATTCATCAGGTCGGGGCCAAGCCGCTGAAGATTGTAATCCAGATGCGGCAGGTAACACAGCGCGAGCGTCGGTTTGCGCGTCTCCATGACGTGGATCGTGGCGTCAGCGATCCATTCGCTGGAGGAAATATCGGTTGCCGGACCCCAGAATTTGAACAGCGGGAACATGCCAAGCTTTGCGTTCAACTCGTCGCGAAGCTCGGGCGGATGCGCGTAATGATCCGGGATCTTGCGGCCGTCAGCCGGGTATTGCGGACGCGGCGTCGCGCTCCAGTCAGCGGTCGAATACATGTTGTACCACCAGAACATCTTGGCGCAGGTGAAATCCGGATCGCGCTTTTTCCCAGCGTCCCAGATCTTTTCGCCCGTTATGAGCTGGTTCGATTGACGCCAGAGCAGCACCTCGGCCATGTCGCGGAAATACCAGCCATTGGCCACCGCGCCGTGTCCAGACGGCGGCAGCCCGGTCATGAGCGTCGATTGAACCGTGCAGGTCACGGCTGGGAGAACCGTCCTGAGCGGGCGAATCCCGCCGCTTTTCGCCAGCCGCGACAGGCTCGGCGTGTGCTCGCCGACAAGGCCGGGCGAAAGCCCCACAACAAGCATGACCAGCGTCGGCTTCATTCGCGTTCCCCCTCATTGTGCACTGCCAGGATCGGCGCAGGGTGAACGCTTTGCGCGCCCTTCACAACCTCCCGGCCATTGATCATATAAGAATAACAGGCGTAAGCTGAAATGGGTCGCCCACATGAAGGCGGGTCCAAAAGAAGCATGCGGCACAAGGGAGGAGCGGCGATGTCGGCGCTCGAATTGATGCAAGGCTGGCTCAGACGCCAGCTTTCCGATCAGCAATGGCAGTGGCTGGAGGGACGGAATGCGGCGGGGCCCGCCACTGCGGAAAAAGATCTGTTCATCACGCTGGGCCTGATCCCGCGCAAACTCGGCAAGGCCGACCTCGATCTGACCGCCGACGACCTTGCCGAAGCCGGGCACGTACAGCCGGGCTGGAACCCGCAGGGCTGGAGCGTCGACGGTACGGCCCGCGTCGCGACGCTGCTGCAAACCATCGCAACAGCCAATGATTTCCCGGCCCGCTTCCGCCAGCTCTGCCGCACCGCCGACGTCGCCGAGGCCATCGCCTTTTATCGCGGGCTGATCCTCTATCCTTCGCCGGAGACGCTGGAGTCGCAGGCAGCGGAGGGCGTGCGCTCCAACATGCGCGTGATCTTCGAGGCCGTTGCGCATGATAATCCGTATCCGAAGCAATATTTTGCCGAACAGCGCTGGAATCACATGGTGCTGAAGGCGCTGTTCGTGGACAGCCGCCTTCATCCGATTCAGGGGCTGGACGAACGCGCCAATCCGGAGCTGGCCGCGATGCTGCGCGACTACGCTCGTGAGCGTTGGGCAGCGGGGCGCGCCGTCACGCCGGAGCTGTGGCGTTGTGTGGGTCCATTCGCGAGCGATGAGGCGGCGGTGGCCGATCTGCTTCGGGCTTCGGAAAGCGCCGACGCCAATGAACGCGCCGGCGCCGCCCTCGCCCTCTCCGTGAGCCCGTCGCCGCTGGCCGCCAAACGCCTCGCCGCCCTGCCCGATCTGTCCGCGCAGATCGCTGAGGGGTCGCTGACCTGGGATACACTCAGCACACAGCTTGACGCCTGATGCCGCCAAAGGATTTCACCATGACCGCACCCATGTATATCGACCCACACGCCCACATGATCTCGCGTACGACCAGCGATTACGAGGCGATGGCCGCAGCCGGCGTCGTTGCCGTGATCGAACCCGCTTTCTGGGTCGGCCAGCCGCGCACCTATGTCGGCACCTATATCGACTATCTCTCGACCATTGTCGGCTGGGAGCGCTTTCGCGCCGGACAGTTCGGCATCCGCCACTACTGCACGGCCGGGCTCAACTCCAAGGAAGCCAACAACGAGGAACTCGCCGAGCAGGTCATGGACATCCTTCCGCGTTTCGCGCTGAAGGACGGCGTCGTCGCCATCGGCGAGATCGGCTATGACGAGCAGACGCCGCTGGAGGACAAATATTTCCGCGCCCAGCTCGAACTTGCCAAGGAGCTGGAGCTGCCGGTGATGATCCACACGCCGCACCGGGACAAGAAGCGCGGCACTTCGCGCTCGATGGACGTAGTCGAGGAACACGGCCTCGCCCCGGACAAGGTCGTGATCGACCACAATAATGAGGAGACGATTGCCGAGACGCTGCAACGCGGTTTCTGGGCCGCCTTCTCGATCTATCCGGGCTCGAAAATGGGCAACGAGCGGATGGTCGAGTTGCTCCGGCAATATGGCGCGGAACGGGTGATCGTGGACTCCGCATGCGACTGGGGCGTCTCCGACAGCCTCGCCGTGCCCAAGACCGCGAAGCTCGCCGCCGAGCGGGGCATCCCCGCCGACCAGATCCACAAGGCCTGCTATGCCAACGCGCTTGCCGCCTATGGTCAGAGCGGGCAAATGAGCGAGGAGGACTGGCTCAACCCGCCGCCCATCGATCAGCGTACGCTCTATGCGGGCAATTCGGTGCTACGCGGCGCGCAACCGCCAAGGATCGAGGAACGCGGCAGCGCGCGCGGCGTGGATGACGGGCTGATCATCAAGTAGCCGAGCGGCGCTATTGCGGATGACCGATGGCCGTGTGACCTGGAGCGAGGACGACAGCGGACCTATCGCGATCTCGCTGCCTATGCCGTGCCCGAGCGCGAACGGCAGATCGCAATCGTGGCGCGACTCGTTGCAGCGGCAAAAGCCGACGGCCCGATCCTCGATCTGTGCTGCGGCGAAGGCCTGCTGACGGCGGCTATCATGCAAGCGGTGCCCGATGCTCAGATGCTCGCCTATGACGGATCGGAGACGATGCTGGCTCAAACGGCCGCACGCGCGCCCGATCCCGCACGGTTGACGACCCGGTTGATCGACCTTGCGGCGGATGATTGGCGGCGTTTCGCAGCACCTTTGCGGGCGGTCGTGTCTTCGCTTGCGATCCACCATCTCGACGGTCCGCAAAAAAGAAAGCTCTTCGCGGACATTCATGATGCGATCGCGCCGGGCGGCGGTATTTGCCGCTGAATACGACGTGATATTTGAATAAAATCCCGGCGGCCGGGGGCGCCGCCGGGATGAACGGTCAGGACCGGGGGAGTCACGACCGGGAGAAATGGCTCACGGGATCGATGGCCTTGGAGTCCTTGCGAAGCTCGAAATGGAGCTGCGGCTGCGTTACCTTGCCGGTCGCGCCCGCCTTGGCGATGATCTGCCCGCGCTTCACGACATCGCAGCGTGACACCAGAACCTCGTCATTATGGGCATAGGCCGTGACATAGCCGTCCGCATGTCGCACCAGAACGAGATTGCCGAAACCGGACAGCTCGTTGCCGACATAGGCGACGACGCCATTCTCGGCAGCCTTGACGGGCGTACCCTTCGGCACGGAGAAATCGACGCCGTCATTGAACGATCCGTCCTTGTTCGAGCCGAACTTGGCGACCATCAGGCCCTGTACAGGCTGACGGAAGGTCTGGGCGCTGCGTGCGATCGGATTGGCAAGCAGGCTCTCGCAGTTGCTCGAACGGCCCGCTGAAGCCGCGTCCGGACGCTGCGGATCGACATCACGATGCGCGGCGAGGATCGGCTGTGGCTGGGACGCACGCGAAGGTGCGCTCGCAGGTTCGGCCTGACGCGGGCTGGCGTCGTTGATGACCCGACCGTCTCCACCATCGGCTGGCTCGACCCGTGCGACCCGGCGGGCAGGCTTGCGCTTGTCCTCTGCGTCGTCGCTGTTTTGCGAATAGGGCACGCGGCGGCGCGAATAGCCCTCGGCCGGCGGTTCGTAATCGCGGCGGTCACGCCGGCTATAGGCATCACCGGGCGCATCCTCAGTCTCCGGCCCCGGATTATAGCTGTATCCTTTCGGGATATGCAGCCGCTGCCCCGGATAGAGCGTGGCGGAAGGCGGGATGTCATTATAGCGGGCCAGCTCGTGATGGCTGAGACCGTAACTGCGCGCGATTTCATAAAGCGTATCGCCACGCCGGACCTGATAGCTGTCATACGAGCCCTTCGGCTTGCGGTAACGGCTTGCCTCCGGTCCATATTCGCGCGGGGGCGCATCATAACGCTTGGCATGACGCTTTGGCGCGCGACGAGCCGGCGCGTCATAGCGGTCGCTCTCGGCGTCCTCATAGGCGTCGTCGCGGCCCGGACCCGAATAATGCGGCGGAGCCTTCCGCTCGTCTTCGGCATAGCCGTTGTCATGGCGGGACGGAGCATCCTTCTCGTAGCGCGGAAGCTTCCGGTCATAGCGGCTGGTCGCGGTATATTTGGGCGCGCCGCGAACCTGCAGGCGCTGACCGGCATAGATCGTCGAGCCGGTGATGCCGTTCAGCCCCGCCAGTTCGCCCGTCGTCATGCCGAAACGCCTGGCGATGCCGTACAGCGTGTCGCCCTGCACGACGAGATAGCTGTCGCCGTCGTAATCGTCAGCGGAGCGCTCATATTTCGGCGCGTCATATTTCGGCGCGCTATCGTATTTCGGCGTGCCGCCGTAACGTGGCGTGTCGTAGGTCCGCTCCGGACGGCGATGTGGCTTCCGGTAGGGCTTGTAATCGCTGTAGCTCGGCTGATAGTCCGATGCGCGCCGGTCGTAATAGCCGGACGAAGCCTGCGCGTAACGCTTGCCCACCGCACCGCGCTCCGGCTGTCCGCCGGCATCGGCGTCGAGCGGCTGCATGGCGTAGCTGCCGCCCATATAGGTTCCGGCGTTGCCCCCCTCGCTGGACGCCGTGCGCACAGGCGCGAGCGACGTTCGCTCGATGGATGAGCCCGCCGAGCCGCCACCATAGGACGCAGGCTGAAGCACCGCGCCGGACGTGTTGGCTCTCTTGTCGGAATAGCCGGGGATCGGCTCCGGCGGTACTGGCGCCGAATGTGCCGTTTGCCGGCTGTATGATCCTGTTGAATCGCCCCCAAAGGAAAGCCCGTGGGAGCCGCACGCGGCCAGGGAGACCGCGAGAGTGATACTTGAAACTGACGCAACGCGTTTAACAAACACACGGCGCCTAGACGAAAACTGACTGAAAATCATGGCCGCACCTCACATGAGAAGGAGTTTTGCAGCCAGCCAGTTAAAACATGATTAATGGGCGTTCGTTTTCAGCTCGCAACAGGAACAATCCTTAAGCTGGAGCACGCAAGCGAGGTTTCAGACCGTCACGACACCAGCGGCACGAAGCGAACGGGAAGCAGATTGCGCCGCTTGACGCCCTGCTTTGTCTTTTCCACCAGCACCAGCTTCTGCCCGAGCAGAAGCCCGGTCACCGGCAGGATCATGCGCCCCCCCTCGGCGAGTTGGCCAATCAGCGCGCGCGGCAGTTCCGTCGCGGCGGCTGTGACCATGATCCTGTCGAATGTGCGATCCTCCGGCCAGCCTTTCGTTCCATCGGCGGCAATCGCCGTGATGTTGGTCAGGCCGAGTTTGTCGAAGCGCGCCTGCGCGGCCTCCAGCAGTTCCGGGTGCCGCTCGATCGTGTAGACATGGCGGCAAAGCGGGGCAAGAATTGCGGCCTGATAGCCGGAGCCGGTGCCGATTTCCAGCACGTCATGTGTGGGCTCGATCTGAAGCTGCTCGGTCATGTAGGCGACAACATAGGGCTGCGAGATCGTCTGGCCGCAGCCTATGGGCAACGCAATGTCGAGGAAGGCGGCGTCCGCTTCCTCCTCGCCGACGAACATGCCGCGCGGCGTTCGCTCGACAACGCCAAGCACCTTCTCGTCGCGGATGCCCCGTGCACGCAACTGCCGCACAAGTTCGGCCGCACTTTCGGCCTCGATAGCCATGTTTCCGGCCGCCGCTTTCGCCGCGCCTCCTTTTTACGCCTGCCTGACTAAGCGTTTTCCTCGCCGTCATGTTCCAGATCGGCCCTCAGTTTCCGGCAGGTTTCGGCGTGCGTCAAATTCAGATGCAGGGGCGTTACCGAAATATGCCGCTCACGCAGCGCCCACAGGTCGGTGCCCTGTTCCGGCTTTGAGAGCTGCCGGTTGAAGCCGAGCCAGTAATAGGGAATGTTGCGCCCGTCGGTGCGGTCGATGATGCGGAGATAATCCTGATCGCGCTTGCCCTGCGCCGTGACCTCGATACCGCGCACCTCATCCGGCTCGCAGTCGGGGAAATTCAGGTTCATCATCAGATTGGCGGGCCAGCCCGGCTTCATCAGCCGCCTGATCACGCTTGCGCCGTGCTTCATCGCCGTCTGCCAGCGGATGGCGGCCCGATTGTCGTAGTCTAGCGCCTGGCTCAGCGCGATGGAGGGAATGCCGAGCATGGTGCCCTCGATCGCGCCCGCAATGGTGCCGGAATAATGCACGTCGTCGGCAATGTTCTGGCCGGCATTGACGCCGGAGAGCACGAGGTCGGGCTTCTGGTCGTGCAGGATGTGGCGCACGCACATGATCACGCAGTCGGTCGGCGTTCCCTTTATTGCGAAGGTTCGCTCGCCGAGCTGGCGCAGCCGCAGCGGCTCATGCAGGCTGAGCGAATGGGCCGCGCCGCTCTGGTCGGTCTCCGGCGCGACCGTCCAGACGTCGTCGCTGATTTCCGACGCGATCTTGTGGAGCACGTCGAGCCCCGGCGCTTCGATGCCGTCATCGTTAGTGATCAGGATACGCATTAATGCTCCGATTGATACTTACCTCTCCCATTGGGAGAGGTCGGTGCGTTAGCGCCGGGTGAGGGGTTAGAGTTATCCTGCCGGTAATGTGCCCCTCACCCCAACCCTCTCCCCACGGGAGAGGGAGTCACTTCTTCGCCGAAATCACTTCCAGCCCGCCCATATAGGGGATCAGCACATCAGGAATGCGAATGCTGCCGTCCTCCTGCTGGTAGTTCTCCAGCACCGCGACCAGCGTGCGCCCGACGGCGAGGCCGGAGCCGTTCAGCGTGTGGACGAAGCGCAGATCCTTGGCCCCCGATGGGCGGTAGCGCGCATTCATGCGGCGGGCCTGGAAGTCCCCGCAATTGGAGCAGCTCGAAATCTCGCGATAGGCGTGCTGCCCCGGCAGCCAGACTTCCAGATCGTAGGTCTTGCGCGCGCCGAACCCCATATCGCCGGTTGCCAGAACCATCGTCCGGTATGGGAGCCCGAGCCGCTGCAGGACGGTTTCGGCGCATTCGGTCATGCGCTCATGCTCGGCTTCGGACTGCTCTGCCGTGGTGATGCTGACCAGCTCCACCTTGGAGAACTGGTGCAGGCGGATCATGCCGCGTGTGTCCTTGCCCGCTGCGCCTGCTTCGGAACGGAAACAGGGCGTATGCGCCGTGAAGCGGAAAGGCAGCTTGGCTTCCTCGACAATGTCCCCGTGGACCATATTGGTCAGCGGAACTTCGGCGGTCGGGATCGTGAAAAGCCGAAATGGAGCTACCCCATACTGGACAGCTCTAATGAGCCTCTCTGCTTCAAATTTATCCGAGCCTTCCAAGAGTCGATTGGGCTTTACACCGCCCCATCGGGTGTAAATGGCACCGAGCATTTCATAAAGTTTTTCCTGCTCCAAAAACGGAATGCGGAAGAGATCGTCTTCGAATTTCGGCAACTGCCCAGTTCCGAACATCGCCGGATCTTTGACCAGATAAGGAGGATTAACCTCCTCATACCCATGTTCGCGCGTCTGCAGATCCAGCATGAACGCCGCCAGCGCCCGCTCCAGCCGCGCCAGTTCGCCGCGCAGGATCACGAAGCGGCTACCCGACATTTTCGCCGCCGTCTCGAAATCCATCATGCCGAGCGCTTCGCCCAGCTCGAAATGCTGTTTCGGCTCGAACGCAAAATTCGGCGCATCACGCCAGCGCCGGATTTCCTTGTTCGCTTCCTCGCCGCCAACCGGCACGTCCTCCGCAGGCAAATTCGGTATGCCCGCAAGGATGTCGTCCAACTCGGCCGCCAGCTCCTTTTCGCGCGCTTCGCCGGCCGCCACCCGCTCCTTCAGGTCGCCCATCTCGGCGATCAGCTTCTGGGCTTGCGTCTCATCCTTGGCGGCTTTCGCCTTGCCGACATCCTTGGAGATCTGGTTCCGCCGCGCCTGCGCCTCCTGAAGCGTGGTCTTGGTCTGCCGCAACTCCGCGTCACGAGACAGGATGGACATCACCAGCGCGGAAACCTCGGCCTCGGCCTGTCCGCGTTTGATGAGGGCGTCCTTCAAGGTCTCGGGGTTGTCCCGGATCAGTTTCAGATCGAGCACGGCGCAAATCTCTTGAATTGTCGCAGGATCGCTGGCGCAAAACCGCCCCATCCGAAATCCCCGCGAAGGCGGGGATCTCTTCAAAGCTTGTTTCAGATCCCCGCCTTCGCGAGAATTTCTGGACGTTGGCTCCGCGTCAATGACCCTGATCTTGGTGGATTCATCAACATCAGCGAGAGCTATAGGCCGCAAGGGCGCGCTCGTCCACCCCTTGGGCGGGCACATGCGTAATGCTGCACCGTCTCGCTATGTTCAAGGTCCGTCGCGGCGGCTTATGGCCTAGATGATGTCGTCATCGTCTCGCGGAGCGTTTGCACGCTTTCTCTCGATCAGCCTCACGGCCCAGATCGAAAATTCGTAGAGAAACAGCGTCGGAACGGCCATGCCGATCTGGCTGATCGGGTCGGGCGGCGTCAGGAAGGCGGCGACGAGAAAGGCGAGAACGATGGCGTAGCGCCGCTTGGCCTTCAGATCGTCGGAGGTGATGAAACCGGCTCGCGCCAGGAGCGTCAGCACGACGGGAAGCTGGAAGCAGATGCCGAAACCGAGGATCAGCGTCATGATCAGCGACAAATATTCGCTGACACGCGCGGTCAGCTCGATCTTGACCGGTCCCTCCGTCTGCTGCATCGACAGGAAGAATCCCATCGCGAGCGGCATGATGACGAAATAGACAAGCGTCGCGCCGATGATGAACAGGACCGGGGTGGCGATCAGGTAAGGCAGGAAGGCCTGCTTCTCGTTCTTGTAGAGCCCCGGCGCGACGAACATGTAGATCTGCGAAGCGATCACGGGAAAGGCGATGAAAATCGCGCCGAACAGCGCCAGCTTGAGCTGGGTGAAGAAAAACTCCTGCGGCGCGGTGTAGATCATGCCGATGGGCACGGTTTCCCCGACGGCCCAGCGATAGGGCATGACGAGGATGTTGTAGATGTCCGTGGCGAAATAGATGCACACGATGAAAGCGATCGCTACACCGCCGATAGCCCACATCAGCCGCGTGCGCAACTCGATCAGATGGTCGAGGAGGGGCGCTTTCGTGGAGTCGAAATCGTCGGTTGTCACGGGTGTCTTACGCTTTCATCAACCGGCCGCGCGATGTTCGCCATTCAGCCGGCTATCCGGTCCGACCGCACTCTTTTCCGTATCCGGCCCGGGGGATGCCGCGCCCTTGGGCTCACCCGAAGCAGGGGAGGAGACAGGCGTTTCGGCGCTTGGGCCAGAGGGCGGCATCGCGGGGCCGGCGGAACTTTGGTCACGCGGGGGAAGCGGAGGCGGCGGGCCGAGGTCGTCGCCGCTCACATCCGGATCGGGGGCCTTGGGCTTCGCAGGCTTGTCCCGCATGGCGTCGCGGCCGGCGTCCTCGATGGACTTCTTGATCGAATTGAGCGGATTGTTCTGCTTGAGCGACCGGACCTCGCGCTGAAGATCCTCGCCGCCCGCCTCCTTGACAGCCTCGTCGAACTGCTTGCGGAAATCGTCGGCGGTGGAGCGCAGCTTGCCCAGCATCCGGCCAAGCGTCCGCAGCATGGCCGGAAGCTCCTTGGGACCAATAACGATAATGGCCACAATCGCAACCAACAGCAGTTCCGACCACGCAATATCGAACATCGCAGTTCAAACTTTCGATGAGAAGACGGCTGGAGCGAGGCGGGACGCAGGCAAAAAGCCCGTCCCGGCCAATGTCCTAGCCAACCCGCATATTTTCGCGCGTCGATTCCGTGGTCACATTGTCAGCCTTGCGGCCTTCGATGGATTTGGGGTCTTCGGCGGCGGTCTTTTCTTCCTGATCGTCACTGAGCCCCTTCTTGAAGCTCTTGATGCCCTTGGCGAAATCGCCCATGACCTCGGATATCTTGCCGCGCCCGAACAGGAGCACGATCAAGAGGATGACGACGACGATCTGTAACCAGCTAGGAGCCATTTCCTTACCTTTACACTCTCAATTGGAGGGCCCGTTCTCTTTGCAACTTACGCGCAATGCAGCCGGGCCGCAAGCATTGCTCAGTCCCCTTCGACTATATCGCCCTCGCCCGTCCGGGGAAAGATCAAGACGGCGCCGGGCTTGACGCGCAGAAACAGCTCGGTTCCCTTGTCCGGCACCGAGCCGCTGTCGACGCGGATCGAAACCGATTCCTCCAGGCCCTTGACGCCAAGCTCGATGAGCGCCTGATCGCCAAGCAGCCGGACTTCCAGAACGCATGCCGGGGTGCCGCCCGACGCGTTGCACAACTCTATGTCGCGCGGACGCAAGCAAAGGGAAACCTCGCCCTCGATCCCGTCCGGCGCGCGGAAACGGCCGAGCGGACCGACCGCCCATCCCGAAATCACGCGGCATGGCACGACATTCATTTCCGAAAACGTCCCGGCCACATAGACATCGAAAGGGTTATTGTAGAGTTCCTCCGCCCTGCCCGCCTGAACGAGATGACCCGCCCGCATGACCATGATCCGGTCGGCAAGGCGCATCGCCTCCTCGGCGTCATGCGTGACGATCACCGCAGTTGCCCGGACCTCGCGCAGGATCGCCAGCGTTTCATTGCGGATGATCTGGCGCAGCCGCCCGTCGAGCCCGGAAAACGGCTCGTCCATCAGCAAGACACCGGGGCGCGGCACAAGCGCGCGGGCGAGAGCAACGCGCTGCTGCTGCCCGCCGGACAGCATGTGCGGGTAATGACCGGCATATTCGGCAAGGCCCATGCGCGCGAGCGCCGCGCGGGCTTCATGACGCGCGTGGGAGCGGCCAAGCTGCTTCAGCCCGAATGCGACATTGTCGATGACCCGCAGATGCGGAAACAGGGCAAAATCCTGAAACATCAGCCCCACGCCGCGCTTTTCAGGCGGCATGAACGTCGATGGCGATGCGACAGTCCGCCCGTCGATGGCGATCTGCCCACGATCCGGCCGCTCGATGCCGGCAATCAGCCGCAGCAGCGTGGTCTTGCCGCATCCCGACGGCCCCAGCAGGCAGATGATCTCGCCGGGCGAAATGTCGAAACTGACATCGTTGACAGCGTTGGTCGCGCCGAAGCTCTTCGTGACGCCGGACAATGAAACGCTCGCCGCAATCGTCGCGGCCGCCTTGCGCTGCTTGTCCCAATGCGCAACGCCGACCGGGCGCGCCTCGACCGGCTCCGTCTCGCTCCGTCTGAATAACGCCAAACGCAAAACCTCTCCCGGTTCACGAGCCTACCTCACCGTCTATATAGGATCGACAGGAGGATTTTCATAATTTCCCTAGATTATTTTATCAGCCTTGACTGCGTCTTAAAAGGTCGAAGACATGCGAGCGGAACTGATCGGCGCTCTCTTCGGACGGGGGACGGTCATCCTCGGTAAGCGGCTCTTCGGCATCCCCGGCTTCATCCTCTCCGCCATCTGCATCGTCGAGCGGATCTTCATCCGGCGTCAGCAGGGGCGAATCGTTCGGTTCGGGGATCGAGAAGCCAGGCGGCAGATTGCTGTCGAGCAGCCCGGCCCCTTTCAGCTCGGACAGCCCCGGAAGATCCTGCACGCTGTCGAAGCCGAAATGCTCCAGGAATTCCTCGCTCGTCCCGTAGGTGACGGGACGGCCCGGCGCGCGGCGACGTCCGCGAAGGCGCACCCAGCCCATCTCCATGAGCACGTCCAGCGTGCCTTTCGAGGTCGAAACGCCGCGGATCTCCTCGATCTCGGCCCGCGTCACCGGCTGATGATAGGCGATGATCGCCAGCGTCTCCAGAGCCGCCTTGGACAGACGGCGAGGCTCGATCGAATGGCGCTCAAGGATGAATGACAGGTCCGGCGCGGTGCGGAACGCCCATTTTCCCGCGACGCGCATCAGATTGACCCCGCGCGAGGCATACGAATTCTGAAGCTCGGCCAGAAGCGCTCCCAGGTCCTCGCTGGAGGTGAAATACTCGACCAGCGCGCGTTCCTCCATGGGTTCGGCCGCGGCGAACAGAACCGCTTCCAGAATGCGTAGCTGCTCGCGCCGCTCGGCGGACGGAAGCCGCGCGACATTCCCGTCCAGCGGATGCTGTGGCGGCGGCTCGTTCGCGGGAAGCGGCAGACGGCCCTGATCCTGATTTTTTCTTTCATTCTCAGACATATTTCACGTTCCATGAACGGGGCCGGCAAACTCGCTGCGCCCCAATGCGCTGTCAAAGATTGAACGCCCGAAATACTCGTCGTGATGTCGGATGCGTTCGTCGGATGGCATCCGCTTTCCGGCCCGGAATACTATGTGGGTTCGCCGGCGCTCGTCTGGGAGGGTGTCTTGTTCAACCAGCGTATATAAAGCGGCGCGAAGGCCTGCGCCTGACGGATCTCGATCAAACCTTCGCGGGAAAGCTCCAGCGTCGCGCCGAAAGAACTGGCCAGCGCGGTTTTGCAGACGTCCTCGTCGCGCAGATATTTCTCGATGTACTGATCGAGAATCGACCAGTTCACGCTCTGGCCGAACTGCTTTTCCAGATATTCGCGCGCCTCGCGAACCGACCAGACCTCGCGCCCGCCCATCTTGACGGGAGCGCCGATCGCGGTCCGGCTGCGCTGCTCGGCATAGGCTTTTAGCAGATCATAGACGCTCGCCCAATATTCGCTCTTGCGGATGGTGCGCACGCCTTCCGGCATGCCGCGTTCGTAGAAGTCGAGACCAAGGCGCTTCCTGTTGAACAGCGTCGCGACCGCATCCCGCATCGCTTCCAGCCGCTTCAGCCGGAAGGCCAGATGCATGGCCATTTCCACGCCGCTCGGCCCGTCTTCCTCCTTTTCTTCCTTGGGAAGCAACAGCTTGGATTTCAGAAAAGCAAGCCAGGCGGCGGTGACGAGATAGTCGGCGGCGATCTCCAGCCGCATCGCCTTTGCATCGGCAATGAACGCCAGATATTGCTCGGCAAGCTCCAGGATCGACAGCTTCATCAGGTCGACCTTCTGCGTCCGCGCGAGGCTCAGCAGCAGATCGAGCGGCCCCTCGAAGCCATCGAGGCTGACGACGAGGCGTTCGGACGGGGCGACATTGTCGAGAAGCACGACATTGTCGAAGTCGCCCTCTGTCGCCGCCGCATCCGGAGTCGCCGGAGCGCCCTCGTCCGCGCCTGATGTCTGCTGATTGCTCATATCTATTGATGCAAAAAGGTTAAAATCTTCAGCATCATGGCTGATTCATGCCATTTCGCCTAGTGCATCAATCCAAACGGTTACAGTCTGGGTTTGGTAAAATTGATGCAGAAACAAAAAGCTAGTGAGCCCCCGTAAATGCGTCAGCACGCTAGCGCTTCGGCCAGCAGCTCTTCGGCGCGGGCTTCATCGAAAGGCAGAGGCGCGTGCAGACGGTCTTGCGCGGCGGTCAGACGCCGGGCCGCATTACCGGAGAAGCGCGGCGCCTCGGAAGCAACGTCCTGCATTTCCGCAAAGTTCCCGCTGCAATGCAGGGCCACATCGCATCCGGCGTCGAGTACGGCGCGGGCGCGATCCTTCATCTTGCCCGACAATGCGCTCATGCCGAGATCGTCGCACATCAGCAAGCCGTCGAAACCGATCTGCCCACGGATCACATCAGCAATGATGACGGGTGATGCGCTTGAGGGACGTTCGGAATCGAGCGCGGGAACCAGAATATGCGCCGTCATCCCGAGCGGCATGTCGCTCAACGCCTTGAACGGGGCAAAGTCGGTGCAGTCGAGTTCCTCGGCGGTGCATTCGATCACGGGAAGCGAGGCATGGCTGTCGACGCAGGCGCGTCCGTGACCGGGGATATGCTTGATGACCGGCAGCACGCCGCTTTCCAGATATCCTTCGGCGACCGCGCGTCCGAGCGCCGAAACCGCTTCGACCGTCATCCCGTAGGCCCGGTCGCCGATAATGTCATGCGCACCGGCGACAGGCAGGTCGAGAACGGGCGCGCAGTTCACATTGATGCCGGCATCCGTCAGATCGCGGGCAATCAGCCTGGCGGCAAGACGCGCAGCTTCAAGGCCTCTGGCGGGATCGCGGGAATGAAGGTCGCCGAAGCGCCGTCCGGGCGGGTAACGGCGCCAATGGGGCGGCACGAGCCGCTGGACGCGGCCGCCTTCCTGGTCGATCAGGACGAGAACCCGGTCATCGCCGACCGCCTCGCGGAATTCCGACGTCAAGGCGCGGATCTGCGCGGAATCTTCGCAATTTCGCTTGAAGAGAATGAGACCGCAGGGACGGGCTTCGCGAAAGAAGTCCTTTTCCCTGTCGGTCAATCGCAGCGTTTCGCAGCCGCTGATGAAGGCGGCAAGCCCGTTCGCACCGCTCAAGCCGTCAATCCTTCCGGGCGAAGCAGCCCTTCATGCCGGCGCCCTTGAGCTGTTCGCAAAGGCTGTCGGCCTCGCTCTTGTCGCTCACCGGACCGATCAGCAGTCGGTACCAGACACCTTTGGTGCCAAGATCGGCCTTGCGCACGGATGGGGAGTGCGAGCCGATGATGGAGGCATATTTCTTCTGCAAGGTTCCAAAGGCGGAAACAGCCGCATCGCGATCGTTGCGCGCACCGATCTGAACGAAATAGCCGCCGGTGCCAGTCGGGCCTTCCGTGACCTGTGGTGTCGCGGGCTCAGGCGTCGCCGCTGCAAGGCGCGTGTTCTGTGGCTCGGGAGCGGGGTCGCTGTAGGACTCCGGCTGGGAGTCCTGCGACAGCGCGTCCTGTCCGCTGGTCGCGTAGCTGGACGGCTCGTCGGACGGAGTGGTGGTCACGACGATGCCGCCGGAGAAATTCTGAGGCTCCGCGGACGCCGGAGCGCGAACCGTTGCCGTTCTGGCCTGCACCGGCTTTTGCGCGCCGTCCGGGCCGAACGTCAAGGTTTGGACAGGACGCGGCGCATCCGCCGTGTCGCCGCCGCGAGAGCCGGACCCCGCATCGCCGCCTTGAGATTTGAGAGCATTTTCAATGCGTTCCTCAAGCGTGCCGGTCGTGACCACGGCCGCACTGCTGCCGGGTTCCTGGCTGACGCCCGCGCTCTGGCCGCCGCTAGAGTCGTACCCCGGCAGACGATCATAGACAAGCTTGTCCTGATTGGCGAAATCCCGGCCGCCGGCATCGGCCGGCTCTTCCTTGATCGGGCGGGTATCCGCCGCAATCACTGCCGGATCGCTGCCGCCGCCTCCACCCGTCGTCGACTTGTAGACATAGGCCATGCCGCCGCCGACAACGACAGCGCCCGTCAACACTGCGGCAATCAGCTTCTTGCGTCCACCGCTGCGCTCCGGCTCGTAATCGTCCTCGTCGTAATCGTCCTCATCCGCGAAGAAATCCGCGTCGAGATCATCTTCGGGCATCGCCATGGGCACGGGAGGCGAAGCAGGCCGCGCGGCTGCCGGAGCCGGGGTATCATATTTGTCCCAGTCGTGAAACTGGTCCTGGTCGTCGTCAAAATCGCTGTCATAGCCGCTGCTGCGCCCTTCATGACGGCGCGTATCCGGCTCGGGTTCGAAACCGCCGAGCGGCGCGCGCGGATCGGGATCCGCGTCATAAGGCGAAACCGGCTGGCGCGGGAAACCCTGCGGAGGCTCATCGTCGAAGCCGGAGGGCGCGTTGCGGTCGAAATCATGGTCGTCAAAGGCGTCGCGCAGACGGCCGGGCCGCGATGGCGGCAATGGCGGCACGTCACCCATATTCGCATCCGCTGCAAAGAAGCGGTCGTGCATGGACTGGGCGTCCGGCCCCGGCTGCGGCTCGTCCGGGGAGTAGTAGTTCGGGAATTGCGGAGGCTCGACGTCCTGGAAAGGATCGCGCGACCAGTCCGCATCGTAGCCGCGAGGGGCGCGATCGGGCTCTGCGCCCCGAGGCGCATGCTCCTCGAAGCTGCGCGGAGCACGCGGCGCGTAAGGATCGCGGGGCGCGTCGGAATAATAGGGATCGCGCGGCGAAGGCGGCGCCGAATAGGGATCCTGCGGTGGCGGCGCCCCACGAGCCGGAGGAGCGGCACGCGGCGCCGGCGTATCCCAATCCGGGCGTTCGGGCGCTTGCGGCGCCGGATCGGGTTTCGCAAAAGCCTCCGGCTTGTAAGCGGAAAATGAAGGCTGCGGCCTTTCTGGCGGACGCTGCGGCCGAGGCGGCGCGGCGGGCGGCTCGGCCTGATGATAGGGGTCGTAACGATCGTCCGCCGGCGGGGCCGAACGCCCCTGCCCCTGACGGGGTGGATAGTCACGGCTGCCGCCCTGGCCGCGACGGAAACCTCTAGGATCGTCAGACATCGACATGTGAACTATTTCCCTTTACCCAAATCCGGCTCGGACGAAGCCCGCCCAGCCTCTCATAGGTCAAGTTTCAGCGCATCTCAGAAATTGGTTGAACGCCCAAAACGCCAAGGCCGGACCGTATGGTCTGCGCCACGGCAGCGATAAGAGCAAGACGTGCCTGTGTCAGCTCCATTTTGTCTTCCACGATGAAGCGTAATTGTGGCAACTCTTTGCCTCGGTTCCACAACCCATGAAACTCGCTTACAAGCTCATACAAGTAGAAGGCGATGCGATGCGGCTCATGCGCCAGTGCCGCAGACTCGATAATGCGGGGATAATGCGACATCCTTTTTATAACAGCAAGTTCCGCTTCATCCTTAAGTAAATCCAGTTGCGCGCCAACCAGCCCTTTTCCACTCATTTCTGGTGATTCTGGCAGTTTTTCGGCATTTCGCATCACCGACTGGATGCGGGCATGGGCATATTGCACATAGAAGACCGGGTTGTCCCGCGACTGCTCCATGACCTTGGCGAAATCGAAATCCAGCACCGCGTCATTCTTGCGGTACAGCATGATGAAACGCACCGGACCGGGGCCGACCTCTTCCACGACCTCCGCCAGGGTCACGAACGAACCGGACCGTTTCGACATCTTCACCGGCTCGCCCGCGCGGAACAGCCGCACGAGCTGACAGATCTTGATGTCGAGATCGGCCTTGCCGCCGCTCAGCGCCTTGACCGCCGCCCGCATCCGCTTGACATAGCCGGAATGATCCGCGCCGAAGACGTTGATCATGTGATTGAAGCCGCGCTCGAACTTGGAGCGGTGATACGCCATGTCCGAGGCGAAATAGGTGTAGCTGCCGTCGGACTTGATCAGCGCCCGGTCCACGTCGTCGCCGAAATCGGTGGCGCGGAACAGCGTCTGCTCGCGGTCCTCCCAGTCATCGGGCAACTGGCCCTTGGGCGGCGGCAGGCGTCCCTGGTAGATGAGGCCCTTGGCGCGCAGATCCTCGATGGTCTTGCGGACTTCGTTGATTTCGCCCTCGATCAGCGAACGCTCGGAGAAGAACACGTCATGCTCGATGCCAAGCCCGGCCAGATCGGCGCGAATCATCTCCAGCATCATCTCGATGGCCCTGGCGCGCACGGGCGGCAACCATTCCGCCTCCTCCATGTCGCGCAGCCGCGGCCCGTATTCTTCTGCCAGCGCTTCACCGACGGCGCACAGATAGTCGCCCGGATAGAGCCCATCGGGAATCGCGCCGATATCCTCCCCAAACGCTTCCCGGTAACGCAAGAAGGCGGACCGCGCCAGAACGTCCACCTGCGCGCCGGCATCGTTGACGTAATATTCGCGTGTCACGTCGAAGCCGCTGAAGTCGAGCAGGTTGGCAAGGGCATCGCCGAACACCGCCCCCCTCGTATGGCCGACATGCATCGGCCCGGTCGGGTTGGCCGAAACATACTCGACATTGACCTTCTCGCCCTTGCCCAGATCGGCGCGCCCATAGGCCTCGCCCTCGGTCAGGATCGCGGATAGCACTCTTGGCCAGAATTCCTCGCGCAGCGTCAGGTTGATGAAGCCGGGGCCGGCGATGTCGAGCCGGGCAATGTCCTTGTCATTCTCGAGCTGGGCAACAAATTGCGCGGCTAGATCGCGCGGAGACATCTTCGCCTGCTTCGCCAGAACCATCGCGGCGTTGGAGGCGATATCTCCGTGGGCCGGATCGCGCGGCGGCTCCACGGTCAGATTGGAGAGATCGGCATCCGCTGGCAGGACACCGGCGTTTTTCAGTGCCTCGCCCGCCTCATGGAAACGCGCCGTGAAATGCGAAAAGATATTCATGATCTCCAAAATCCGATGAGCTGGAAAAGGGTCCGGCGAACGACAGTCATCGGCTAGCGCAAACGCGGCGTGTCGTCAAATAGCGCCCGATGCGTTTCGATCGCCATCCGGTCCGTCATGCCGGCAACGAAATCGCTGATAACCCTCGCCTTCTGCTTGGTTTTCGCCCTTTCGCGCCATATGTCCGGCAGCGTTTCAGGCTGCTCCAGAAAATGCGCGAACAGATCCGCGACGATTTTTTTTGCGCCCTCCATGATGCCCTGCACCCGCGGGTGGTAGTAGAACTCCTGAAACAGGAAGCGGCGCAATTCGGTCATGTCGCGGACCATGCCGTCCGAGAAAGCCGCCACTGGCTGCGAGGCGGAGCGAATCTCGTCGACCGATCCCGGATTCAATTCGTTCAGCCGGCGCGACGTTTCATTGACCAGATCGTGGACCATTGCGCTGATCAGGCGGCGATTGACTTCGTAGATCAGCCGGTTTTCCGGCAATGCGCCGTAGAGCCCTTCGACTTCGCGGATGAACTGGCCGACGAGCGGCACGTCCCGCAGCTTCTCCACGGCGATCAGCCCGGCTCGCAATCCGTCATCGAGATCGTGATTGTTGTAGGCGATGTCGTCGGCGAGCGCGGCGATCTGGGCTTCCGCCGAGGCGTAGCTCGCAAGATCGAGGTCATGGCTCTGGCCGTATTCGACAATGGCGACCGGCAGACCTTCGCGGGCGTAACGCGCCGTCGGCCTGCCATCGGACGTCACCAGCGGGCCATTGTGCTTGACGAGCCCCTCCAGCGTTTCCCAGGTCAGGTTCAGCCCGTCATAGGAGGCATAGCGGCTTTCCAGCTTGGTCACGGTGCGGAGGCTCTGGGCATTGTGATCGAACCCGCCGAAGGGCTTTGCCACCTCGTCCAGCGCTTCCTCGCCCGCATGGCCGAAGGGTGGATGCCCCAGATCATGGGCAAGCGCGATGGTCTCGGCCAGATCCTCGTCGAGCTTCAGCGAGCGGGCGAGCGTGCGGGCGATCTGGGCCACTTCGAGGCTGTGGGTGAGCCGCGTGCGGTAGTGATCGCCTTCATGGTAGATGAAGACCTGCGTCTTGTAGGTGAGACGCCGGAATGCGGCTGAATGGATGATGCGGTCGCGGTCGCGCTGAAAGGGGGAGCGCAGATCGCAGCCCGGTTCCTCATGCAGACGCCCCCGGCTTTCATGCGCAACGCACGCAAAAGGCGCGACGGGGCGCTCGGCAAAGCGTGGGTGGATCGACATAGATAGCGTCCAGCCTTTCTTTCCGCAGCGAAGCTCTTCACGGCTTTATGGCAACGGAACGATTGACAAAAACCCCCCAAGACCCATTTCCTTAGTAGAAATTGAATGCAACGGCATTTTTAACGATTCGGCAAGAGTGGCCATGACCTCCGTTCAAGTGACAGACCGCGCAGCGAAACGCATCGCGCAAATCGTCTCCGGCAGCGCCGACGGCAATATGCTTCGCGTGAGCGTCGAAGCGGGCGGGTGCACGGGCTTCCAATATAATTTCGATCTGGTTTCCGAACAGGAAGACGGGGATTTCGTGATCGAGAAGGAAGGCGCCACCGTCGTGATCGACGAGACCTCCCTGCCCTTGCTCGCTGGCTCCGAAATTGATTTCGTCGACGACCTGATCGGCGCGGCATTCAAGGTGAAGAATCCGAACGCGACGGAAACCTGCGGCTGCGGGACGTCCTTCACGCTTTAGGGCGGCGTCCTTGCAAGACCAGGGTCAAGACGTGAGAAAGGCGCGGGGGAACATCTGCCCCCGCGCCTTTATTATATGGGCGCGCCTTGTCAGGCGGTCACGCCAACGGCTTCGCTTTCGCGCTCCTCGCGAGGCATGCGCCTGCGCTGGAACCAGATGATGCCGCCAAGCAGCAGGAAGGCCGGTATGTGGATCAGATATTTCGACGGCTGCTCCACGGGCCGCAAAACCTGGATGATCTCCTGATCGAATGTCAGGCCGGCCTGAGCCGCAGGCGTTCCGAACTGCACGCCGTCGATGATCACCCTGTCAGCCTCGGTCTTGAGCCGGGTAATGCCCGCAGCCGCCAGCCGTTCCTCGCCGGTTGCAGCCGGAGGCAGGTCAAGCTGCACCACGAATTCGACCGGATCGCCGAATCGGTTCACTCCGCGCACCCTCATTCTCATAGGCTGCCCTTGAGGCGTGTTGGCCGCCGCGTCGGTGAGTTCCGTCGGCGCGCGCTCAAGATAGGGCGGATAGATCATGTCCATCCAGAAGCCGGGCCGGAAGATCGAGAAGGCGATCAGCAGAAGCACAACGCTTTCCCAAATGTAGTTGCGGGTAAAGAAATACCCCATCGTACCCGCCGCAAAGAGCAGCATGGCTATCGTCGACGTTATGAAGACGAGGATCCCCTGCGCCCAGGTCACGTTGATCAGGAGAAGGTCCGTGTTGAAGATGAACAGGAACGGCAGCGCCGCCGTGCGCATCGAGTAGAAAAAGGCCACCAGGCCGGTCTTGATCGGATCGCCGCCCGATACGGCCGCCGCAGCGAAGCTTGCAAGTCCCACCGGCGGCGTCACATCCGCCATGATGCCGAAATAGAACACGAACAGATGCACCGCGATCAGTGGCACGAGAAGGCCGTTCTGCTGTCCGAGCGTGACGATGACAGGCGCGAGCAGCGCGGACACGACGATATAGTTTGCCGTGGTCGGCAGTCCCATGCCGAGGATCAGCGACAGGACCGCCGTCAGGGCCAGGATAGCCATGATATAGCCGCCCGAAAGCTGCTCCACGACCTCGGCCAGGGCCGAACCGACGCCGGTCTGGCTGACCGCGCCGACAATGATGCCCGCCGTCGCCGTCGCGATGGCGATGCCGATCATGTTGCGCGCGCCCGAGACAAGTCCCTCGAACAGGTCGTTGAAGCCGCGGGCAACTTCGCCGGCGAGATTGCGGCCGCCGCGGAAGAGCGCGAATAGCGGACGCTGCGTCACGAGGATGAAGATCAGGAACGCCGACGCCCAGAATGCGGACAGGCCGGGCGAAAGGCGTTCCACCATCAGCGCCCAGACGAGCACGACGACCGGGAGGATGAAGTGCAGGCCGGAGCGGATGGTGGGGCCGGGGACCGGCAACCTGACGACCGGGGCGTTCGGATCGTCCAGCTTCAGATCCGGCACGCCGGATGCGTAGGCTACGAGCGCAGCGTAGACGACGAAAAGCCCGATCGCGACCACCCAGCTTGCGCTGCTGCCCAGAACCGCGGGATCACGGATCCAGCCGAGGCCGTAATAGACGCCGAGCGAGATGGCGCAGAGTGCGATGACGCCGACGAGGAAGCCCATGACCCGCTGGACCCACGGCTTGGGCTCGACCGCGCGCGGCAGGCCCTGCATGCCGGCCTTCAAGGCTTCCAGATGCACGATATAGACGAGCGCGATGTAGGAAATCACCGCCGGCAGAAAAGCGTGCGTCACCACGTCGAAATAGGGAATGCCGACATATTCGACCATGAGGAACGCCGCCGCGCCCATCACGGGCGGCATGATCTGTCCGTTGACGGATGAGGCGACTTCAACCGCCCCCGCCTTTTCGGAGGGAAAGCCGACCTTCTTCATCAGCGGGATGGTGAACGTGCCGGTCGTCACGACATTCGCGATGGAGGAGCCGGAGATCAGGCCCGTAAGGCCGGAGGAGACGACAGCCGCCTTCGCGGGACCACCCCGCAGATGCCCCATCAGCGAGAAGGCGACCTGGATGAAGTAATTGCCCGCGCCGGCCTTGTCGAGCAGCGCGCCGAACAGCACGAACAGGAAGACGAAGCTGGTGGACACGCCGAGGGCAATGCCGAAGACGCCTTCGGTGGTGATCCAGTGGTGATTGACGACCTCGGACAGGTTGTTGCCCTTGTGAGCCACGAGGTCGGGCATTAGCGGACCAAGAAACGTGTAAATCAGAAAGAAGAGCGCCACCATCATCAGGGGCGGACCGAGCGAGCGGCGCGTCGCTTCCAGGAGCAGCATCAGCCCCGCAACGGAAACGGCGAAGTCCCAGAAGATCGGTGCGCCGACGCGATTCGAGATCTGGTCGAGATAGACGTAAATATAAAGCGCGCACAGACCCGCCGCGATGGCGAGCGCCCACTCATGGAGCGGAATTCTGTCTTTCGGGGAGCCGAGAAGAATGCCGGCCATAACCGCAGCGGCAATCCCGACGATCATATATGTTGGGAAACTGCCTCTCGAGCCGTAGATGAACAGCCCGGCAAGTATGGCGGGGACAGCGATGGACAATGCGGTCTGAACCGGCGATTTCGTAGCCGGAAAGGCAAGGAAGGCAAGAAACAGCGCAAAGGCGAGATGGATCGAGCGGGCCTGCGTATCGTTCAGGACGAGTTCCCTCAGGAAACCGATACCCGGCAGGATCTGAATCAACATGTAGGGCAATGGCGAGGCATACCAGAGCTGAAACAGCGACCATGCCAGCGCGACATAAATCAGGACACGCGCGGAAATCGGTCCCGGCGTGCGCGCGCCGGTATCGCTGGAAGCGATGAGTTCGTCCAGCTCTCCCTGGTCGAGCCCGCCGTGGCCGGAGCCTTCCATTTCGACTCTGGCAGCCTGTTGCTGGTCTTTATTCACCACGTGTGCGCCTTTCCATCTTAGCCATTCATCTGCCGGTGCAGCGTCTGCCCGGCGACATGAGAGCCATCCGTGAAGGGCGCCGGCGACCACGCATCAATCTACTACGATAACATGAAAAAAGGCTGGCCCCTCGGGACCAGCCTCTCAAAGCTGACTAGATCCAGCCCTTTTCCTTGAAGTATTTTTCCGCGCCGGGATGAAGCGGAGCGGACAGACCATCCTTCACCATCTCTTCTGGCGTCAGATTGGCAAAGGCGGGATGCAGTTCCTTGAAGCGGTCGAAATTGTCAAAAACGGCCTTGACGACTTGGTAGACCGTGTCTTCGTCAACGTCTGCCGAAGAAACGAACGTCGCGCGGACACCGAAAGTGTTCGTGTCTTCATCGGTGCCCTTGTACATGCCGCCCGGGACCGTAGCCTTGGCATAATACGGATTGTCGGAAACCAGCTTGTCAACTTCCTCGCCACTGACATCGACGATGACAGCGTCGCAAGATGTCGTGGCTTCCTGGATCGAGCCATTCGGATGACCGACCGTGTAGACGATGGCGTCAACCTTGCCGTCGCAGAGCGCGGAGGCCTGTTCCGCCGGCTTCAGCTCGGAAGCAAGAGCGAAATCGCTCATCTGCCAGCCCTTGGCTTCCATCAGCACTTCCATCGTGCCGCGCTGGCCGGAGCCGGGATTGCCGACATTCACGCGCTTGCCCTTGAGGTCGTCAAAGGTCTTGATGCCTGAATCGGCGCGCGCAACGACGGTGAATGGCTCGGCATGGACCGAGAACACCGCACGTTCCTTGTCGAACTTCTTCCCTTCGAACTGGGACGTGCCGTTATAAGCATGGTACTGCCAGTCGGACTGGGCGACGCCCATGGTCTGATCGCCAGCGATCAGCGCGTTGAGGTTCGCGATCGAGCCGCCAGTGGACGGCGCGGTGCATTTGATGTTGTGCTCAGCGGAGCCGCGATTGACCAGCGCGCAGATCGACTGTCCCACGACGTAATAGACGCCGGTCTGGCCGCCTGTGCCGATCGTGATGAAATTTTCTTGCGCTGCGGCAGGACCGCTGACGGCAAACGCTAATGCCGCAACGCCTGCAAGTGCAGTTATCTTCATGATGTACTTCCCCTTTTTTTCAGGATAGGCGTTATCTCCAACCTCGGAAGCCTACACAGGCTCAAGAGAGGTTGGAACCCCTTTTGATGATGACACGAAAAAAATCGATCATTGCACGCGGCTTGGCAATTGTCACTCCGCGCGACGCCGAAACTATTCGTCATCTTCAAGATATCGCTTCTCGACAACCCGGATGCCGGCCAGGATGACGATCGTCAGCACGGCCCCCATAAAGGCGATGACGTAGTAACCCGCACCGCATGTCATGCCGAGCGCACCCGCCATCCACATGCCCGCGCCCGTGGTCAAGCCTCGGACCTGCCCGCTGGCGTGAATGATCGACCCGGCGGCGAGGAAGGCGACGCCAGCGGTCACGGCCTCGACGAGGCGGATCGGATCGACATTTGCAACGTTCTCCATGCCGCGCAACGAGTAGAAGATCTCGAAGGCTACGATGGTGAACAGGGCCGATGCGAGCGCGACCAGCATGTGCGTGCGCAGCCCGGCGGGCCGGTCGTGCAATTCGCGCTCAAATCCCACGATCGCCCCGAACACACAAGCCAGCAGCAGCCGGACGGCAATTTCGATTTCGGCAAAATGGGTATTGGAAAGATCTGACCAGGACATGGGCTCCTTCTTCCATGCGCACCAAGGGGATAGAGAGAACGGCCCGATAGGCCGATTGGTTCCGCTCGGGGGCGTGGCAGGCTGCGATTGCCGGTTACCGCGCCTTGAGCGGCGTGCCTCCCAGATGCATCCCGCCATCCATGATCAGGAATTCGCCCGTGATGTTCCGCGATGCGGGCGAGGCGAAAAAGATGACTGAATCGGCGATTTCCTCCGGCGTCGCCACGCTTTGGAGTGGCGTGCTTCGCGCCACGCTTTGCGAAACGGTCTCTTCCATCTCCGGACCGTTCCACTTCGTGAACCAGCCTGACCTGATATAGCCGGGGCATACCGCATTGACGCGGATCTTCGGCGCGAGAGAGCGCGCCAGACACAGCGTCAACGTATTGAGCGCACCCTTGGAAGCCGCATAGGCGATGGAGGAACCGATGCCCATCACACCGGCGACGGAGGACACATTGACGACCGCGCCCGCTCCCGATGCGTCCAGCGCTTTCCGCGCCGCCTGCACCATCTGGTATGCGCCGATGAGATTGACGCGGTAAACGCTCTCGAAATCCTCCGCGCTGAGCGCATCGAGATCGGCCTGATCGGCGAATTTCGTGATGCCGGCATTGTTGATGACCACGTCCACGCCGCCCAACCGCTCGACCGCCGCCGCGATCAGCTTCCGGCAATCCGCAAGTTCGCCGACATTCGCCTGCACGGCAAAGGCGTTGACGCCCGCTTGCCGGCAGCGTTCCGCCACGTCTTCGGCCGCCTCCGCGCTGGAGGAATAGTTAACCGCGATATTGGCGCCCATCGCCGCCAGCTTGACCGCCGTCGCCGCGCCAAGGCCGGTGCCAGCGCCAGTGATGACAACGTTTTTCCCGCTCATTTCGACCATCGAATCTGCCGCTCCTACCGGTAAGTTTCCATTAACCTATTGCCAGAACATCGCCGTGAAAGCGACAAGACAATCAGAATTTTATCTATTCCGGTGATGTTCCGTTAGCGGATTGCCTCTAGCCTTGTAGGACCACGTCAGAAAGGTAAGCGTATGTTTGACAGTGTTTCTGCCTCAGCGGCATCGGGCCTGGCAGCGGCGCTTCGCCGGGCCGAAGCGTCCTCCAGCAATCTGGCCAATGCCGACAGCCGGGGCGCCCTCCCCGTTGGCGAAGCGGCGAATGTCAATGCTCCCTCGGACACGCGGGAGGCTTATGTTCCAGTGCGCGTCGAGCAGTCCAGCACCGCCGACGGCGGCACGGCCACGAAGGACCGGCCCGTCATTCCAGCCTATGTCCTGCTGTACGAACCGTCTTCGAACATGGCCAACAGGGACGGCTTCGTCGCGGCGCCGAATGTCGATCCCGCCGCAGAACTCGGCGAACTGATCGGCGCGGAGGCAAGCCTGAAGGCAAATGCGAATACCGCGCAATCGGTGCAGGATATGGTCCGTGAACTGTACGACCTTCCGCAGTAACGTATCGTCGCTATAAGGGCGGGGATCATTCGCAAGAACCGGTCCCCGCGGTTACCATGCCCTAGCCGGGCAGCGCCGTTTTCGCCTTCCGATTTTCCAGTCCCACCTGCCTTTGTCGCGCGCATGCGCATCTCTGCTTAATTCTGGACATTCCCTTCTCCCAGCTTCATTCTCTCACGAAAACTCGCATGCGCTCTTGGTGACTTGTACCGCCGCGATCAGGGGGAGACCGCGTGATGCCGATTGCCGAGGCCGTGAGCGACGGCGCCAGCTTCGACTATGTCATCATAGGCGCCGGTTCGGCGGGTTGCGTGCTTGCCGCGAGGCTGAGCGAAGACCCCGCCGTCAGCGTCTGCCTGATCGAGGCTGGACCACCCGACAGACACCGCCTCATCCACATCCCCTTCGGCCTTGCCGCTCTGGCGAAGGTCAAGGGCATCAACTGGGGTTTCCTGACGACGCAACAGCCGGCGATGAACGGCCGCAGAATGATCTGGCCGCGCGGCAAGATCCTTGGCGGGTGCAGCTCGGTCAACGCCATGTGCTACACTCGCGGCGCGCGCGAGGATTACGACGATTGGGCCGAGGGCGGCGCGCATGGCTGGGACTGGGCGTCCGTCCTGCCCTACTTCCGGAAATCGGAAGACTACGAACATGGCGAAAACGCCTATCACGGAATGGGCGGACCGTTGACCGTCAGCGATCTGCGCCATGTCAGCCCGCTTTCCAGCGCATTCGTGCGCGCCGGCCAGGAAATCCAGCTTCGCCGCAATCCCGATTTCAACGGCGAAACGCAGGATGGCGTCGGCATCTATCATGTGACCCAGCGCGACGGCCGGCGCTGCTCGACCGCAACCGCATATCTGCGCCCCAATCTCGACAGGCCCAACCTCACCATCGTCACAGACTGCCTCGCCGAGCGGATCATCGTCGAGGATCGGCAGGCAAAAGGCGTGCGGCTGACGCAAAAGAGCGGCCCGGCAACCATCCGCGCCACACGGGAAGTGCTGCTCTGCGGCGGCGCGGTGAACTCGCCGCAATTGCTTATGCTGTCGGGCATAGGCCCCGCCGCGCATCTGAAGGAGCACGGTATTGAACCGGTTGCCGACCGGCCCGGCGTCGGCCGGAACCTTCAGGACCATCTCGATGCGATCGTGCAGATGAAGACGCATTCGCGCGACGGCTACGGCATCGCCTTCAGAGCGGTCCCACAGACGGTTTCCGCCGCCGTCAAATATATGCGCGGGCGGCGTGGCCACTTCACCTCGAACGTCGCCGAAGCGGGCGGCTTCGTGACCGTGACGCCGGGCGAGCGCCTTCCGGACGTGCAGTTTCATTTTCTCCCCGTGCGCATCAAGGATCACGGCGGCACAAACGTTTACGGCTTCGGGTACAGCGTGCATGTCTGCTGCCTGCAGCCAAAGAGCCGGGGCGAAATCCGCCTTCGCTCCGCTGACCCGGCCGCCCACCCGGCGATCGACCCGCGCTATCTGAGCGAGGAGGAGGACGGGCGGGTCATCGTCGCAGGCCTGAAACTAGCGCGGCGGATTCTGGGAGCGCCCGCCTTTGCGGCCTATCGCGGCGTCGAGGTCGAACCGGGCCCCGACGTCCAGTCTGACGAGGATCTGCTCGCCTTTATTCGCGAGCGAGGCGAAACCATCTACCATCCGGTCGGCACATGCCGCATGGGCGCAAGCGGCGATCCGGCTACCGTCGTCGATCCGGAGCTCAAGGTTATCGGCGTGGATGGCCTGCGGGTCGTCGACGCCTCGGTCATGCCGAAGCTGATCCGGGGCAATACGAACGCGCCGACCATCATGATCGCCGAACGCGCCGCCGATCTCATTCGCGGACGGCCCACATTATAGGGCACGTAATGGCCATGGGCCGCGCCAGTGCGGCTCGCCATTTTCCCTTGTAGCCACGCCGCGACAACTCGTCCACATCTCGCCCACCGGTCATCATAATTCGCTTGTATGGAATCATATTGCCAAGCATGCTTCGTGCAACTATCGCTGCATCATGCGACTTCGGCGAAACGCCGAGTGTACCGCCGTCTATCTCCGGGCCGCCGAATCCTACGGCCCCATCGTCAGGCAATCGGCTTTCTGACGCGTTCAGAACCACAGTTCTCAACAGATGAATGAGTGCGAATGTCCTATTCCTATCGAGATGATCGTGACCAGCGCCTGTATGGCGAAACATCGAACCCGCTGTGGAAACGCGGCGGCGTGCTTGTGCTATTCATGATCGGTTTCGGTCTGGCGCAATCCCTGCTGTTCTTCATTGCCATCGTTCAATTTGTCTGGAGGGCGGTCAATGGCGAGCGCAATGCGTTTCTCGCGCAACTCGGCTATGCGCTGTCGCTCTGGATGGCGGACGCGGCCCGTTTTCTTTCCGGTGACAGCGAGGAAAAGCCTTTTCCCTGGAAGCCCTGGCCGGAAGTCTGACGCGATGGCCGCGCCGTGGACCTTTAGAGCCGCATCGGCGCGATTGCGGCTTCGACCGTCGCCGCGACGTCAAGCAGACGCTTGTCCCGTCCATGCGACGAGGCGAGCATGAGACTGACCGGCGCGCTGTCCCTCGCGTGACATGGCAGGGAGATTGCGCAGCCATCGAGCTGATTGAAGCAGGTGGGATTGCGCAGCAGCAGCCGGTTGAGACGCACATAATCCTCCTCGGCCGCGAAGGCGCTGATCGGCGGCGCGATGATTGGCACGGTCGGCAGGATCATCGCGTCATAATCCGCCATCCGCCGCGAAAAGCGGGCGATCAACTCGGCTCGCTTCCTGTCAAAGATCACGTAATCCGCACCGGAGATCTCCAGCGCCATCTCGATGCGTGAACGCACGCGCGGGTCGAACTCGGCCCCGTGCGCATCCAGTCTCTCCCGATGAACGGACAGCGCCTCGGTGGTGATGATGCCGCCGTCCTTCTGGATGTCCGGGATAGCGTCGATTTCCTCAACCGCCACCTCCTCGACAAGTGCGCCGCCATCGCGCAGCCGCTTGAGCGCCGCCTCGAAAGCGCTGGCGACGGTTTCCTCCATATCATCGAGAACGAAGCTGCGCGGGATGGCGAAGCGCATCCCCCCGATGCTGCCCGGCTTCGGCGCGGCGTAGTCCTCGCCCGCCATGATCGCGTCGGCCAGCGCGACGCAGGCGACGCTGTGTCCCATCGAACCGATGCTGTCGAGCGATCGCGAAAGCGGAAAGACGCCCGTCAGCGGAATGCGCGCAGCCGTCGGCTTGTAGCCCGTTAACCCGCAAAGCGCGGCCGGGATGCGGCAGGAGCCACCGGTATCGCTGCCGATGGCGAGGGTCGCCATGCCGTCCGCAACTGAAACCGCGCCGCCCGAGGTCGATCCGCCCGGTATGCGCTTGCTCGCCCTGTCCCATGGACTGGTCGGCGTGCCGTAATGCACATTGAGGCCGACGCCGGAAAACGCAAACTCGGTCATGTTCGTCCGGCCGACGAACACCGCGCCGGCGGCGCGCAATCGGGCGACCACCGGAGCATCGCGCCCGGCCGGCGGCGCTCCGGCCAGGATCGTGGACCCCGCGCGCGTAACCTCGCCTCCAACGTCGAACAGATCCTTGAGCGAGACGGGGATGCCTGCGAGCGGGCCCGGAACGACGCCATGCCCGCGCAATCCGTCACTCATCCGGGCCAGATCGAGCACCTTGGGCCGATCGACATGAAGGAAGGCTCGCGCACCCTCCCCGGCCGGGTCGGCGATCCGGTCGAGGCAGTGCGCCGCAAGCCCTTCAGCGGTCGAACGGCCCGCCTCAAGCTCGGCCGCGAGCAAGGCTGTGGTTACCGATGGATTGTTCTTCGATGCCGTTTCCGCCGTCATTGTTCCCGCGCCTCATGCGATCCAAACAAGCTCCTAGAAAGGCTATCACGGCTTGGTTTGAAAGGGAGCAGTGATTTCAGAAAAGGACGATGCCGGCCTGGATACAGTGTGGCAACATTGCCGGGGGGAAACGCTCTGTTGACATAATCGCCATGCCGCTGTGTCAATCCGTCATTGGAACTTTCAATTTCAATCTGTATTAATTCCAAGTTGTATTCATGAAGTTTGTGAATGATGAAACTCGATGGGGCCATCCATCACAAGGCTATTTGTGGCGTCCCCGTCATCGCAACAAACGAGGAAACACACGTGCCTAAAGGGAAAACATTACTCGCCGCCGCTTTCTTCATTGCTCTGCCTGCCGCTTCCGCGTTTGCACAGGATTCCGGGGATGCCGAGGCTGGCGAGAAAGCCTTCAGAAAATGCCTAGCCTGCCACAAGGTAGGTGAAGGCGCCAAGAACGGCGTCGGGCCCATCCTGAATGGCATCGTAGGCAGACAAGCTGGCCAGGTTGAGGGTTTCCGCTATTCCAACCTCAACGCGGCAGCAGGCGAGGCTGGCTTGGTCTGGACCGAGGAAAACATCATCGAATATCTTCCCGATCCCAATGCCTTCCTGAAGAAATTCCTCACCGATGCGGGTGAGGCCGACAAGGCGAAAGGCTCTACGCGCATGACGTTCCGTCTCAAGGACGAGAAGGAACGCCGCGATGTCACAGCCTATCTGAAGACTTTCTCTCAAGAGTAGCGATACGCACCGGTTCCTTCAGTCCGTGCATTCACCTTGCACGGATTGAAACCCGCCGGCGGCTTCCCGGCCGCGAGACATGCCCGTCAGCTCGCGACTTTCACGATACGCCGCCTGTCGCCTGCCCCGTCCCGATCGGACCCAGCCGGCATCCGCACGGCCGCGCTGTGGTAATCTCGGAATGCCGCCCGGATACGGGCGGCGAACGCAGGCAGTCTGGCTGGACTTGGATCGTCCCTGAACCGATCGGCTTCGTCCAGAATGTCACGCGCTCCGGCCGTGCTGGCGCTGCTCTTGATCGCGTGCAGCGCCTCATGGATGCGCTGGCGGCTGGATGAGGCCAGAGCCCGTTCAAGATTGTCCAGGCTGGAGCCGAGATCGCGCTCGAAGCTTGGCAAGAACTGGTCCCTGAACCCGTCTTCGCCGAAAAGCTCGCGCAGCGATGCAATACGGTGATCGTCCGCGGCGGGCGCGGCTTCATCGGGCCGGACCGCCATTTCGCCGCGCTCCTCCAGCACATACTGGCTCAGCACGTCGCGCAGTTTCTCCAGCGTCACCGGCTTGCCGAGCACCTCATTCATGCCAGCCTCAATACACGCCCTGCGCGTCTGTTCGGAAATGTCGGCGGTGAGCCCCAGAACGGGAATCACCGAGACGCTGCCAAGGCCGGTCTTGTAGGCCAGGCAAACGTCGATCCCGCTCATGCCCGGCATGTTTACGTCGAGAAAGGCGACATCGGGCGTACCGTCAAGGAGGATCTGCAGCGCTTCGTCGCCGGTTTCCGCCAGCACGACACGGTGACCGTCCAGTTCGAACATGCGCCGCGCGACCTGCCGGTTGAGCGCGTTGTCGTCAGCGACCAGCACGGTGAGCTGACGCACCAGCGGAATGGCTTGCGGCGCTCCCTCCGCGACCTGCTGGCAAGTCAGCCAGCGCCAGCGGGCTACCGTATCGAGCAGTCGCGTCAGTTCCGCTTCCTCCGGATGCGGCGCGATGGCGATCGCGGCCCGGGCGAGGTCATCCTGCTCGTCGATCTCTGCGCCGACGAGAACAATCGCGACAGCCCCCGCTTCGCCGGAGCCGCTCGCTTCCAGAGCCGCATTGAGCGCCGCGCTCGCTGCAAACGGATCGATGACCAGCACGCACTCCGGCGGGCCTGCCGTCTCCTCCAGCCGGGCAAGCGCTTCGTCCTCGCTCAACCGCTCGACGCCATCGAGACCGGCCAGCATTCCCAGCAGCGCGGGCTCGACGACAAGAACATCCGCACGCGCATCGTCCACGCCTGACGCAGCCGCATCTTCTTCCGCAACCGGATCGACCGGCAGTTCAGCCCAGAACACGGAGCCGACATCGGGCATGCTCTGGAAACCAAGCTTCCCGTCCAGCAGATCGGTCAGCGACTTGCATGTCGCCAGCCCCAGCCCGACGCCATGTTCCGAGGCGACATTGTGCCCCTCCGCGCGAACGAATTTTTCAAAGATCCGGGCCTGCGCTTCATGAGGTATGCCCGAGCCGGTGTCGTGGACCGCGATCCGCAACGCCGGTCGCCCCCCGCCCTCGATCATGCCGATCTCAAGCAGGACATCGCCTTCAACCGTATATTTGACCGCGTTCGTCACCAGATTGAGAATGATCGTTTCGACATAATCGGGATCAGAGCAGATCGCCCGCGGCAGACCGCTCGTGAAGCGAATGTGGAAGAGCAGCCCCTTTTGCTGAGCCAGCGGATCGATGATCGCGCGGATTCCGGTCAGCATGTCGAGAAGATGGAACGGCCGGTCATCCCGCTCCGCCGCGCCGCTGTCGATACGCTGAAATTTCAGGATCGTATCGACCATCCGCAAGAGCCGGCCCGCCGCCAGCTCGGTGGAAATCGCGCCGAAACGCTCCTTGGCGCTCGACGCGGTCACTTTCGTCACCTGAGCGAGGCCGAGAATGGCCGTCAGCGGCGTGCGCAGCTCATGGCTCATCATGGACAGGAATTCGGTCTTGGCGCGGCTGGCGGCTTCCGCTTCCTCCTTGGCCTGACGCAGGTTGCGGATCAGCTTGGCGGCGTAAAGCGGTATGATGACAATCGCGATCGCAAGGCCCAGCGAAAACTGCCAGGCGTCCCGCCAATGCGGCGTCACCGACGCCATGAGGACGAAACAGACGAGATTCGCGGCGATTGCGGCATAGAGATAGCCGATGCCGAAACGAAAGCCGTTGCCGAGGATCACCCAGAGGTAGATCGGAAAGAACGCAACAGCCGCTTCGTCGCCATAGCCGATGATCAGGCTGACGACGGCGGCGTCGTTGACGATCGTCGCCGTGCGCCGCAGGACGTGGCGCTTCGGCTTCTGCGTCAGGTGAATGAGCACCGCGAAAGCGATCAGCCAGCCGGCCGTCATGGCGATGGCGCTGACTGCTCCAGACTGGGCGTGAAGATCCTCAAACGCATAGGCGTAGATCAGATAGCATGTGATGATGAACCCGATCCGGTAGCGCAGGATGATCTGCTCGAATTCCAGCGGCTCGGCGGCTTTGGCGCGCGCAATCGCCTGACCGGCCCGGCGCAGATGGACGCGAATGGCCTTGGGGACGAGGGTGCTTGACAGGCTTGCGAAGCGCATCTGGACCTAGCTCTCCTCTGACGCGCCGTCGTTGTCGCCGCGTTCAGCAACACTCTCAGTGGAACTGTCCTCCATCAGCAGGACCGCCGAGGCAGGCAGCATCAAACGAACCGTTGTCCCGGCGCCCTTCTCGCTCTCGATGGTCAAGGCCCCGCCCAGCAGTTTCATCAGCCCGATCGAAATCGGCAGGCCGAGACCGGTGCCCCAATGGCTGTCGCTGACGAAGGCGGAGGTCATCGCACGGCCGAATTCCGTGATCGCCAGCGCGAGCTCGTCCTCGTTCATGCCGATCCCATTGTCGGAGATGGCAATGGTCACGCCGCCGCCCGGCGTCTGCTCCGCCGACACGCGAACAATACCGTCACGCGTCGCCTGGTTTGCATTGGTGACCAGATTCAGCAGAACCTGCACCAGCTTGCGCCGGTCCGCCAGAAGCTGCAGATCGGGCGCGTCTTCAATGAGCAGCCGGTTGCCATTGGCCGTCAGCTGCGGCTCGACAATGTGGGTGACTTCCCCGAAACAGTCGCGCAAGCCGAAGCGCGAGAGGTCCACCGAATAACGTTCCGCCTCGATCTGGGAGAAGTCGAGAATCTCGTTCAGCACGGATAGCAGGTGATGCGCGCTGGTATGAATATCGAGCAGATACTGCTTGTAGGTTTCGTTTCCGATCGGGCCATGCAGTTCACTGCTGATCACCTGGGCAAAGCCCATGATCGCATTGAGGGGCGTACGGATTTCGTGAGTCATGTTGGAGAGAAAGGCGCTCTTGGCGCGGTTGGCCGCCTCGGCTTCCTCCTTCGCCTGGCGCAGCGAGCGTTCCGTCTCCTTGAGCTGCGAGATCTCGATGCCGGAATAGACGATCAGCGCATCGCCATGACCGCCGCAATTGACGCCCTTGGGAGCAATCAGGAAAACATGCTCGCGCCCGTCGCGGCCGGTCAGGCTGATTTCCTCCGACATCGCGCCATCCCCAGCCGACCTGGCGCTGCGGCTTTCGACAACCTTGTCCGCCAGAGGCTGTGCGCCCTGCGGGCCTTCGCCTGGCGGCGCGCCGAGCAACTCGAAGCAATAATGATTGGCGAATACACAGGCGCCTTCCGCGTTCACGGCAAAAACCAGTGCGGGCACGCTGTCAATGATGCTCGTGAAGCGATGCTGCGTTTCCTCGGACTGGTGGCGCGTTTCCTGCAACTCGCTGCGCAGCGAGCGGCTCTGCGTGCGCAGCCCCTTCTGATGCAGGCTGAGAGTCAGCAGGTTATGAGCGCGCGCCTGAAACTCGATCGGATCGAAAGGCACCATGAGGAAATCCGTCGCGCCGGCAAGCAGCGCCCGCCGGCGGTTTTCGACCTCGTTCCGGCTGGATATGACGATCACCGGCACGTCCTCGAAATCGGGCCGCTGCCGGAATTCATCGAGAAATTCCACGGCATTCATGTCCGGCATATGAAAATCGGTCACGACGAGATCGGGCGGCGTCTTTTCGAAGGCCTTCAGCGCGTCGATCGCGGATTCGAATATGGAAACGTAGCGGACCCCAGGCTGCCGCCACGCCATATGTTCCAGAAAACTCCGGTTGCTTTCCAGGTCGTCGATGATTGCGATTGACGAACTGTGTGTCCTGTCCTGCCGCCTGGTATCCTGGAAGCGCCCCGGACTCTGCAATCCCTGATACATCATCGACTTGAGACCAGCGCTTTACTTAACGGTTACAAAACTTCGTCAGTATTACATCCCAGAGTTAGGATTATAATCTGGAATAAGAAAAATTATTATGATCTCCGCCTACTGAAACTGTTGTAAATACGACTCAAATTGTGAATGCATCCTTGAAGCTTCATAGAGTGCGATCCGCCTACTGACGGCTTCCTGCCACAAGAGTTTTTCGCATCGCACAATTTTTGCAGCGCAGCACCTTGCAAAAATTGTATACGTGAATTAATCTCAATTTAAGATTGTGGTGCAGGGCGGCTGATTTTCGAGGGCAGATGAGAATATTGGTTGGCGGACAGCATTTGGACTGGCCGGCGGCGCTTCCGGCGCGCGCCATGGTCGAAACCAGCATCCCCGATGCCTTATGGGACAACAGCGCAGCCATCAAGTTGCTGACATTCCTGGGCCGGCTCGACCTTTACGAGATCCGCCTCGAATTCGATGTCGACCTTGCAACGGTATGGGCCTTCTGGCGGCACCGCGAGGGCCTCAGCTTCGCGCCCCGCTTGTTGAGCGACATTCGCAAGGTGCAGCGCGCGCTGCAGGATTTTCATTACGAGGAGCCGGGCGACGCCGCGAAGGTGGCGAAATTTCTCATCTGGGGTTCGGATACGGATAGTGTCTTCAACCTCGGCGGCGATCTGGGTTACTTCCAGACCCTGATCAAACGACGCGATTACGACCATCTGAAAGCCTATGCCCTGAACTGCATCGACGCCTGCTACACGAATTACTGCAGCCTCCATGCGCCCGTCATCGTCGGCTTTCTCGTCGCGGGCGATGCGCTTGGCGGGGGGATGGAAGCAGCCCTCAGCGGGGATTTCGTCGTGGCCGAGGAGCAATCCAAATTCGGTCTGCCGGAAATGCTCTACGGTCTGTTTCCGGGTATGGGCGCTTATTCCTTTCTCATGCGCCGTCTGGGCCAGGCGCGGGCGGAGGCGCTGATCACCGGCGGCAGGCTGCATTCCGCGCAGGAACTTCACGAGATGGGGCTGATCGAGCGCGTCGTCGCGCAGGGCACGGGCCGCAGCGAAATGCGGCGGCAGATCGTCCGAATTCATAGGCGGTTCAACGCTTCACTGGCGATCTACAATGCCCGCCGCCGGACCTTCCCGATAACCTTTCAGGAAATGGCGGACATCGTCGAGGACTGGGTGTCGGTGGCGATGCGGCTCACCGACGCCGAACTCCGCAAGATGCACAAGCTGAGCAGCGCCCAGCGCCGCCTTCGCGCGGCCCATCCGGGGGACGGCGCCCCACAAAGCGCCTGAGCGCGGCAACCCCGTCCCCCTTTATTCCGTCTCCGATTTCGAGCCTCCCGCAGCGGGGGTAGTAACCGCCTCGGGCAAAAGGTGCGTCGCCTGACCGCTGGGTCCATTAACGCCTTTTCAGCTATATTGACGCTCACTTCAGCCGTGAACGGCGCAAAGACCTGAAATTATGGCGGCAAATTTGGCGAGTCTTGTCGATACAACGCATTTCGAGTTTCCGCATGGCTGAACCTGCTTCACCCGGACCGCATGTGGAACGCCTCGTGGCGTGGCTCGCGCAATGGAAGTGGGCGGTATTTGCCGCCAGTGCGGTCCTGTTCGTTCTGGGCGGTATAGGCATGCAGCGCGTGGTCTTCGATCCCGACGTGCTCGTCTATTTCAACAAGTCGATGCCCGAACGCATGGCGCTGGAGACGATGGAGGAGCGCTTCGGACGCACCAACGAGATCGTCTTCGTGCTGCGCGCCAGAGATGGCGCCTCGATGCTGAGCCCGGCGCGGCACGAGGCCATGCAGTGGCTTCAGGGCAAGGCGCGCGCGCAGAAAAGAGCGATCGCCGTACGCTCTCCGCTGACGTTGCCCTCGGAGGACGGCAACGGGTCGGCGGCGTCCGATCCCTCGGAAATTCGCCGCGCCGCCGCCGAGGCCGGATTTTCGGCGCGTTCCGTGATATCGGAAGATGAAACGGTTGCCGCCGTCGCCGTGCTCTTCCCACGCTCAAGCCGGGACGATATCAGCATTGACGCGGTAACCACAGCGGCGCAGCAACTCCAGGCCGAATTCCGCCAGCGCTATCCGGACATCGAAGTCCTGATGACGGGGCGGCTCATGATGGACCGCGCCTTTCTTACCGAGAGCCAGCAGGAGATCTACCAATATGCGGCGATGCAGATTGGCGTCCTCGCACTCGTCCTGCTGATTACCTTTCGCTCCGCCGCGGCGGCATTCACTCTTATGGCGATGGTGCTGATTACCGGCCCCGTCACGATGGGCGCGGTTGGGTGGCTGGGTTTTCCGCTGAACGGGATTTCCAGCGCCGCCTCGACCGTGCTGCTAGGTCTGGCGGTCGCGACAGGCGTACATATCGTGCTGGCCTGGCAGAAAGCGGTCAATGACGGGCAGGACCGGCAAGCGGCGGTGACGAGCGCCATGACCGCCAATGCGGCTCCCGTCACCCTGTCGGTGGTCACGACCATCATCTCGTTTCTCTGCCTGAACTTTGCCGCCTCGCCTCCCTTCGGCCAGCTCGGCAATGTCGTCAGCCTCGGCCTCGTTTTCGTGCTCATTCTCTCCTTCACGCTGCTGCCGGCGCTGCTGCTCGTCATACCCATCCGGGCCGGCCGGGAGGGTCTGGGGCTGGCGCCGGTCATGGGACGGCTCGGGCGTTTCGTGATCCGCAAGAGCCGCATCCTGTTCTCGGCCTTGATTCTCAGCGCCGCCATGTCCGTCGGCGGGATCGCACAGATCAGCTTCGACGATACATTCTCCCATTATTTTGACGAACGTTTCGAGGTACGCCGCGCAACGGATCTTTTCGAGGAAAAGCTCTCAGGAACGATCTTCATCGACTTTTCCGCCCCTGTCGCGGCGGGACAGGACCCTTTTGGCTACGACCATCTCGCATTGGAGAAACGCTTCGTCGACTGGATGCGCGATCAGCCCGAATTTGCAGACGCTCTCAGTCTTTACACGATTGCCGACCGAATGGGGCTGGACGACAGATTGCAGCAATCCTCCGGCGAGACGGATCTGCGTGTCCGCGTGGAGCTGGAGCAGACGATCCGGAATGCCTATGAAAAGATGCGCGCGAACGGCCTGATCCGCCTGGTCGACGCCACCGAGCGCCACGCCCGTTTCAATGTCGTCCTTCGCGGCGTCAGCTCGGCGGAAACGCTTGATTTCACGCGGCGCGCAAAGGCGCAGGCCGAGACCATCTTTGGCGCACCCGTTCTCGCAACCGGGCTGCCGATCCTCTCCGCGCAGCTTTCCATCGATTCCACGCGGACAATGCTGGTCTCCATGATCCTTGCCCTGACCGGCGTTTCGCTCCTGATGCTGGTGGCGCTGCGCAATGTGCGTCTCGGCCTGATCAGCCTTCTGCCGAATGTTCTGCCCGTGGTCGCGGCGATGGGGCTGTGGGGTTTTTTCGTTGGAGAAGTGTCATTTGCGGCAACGGTGGTCGGCGCGCTGACATTCGGCATCGTCGTCGACGACACGGTGCACATGATGATGAAATATCAGGCCGCGCGGCAGCGAGGCAATTCGCCCAGACTCGCAATCCAGAGCACGGTACGCTCGGTCGGCGTCGCCGTTCTGATTACCTCGGTTGCGCTGTCGCTGAGCTTCGCCGTCTTCATTTTTTCCGGCTTTTTGGTGAACCAGCATCTGGGCTGGCTGACGGCGCTGACTCTGATCATCGCGCTCATTGCCGATCTGCTTTTCCTGCCGCCGCTCCTGCTGCGCGCCGACCGCGCCAAAGCGCCGCCGCTGGAGACGGCGCAGCCGTAGTTCGCGGCTTCGGCAATCGACAGCCGGCTGCATCAGCCTGACGGACGATCACTCGTCTCGCTGGCGCGCAAGATCCTGCATATCGAGCAGTTCACCGCTTTCGGCAATATCAGCGGGCAGGATTTCAACGAGAGGCTGCTCGCGGTTGAATGTCCGTCCCCGTCGGTATTTCAGCCGCGCGATACGCTCGATCATTTCGACATTTCGCTTGCCGAGTTCGTTGTATTCCACACGAAACAGGCTTTTGCGCTTTGGATCGGATTGCGCGGAGTTCACCCAGATGTCCATCGCACGCCGTCCTATAAAGGCGGAGACCACACGTTCGCCAGCCCATCCGTGGAGCAGCAAGCCGTCCTTGCCGTGTGAGCTCTCGTCAACCGTCAGGCCTGTGAGTTGCATAACGAGTACCTCTTGTTTCGAAAAGGAGTGTCGGATGCATGAACCCGAAAGGCCTGCACGGACGCCCACGGCCATCGGCTTCTCTCCGGCTTCAATTTCGGAAGTGATCCGCCGCCGTCCCATCATGCTCCGACGGCATGAATTTTTTGGGGAACCGTCTTGGATATCGAGGGACATGGACATGTCTCACGAAACGCCCTTTGCATGCCGCCCTCGTTCCGGCGTCATTTGCGTCCGGTTTTCTTCCCGGCGAGGGCCGATGCCGGAATATCCTTGAATGTCGTTGCTGCGGCGGATGACGCAACCTTGTCCTTTTGCTTCTTCGGTTTCTTGGTTTCCCGATTTCCGTGCCGTTGTTCCTTCGCCATTGTCGTCTCCTGTCAATTCAGTTGTCGAACAAAAAAGGCTCTTGAGGGAACGCGAAGGGCAAACCCGAAGCGCTCGCTTCCGGATTATCACAGCCGCCGAGTTGCATGCGCGCCAGCCCCTTTGACGAGGACGCCCTGATTTTCTCGGGCTCTCGCTCGTCGGCTACGCACGTCCAGACCGGCTCACGCGCATCTCCAACGTCAATCCGCGATCATGTTCAGCGCAGCCTTGCGATCTCCAGGCTTCAGACGGAGAAACAGCGTGCGCGCTTTCTTGATGTCCTGCTCGGCGCCGCTGTCCGCAGCAGTCTTGAGCGCCACGGTCGTCGGATGATCCGCGCCGCATATGAAAGCGAGCGCCTTCGAAAGGCGTCCCATCGTTGCGCGGTCGATCGATGTTTCGTTCACCTGAAAAGCCCTTGCTGCAAAGCAATCTGTGTCCGGACCCGAGACACGCTGCGGGCCTCTTTCGACGCTCACGCGCAGACGTCGACGTGCGACATCCTTCGCGAACTCAGGTTTCATTTTACGTACGATGATAGAGGATCTTGTGAACATGTAACATAGCTGTAATTGGGTTGACTGACTATCGGGCGACGCAAGTGTCCGCGCTTCTGCGATATGGCAGGCTGCGATCGGGAGGATTATTGACAGCAGGCTGCTCCTTCGGGGCGCTTGCCAGCGCCGGTTGCGGTGCTGCAGCCGCGATGAAAGCACTATTCGGATTTGCTGATTTTTCGGGCGTCAATTTTCCTGAAGCTGGATGTTCCGCGTCGGAAGCCGATGCGGTCGATGCTGGCCTGCCCCGCATCGCGATACCAGTTTCTAAGTTAGAACCCGGCGCTCGGTTGCCAGCGTTTGAGCTGGTCGGAGCGCAGCGTAGGCCAGGTTAAACGCTGGCGGCAAGACCGT
>JBHJOB010000040.1:0-49932 GCA_050330195.1 Rhodomicrobiaceae bacterium | reverse complement strand
GGCCATACGCTCGTTATCGAGGGCGTGACCTACAAGCTTTCGCTGCTGCCTTCGGGCGTCGTGCGTCCGGGCAAGCTCTCCGTGATCGGCAACGGCGTCGTCGTAGACCCGTGGGCGCTAGCCAGGGAAATTGCCGGGCTGCGTTCGCAGGGCGTGGAGATTTCGCGGGAAAATCTGCGCATCGCCGACAACGCGACGCTGATCCTGCCATTCCACGGTGAACTTGACGGATTGCGCGAGTCCGCCGCCGGGGTCAATGCCATCGGCACGACCAAGCGCGGCATCGGTCCCGCCTACGAGGACAAGGTGGGCCGGCGCGCCATCCGCGTCATGGACCTGTTCAACCTCAAGACGCTGCGCGGCAAGATAGACCGCGCGCTGACCCACCACAACGCGCTCCGTCGCGGGCTCGGCGTCGAGGAAATCTCCGGCGATGCGCTTTTCGAGCAGCTTTCACGGATCGCGCCCGAAGTGCTGCCCTATATGGACCGCGTCTGGCAACTGCTCGATCAGCACCGCCGCGAAGGCAAGCGCATTCTCTTCGAAGGCGCGCAAGGGACGATGCTCGACATCGACCACGGTACATACCCGTTCGTCACCTCGTCGAACACGGTCGCCGGGCAGGCCGCATCCGGCTGCGGTCTGGGGCCACGCTCCGTCACGCATGTGCTAGGCATCACGAAAGCCTATACGACGCGCGTCGGGCAAGGGCCGTTTCCAACCGAACAGGACAATGAGGTTGGCCGCCTGCTGGGCGAACGCGGCCACGAGTTCGGGACCGTTACGGGACGGCCGCGGCGCTGCGGCTGGTTCGACGCCTGCATGGTGCGGCAGGCGGTGAAGGTGTCCGGCATTGACGGTATCGCCCTGACCAAGCTCGACGTGCTGGACGGGCTGGAAGCGCTGAAGATCTGCGTCGGCTACCGGCTCGACGGCTCCGAGATCGACTTTTTGCCGGCTGCCCAGGGCGCACAGGTGCGGGTTGAGCCGATCTACGAGGATCTGGAGGGCTGGAAAACGTCCACGGAAGGCGCCCGGTCATGGGGCGAGTTGCCCGCTCAGGCGATCAAATATGTGAAACGTCTGGAAGAGTTGATCGAGGCGCCTGTCACCATGCTGTCCACCTCGCCGAAACGCGAGGATACCATTCTCGTCAACGATCCGTATGAGGATTGAACCGGGCGCGACCGGCTCAGTCCTCAGCGGCTTCATCAATGTCATGGATGGGCGTCCGTTATTCCAGTGTGACTGCTCGCGGCAGGACGGATGGACGACTTGCAGCGGATGATCCGTCATTCGTGCTCGCATAGCCACTGTCCGCCCGCCGCTTCCGAAGACCGGGATCGCGGCGAACGAAGCTTGCTCGACGCCACCCGCAAATTACATGAATAGCCGCCCGCTCGCATGACCGAGCACGAGATAGATGCGGCCGGTTTCCGACGTTAGATGGCTATGCAGGGTCCGGCCTTTCGGGTCGGCCTTCTTGGCGTCCTGAAGCATCCGCTCGAAATCCGTCAGATAACGGTCGACGATATGGCGGAAGGTCGAGTCGTGTTCGTAGCGGTGCTTGACCTGCTCGAAGGTGGACTGCCCTTCGCGATTATAGATGTTGCGGCTGATGATGCCGTGCTCGCCCTTGTTGAAGCGCCGCCAGACTTCTACGGCAACGTCCTCATCCACGGCGCTCGCGATGTCCTTCATGTCGAAGATCATCGGCGAGTCTTCAGATTTGCGGTTGTTCTCCGGCGGCATGGCGAATGGCGGCGTGCCGTAGGAGGCGTCATCGCTGTCGCTGCCGAAATCATCGTCCGATTGCGAAGCGCGTGCGAGCAGGTCGCCCAGGGACCAGCTCATTCCGCCGCGATCATCGGCGCCAGCCGACGGATCGGAGCCAAGCCCGTCCATTCCCTGCGGACGCCCCATCGATTCATAGTCGCGAGGCGCAGGTTCCTGGCCTTGAGGCTTGCGGTCCATCCGCTCCATCAGTCCGGCGCTGACCGCTTCGAACTGATCGGGAGTGCTTCCCCACTCCTCGCTATAACCGCCTCTGGGCGGTGGAGGCGTGTCTCGGCGCTGCTGCGAAGGCTGCTGCTGCGGCGGCGGAGGGGCTTCCCGGCCTTCATCCGGGCCACGTCCAGCCCGTGCCTGCTGTTCGGGTGTCTCGGGCCTCGAAACCTGTCCCGAATAGCCGTGGCGCGTGGTGATTTCCGTGAGTGAGTCGAGTGCCGAAAGCTGATCCTGCAAAGCGCGCCGCATCGCCTTGGCGCTTTGCTTTGTCGTCTCCGGCAAGGACTGCGCCTGCTTTTTCAGCTCGCTCTGCGTTTGTTCCAGCTCGCTGGATGCCCGGGACGTGGAACTGCGGACCTGCTGCGTCGTCTCGTTGAAGCTGTTGGTGAAGCCCGAGAGCTGACTCGAAACCTGCTCAGAAAGCGAGGCAAAGCTCGTCTTGAGTTCAGATATCGCCCGCGCCGTATGGGCCTGCGCTTCGGCGCGCAAGCGCTCCAGTTCCTTCACGGCATTCTGCGACTTGTCAGCCGAGTCCCGCGCAAGAACTTCCGTCACCTGCTTTGCACGCTGCTCGGCAGACGCAAGGGACTGCTCAAGCATGTTCGAATAATGGTGCATCATCCGGTCGAGTTCGGAAGCACGGCCCTGAATGCCTTCCATCATCTGGCCAAGCTGGGCCTGACGCTTCTCCATCATGGCGTCGACCTTGCTGTTCTGGGATTCCAGAACGCGCGCCGCCTTGATGATATTGGAGCCCTGATCGTCGAAGCGCTTTGTCAGCGTATTGATCTGGCCGAGAAGCCCGTGGGAGACTTCCTTAAGCATGTTCGCGTGGGTGCTGATCGCTTCCGAACTTGTGCCGGAGCCTCTGGCCAGTTCGTCGACGGCACGCTGGATCTGACTGGTGCTGGACGTGACCGACTGATGAATCGCATTTGCCTGACGGGACAGCGATTTCTCCATGTTGCGGGAATGCTGCTCCAGCGTCTCCTTGATATCCCCGGTATAGCGGGAAACGGATGAATCGAGAGATTTCGTCCGCTCAGACAGAACGTTCTCGAAAGCCTGCGCCCGCCGGCTCAGAACTGTTTCAAGCGCCTGCGTCCGATCCGCAAGCGAGCCGTCGATCGCGGCGCCCTGCTCGCTCAACACGGTTTGCAGCATCTTAGTGCGCTCGTGAAGCGAACTGTTCAGCGTGTCGGTGCGCTGCGCCAGCGCGCCTTCCAGAGCGGAAAGGTTCTTCGTGGCGCCCTCGATAATGCCGCTGAGACGGGTCTGCTCGCTGCCCAGCCTTTCGAGCAATACAGGAATTTCGCGCCCGACCCGTTCGCTCATGCTCATCACCGATGCAACGAGGTTGTTGCCTTTTGCCGAAATTGCCGCGGCAGTCCGGTCGGACGTTTCCTGAATCGAGCGCGTGACGTCAAGTCCGGTGCGATGCATCTGCTCGGCGGCCTGTGCGCCGTGCTTTACAAGCTGATCTGTAATGCGCGCGCCGCGTTCGGCAAGCTTTTCGTCGATCACCGTGCTCGCTGCGGTAACGGCAGCCGTGATCTTGTTGCCGCGGCTGGCCAGCGTGTCGGCAAGCGTGGACGTTGCCTGCGCCATCGACTGGCTGGCGCGGTCGCTTGCCGCGCTGATTTCGCGCGTGACATGCGAACCGATACCCCGGAGAGCCTCGCTGACACGTTCGCTGTTGTTCGCCAGAGCTTCGCGTTCGCTGGCAAGCTCGTTGATCAGATTGCGGATGCGATTCTCATTCTCGCTATAGGACCGCTCCAGCGCCGCGACTTCATTGTGGACCAGCGCTTCCAGCTCGCCTGCACGGCCAAGCGCGCGGGAAATAGCGTCATTCATTGCCGCGACCTGACGGCGCACAGTCTGTCCGAGAGAGGCGACAGATTGCTCCGCCATCTTGTCCGGCTCGGCGAGACGAACGGCAACCTCGGTCATGGCGGACGACATCAGGCGCAGTTCCTGAGCGCGCCATACGAGAATGGCCAGGAACCAGAACAGTGCTATTGGCACCACGATCGTCGCGATCACCGCTGCGACGGCCGGAGAAGACAGAATGCCGGAAAGCGAGGTTGCCGTCCCGGCCTGATTGGAGACGACCGCCCATCCGATCAGGCATCCGAGAAAGAGCCAGACAACCGATGCGCCGAGGGCAATGTAAAACGGGGATTTCGAGGGGCGCTGCTGCAAGGCGTAGACGAGCCCGCCGATAGAGGGCATGTCGTCATTTGCCGCGACAGCGCGTACAGGGCCCGTGGAGACGCGGGATGGAGCAGACGGACGACTGTGCGTTGCAATGGCCCCGGACGAGGGCCGCATGGAGCCTTGCGAAGGCTGCGAGGGTTGTTGCTTTCCTGCGGGCGTCATCCTCTTGCCAGCAGGTCCGGTCGCGGTCTCGTCTTTCGACGCGCCCTGTGCGCTGGCCTTCGACTGATCCCCGGAGCCGGCAGAACCAACGTCGAGGGATTTTATCGTTTTTTGAGACATCCCGTCGTCCTGATCAAAGGGTAATGCGCATCATGCAAGATGGGATAACACGGAAAGGGCCCCCGTAAAATCCGTTATACCTGCAATTGATTCGGTTGCAAGCTGGAGCAGCGGACAACCAATTCCTAATCACCCAAAAGCTTCCGCCACCGGCGTTCCCCAGCCGGTTTTCCCCTCATCAATCCCCTGTTGCCAACGCGCTCAGCCTCACCTCGGGGCTTGCCGCATTGACCGATTGTCCGGACAAAGTCCGAGAATTGACACCGGGCAGTCTACGCGTTTTCGAGCAACATGCGCTGCACGAGAATCGCGCCATTACTCTACCTACTTGTTTTGCCGAGCGATTTCTCCGAAAAGACACGTCCGCTTTCCGGATTTCCCTCTAACTACACAGTTTTTCTACAACTTCTAACATGTAGCCAGCGTTTGAGGCTAAAAAAAGATAGGGATATTGCCGATTTCCGGCCTCCGTGGCGTCTGTCTTCTCCGAATTTGATTTTGTGCAACGCTCGATGGAAAAACGCCCTCCGCCACGATTTAATCATAAAACGGTCAGGCAAAATCAATTAGTTCGTCATATTACGAGCTTGACAACCTGAGATTGTCGGGAGCTTCTCGCCAATCGCTCCCGCTGAATGCAGGGCGCCCGGCAAAATAAGGACTCCAACGGGGATAATCATGATCTTGAGCCTTGAAACCCGGCCCGACAACGCGGCCGAACCGGTCAGCTATTTCGATCCGAAACAGCGGCCGGTGGATCTGACGCATCTGTCGCGCTACACGATGGGCAACAGTGTCGTTGAGCGTGAAGTTCTGCAACTCTTCCGGCGGCAGACACGCGTCTATCTCGACAAGCTCGGGCGCGCGGACAATTTCGAGACCTGGCGAAACGCGGTGCGGGTTCTCAAGGCATCGGCTCACAGCGTCGGCGCATGGCGGCTGCTTCACGTCGCGGAACAGGCCGAGCAACTCCTGCCCGATCGCTTTCCCACAGCCCGGCTGGAATTGCAGGAAAACCTCGCCGGACAGATCGACGAGGCTAATTTCTTCATCGACAGCATTCTGTAGAGTCGGCTGGAAATCGGACGCCACGTTTCCGCTCGCCAGCCCGAGGCCTGACGAGCGCTTTCCATGCGCTCTGCGAATGGGAGGGCTGGATGCCTGGATCAAAATAATTTATAAGAGGCGGTCGCATTACATATGCCCGCACCGTATGCTGCAGGCTGCTCTTCCCCAACAACGCCGGAATGAATCATATGCCCAAGATCACCTATATCGATCACTCTGGACGCGAATATGTGGTCGAAGGAGAGGTTGGACAGACCGTGATGGAAACGGCGATCAAACATGATGTGCCCGGCATCGTTGCCGAATGCGGCGGCGCGTGCTCCTGCGCCACCTGCCATGTCTATGTCGACGAGGCCTGGCGCGAAGTGACCGGCGAGCCCTCGCAGATGGAAGAGGACATGCTGGACTTCGCCTTTGACGTCCGCCCCGAAAGCCGCCTGAGCTGCCAGCTGCGACTGACCGACGCTCATGACGGACTCGTCGTTCGCATTCCCGAGCATCAGGGTTGAGCTTTGCGTCCGAGCTATCTACTTAAGAGCGGACACGCCGCGCGGCGGCATTTCTGACAAGGGCTCACGCATCATGGTTGCCGCTTCTCCTGTTCAAACCGACGCAATAATCATTGGCGCGGGTCCCGTCGGGCTGTTCGCCGTGTTCGAACTTGGCCTGCTCGATATCAAGGCGCATGTGATCGACATTCTCGACCGTCCGGGCGGGCAGTGCGCCGAGCTTTATCCGGAAAAGCCGATCTACGATATACCGGCGCTCCCGATCGTGACTGGTCAGGAACTGACCGACCGGCTCATGGAGCAGATCAAGCCTTTCGATCCGGTCTTTCATTTCTCGCAGCGCGTGGACCGGATTACTCGGAAGGATGAAGGCTTCGAGCTGGAGACCGACGCCGGCGAAATCTTTCAGGCGAAGATCATCGTTATTGCGGCCGGCGGCGGATCGTTCACACCCAAGAGACCGCCCCTGAAAGGGATCGAGGCGTTCGAGGGCACGTCCGTTTTCTATGCCGTCCGCCGGATGGAGGAATTCCGCGACCGCGATGTCGTGATCGTCGGCGGTGGCGACTCCGCTCTCGACTGGACGCTCAATCTCCAGCCTATCGCAAGGTCCATGACGCTTATCCATCGCCGCGATCAGTTCCGCGCCGCCCCCGACAGCGTCAACAAGATGCGTGAGATGGTCGAGGCTGGAAAAATGCGTTTGCTCATCGGGCAGGTCACGGCGCTCAACGGGAGGGGCAGTCACCTTTCCTCAGTCACCGTGCGCAGCGAAGGCGGCAACACCACGGACGTCGCCTGCGACCGTTTGCTGCCCTTCTTCGGGCTGACGATGAAGCTGGGGCCGGTCGCCGATTGGGGGCTCAACCTTCATGAGAACCTGATCGCGGTCGATACCGAAAAGTTCGAGACGTCGGAGCCACGGATTTTCGCGATCGGCGACATCAATCACTACCCTGGCAAGCTCAAGCTGATCCTCTCAGGGTTTCATGAGGCGGCACTCATGGCGCAGCAGGCGCACCGCTACATCTATCCCGACAAGCGGCTGCTTTTTCAGTACACAACGTCATCATCGTCACTACAGAAGAAGCTTGGCGTCATCTAGGGTCAGGACCCATTAATTCCGATAGCATCGAATGACGGCAACGTGATTTGCTAATGCCCGCTTTGACCGAATGCTTCAAGTCCGAATGACCCCGCTCCGAGTTCGCACCGGTCTGTAAACCGAACTTCGGGTTGCCGAAGCCAGTCGCTAAAACCCCTTTTTGCTGCGCGAACTAACTGCCAATTTCTCTACTAGTTCATCAGGGATAGGTTTACTCACCGAGAACGTAACTCCGGTCTTGGTTGCCTTGAGTTTTAAAGAAGCGATCTCGTCGGCATGGGCAGCAATTGCACCCGGGTCAACATACAGGCCACATTGTTTACTAAAGGCAGCATAGCCCACGATGATGGTTTCTTCGATCTGAAATCCGGGCATATCGTACTTAATGACTTCTTCGGCGTCTGGTAGTGCCCGCGATAGCTGTGCACGCAGTTGGCCCAACATGGCGCGAAACTGCTCCGGTGCGGCGGCTATATAGGCGTCATGGTTATCCATCTTCGTCATGCTAACAGTATCTCGCTTTAGCCGAGGGATACGGACTTCACCCACCAGTGCGGATGGTTTTGAGCAATCGCGTGGGCGGCGGCTTGCGCTTCATGTAGTTCCGCGAAGACCGCAAAACATGTCGGCCCGCTCCCGGAAAGCCGGGCAAGCAACGCACCGGGGGCGGCGCGAAGGGTCTCCAGTATTTCGTCGATCATGGGTAGCAATCGGCGCGCGGGCGGTTCGAGATCGTTTCTCCGTGCCGCCGCATAGGCGATAAGCTCCTGCCTTGTCTCCAGAACAGGAGGAGCGAAAGGCGCCCGCTCCGATTCAAGCGGTCCGGCGCCCAGCTCCCGGAAGACATCCCCTGTCGCCAGTGGGCGCAGCGGATTGACAAGAAGTGCGGGAATTCGTTCGGAAACAGGCAGGGGATGCAGCGTTTCGCCAATGCCGGTCATGATCGCGGCCCTCGCATGGAGGCAGCAGGGAACGTCCGCGCCCAGATCGCGCGCAAGGGGAACCAGCGCCGCCAGATCGTCGGGCTCACCATGCAGCTTGCGGAGGATACGAAGCGTGGCGGCAGCATCCGATGACCCGCCCCCCAGTCCGGCCGCGACGGGCAACCGCTTCCGAAGCCGGAAATTGCCGCTGAGCCTGTGGCCATAGCGCTCGGCATAGGCCGACGCGGCACGCTGAACAAGGTTATCGTCCACCGCAAGCCCATCGGAAAACGGCCCGTCAACTGTCAGTGAGAAATCTGCGGCGGGGCGATATTCGAGTTCATCGCCAAAATCGGCAAACAGCACCAGGCTTTCAAGCTCATGATAGCCGTCGGCCCGCTTGCCCTTGATCTCAAGGGTGAGATTGACCTTTGCCGGCGCGCCGTCGCGGAGTGCGTCAAGGTGAGATGACTCGCGGCTCCCGAAAGAACCGTAGCCCCGACCCTGGTCGAGCGTCATTCCGTCTTGCGCTTCTTCTGCGAAGCGGGATCGTCGAGCGACGCCCTGGTTGTCGGCTCGTCGGCCAGTCCATTTTGAAGCTTTTCGCGGATCTTCTTTTCGTCGTCCGGTTCCGGCTCAAGCCCGAGCGCATACTTCCACTGGTAGGAGGCCTCAAGCTTCCGGCCGACTTTCCAGTAGGCGTCGCCAAGGTGGTCGTTGATGACGGGATCGTCCGGCTTCAGTTCAACGGCGTGCTCCAGATGCTTCACCGCCTGATCGAACTGGTTCTGCCTGTAATAGGCCCAGCCAAGACTGTCGACAAAATAGCCATCCTGCGGCCGCTTGTCGACGGCGCGGCGAATGAGAGCCATCGCCTGTTTCAGATTGGTGTTCTGATCCACCCAAGAATAGCCCAGATAGTTGAGCACGAGTTCCTGATCCGGATCGAGTTCGAGCGCTTTTTCGAGATCGGCCTCGGCTTTTTCCCAGTTCTTGAGACGCTCGTAGGAGACGCCGCGCGAATAGTATGTCGACCAGTGGGACGGGTTTTCCTTGCCGAGCTTCTCGATCGCCTTGGTGTAGTAGGTGACGGCCTCGTCATATTCCTTGTTGGCGCGAAGAATCGTACCGAGCGTCGTATAGGTTCGGGTGTCGTCCGGATAGGCCGCAATGAGATTTTTCAGAAGGGCCTTGGCCTCATCGACACGTTCCAGAGAATTCAGCGCATAGGCCTGGCCGAGTTGGGCGTTTAGCCAGAGCGGGGAGTCTTTTGAAACCTCCGAAAACGCGCTGGCGGCAGCTTCGTGCTTGCCAATCTGGTCGTACAACTCGCCCAGAGCATAATGAGCAAGCTCGGCGTCCGGCTTTGCGAGCAGAGCAAGCTGAAGATAGATTTGCCCGGCATCCACGACGCCATCACCCGTAAGCGCCTCGCCTATTCCCTGAAAGACCTGCGCGAGCCCTTCAGTGCTGGTCGCAACGACAAACCCCGGCTTCTTGCCTGCCGCTATTTCATCCGAAACGGCCTGGACGAGCGGGTTGGGATAGGTCGACTGCAGATGCGGCTCAAGAATTTCCTTCGCCAGCTTCGTATTGCCCCAACGCGCGGCATGACGGGCATAGGCAACCGAGATGCGAACATTGCGAACGTTTGACTTGTAAAGATCCTTGTACAGCTTCAGCGCGGTTTTTCTGCGATCGGCCAGATCGGCGATCATCGCACGATGCAGCATCTCGATCTGCTGAGCGCCCTGCGTCCGCGCCGTTTCGCTGTCGCCGGTGATCTTGAGCGCTTCAGTGACCTTGCCGCGCTCGAAAGCGACCCAGGCGCGCGCAAGCCGCGAGGTCAGATCCGCGATCGGCCCGCTGCCGCCGGCGACAAAATGCTTCTCCGCCTCTCCGTAACGGCCTTGCTTGAACGCCTCGATACCGAGAAAGAAGCTGGCGACCTTGTGCTCGCCTTCACGGTTGACAAGTTCTTCGGCAAGTTCGTGCGCTTCGGCGAATTCGCCCGTCGCGACCTTGAGCTGGAAGGCTTCTTCCAGAATCTCCTTGCTTTCGGGATTCTTGTTCAACGCCTCGCGGTAATAGCCGGCGGCCGACAGGTTGTCGCGCAAGCTCCGCGCCAGACGCCCGGCGAGGTAACTTCCCAGCAACGAGTGGCTGTCGACGATAAGATATTCGTGTGCCTCGGACGTATCGTTTTCCAGCGCGCTTGTCTGGCCCGTGAAGGAAAACGTTAACATTGCGCCCAGTGCGAGAGCGGAGATCGAGGAGGTCAGACCGATGGATTTCATAGGACTCTTGTCGCTGTGGCCTTGCGGTGTGCTTGTCAAAGCTGTTTCAGCTTTAATGAATGAGAATATCATAACGAAAATGGCAATTCACGCTCAGTTTGTTCGACGCTTCTTAAGGAATTAATACGCTCAAAAAGGCAAGTTTCAGGCACTTCTCACAATAAATGTGCGCGGTAGCCTTTCTGCGTGCAATATCGTGCCGCAGCAAGCGCGTTTTTCGCCGCTGTCAGGCCGCGCCTCCGCCTTCCGTTTGCAGCCATGCGCCGCTGCACGCCTTGGCCAGATCCCGCACACGCAGTATGTAGCTCTGCCGCTCGGTCACCGAAATGACGCCGCGCGCATCCAGCAGATTGAAGATATGCGACGCTTTGATGCACTGGTCATAGGCGGGTAAAGCCATTCGGTGACGGGACTGGTTGCTTCCCTCGGCGGGCGCGCCGGCAGCCAGCAGAGCCTGACACTCCTTCTCCGCATCCCGGAAATGCTGGAGCAGAATCTCCGTGTTGGCAAATTCGAAGTTATGTCGCGAATATTCTTCCTCGGCCTGAAGGAAGACATCCCCGTAAGCGACCTTGCGGTCATCCTCGCGGCCGTTGAAATTCAGATCGTAAACGCGATCGACGCCCTGACAATACATGGCGAGGCGCTCCAGCCCGTAAGTCAGCTCCCCGGACACGGGATCGCAATCGAATCCACCCATCTGCTGAAAATAGGTGAATTGCGACACCTCCATGCCGTCGCACCAGACTTCCCAGCCCAGCCCCCATGCGCCGAGCGTCGGGCTCTCCCAGTCGTCTTCCACGAAACGGATGTCGTGGAGGTCCGGATCGATGCCGATTGCATGAAGACTCTGCAGGTACAGATCCTGAATGTCGGACGGCGACGGCTTCAGGATCACCTGAAACTGGTAGTAGTGCTGCAGCCGGTTCGGGTTTTCCCCATAACGGCCGTCTTTCGGGCGGCGCGACGGCTGGACATAGGCCGCGCGCCAGGGTTTCGGGCCGAGCGAACGCAATGTCGTCGCGGGATGGAAGGTGCCCGCGCCGACTTCCATGTCATAAGGCTGCAGGATGACGCAGCCCTGCGCGGCCCAGAAATGCTGGAGTGTCAGCAAGAGATCCTGAAAGGACCGCTGCGGCCGCAAACCGTATTTTTCCGCGAGCGCGCTGGCCGCTGGTTCGGCAGGCGCAGAGTCGGGCCTGGGCTCGCCGGCGTCCTGTCGTTGAGGCGCCGATCTGGCCGGACGTTTCGATTTGCCGCTCGCAGCGGTGGATTTGGCAGATTTCATGGAAAAGCCGCATGGAATTGATTGCTGGCGAACCCTAAGAGGCTCTTGGCGAAGCGTCAAGGAACGCTGCAATCTCATGCAGAACCGCGTTGGGCACGAGGCCGATCGGGCCAACCCGACAGGGACAGTATCCGTGAGCAGCCGGCAAGGCCTGACAGCGAACGCTATTCGACGTCGTTCCGGGCCCGGTCCAGCGTTGCCATCAGGTCGCCGAAACGCTCGCCGTGAATGCTGATATGGCTGTGGAGCCGCTGCGAGGCGAGCGCGCTGTCGCCGCCCACGATGGCCGCGACGATTGCCTCATGCTCGTCGCAGGACGAGCGCAACCTGTTGCGCACGCGAAACTGCATCCGTCTGAAGGGCGAGAGGCGCTTGTAGAGCGCCACGGATTGTTCCGCCAGAAAGCGGTTGCCGCTGGAATAATAGACCGCGCGGTGAAAGCGTTCATTCGCGTGATAATACAAGTCGGTATCGCCGATTTCAGCCGCTTCCCGGCAAGCGTTCAGAGCCTCCTGCAAGGCAGTTTCATCCTGCGCCTGCAAACGGCGCCCGGCAAGCCTCCCGCACATCGCTTCCAGCTCGGCCATCACATCGAACATTTCCAGAAGCCGCGTCGCATCGGGCGCGCTGACGATCGCGCCGCGTCGCCCGCGCAACTCTACGAGGCCCGTGGCGGCGAGCTGTTGCAGCGCCTCGCGGACCGGAGTTCTGGACACGCCAAACTGTTCGGCGAGCGCCGCTTCCTCAAGACGTTTGCCCGGAACGTACACGCCAGTGGCGATACGTTCCTCAATCTTGTCTTTCAGGCGTAATGCGTGAGCTTCTTGCATGATCAAAGCTTGCCGCCGAGACAGTAAAAGATCAAGTGTTTCGGGAATGAGAATAAGTGATTCAATTTCATTCTCGGTCGTTGAGTCCTTAATTTCGTATCTTTTGCATACATCAACGTAAAGGATTGCATAAGCTCCATGAACGTTGCGCTTGCCTAGCTCACAGGACTAGGCTTTCATGAGGCCGACCGCCGACAAGAAACAGCGCAAGGCAAGCTGTGACAGCTTACAACAGGAGGAAAGCCATGACGTTCCATTGCCGATCCATACCAGTCAGATTCACCGCTACCCTGATGGGTGCGATGATGCTGGCCTCGCCGCTCGCGGCGGAGACCATCCTGAAAGCGTCGCATCAGTTCCCCGGTGGTAAGGGCGACCCGCGCGACGAAATGGTGCAGATCATCGCCAAGGAAGTCGAAAATGCCGGCGTGGATCTTAAAATTCAGGTGTTCCCCGGCTCCTCGCTGTACAAGCCGAGAGAGCAGTGGAATGCGATGTCGCGAGGATTGCTCGACATGTCGGCTTTCCCGCTCGACTACGCTTCCGGTCAGCACCCGGAATTCTCGGCGACGCTGATGCCCGGCCTCGTCGGCAGCTACGACCGCGCCAAGCGGCTTAACGATTCCGAATTCATGACGCGAATCAAGAAGATTATCGAAGACGCCAACGTCGTGGTCATCGCCGATGCGTGGCTCTCGGGCGCATTCGCCTCGAAAAAGAACTGCATAACCGGCCCGGAAAGCATCAAGGGTCAGGTCACGCGCGCGGCCGGTCCGGCCTTCGAGCAGATGCTTGCGGCGGCGGGCGCCTCGATCTCGTCCATGCCGTCCAACGAGATCTATAACGGCATGCAGACAGGCGTGCTCGACGCAACCAACACCTCGTCGGCCAGCTTCGTGTCCTTCCGACTGTACGAGCAGGTCAAATGCCTCACGGCGCCGGGCGACAATGCGCTTTGGTTCATGTATGAGCCCGTGCTGATGTCGAAACAGGTTTTCGACGGCCTCACCAAGGAGCAGCAGGATGCGCTGCTCGCGGCCGGCAAGAAGTCCGAGGAATTCTTCGAGGCCGAAGCCCGCAAGGGCGACCAGATCCTGATCGACACTTACAAGAAGGCCGGTGTCGAAGTGACCGAGATGAGCAAGGAAGATTTTGACGCTTGGCTCGCTGTCGCCAAGGAGTCCGCCTACAAGAAGTTTGCTGAAGATGTGGAAGGCGGAGGCGAATTGATCGAAGCCGCACTCGCGGTAGAATGATACACGGGCGCCGCTCCAACCAGGGGCGGCGCTCCCCTCCCCGATATTCGGTTTGCTCCCATGATCCGGTCCTATATTTCGCTGACGGACAATCTGTCCCGCATATTCGCGGTCGTCTCCGTGTTGCTGCTGGTGGCGGCGATGCTGGTCATCTGCCAGATGATCGCGCTGCGCTATTTCTTTCGCGCGCCCACCATCTGGCAGACCGATTTCGTTGTCTACAGCGCCACTGCGGCGATCTTCCTCGGCGCGCCCTACGTATTGCAGACGAACGGACATGTCGGCGTCGATATCGTCGTAAACCAACTGAAAGGCAGGGCGCGTGCGGCGCTCCAGTTCGTGAGCAAGCTTATCGGCCTGGCCTTCTGCGCCGCGATGTTCGCCGCCAGCGCCTATTATGTCTGGGAAGCGGTTACTCTTGGCTGGTACACTTCCAGCGTGTGGCAGATCCCCGTCTGGATTCCCGCCTTGCCCATGCCCATCGGCTTCGGTCTGCTCTGCCTGCAATATTTCGCTGAATTCCTGCGTCCGGAGGAAGTGCGCTCGTGAATCCCGAAACATCCGGAACGCTGCTGATCGGGCTCCTTTTCCTGCTGCTCTTTACCGGCATGCCGATCGCCTTTGCACTCGGCATGGCTGCGGTGACTGCACTCGTGCTCAGTCAGGGCACCGCCATCTTCCAGATTCTTGCCGAGACGATGTTTGCAGGCATCGCCAATCTTGCCTTCGTGTCGATCCCGATGTTCGTGCTTATGGGGGCGGCAGTCGCCTCCTCGCCGGCGGGCAAGGATCTGTACGAAGCGCTCGACCGCTGGCTGAGCCGCGTTCCCGGCGGCCTGATCATGTCCAACATCGGCGCCTGCGCGGTATTTTCCGGCATGACCGGCTCCAGCCCGGCGACTGCGGCCGCCATCGGCAAGATGGGCATTCCGGAGATGATGAAACGGGGCTATCCGGCCTCGGTCGCCACCGGCTCGATCGCCGCCGGCGGAACGCTCGGCATTCTCATCCCGCCATCGGTCACGATGATCGTTTACGGCATCGCCACCGAGACCTCGATAGGACGGCTCTTTCTCGCCGGCGTCATGCCCGGCCTGATGCTCACCTTCATGTTCATGGCATGGGCGCTCTTCGACGCCTGGCGTCGCGGCTTCCGCTTCGACGATCTCGGCAAGCGCTTCAGCTTCGCAGACCGCTTCCGCATATTGCCGCGCGTCCTGCCGTTCCTGCTGATCATCGTCGGCGTGATGTACACGCTCTATGGCGGCGTGGCGACGCCGTCGGAAGCCGCCGGAGCAGGCGCGCTGCTGACGCTGGTCGTGGTGTTCGTCGTCTACCGGCTGTTCCGCAGCGGCGCGGCCATGTCTATCTTCTCGTCGAGCATGCGCGAAAGCGTCATGATCATGATGATCCTGGCGTCGGCGGAGTTGTTTGCCTTCGCGCTGTCGTCCCTGTTCATCACGCAGACGCTTGCGGCCGCGATCGCCGATCTGGAGGTCAACCGCTGGGTGCTGATGGGCATCATCAACGTATTCCTGCTGGTCGCCGGCATGTTCCTGCCGCCGGTCGCGGTCATCGTGATGGCGACGCCATTGCTCCTGCCGATCGTGACCCAGGCCGGGTTCGATCCCTACTGGTTCGCCGTCATTCTGACGATCAACATGGAAATCGGCCTGATCACGCCGCCCATCGGCCTCAATCTGTTCGTCATCAATGCCATTGCGCCGAACGTCCCGACGCGAGAAGTCTTGTGGGGCGCGTTGCCCTATTGCATCGTGATGATGGTCGCGATCGTCATTTTGTGTTTCTTTCCCGGCATCGCGACATGGTTCCCCGACTATGTGATGGGACCGGCGATCTGATCGCGCCAGAGCAGTTTTCAATACCACGCAGGAGAACGTCTTCAATGTCGCCGACCGACACCTCGTCCGGACAGCAGGCAAAACCGGGCGGCCCGCTCTCCGGCGTCACCGTCATCGACCTGACCCGCGTGCTCGCCGGCCCCTATTGCACAATGATCCTTGCCGATCTCGGCGCGCGGGTGATCAAGGTCGAACATCCCGAGACCGGCGACGACAGCCGTGCATTCGGGCCGTTCATGAATGGGCAGTCCGCTTATTTCGGGTCGCTGAACCGGGGCAAGGAATCCATCGCGCTCAATTTGAAGGACGACGCGGACAAGGCGATCTTCGAGAAGCTGCTGGCCAGCGCCGATGTGCTCGTCGAGAATTATCGCGGCGGCACGATGGAGAAGCTCGGCTATGGCTGGGATACGCTGCACGAGCGTTTCCCGCACCTGATCTATGCCAGCGCGTCCGGCTTCGGGCACAGCGGCCCCTACATGAAGCGGCCTGCCTACGACATGGTCGTGCAGGCGATGGGCGGCATCATGAGCGTAACCGGCCATGCCGGCCAACCGCCGGTGCGTGTCGGCACATCCGTCGGCGACATCACGGCCGGTCTGTTCACCGCCGTCGGCATCAACGGCGCGTTGCTGCATCGGGAGAAAACAGGCGAGGCCATCAAGGTCGACGTCGGGATGCTGGATTGCCAGGTCGCCATTCTGGAGAATGCCATCGCCCGTTACGCCGCCACGGGCGAGGTCGCCGGACCGCTCGGCGCGCGTCACCCCTCGATCACGCCGTTCGCGGCCTTCGAGGCGAAGGACGGCTGGATCATCATCGCTGCGGGCAATGACACGCTGTTCCGCCGGATGTCCGAAGCCATCGGTGCGCCGGAGTTGCCGGATGATCCGCGCTTCGCAACCAACGGTCTGCGTACGGACAATGAAGTGGCCTTGTCCCAGGCGATCAACGCAGCCTTGCGCGTGCGCACCGTGGACGAGTGGCTTGTCGTGCTGGAGAAGGCGGGCGTGCCATGCGGACCGATCAACGCCATCGATCAGGTGCTCTCCGATCCTCACGTTCTTGCGCGCAACATGGTCGTCACCTCCGAAGATCCCGATAGCGGCAAGCTGCTCATGGCGGGCAACCCCATCAAGATGTCGGGCTTTGCCGATCCGGAGACGCGTCGCCCCGCTCCGAAACTCGACGCCGACCGCGCCGCAATCCTGAAAGAGCTCGGCGAAAAAAGTTAGTTTGGAGCGGCCTCCAGAGCGGAAACGCTGGTAGACTGTCTCCATGCACACGGAACGGCAAGGGCCCCCATCAGCCGAGGAAATCGCAGCCTTGGTAAACGAGATCCGGAACGGCATCGCCGCAAGGAACTGCCTGGAAATCCATTATGGACCAGGCTGGCGGCTTGTGGAGCCTCATGTGCTCGGACGGGCGTCCAATGGCGACGTCGTTCTGCGCGCCTTTCAGGTCAGCGGAGCAAGCGCATCAGGCGCAGCGGCAGGATGGAAGCTGCTGCGTCTTGACAGGATGACGGCGCTGCGGCCGGGCGACGGGCATTTCGCCGGCCCGAGGCCGGACTACAATCCGGTTGATCCGGCTATGAAGGGCGGCATCATCGCTGGACTCTGACGGCTCCGCTCGCCCGCATGATCCTTGGGTAGTCCCCACTTTTCCCTTTGTCAGCTACGATGCGCCGCATTATCTCTTTGGCAAGCGGTATTCGGAGCCCAAGGGATACGCATTTCATGCAGCTCAAACAGCCCTATCTGATGTTTCTCGGCGACGTGCACGATCAGCTTGCCGCAAAGACCGCGCAAGGGATCGTCGACTGGCGGCCCGACTGGTGTGTCGGCCAGCTTCGCCTGCCCGGCTGCAAGGCCGATCTCGGTATACCAGACATGACCATCGCAGAAGCGGTCAAGGCAGGCGCGCAAACAATGGTCGTCGGTGTGGTCAATGCCGGAGGCACATTGCCCGCGCACTGGACGGCCGAAATCGTCGCGGCCATCGAGCAGGGGCTCGATATCGCCAGCGGACTGCACGTCCGGCTCGGCTCGGTCCCGGCAATCCGCGAGGCCGCCGAACGCCACGGCCGCGCACTTCATGACGTCCGCCACAGCGACCGCGTCTTTGCAACAGGCAAAGGCACGAAACGCCTTGGCATGCGCCTGCTGACCGTCGGCACCGACTGCTCCGTCGGCAAGAAATACGCCTCGCTCGCGCTGGAAGCGGCCATGCGGGCGCGCGGCCTCGACGCCGATTTCCGCGCAACCGGCCAGACCGGCATTTTCATCTCCGGACGAGGCGTCGCCATCGACGCCGTGGTGGCGGACTTCATATCCGGCGCAGCGGAATGGATCTCGTCGGACGCAGCTCCGAACCATTGGGACGTGATCGAAGGGCAGGGCTCGCTCTTTCATCCGTCCTTCGCGGGCGTCAGCCTCGGCCTGCTTCACGGGTCGCAACCGGACGCCGTCGTTGTCTGCCATGAGCCGACACGCAAGACCATGCGCGGCGTCGCCCATCCGCTACCGACCATCCAGCAGGTGATCGACCTCACGGTTTCCTGCGGACGGCTGACCAATCCGGCAATTCGCTGTGTCGGGATCGCCATCAACACGCAGGCACTGCCGGAAGACGAAGCGCGGCTTTTGCTTGAAGAAACCGGCAAAGCGCATAATCTGCCGGCAACCGATCCAATCCGTTTCGGCGCCGACCCGATCGTGGACCGTCTCGTCCAGGAGTTCGGGGATGGCCGTTCCAGCTAGAAGAATGAAGCCCATTCATCGGCTCTCGCATTAGGGTTTGCCTGCAATGAATACGCGCCTGCCACCGCTTACCCTGACTGTCGCCGTCGAGCACTTCCCGATCAAGGGGACTTTCACGATCTCGCGCGGCAGCAAGAACGAGGCTGTCGTCGTCAAGGTGTCGGTCTTCGACGGAGCGCAGGAAGGACACGGCGAATGCGTTCCCTATGCGCGCTATGGCGAAACCATCGAGAGCGTCATCGCGCTGATCAAGGCGCAGACGCAGCTATTGTTGCAGGGGACTGACCGGTCCGCTATCGCTGCCGCGTTGCCGCCGGGCGCGGCGCGCAATGCGCTCGACTGCGCGCTCTGGGATTTTGAGGCCAAGGCGGCGAACGAGCATGTCTGGAAGCGTGCGGGCCTTCCGGCTCCCTTCCCGGCGCCGACCTGCTACACGCTGAGCCTCGGCACGCCCGGCGACATGGAAAAGGCCGCAAGCGAGGCGTCGGGCCACAAGATCCTTAAGGTCAAGCTTGGCGGGGAGGACGATGCCGAGCGCATTGCCGCCGTTCGCCGCGGCGCGCCGGACGTCAGGCTCGTGGTCGATGCGAATGAAGGCTGGACGGAGGACAATTTCGTCGCGAACACCGCCGCCTGCGCAAAGGCGGGCGTCGAACTGATCGAGCAGCCATTGCCAGCCAATCAGGATGGCGCATTGCGGAGCCTGACATCGCCGGTGCCGATCTGCGCCGATGAAAGCGCGCACAGCTCTAACGGCCTTGAAGCTCTCGCCGAGCGCTATCAGGCCGTCAACATCAAGCTCGACAAGACCGGCGGCCTCACCGAAGCCATCAAGATGGCGCGCGAAGCGCAAAAACTGAACCTTGACATCATGGTCGGCTGCATGGTTGGCACCTCGCTTGGCATGGCGCCTGCCTTACTGCTTGCGCCCTTTGCGAAATGGGTCGACCTCGACGGCCCGCTGCTTCTGGCGGAGGACCGAAAGGACGGCCTGCTCTATGCCGAGGGGCTGGTCCATCCGCCCGATCCGGTGCTATGGGGGTAGACTGACCGTCACGAGAATATCCGCCTTGATGTAGACATTCGCCCGCCATTCGCACATGCCAAGAGAATAAACTCGCCAAGCCATCACTGGAGCAATATTTGACCCATCTCAGCGACATTGTCCCTGTTGAAGCCGACGGCGGCGCAGTCTGGAACGACTGCATCCGCATCTATGAGGAAGCGTTTCCTGAATGGGAACGGGAGCCGGAGCGCGTCCTCGTCATGAGGGTCAAACAGGGCCGCTACAAGATATATGCGGGCATGATCCAAGGCCGCGCGGTCGGCTTTTATATCCTCGACATAGAAGACGAGGGGCAGATCTACGCGCTGTTCTCCTACATTGCCGTGGATGTGCGCGAGCGCGGCAAGGGCTACGGCACCGAACTGACGCGCCACGCATTCGAGATATTCTCCGGATTGCCGGGGCGGCGCTGGATGCTCATAGAAGCGGAAAAACGACAGGCGGAGCTTTACGGGCGGCTTGGCTTCCTGAAAATCGACGTGGACTATCTGGTGCCCCGATACGACGGCTCCGGCTCAGAGGCGATGAGTTTGATGGCTGTCCCCTCCGACCGTTCGGCACTCTCGATCGAGAGTGCCGAGTTACGACAAATTGTTGAGCGCATCTATCGCAGCGGCTACAAGCTGAATGCAGACGATCCCAGACTTGAAGAACAGCTTGCCCTTATCCCAGCCGGCGAAATCCGGCTCATGGCGTGGCCTCCGAAGACCGCCTGAACGACTGGATCAATCTCGTGCTCTACTATTCCCAGAAGGCGAATGCATCCGATACAGTGACGCGCGAGATCGACAGCATCATTGCGCAGGGGCAAACGGACTATCAGTCCTACATGTTCCTGCACTCGCCGGTTAACGGCATTTGCATCGCTCTGGACGGGGATATTCAATCCTGTGCCGCCGATGAGGCGCTCTACCATGAAGCGCTCGTGCATCCCGCCTTGCTGCTGCATCCCGACCCGAAACGCGTCCTCATCATGGGCGGCGGCGAGGGCGCCACGAGCCGGGAGGTCCTGCGCCATACGGGTGTCGAGCAGGTCGTCATGGTCGATATCGACCGCGAATTCGTGGAACTGTGCAACCGGCATATTCCGGAATGGAGCGGAGGCGCTTATGCCGATCCGCGTCACGAAACGCGCTTTGAGGATATTCACGCTTATCTCGCCGAGGACGGACCGCGCTTCGATGTGGTCATCGGCGATCTCGTCGATTTCGCTGACGATGACTCCCCCGCCGCCGCTTTCTACAGCCCGGAATTCTACGCGCAACTCAAATCGCGGCTGAGCGCGGATGGCCTTCTGGCGACGCAAGCCGGGCCTCTCACGCCGGCAACGATGACGCATCACAACCGGGTTCGGGCGGGTCTGCGCGAGGCGTTCGGCGCGGTGCAGTCCTACGCGGCGATCGTTCCGAGCTTCTACAGTCTTTGGGGGTTCGTCGTGGCCGGTCCATCGCTTGCCGGGCTCACGCCAGGCGCTATCCGGGAGCAACTGGCAAGCCGGGGCAAGGAGCGGGCTGTCAATCTTCCCGCCACGGGCCTCGACGCGTTAGCCAGTCAATTCCAGCTTCCGGAACTCATAGGCAGCAAAATTTTATAGAGAAGCGTTTCAGTATTATCAGGAGTATCATATGTTAAATCAGGAAATAGAACCCGTCCGCAATATTGCCGCTGAAGTCGTAACTCCAAACAAATCGAAAATTCTACTGTATCTGAATGATTTCCTGAAACACATCAGAAGCGAAGACTTTATCGAGGGCAGGGCCTGGGCTGTTGAAGCGATCGGCACGCATTTCCCGAACCATTATATTGAAGCCGGAAAATCCTTTCAGGATGCTCTCTATGCGACCGAAAAAGACATCAACTACAAGATGCCCGCGACCTTGCCCGATATGCCTGACGAGCTTGCATTTCTCATGTACGCCGGAAGCTACATGGCCGCGCGATGCAAGATCGAGCAAAGCTACCGTTATTTGCACGCGCACAAGCTGATCGACGACGCATTGGCGTTCCTCGCGATCTGTCAGAACGCATCGCCCCTGTTGCCCATTCTCTTGCCCCCTTCAGCCAGCTTCAGGATTATCTCAGCGAGATCGAGCGCGCCTGCTACAACAGCGACGATGTTCCGCGCGGCGCGTCAGGCTTGACCCGCATGAAGGAGGCAGCCGAGGGGTTGCTGTCGTCGATCGAGAAGATCCGCGGCCGCGGCAACCTGCTGACGGGCAACGACCATGTGTTGTATCGTGAATATCTGGCCGAGCGGCTGGAGGCTCATGCGGTCTATGCGGAAGCGATCAAGCAGATCGCGGACCTCAACCGGCTGCGCTGGACCGATCGGGACGGATTTCTGAGCCAGTACAAGGACGGAGCGACCGGTCTTGCCGAGAAGCGCAACCGGATTGCCGCCCATGACAGCATGATCCTCGAAAATGACCTTGCGCCGCAAATCGAGGTTCTGCATGCGTTCTCCTCGCTACCGGTAACGCCCCAGCAAGCGGGCGAATTGAGGGTACGGACCGGTCAGGTCGAGTTCGCCTTTTACGCGCTCCCGCGACACGATCTGCGAAGAGACATCGATGATGCCGCGCGCGGGGAGGGCACGGACGGCACGAGGGGCAAGGGCTGGTTTGCCGCGCTCCATGCGGAACCTGGAATAGACGAGCCGCTTTCCGACATCTGGGCGGGCTTCGAGGCCGAGAAGCTGATCGACTCCTTCTCGTGGACGCTCCCGAAAATCATCGTCGATTTTCGCGGCCAGCCGATCCCGTTCGACACTCGGATTCGATACTTCAATTTCGGACTGTTCGCGGTGACGTTTCAGGCCAATTTCACGGATTTGCCCGTCAGCGCGGTTCGGCACCTCGCCAGCCTTGGAAGCCCGATCGCGCTGGACGAGAAGCTGACATGGACTATCTCGAACAAAGAGGGCTTCGAGAATCCCGAATACGGCGCGTTCGAGGATTTTGCAAGGGACGCGTTCCGAGAAATCGAAGCGGAAATGGCTCGGATTTTCAAGACGCCGGCCGAGGACACGGCGGACCCGATATTGACATGCGATCCGATCCTGAACCGGTTCACTGCGATACGGGTTGACCGGCTTGTCCTGTCAGCCGCGAATGCCGCTGCGCTTTCGCCGGAACAGACGATCGCTCATCCTGCCTTCAAGGCCCTGACCATTCCGGCGTTTGAAGTTCGCTGCGCAATTGACGACTGGATCATGCGCGAGGCGCCCGACCCCGCGCTCAATCTGGCTCCGCTGCGTTATTACAGCAAGGGCGATGCTCTCCATGTATGCCGGCATGAAGGGGCAAACATTCTGCTGAGCCAGCCCAATTGGGTCCGCGACCAGACCGGCGAGGCCATGCAGATTTGCGCGGCGGTCACCAACTTTTTCTGTATCACCAATGCATTGTTCAACAAACGTGTCCGGAACATCCGTTCACAGGATATGGAAATTGAAAACGATGGAGCAAGCAATCCTGAAGCGCTGCAGCGTTCGCTCAGGCAGACGCGGAGCGAGCTTGCCGAGTTGAAATATTTCGAGCGGGAGGTCGAGGAACTTCTCGACGTGATGGAAGCCGGGCGCGTCATGCGTTTTCCCGATCTGACTCAACTCGTCAACCGGATGCTCGATCAGCTGGGCACAAATCAGATAACGGAACAAACCCGATCTCTGCTCTCGCAAGCCAGGGAGATGGAGCAGGGCCTTCTGGACCAGCGTTCACAGCAACATGAACTGCTCAAGGCGGAAATCGCGAAAGAGGCCGAAGTCCGGAGGGATGAACGCGCCGCACGCTTCAAACATATCGCTACGGCAATTTTAGGCGTGGCGGCTCTTGCGCCGATTATCGAAGTCATGAAATTGATTGACCAGGCAGGACTCGGAGTATCTATTTCGTCTCACCTGCAGCTCGGCATCCTTTCCGGCGTGATCTCAATCGTCGTGATTTTCTTCATCCTCGGGTGGAGCCGCCGTGGGAGTTGAGCATCGCTTTCAGTTCCTATCCAATTCTGCGCCCGCCGATGCGCAGATCGTCTTCCTGCCTGTCGGTTATGACGATACGGTGTGCGGCGTGCGCGGAACGGCGGCGGGACCGGAGGCAATATTCGAGGCGAGCGAAACGCTGGAATATTACGACGAGGATCTCGGCTGGTCGCCGTTTCAGCATATGCGGCCCTGCGTGCTGCCAGAAATCACGCGCGCGGATGGCGAAACGGAAGCGGCCTTCCACGCACGCATCGAGGCTGAAGCGAGACGCATATATGACTCACAGTCAGGCCGCTTCCTGATCGCGCTGGGCGGCGAACATTCGATCACGCCTTCCGTCACAGCCGGTTGCCTTGACTCTCCGGCAACGGTCGTCGTGCTAGATGCTCATGCCGATCTGCGCGCCACCTATCAAGGCAGCGCGCTCAGCCATGCCTGCACCATGCACCGTCTCCGCGAGCAGGGGCACCCGGTCATCATCATCGGGCTGCGGTCGCTCGCCGATTTCGAAGCCGAAAAGCTGGCGGGCGACGAGGGCATTTCCGCCTATTGGGCGCGCGACCTGCAGCGCGAGGCCGGACAACGCGCCATGATTGACGCCCTCTTGCGCCTCAAAGGCGATGTCTGGCTGTCCGTGGATATGGACGTGTTCGATCCTGCGCTCGTTCCCGGTGTCGGAACCCCGCAGCCCGGCGGGCTTGGATGGTACGCCGTGATGAACGTGCTTCGCAGCTTGTTCGAAAATGCCGCCATCACCATGCGAGGCATCGATGTCGTCGAGCTTATCCCGGAAGCCAGTCAGGTTTCGCAGGTAACTGCCGCCAAGCTCGTGCAGAAAGCCGTTTCATTCTGGGGCAAACAGCATAAATATGATGAAGCGCCCCGAACCGGAGCGCAGTCTGACCTGTCCTATGAATAATGCGTGACCGGACGAAACTGAAGGAAAGCAAACAATATCATGAAAGTCTTCGTCCCCACCCATCATCATCTTCACGCGCCGAGCAAGGATTTTTCGGACGGTCTGCCGGCCTTCGACCATATGGAGCGGCCGGAGCGCGTCGAGAAGATCATTCGTGGACTCAAGGGGGCTGGGATCACCGATCTGGTGAACGTGGAGGCGACCGCCTGCGACGCCGTCTTCAGCCTTCACGATCACGATTACGTGGAATTCCTTTTCGAGCTCTCGCAGCAGATCGAACCGGGGCAGGAATATCTGCCCTCGGTCTTTCACGAGCATCTTGGCGAAGCCCCTGTCTGGTTCCGGGGCGGCGCATATTGCCGTGAGATCGGCACGCCGATCGGCCGGCATACGGTCGATGCCGCATTGAATTCCGCCGCCTGCGCGCTGGAGGCCGCCGAATATATCCTGAACACGAACATGGATTGCTTCGCTCTGTGCCGCCCCCCCGGACATCACGCCGGACGCAGGCGCTATGGTGGCTATTCCTTCTTCAACAACGCCTATCTCGCGGCGGAACTGATCGGCAAGGCCGGCAAGCGCACTGCCGTCCTCGACATCGACTACCATGTGGGCGACGGAAGCATCGAGTTCGCCTCCGAAGCCGCGCCCTACTACTCGCTGCACGCCCATCCCGGACGCAACTACCCCTATCTCGCCTCGCTCACGGACGCCGAACTGCCTCACGTCACGCAGTCGATCCTGCCCGAGGGGGTCGATATTCGCCAGTATCTCCAGCAGCTTGGCGGCCTGCTCGATCTGATCGAGGTCCAGCCCGTCGATATCCTCGTGCTCTCGCTCGGCTTCGACACGCTTGGCATCGACTACATTCAGGATGAGGAAACCTCGATCGCCGTCGATGATTTCGAACAGATCGGCGCGGCCATTGCGCGGGTTGGAAAGCCGATCCTGTTCGTCATGGAAGGCGGCTACGATCCGGATTACCTCGTGGCGTGTACGGAGAATTTCTTCAGCGGATATACGCGGGCAAAGCCAAGCTGATGGCCTATGACGAGGAATTGACGGATCGATTTCGCGCCACGCTGGACGGGATGATGGGCATCTCGGAGAAGCGCATGATGGGCGCTGTATGCTTTTTTCTCGATGGCAACATGATCGGGGCGGCGGACCGGACGAAGACGGGCGAAGGCCGTTTCATGTTCCGCGTGGGCAAGGAGAACGAGGCGGAAGCCCTGACGCGCGAGGGTGCATCCGTTGCCGTCATGGGGCCGAAGCGCATGAGTGGCTTTATCTTTGTCGGCGAAGATGCGTGTGATGATGCGGCACTGAAAGAGTGGGTTTCGCTGGCGCTCGGTTACGTCAGCAAACTGCCGCCGAAATAGCCGCCCTATTGCGACGCCTCGGCCGGCTCGCGGCGGTCGGCATTCTCACGATGTTGCGCGATAAAGCGCTCCAGATGCTCAAGGGCGTCGAACATGTAGATGTCCGAATGGCCCGCTCCCTCAAGTTCGGCCATCACCTTCGGCTCGTGCGCCGTCTCGAACAGTTCCCGGCCGAGTTCGACAGGAATAACGCCGTCATTGGTTCCGTGAAGAATGAGGATCGGCGCGCGAACCTTGGCGATATGCCGTTCGGAGTCAAAGCGGTCCGTCATGAAGGTCTCGACGGGAAGGAACGGATAGAGACGCTTGCCGATGGCTGGAAGCGAGGTGTAGGGCGCATCGAGGATGAGCGCGCCGACCTCATGCGTTGCGGCAAGCTGAACGGCAACGCCGCTGCCGAGTGACTCGCCATAGGCCAGGATGTCGCGCGACGGCACACCGAGCCCGCGAAGATGATCGTAGGCAAGCGCGGCATCGGCGACAATCGCGCTCTCTGAAGGCTTCCCGGTGCTGCCGCCATAGCCGCGATAAGCGAGCATGAAGGTTCCGTATCCTGCGCGGGCGAAGCGCTCGATACGCGGCGCGCGATTGACCAGATTGCCGGCATTGCCGTGGAAATAGAGGATCGTCGGCTGGCCGGGATCGGCCTCGGCATACCAGGCGATCAGCGTCTCCCCGTCCGGCGTCGTGAGCTTGACCTCGTTGACGCCGCTCAGCCCGGATTCTGCAGGCGTGCTGTAGGTGGCGTCGGGATAGAAGATCAGGCTGCGCTGGAATGCATAGATGCTGACAGCGAGAACCAGATAAAGTCCCGCGCCGATGCCAGCGATCGTCAGGAGCGTCTGCATGATCCTCAAGCCTTCGGGCTCCCTCGCTGATAACACTACCGGCGGATGGCGCGCGCCGTCAGCCAGGTTTGCAGGATCGCGGCGATGGCGGAAATGACGGACGACCAGATCGAGATCGTCACGGCAAGATCCTGTCGCTCGGACGGCACTCTTTCCACGCGGAAGGAACGCGCCTCGGGTCCGGCCTCCTGATCGCCAGGCGAAAATGTACGCGCCCCCGGCTCTACGGTAACGGCCACCTCCGGCTGATAGGTCCGCCAGTAATACGCGCCGGCGGTTGCAATCAGGGACAGGACAAACAGCGCAATGAAAAAACGGCGCATCATACTCACCCCTAGAGCAGGCCACGCTTCAGCGCGGGCCGGCCTACATGGATTTGACGATTTCCTCGGTCATCTTCTTGGCGTCACCGAAGAGCATCATGGTGTTATCGCGGTAGAACAGCGAATTGTCGATACCCGCATAGCCAGACGATAGCGACCGCTTGATGAACATCACCGTACCGGCCTTCCAGACTTCGAGAACCGGCATCCCGTAAATCGGCGATGCGGGGTCTTCCTTCGCGGCCGGGTTGGTCACGTCGTTCGCACCGATGACGAAAGCGACATCCGCCTGACTGAACGCGTTATTGATGTCCTCAAGCTCGAAAACCTCGTCATACGGCACATTCGCCTCGGCCAGAAGCACATTCATGTGCCCCGGCATGCGTCCGGCAACCGGATGGATCGCGTAGGAAACTTCGACACCGGCGGCTTTCAGTTCATCGGCCATGTCGCGGAGGGCGTGCTGCGCCTGGGCGACGGCCATGCCGTAACCGGGTACGATGATGACGCGAGCGGAATTCTTCAGATGGAACGCGGCGTCGTCGGCGGAGCCCTGCTTGACCGGGCGCTGCTCGCCGCCCGTCGCAGCCGCTGCGGTCTCGCCGCCGAAGCCGCCGAGGATCACCGAGATGAAGGAGCGGTTCATGCCCTTGCACATGATGTAGGACAGGATCGCGCCGGACGACCCGACCAGCGCGCCGGTGATGATCAGCGCGCTGTTGCCGAGCGTGAAGCCGATGCCGGCCGCCGCCCAGCCGGAATAGGAGTTCAGCATCGACACGACCACCGGCATGTCGGCGCCGCCGATCGGGATGATGATCAGCACGCCAAGGACAAGTGCGATGACCGTGATCGCCCAAAAGAGGATGGGGTCGGCGCTGGTGGAGAACAGCGCAATCAGCACGACCAGCGCGAGGGCAAGCGCGATATTGATAAGATGCCGCCCCGGCAGCATGATCGGCGCGCCCGACATGCGGCCATCCAGCTTGGCGAAGGCGATGATCGAGCCGGTGAAGGTGATCGCGCCGATGGCGACGCCGAGCGACATTTCGACCAGGGTGGCGACAGGGATGTTGCCGGGTTCGCCGATGCCGAAGGCTGCCGGCGCGTAAAGCGCGGCCGCGGCAACGAAAACAGCGGCGAGACCGACGAGGCTGTGGAACGCGGCAACAAGCTGCGGCATCGCCGTCATGGCGATTCTGCGCGCCGTGACCGCGCCGATCGTGCCGCCGACGGCAATTCCACCGACAATCATCAGCCAGCTCACACCTTCTGCCGGCGCGGCAACGCCAAGCGTCGTCGCTATGGCGATGGCCATGCCGGTCATTCCGTAAATATTGCCCTGCCGCGACGTTTCGGGGCTCGAAAGTCCGCGCAGGGCCAGAATGAACAGGACGCCGGAAACGAGATAAAGCGTAGCGGCCAGATTTGCGGACATCGATATTCCCCGTTATTCGATCGACAGGATCTGAAGTGCCGTGGTGTGATCGGCCCAGATGGCAGGCGATTTGGCGAGCGCGACCAGTGATTTCAGGTCAGCGGCGCGGCATTCGTAGAAGAGTCCGCTGCCGCGTTTCGGCGGTTCTATTCCAGCTTGCGCCAGCGTGTCCTCGTCAAGGCCCCGGCAGTCAGCGCGGGCGAGAATCGTGTCGCCGTCCCTCTTGGCGAGGATGTAGGTTGCTTCGCCGTCTTCGTCCGCATTCTGCGCAAGGTAAAGATTGTCGCCGACCTTGTAGAGCAGAACGGACTGGTGCTTCTCGGTTTCAGGCTGCGCATCCGGCTCGCTGTAGACATAAACATCGCCGACCCGCTTCAATATGCCCGTTTCGCCGTCCGGTGTTTTCACCGTCAGTGTCTGAAACGGAAAGACGGCGTCCGTCCCGGCGACCAGCGGCGAGTCGGATTTGAAACAGCCCGCCAGACCGAGCAGCAATGGCGTCAAGGCCAGAAACCGGATCGCAAGGCGGGCGGTTGCGGCGATCATTTCTTTTCTTTCTTCTTGTACATCGCCAGCATTCGCTGGGTTACGAGAAAGCCGCCAAAAATGTTCACCGACGCCATGACCAGAGCGAGGAAACCGAAGACCTTCGACGTCGTCGCGCCTTCCAGCGCTTCGCCGGCCCCCGCCTCGACGGCAACGGCCAGAAGCGCGCCAACGACGATGACGGAGGAAATCGCATTCGTCACCGACATCAGCGGCGTATGCAGGGCAGGCGTCACGCTCCAGACCACGTAATAGCCGACGAAGATCGCAAGCACGAAGATCGAGAGCCGGAACACAAACGGATCGACATCGCCGCCTCCCGACGCCGCCCAGGCAGCGGACGGAATGAGAAAAGCCGCTATTGCTGTGAGGAGCGAAATGATCACCCCTTTCCCTCTCCCGTGGGGAGAGGGTGGCGCGGAGCGCCGGGTGAGGGAGGTGGTATTTCCATTGAGACGCCTGATCCCCTCACCCCAACCCTCTCCCGTGGGAAGAGGGAGAAACTGCCGCAATATCCGAGAAATCATGCTTTTTCTCCCGTCAGGCTGGGGTGGACGATCTGACCGTTGCGAGTGATGGCCGTCCCCTTGATGATCTCGTCGTCCCAGTTGATCTTGAGCGCGCCCGCCTCCTTGTCGATCATCGTCTCGACGAATGTGTAGAGATTGCGCGCGTAAAGGGCCGAAGCGTTGCCCGGCACCTGCCCCGGCAGATTGACAGGCCCGATGATGATGACGCCATTATGCTCGACCGTCTCGCCCGGCATGGTCAATTCGCAGTTGCCGCCACGTTCCGCCGCCAGATCGATGATGACCGAGCCTGGCTTCATGCTCTCGACCATCGCCTTGGTGATCAGGCGCGGCGCGGGCCGTCCCGGAATCAGCGCGGTGGTCACGACGATGTCCTGCCCCGCCATATGGCTGGCGATCAGTTCGGCCTGCTTCTTCTTGTACTCGTCGGACATTTCCTTGGCATAGCCGCCCGAGGTTTCGGCCTGCTTGAATTCCTCATCCTCGACCGCGATGAACTTGCCGCCCAGCGAGACAACCTGCTCTTTCGTCGCGGGGCGCACATCCGTCGCGGTGACGACAGCGCCGAGACGCTTCGCCGTCGCAATCGCCTGCAAGCCCGCGACGCCGACGCCCATAATGAACACCCGCGCCGCCGGAACCGTGCCCGCCGCCGTCATCATCATCGGCAAGGCGCGGGAAAACGTTGCGGCTGCATCGACTACGGCCTTGTAACCGGCCAGATTGGCCTGGCTCGACAGAACGTCCATGCTCTGCGCGCGCGTGATGCGCGGCATGAATTCCATTGCAAAGGCGTTGACGTTCGCCTTGGCAAGCGCCTCGATCTCCGGACCGCCGCCATAGGGATTGAGGATCGCGGCCAGCACGGTGCCGTCCTTCATCGCCGTAAGTTCCTCCGCCGTCGGCCGTCCGACTTTCAACACAATGTCAGCGCCTGCAAGCGCGGCTTCCGCCGTCGGCACAATCTCCGCTCCGCCGTCCTTGTAGGCCTGGTCGGTAAATTTGGATCGCCGTCCCGCATCGGCCTGAATGCGCACTTCAGCGCCCAGCGACTTGAACTTCTTGGCCGTCTCGGGTGAAAGCGCGACGCGCGTTTCGCCGCCGCTCTCAGCGGTTGCAGCTATTACGATCATGTGTGACTCCGCGTCGCCGCAGGCAGGTTGGATGAAAGGCGAGAACTGTCAGTTTTTGTTAAGCGCAATCTCTCCGAGAAACATGTCCCCGCAAAGGCGGGTACGGTCTCGATTTGCGGAATTGCACCTTAAACCAGGAACAGCCACATTCCGAACAGAATAGCGATGACCGCGTAGCTGCCCCATTTCACCAGCGCGATGAACAGATCGTAGGTCTGCGTGTGCTGCGGATAATCCATATTCTCGTTGCCTTCGGAAAGATCGACACTCATTGCAAGGCTCCCTTTAGCGAATATCGGCCGGTTTTCGGCGTGACTATACCAAAGACGGACGGGACGGCAATCGCTCGATGACGCCAGCGTCTGTCTGACTACATTAGCAGCCGGAGAGTATCGAAGCGCTAAATGCCCGACGTCAACTCCGGTGGCTCGATGTTACGGCGCATGCAAGCGGCACGCAGCGTGTTCAGCAGAAGGCAGGCGATGGTCATCGGCCCAACGCCCCCTGGCACCGGCGTTATCGCACCGGCGACCCCGGCTGCCTCTTCAAAGGCAACGTCACCGACGAGCTTCGTCTTGCCTTCGCCCTTCTCCGGGGTCGGAATACGATTGATGCCGACGTCGATAACGATGGCTCCCGGCTTGATCCAGTCGCCGCGAACCATTTCCGCCCGGCCAACAGCGGCGCAAAGTATATCCGCGCGGCGGGCGATCCCCGGCAGATCCCTGGAACGGGAATGCGCGATGGTGACCGTCGCATTCTGGGCGAGCAGAAGCTGTGCAAGCGGTTTGCCGACGATGTTCGAACGCCCGATGACCACGGCTTCCGCACCAGAAAGGTCGGGCATGACGGATTTGGCGAGGATCGAGCAGCCGAGCGGCGTGCAGGCCACGAGAGCGGGCTGACCCGTTGCCAGACGTCCGGCATTGATCGGATGAAAGCCATCCACGTCCTTTTCCGGCGCGATACGCTCCAGCACCTTGCTGGAATCGATCTGCGCGGGCAGGGGAAGCTGAACGAGGATGCCGTCAACCTGTTCGTCGGCGTTCAACCGGTCGATCAGGGCAAGCAGATCGGCCTCGGCCGTGTCCTTGTCCAGCCTGTGCTCGAACGACCGCATTCCGGCGGCCTCGGTCGCGCGGCCCTTGTTGCGCACATAGACCTGGCTTGCCGGATCTTCCCCAACCAGCACCACGGCCAGACCAGGCCTGAACCCGTGCCGCCCCTCCAGGACGCGAACCTCGGCGCCGATCCGCTCCCGAAGGCGCTCCGCAATGGCCTTGCCATCGATCAAACGCGCATCCGCCATCATGACTCTCCCGCTTTGAACTCATTCACGCGCTGGACGAGACGCGCTTTCAGCTCCCTCGTATCGCCTCTCGCGAGGACCTGTTTCAGTCGCGATTTGCCCCCGCTCACGAGCGCGCATCGCGATTTCGGAAGATCCAGCCATTTGGCGATCAGGGAGATCAGCGCGGCATTCGCCTTGCCCTTTTCCGGCACCGCTTTAACACGCACGGTGAGGAACGGCAGTCCATCCGCGCCACATTCGACGCCGGTCACGTCATTTCGCGCAGCTTTCGGCGTGAGGCGAACGGCGAGGACGAGACCGTCTGCCGTTTCGCGCGCCGGTATCGGGAATCCGTCAGCGCCCGCGTTCACTCCTGGATCAGGATCATTTCTTCCGGAAACGATCCTGATCCGCATCTGTTGTTTCAAGCTCGATTTTTCCGAAAAATGGTATCCATTTTATCGGATCTCGCTCTAAATGAAGGCCGGGACGAGCCAGCCTCGTATCACCACGTCACGCAGGAAGATCAGCGCCAGGATAAGCACCACCGGGGAAATATCGAGACCGCCGAAATCCGGCATGTTGCGGCGGATCGGACGGAGCGCCGGTTCCGTCAACCGATGCAGCGCATCCGCAATCATGTTGACGAACTGGTTGCGGCGATTGATGACGTCAAACGCGATCAGCCATGACAGGATCGCGCTGATGATGATCACCCACATATAGAGCGTGATTACCATTGAGATGAAGCTTAATAGCGGAATCATTTCGGTGCCCTCTACCGTCGGTTCATGCCGGTTTACCCTGCCGGGGCTGCTCCCGCAAGATGTCAGCCTTATCAAGGGCCTGCTGTGCACAGCAGGGGAGCAATCGGCGCGGCGGCGTTGCTCATTAGCACCCGCTTGACGCAATCCGGGCCCAGTTGTAAATGATTGAAGCGAGATTATATCGTAATGACTTCATACAAGGCAGTTGTGCGGAAATAATTCGCAAGACGGGGCCATAGCTCAGTTGGGAGAGCGCAGCAATCGCACTGCTGAGGTCGGGAGTTCGAGCCTCCCTGGCTCCACCAATAAAATCAAAGACTTAGCCTAGTAGCCCTTCCGGGCAAATTGGTATTAGCAAACAATTAGCAAACATTTGCGTGTCAACACTGGCAGCGTTCATGTACCTTTCACGACGGGGGCCGCGTCTGGTTTTTTTGGGTCAGTGGTAGTCCTTCCGATCGAGCACCATTCGATCCAATCGGGCAACATGAATTCCGTGGCGCGGCCGGATTGGATTGCGCTCGTGGCGATCACAATCGACATCCGCGCAGCGTGAAATCTCTAGAAATGGTGTTTAGCTAAGCGCAGGCTGCTGTCATGATGATGAACCGAGACAACAATTGAGCTCAGTTGAGCATTTTAAGAGCAATCGTATTGATGTAATCATTGCGGCGATCTTCCATAAAGAGCACATTCATATCGCCAAGCTCGTCAATAGTTTTCCCCCAGTTAAGCTTCGCAAACCGAGTTGGCGTGACGATAAAGCTGTTTAAGACCACATTTTCGGATAGCAATCGGTGCTGTATTTCCTTGATAATCCGATGAAATTCAATCTTCTTATGCCCAGGTCCTTCATGCTGAAGACCATGCGGTTCGATGAAGGATAAAAATTGTTTATCAGCTTTTACCTGCCAAAGCAGAAAGTCCGGATAAAAATTGCCGGCCTCAAAGAAGCCGATACCACGTCCCCGGCTCTCATTCCGTAGGAGGAACAGCTCTATACATTCGTCATGCATGCGGGCCTGCTCCCGTTCGGCATAAATCCGCAGGTCTTCTACAAACTGGAACTCGCTCTCATTTAGGGAGACCGGTGCAATTTGTATCTTACTACCCTTTGATACGTGCAATACAGGCTCATAGAGGTGCGCACCAAAGATGCAGGCCCTCATGTCACCGGCTCGTAAGATGCCGCCTTTATGCAAGGCAATGTCATGGGATAGTCTCTGAATATCGTTGATGAGGGCCGCCTCGTCGGCATTAACAATCAACTGATAGTCATCTTCTTCCGGTAGGCTGCCGTCGCCAGCCTCGATCTCACGCAATTCGAGACGCGGCTCAATGAAAGCCGCCTTGGCATGGTTATAGTACTCGTCGGAGAGTTTCTGAAGCAGTTCGGCAGCCATCTCCTGCCAGAGCATTACATTGGAAAAATCCGTCAGCTCCATTTTCCCTGAGGGGACGACAAGTTTGTACCATGATCTATCCGCAAGTAGCGCGGATATCTGTCCCCTAGAGATGTTCAAATTATGCCACGTTCGTTCGCGCTTAAACCTTTCCAACCGGAAATACAGGTCGTGATAATTGAGGAAGGAAAGATGGGCGTCGCCGAAGACCGTCTCCTGCTTGCTTCCGAGATGCGTACCTTTTTTTGATTCCAGCGATTGAATACGGGGATACCAGTCAATTTCGATCCCTTTCTGCCGAATCTTGTCTGGAACAACTCCTAAGGTCGGTACAGCGCCGTCCCGCTTGAAGTCGTATTCGCGCCCGTCTCCGCGCTTCTTCCGTGGGCGCAACACCTTCAATCGTTTTCCGAAATCATAAGTAACGTTGAGAGGAATCGTAAAAACTTGCTTCTGATCGTTGCGCGGAAGCTCTTCGTCATCGAGAAACTTTCGGAACCGCTCCATGAAGTCGGCCTCGATGCCGAAGACATTGAGCGTCTCGACATATTGGATCAACTCCGGTTGGTGGGTCGGCGTCGCAAAACCGCTGCGTTGAAGCGACCAGTTGTAACCCTTGAGACGGACACCACGACCAAAGAGTTGGATGATCTGTGCACCCTCGCTCTTACCGACATGCATAAGACCGAGAGTGCTTACCCGCCAACAGTCCCAGCCCTCCACAAAGCGCTTTGAACCGATAAGGAGGTTTACCGGGGAACTGGACAGGTTGATCTGACCGAACATAGTCTCGGCGAACTCGGATTCAAGGACCGCGACGTTGTCAAACTCTTGCTCAGCGACGTGGCTCGCTAGGCCGGAGGCATCGCCAACATTAATGAGCCCGAAGGGCTTCTCCGCCTGCCCGACGCGCAGTATGATCTCGTTCTCGTCACCCTTGATTCGAGCGATAGATAATTCACCGCCGGCCTTGTTCTGGAAAAGCTTGTCGAGAATATCGCGAAACAGGTCGCCAGGCTTCCAGCCTTCCCGAAGCATGAGTTGCTGAAGGTAGACGAACCCCCCAGCGAAAATGTCGCCGCCGTTCTCGTCTAGCAGACCGGTTTCCTGAGCATTGCCGGTCAGAATATGCTCGATCTCGGCGGTCGAAGTCGCCTCTTGCTTGAGGAACTTCGCGATGAATGCGAGGATCTTGCCGACATCGGAGACGGTTGCTTTCTCGGCCTTTGACCCGGTCGCCTTGGTAACGCTAGACCCAACGAACACCCAGAGCGGCTTCTCGATATTGTAGGGCGCATACAAACCGTGCTTATCCTCGAAAAGCTTCAACTGTTGATAGAAGCTCAGAAGGCATGCCGTCAGGTACGAGAATTCGAGGTCGGCGAAGGTGCGTGGCAGGTTGAAGATGCGGTAGTCCTTGCCGTAGCCGTCCTCGTAGAAATACCGGTAGGAGTAGTCGAACAGGATCGTCTTGGCGTAGGACGCCTCGATGTCGGGACGCTTTGCGGCTGAAACGGCCTCCTTGAAGGTCGCGGAATACTCGAAGACGAAACCTTTCTCGGAAAGGCGCGCGCGGCTCCTGAACCAACCGCGCTCTTCCTGGCTCCCCATCCCGCGGTGGGCCTCATCGACAAGAAGCAGGTTCTGATCCCCCAGATTCCGGGTCGCGATGACGTTCGGCCCGTCCGTGTCCCCGAGCTTGGTAATCTCGGTGTAGTCCACCTGCCGCAGGCCACTCTTGCCTGAAGACAGAAGGTCGCCGCTGTCGGTCAGCAGCCGCGATGCGAGGATATTGCTGCCCTTCATCTCGCGGGCGTGTTGAAGGGAGAGCCCCTCGTTCGGCGTGATTAGCACGGTCCGGGTTAGGTCGTGCTTGAAGCGGGACTTCGAGGCGTAATGCCGGAATTGCAGGAAGTTGACATGCATCAGCAGTGTCTTGCCTGATCCCGTTGCGTTCTGGAGGCAGAGCTTGTTCAGGTCGTCTAGCTCGTAGGGCGTGACCTCCGTCTCGTAGCCTTGATCGGTCCAATATGCGTGGAAGGCAGTGACGTAAGCGTTGAGCGTCTCCAGCAACGCTTCGCGGTCCGTAAAGAAACGGTCGAGATAAATTTCCGCGAAGAGCAGCGAGAGCCACTGGTAATACTTCCAGACGATCGGCCGGTCGCGCTTCTCATTGATGGCCAGCGTGTGGCTGACGATATTGTGCTCGTATCGCAGAAGATCGTCCCGCGTGATCTCCGCTGTGGCCTGGAGGTTAATGTCGAGCGTCTTATAGAAGTGATGCAAGTTCTCGGGCGTCATGCCCTCCTGCGCGTCCTTCAGTGTCTTGGCCAGCGGCTGCACCGGCCGCAGCGTGCGCTTGTTGTCCTTGTGGTCCTTCAGTGGGTCGAAGCCGAACAGACTGACGATCCACTGGTTGAGCACCAGCTTGTGGCCGAAGGGTAGAAGTTTTTGCTTAGCTGCTCTAGCCATCGGACTTCTCCTTCACGAGCCTGTCCGCAAACATTCTATTGCCCACGTCCCGAAATGCCTCATAGGCGCGAATTGAACGATCGATCTTCTGCATCAGCTCGTCGTTTATTTCTTGAAATTGTCGATGATGCTCATCGCTCCACTCATTGAATTGATCCCAGACTGTCCGGCATCTGGCCGGTGCGCTCGGAAATCACCGCCAGCTTTTGCAAATCGGTGCCAAGGCGAAGCAGGGCATCGGTGAGAGCGAAGCGACCGGCCTCATCGCCCTTCGCATGGCCCGTCTGACCGGGATCGCAAAGCAACTGCCGGGCGAACTCCGAGGGTTCGCAGCGCGCCTCCGCGGCTCGCGTCAGGAATCGCGCTTCTTCGCGCGGGCTCAATCGCACCCGGAGCGTTCCAGTCCTGCGATCGGCGATGTCTTTGCGCGGCCGCGCCATCGGCATACTCCCCACAAGGTGCCTTTGGTCCGGTAGTCGGCTTCATGAAAGCGCCTCGCTTTCTTCCCCACGGGCCAATGGGCGGGCCCGAAGCGGTGGGGTGAATGATCCGAGGCCGCCCCAGCGGCGTCGGATCAAAGGGGCGGCGCCAAGAAGCCCCCCTCAGGCGTCGCTCAAATCCGGATCGCTGATCCGCGGCGACGCGAGCCAGAGGCGTTTTTGTGCCACAAAAACATATCTGGCTACCCTTCACGAACCAGACACTACCACCGGATCATCAATCAAACCAGAAAATATTACCGGCGCGTATTCAACCAACACTTGACGCATCGTTATAGGTTATCAAATTTCACTTAACATCGGCCCGCTTTTTACAGACGATGCTTCTCATTATTCTTCACGAATACGCCGCATTCACCAAAGTTACGCAGTTCGGTGTGAGGATGTCCGGGCGTGCAACGAATGAGGGAGGATTGCCGCTGCCGGTGCCCGCGGCTTCGCCTGCGGGCGAAAGCGGCGCGGCGATCCTCTACCATTTTGGGCGGGGAAGGGGCTGACGCTCCGTCCGGCGCGAGGAGAGTTTGACGCGTCGTCGCTAGCGCATTGAAGCAGCGGACGTGTCCGAGACGAGCAGAGCTTGACGGAGCGTCAGGGGCTGCGGGAGAAGCTCCCTCGCCAGCCAACCGGTTACGTGTCGAACAGATCGGGCCGAATGCTCCGGCTCACATGGATGACGGCCTCAATGCCGATGAAATCGCCTTGTTGAGTGTAGAAGATGTAATGCGATTGATACCGGTAGCGCCGCAAACCCGGCTTCACCTCGAAGGCCGCGGCGCCTATGCCGGGGAACTTCACCAGGAGGTCAAAGCTGGATTCGAGACCGGCGATATAGGCGGCGGTCTGGTTCACACCGAAGGTCTCGTCAGTATAGGCGACGATGGTCTCGATATCTGATATGGCTGCAGGTGAAAGTTTATAGCTATTGACCATCCGCCGCGTTCTTCGTCTTACGGTTCGTGCGCGAACGGTTGACGATTTCGGCAACGGTGGTTTCGGTAAAGCTCATGCAAGCGGGACTGTTGAACCGCTCCTGATAAGCGGCAAGCTGCTCTTCGCGCGTCATGCGCGCCCACGCCTCGTCATCGGCCTGGGTCGGCACGGCCCATGAAGAGAGTTTCACAGCTGTCTTTTGCTCGCTCATGCTAAAATTATACCACGATTTTGGCCAGCGGGTCCAGTGTCGGGGGGAGCCGCGGCCTGTCGCCGGTGAGCACCTCGGCTCTTGCCGCCTGCTCCTCTTTGCGCCAGGGAGCGAAGCCGGATGGCCGAGCGGATCAAGCCGGTGATGACGGCCTGCGCAAAAGAAACCGATAGCAATCCGGCCGCCGCGTCACCGGAGGGCGTCGCCAGCCGGTAAGCCGGAAAGGCCGGCCGGCCTTTCCGGCCTGGCCGCTAATATTCGCTCGGCAGCAGGATGGTCTTGTTGATGACATAAAACGTGATCTCCTCAAGCGGAAAGTCGGTGAACTCGATCCTCTTCTCGAAGATGCTCGCGCAATCGCCGTTCTGGCAGCTGAGCGTGGCGCTGCGGTCCTCCTTCACCTGCAGCTTCCAGAGCTGGAAGGCCTCGGCCGCGATTTCGGGTTGATATTTCTGGAGAAGGGCGATCTCGTCGAGAAGCCAGTAGGCGCCGCCCTGCTCGGCAACATATTGCGCTCCGTCGGTATAGAGAATGTCCCGCGCCAGGGCGTGGCGGTACCAGGTTTCAGAACCAGTGAAATGCCGCAAATCGTCTTTGGTGAGTGAGTGTTCCATGATGGCGTCCCTTTCTTTGTGATCGAGCCGCCTTGATTGACGGCCTCGATGCCGGGCCGCCCGGCCTCGCGGACAAGCGGGCCGGTCAACAGGGCGCTCCGCGCCCCGAAGCCGTAATGGGGGGACCCGCCAACTTGCTTGGAGGGGGGAGACCGTTCGGTGTTGACCGGGCTGCGCGCGAGGCCAGAACCGGCAAAGAGTGAGAGCCGTCGATCAAGGCGGCGGTGCGGGAAGGGATACATTTTGGGGAAATGCGCCTCAGGCGATCGGCCGCTGCCGCGATGGAGTTTGGGTCCTTGAACAGGCAGGGCAAAACTGTGCTATACTGAATTCATGAGTGCGACGAAGACCGTAGAGATCTCCCATATCCGGTTCAGCTCGACCGTGTTTCCGACGGTCGAGGACAAGGCGTTGTGGGAGAGCCTGACGCCCGAACAGCGGCTTGCGGTTTTGCGGCGTGACGAACAGGCCGGCTTCGAGAGCGGCGTTGCCGATCACGCCTCCATGGCGGAAATCCTTGCCGAGGCGCGGCGCGATCCGCAGCCATGATCTACGAGCTTTCCCGTCAGGCGAAAGCAGACATCAAGACCATCATTGGTTACACAGACCGCTATTTCGGCGAGGCGCAAACCGCCGAATATATTGACGGCCTGTTCTACAGTTTCGGCCTGCTGACCGACAATCCGCGAATGGGCCGTGAGTGGGACGGGGACAAACGGCGCTATGTCTACCGCATGCACCACGTCTATTACCGGATTCTCGAAGACCGGATATTCATCACCCATATCCGTCATGCGAGCCAAGGCCCGCAATAGCGGACGATCCTGCGCCTTCCGCCTACGCAAGAGCTTCCCGCACCAGATTGCGGCGGGGAAGCGTGGTTATGGATCGGCCGTTGATTGCCTGTAATGATCGTGGATTTCCATCACGTTGGCGCGACACACAGCGACGATACGAGGATCACGCTCGCCTGAAAGTTATCGATGCAGCAGGGATAGAGGTCCCTGCGGCAATCGGCGTTGCCGCAGGGACCTGCCCGGGTTTACCCGTACAGTTCTTCGGCGAAAAACCGAGCGGGGTCCATGGCCGGCACGAGATCCATGTCATGGTCGGCAGCCACGAAGAGCGGCGTGACGTAGACGCGCACGGCAAAGCCGGGTGCGGGGGCGGCGACACCGAAGAAGCCGTCGAATTCCACGCGGGCGTTGAATTCCGGCAGGTCGAACGCGCCGCTCTGGCCCCATAGTGGAAGCGCGCCGGCCGGCACGGCGGTTTCGCGGTCGAGCACGCAGCCGGCGCTGTCAGGCCCGGCCAGAATGCCGCTCTTGAAGCCGTTGATCTTGTAGGCCAGATCGTGCGCTTCCTCGCAAGTCTGCCGCGCCCGATCGACATCGGCACGGCGCATTGCCTTGTCGAAGCGCTCGATCAGGATGTGGCAATAAGGAATTCCGTCGGCCAGATCCGCGGGCAGATGCGCCAGGCGCTTTTGCTCCAGATGGCGGCGGTTGTCATCATCGCTGCCGGCGAGCAGATCATCGAACAGCGAGGTCTGACGGGATTGCTCGGTCATGACGGTTCTCCTACGCCAGGCATCGCGGCGGATGACGCGCCGCCGCGGGCGCGCTTGAGGACGCGGTTGAGGAAGGAAGCGGCTTCGCCTGCACGTGCGGCGGCGGTGAAGATGGCGCGCTTGTCGGCTTTCATGGCCTCCAGCCAACCGGCAATGTATCCGGCATGATCGGGGCGGGGCGCCGGCGTGATCCCCAACTCGCCGCACAGGAACGCCGCGCCGAGTTCGGCGACGAGTTCCTCCATGGCGTAGGCGCGGTCGCCAAAGCGCTTGTGCATCTCGCGATCGAGACGGTACTTTGCGCCGGCCCAGTGTGTCAGCTCGTGAAACAGCACGGCGTAATAATCCTCCGTGCGCTGCGCTTCGTCTTCGGCGGCAAACAGCCGCTCGTCGGGCATCTGGATGTAGTCGGCGGACGGGACGTAATAGGCCTGATCGCCGCCATGGCGGATATCTGCGCCATTCTTTTCGACAAGGACTTCGGCCATCACGCGGCGCTCGATCGGCGGCCGGTCCGGGAGATCCGGCAGCGCATAGCCTTCAACCTGGGCGGCGTTGAAGACCCAGGACGCCTTTGCCACGCGGCGCTTGCCGTCATCGGCGTCATCGTCCGGATCGGGCTCGGCGGAATATTCCTTGTAGAAGATCACGCAGGCCCCGCGCGCGCCTTTGCGCACCTGCGCACCGAGCGAGGCCCACTGACGGTAGGTGGCCCACACGCCGCGGTCATAACCGCTGTTCATGGCCGTGGCCCAGAGCGAGAGGATGTTGACCCCGTTATAGGCGGCGCCGGTTGCGGCATTGACCGGCAGCATATTACCGATGCCGGTGCGCTGCCAGGGCAGCGAGAAGTCGGTTGCGCCGGCCTCGATGGCCGCAACGATGGTGTCGGTGACATGGGCGTAGAGATCGAAGGTTTTGGCTGACATGAGAGGGCTCCTTTGCTTGGCGTTTGATGGAGCCGGGTCCATCCCGGCTCGGATGCACGGCCAAAGGAGCGGTGCGGGTTGAGGGGCGGCGCACCCGGAGGGCCGCAGCGAAGCGGAGGAGGCGGGCACGCCTTGCGCCGCCCCGCCGCAGCGCTAGGGACGGGCACCCAATCCGAGCCCGGGAGACCGGCGGAAACGCCCCCGCAAAGGGCGGCGGCAGGAACCGAATCCGTGGCCGCGAAACGCACGGCAGACCGGTCAGGCAAAGAGGCGCAAAGACAGAAGCTGGTGCGCACAAATGTCGGTTGGACGCCCAATGCCGCACTGCGGCATCATCAGGAAGCACAGGGGACAACGGCCGGTAGGACGCATGACGATGGCAAAGGGAGATGCCGATGGATGAGGCAGGAAACGGCGCTTTGGATCTGATGAACGATATTCCACGCGGCGTGGAAGACGCAGGCGGCGCGGTCCGGCTCGATGAGCAGCTGCTGCCCATGGCGGTCTTCACGCGTCCGGAGACGGCAGGCGCCGATCCGGCCTTGCGCTTTGACGGGTGGCGGATTTTTCTCGGCCTGGCGGGCGGCAGAACAGAACGCCGTCCACGGAGCGATGGCACGTCCGAAGCGCATGTGCTGGGCGGGAGAGCCATCGGCATCGCCAGCGACATGCACATGCTGACCGTCGCCGGGAGCCGGGCGGGCAAGGGCCGCTCGGTCATCGTGCCGACATTGCTGAGCTATGAGGGCTCGGTGCTGGCGATCGATCCCAAGGGCGAACTGGCCAGCCTGACGGCGCGCGCCCGTGCCGAGCGCCTTGGCCAGAAGGTCCATGTGCTTGACCCGTTCGGCGTGACGAGCGGCTATGCCGCCACGCGCCGCGCATCCTTCAATCCGATGCGGCTGCTGCGGTATGGGAGCCGCCGGACAGGGCGAGGCAGCGCCACGATCGTCGAGGATGGCGGGCTGATCGCGGATGCGCTCGTCATGCGCGAGCCCGGCGCGCGCGATCCGCACTGGGACGACAGCGCCCGCAATCTGATCGAGGGGGTGACGCTGCATGTCGCGACCTGGCGGAAATACTGGCGCAGGCGGCATCTGGGCACGGTGCGCGATCTGATCATGGGCCGGGCCGAGCATCGCGGCCGGACCGGCATGGAGGTCCTTCAGGCGGAAATGCAGGAAAATGCGGCTCTGGGCGGCAGGGATGCGGCCGAAGATTTCTTTTCAAAGCCGGACGATGAGCGTGAAAGCGTGCTCTCGACCGCCCGGCGGCATATCCGTTTCCTGAGCTATGAGAGCATCAAGGGCGTACTCTCGGGACATGATTTCGATCTCGCCGACCTGAAGCGCGGCCGCGTCACGATTTATCTGTGCCTGCCCGCCATGCGCATGGGCACCTGCAACAGGTGGCTGCGGCTGTTCGTCAATTTGGCGCTTGCCGCTTTCGAGACGACGGCCGGCCGGCCGGAGCCGCCGGTTCTGATGTGCCTCGATGAATTCGCCGTGCTGGGGCATCTCAAAACTATTGAGGACGCCGCCGGGCAGATCGCCGGCTTCGGCGTCAGGCTGTGGCCGATCGTCCAGGATCTGGGGCAATTGAAGGCGCTCTACCGCGACCGCTGGCAGACCTTCATGGGCAATGCCGGCGTGCTGCAGTTCTTCGGCAACAATGACACCTTCACCCTCGACTGGGTTTCGAAACGCCTTGGCACCACCTCGCTGATCGTGGAAAACCGCGCCGAGGTTGGCGAGCGCGAGGCGACCAAGGAAGACCGGCGCGGCCTGTCGTGGTCGGCGCAGACGCGTAGCCTGATGACAGGTGAGGAGATCGCCCGGTTTTTCAGCCGGGACGATCCGCTGCAGCGGCAGTTGATCATCTGGACCGGTGGCCACCCTCTGATCCTGCAGCGCGCCAAATATGACAGTCACGAACTGTTCGCGGGCCTTGCCGATGATCCCGAAAGCCGGCATTGAGACGCGCCGCCAGGGCGAGACGCTGATCGTCCGCGTCCGCTACTGGACGCCGGAATGGGTGCGCTTCATCGAAGCCATCCGCCCGCGGCTGACGCTGTTCCTGTGGGGCGGCTTGACTGTGCTGGGCTGGCGCTACGTGCTGCCGCACGAACTCTTCCGGTCGGATAATGACGCCTTCCTCGCCGCCATGATGACGGGCAGCGGGGCCTTCCTGCTCTCCTGGCTTGTCAACAACACGCTGAGCCAGCTTGGCGGCGGCTATTGTCTGCAGCCCCGGGGCAACGCGGCGCTGACGGTCCGTCTGTCACGGCAGGGAGTGAGCTGGCAGCAAGGATTATGGCGGCGCGAAACCATCTCGCGAAAAGAGGGAGAAATCAGACTATTCCCGCGGCCGCACCGGCTGGGACCGGATGAGGACCGCGAAGCACACCGGCGAGGGGACGCGTGCGGCCGGTCCTACGCCTATCGAGATGCCTGGGAAATCTGGCTGCAGGCGGGCGAGCGCTTTTATTGCCTGGCTGCCGTCTCGCGGGAAGCCGACGCCGATGCGATTGCCCGCCGACTGCAGGCTGCCGATGCGGAAGTGACGCGCCCCCAGCGGCGGGAAAGGCGGGCGGCATGAAAGATCAGGCCTCGCCGGGAATCCAGATGTTTGTTGCCGTAGGTTTGTTCATCCTCGCCTGGCGGCTTCTCCCGGCAGGCGACTGGCATCCGCTCTCGAAGATCATGGCCGGCCTGCCGGCCTTTATGGGGGCGGCGCTGCTGATCGGGGCGGCAGGGCGTAGCGCAAGGAGGGCGACACCCTGGTGGCAAGGGTTGATTGGTCGGGCGTTCGCTGTAACAGCGCTTTGGGGATTGACGATCACCGCTGCGTCATTCTACGGGACGCCGCATCTACTTTATCAGTATCATCTGCGCGATGTGGGAAGCGTGTGTGTCTATTTAGGTTGGAACGGCATAGTCCCGATCACAGATCCGGCTCTTATTAACAACGCGTGCCCCGTACTTCTTTTGGTGCACAATTCTGACTAATGATCATATTGTAGGCTTCGGTTGAGGGGTATTTGTCTGTTTCTCCGCTGCCTCCAGCTCGTGGAGAAAAGAGCGGCATTCGAGATCCGTAAGCAGATCAACCAATTCCTGCGGGGCACCGCCGACGTGAGCTAGATCCGCTGGTGTATCACCGGTTGAATCTTGCATACCTGGCACAAATTCGGCATCTGTCATAAGTAAGCGTACGATCTCCGCGTGACCATAATATGCGGCCGTATGCATTGCTGTGGTGAGGGACGGGCGCAACTGTTCGTTTATCCCAAATGGTCTTATTCCGTTTAATCTTTTGACGGTCGCAATATTGCCGTTCCTGATCGCGTTAAGAAAGCGTCGCAAGAATGCGGCTTTATATTCATTCAACTCAGTATCTGATTTCATTTTCGGATGAATTAATAGTATAATTTCGCTTCTTTCAAGAGAAGACTTCTCTATTTCGTTAATTATGACATCAAGAGAAGCATTAGATCTTATGAATTTCTCAATTTGCTTTATCTCATTTTTATTCATGGCTACACCAGATCAAATTCTTCATGTATATCTGAAAAGCCCCTGTTGCCGGAAATCTGAATCAGGCGAGCCCGCTTTCGGAGGGTAGCATCTGTCGCGCTGCCGAAGGCAATATTGATCCACACAGTGAGCTTTAGTTCGTGATCAAATATTATACCTGTCAATTGATCGCCATGGCGAGCAGCATGCCCAGTGAACAATATTTGATCGCGCGCAGGCATAATATTTTGTGGTATAACACTTGATGACGCGTCTGATAGTACTTTCATCAAATCAGTTAAATACAGCCTTGCTGTAAGTTGAAAAATGCCGTATTTTTGCGGCATTAAAACAAAAATGCTTTCATTGCTCAACGTTAAATTCAATCCTGATGTGTTTAAATTTCTTAATCTTAGATTCTCGAAAGGTGGCTTGGCGTCCTCAGCGCGTACCCTTTCTGGTCTGTCATCTACCGCGGAAACGAGCCTGGCCAGAGTTATCGTGGCTTGCTTTGTGCGACTACCGCATAAGGTTTCGGGATCGACTTCTGTATAGATGCTGAGGAGAAAATTACGAATGTTGGCAACATAGCGAGAATTAGTCGATTTATTTTCTATATAACCAGCAATAACAGATTTTGAAATGGTAACTCCTGTGCTCTCTGAAATATAATTTGCGCACGACTCCGCCGATAATCGTTTGCCGTCAGCAGATCGGTATTCTTTCATAAAGCGGATCAGGAGCCGGCGAATCGCTTGGCGTTGCCTGTAAGAGATAGGCATATGTGGAGCTGAAGAGAGCATCGTCAGAAAATTATCCCTCGGAGTAGCCAAAATCCGAAAAAATCTTTCTTTGGCTAAAATTCGTCCAACCTCGACCGGATTTGGCGGATTTCTCGTAGTTTAAATCGTGGTCCAACAGATGATCAACTTGAGACAACGAGTCGACAGAAAAAAATTCTGAGGCTCGATCAAATGGTCAATCTGCGTAGGCAATTTTCTGAGATCTCCGCCGGTATGCGGATCATGCTGATCCCGCTTGCCGTCATCACCGGCATTTTCAACAAGGTGTGCTTCAGCGATGCCATGGGGGCGGGGCAGGACTGGTGGCTCAACTTTCTCGCCCTGGCGGCCGCCATCGGCGTGGGACTTGCCTATTGGGCCGGATTCTCGATCCTGCTCGGGGTGGTTGCCTTTGCGCCGCGGGCCGACCGTACGCGGCTTATGCCGGTCATCATCCTCATGGTCGTCATCTTGATGGCATCAAGCAGCTATCCCAATGTTCAGGTGCTGGCCGGCGGTCCGGCGGCCGCCATTGAGGTCAGTGAGTATATCCAAAACGCCGCAGCAAAAGCCGACCGGGTCAAGGCGTGGGTCCACAGGCTCGGCCAGGCCGGCGCGGTGCTTCAGGGAAAGGCCGGCGTACACCGCGATTCCGAAACGCGCGAAAAACGCGGCCTGCTCTCCGGCTTTGACAGCGATGATGCACGGCCGGGGCCCGTCTCGGACTGGATCGGCGGCTATGCGAAGCGCTTTGAGGATCTGGTCGCACAGCTCGCACAAGCCCGGGAAAAATCTGACGGGGTTGTTGCCCGCATCGATGCCGCTACCGCCGCGATGCGCGAGGCGACAGCCGATGTGAGTCTCGATGCCGCGAGCCGCCAGACGGCGATGCAGGCGGCGGGCGATCAGTTCCGCACGGCCGTCATCGAGCTGAAAGAGGCGGTGCCCATCGCCGCAATGGCCAGTCTTGCCAAGGCGCTGCAGGGACCGCAGCCGCGGCCGGCGCTTTCGGGGAATGAGCTCATCCGGGCCGGACAGCTCCAGGCCGTTGAAACTGTCGAGACCGCGCTCAAGCAGCAGGGACAGGAGATCGAAGCGGTTCTCGCCGAACTGACGGTCGGTGATGCCGGCCACGACATTGCGCCGTTCGCACCCGCGCCGGCGTCGGTACTTGTTATCAAACATGCCTGGCAGGTTGCAAATTTCATCCTCGCCGCCGTGGCCATCGATCTGGCGCCGTTCGCCTTGTTTTTGATCATGGCGCGGGTCAATGACGCCCTCCGCCGGACACGGCATCAGGATGAGGACCTGGAATCGGTCAGCGTCGGCGATCTGGAGCGCGCGCAGCGTGCCGAGCAATATCTGAAGGCGCGGCGCGCAAGAGCGGATTACGGTTTGATCGAAGGCCCGTTAGCGGATTATCTCAAACGCAAGGACGGCTCGGAGGGGCGCTCATGAACGCGGTTCCGGGGTTCGAGCATCGGCAGGACATGCCAAAGACGCAGTGGGTCACCATGATCGTCATCGGGCTGATCACGACGGGTCTTGTGGCCGGGGTGGCGATCCGCTTGTTCGGCAGTATCGACTGGCCGGGCGATGGCGCCGGGCTTCATGCGACAGCCGGGCCGGCGGTCGAAGACTATACGCTCTTCAAGATCCTCAAGATCGAAGGAGGCGAGGTGCATAGCGGGTACAGCTTTGCACGCAGCGGCGATCCCGCGCCGTTTCGCCAGTACTGCTATGCACAGATCTACCGGGACGGATCACGGATCACCAGCCAGGTAGACCTCGCCGAAAAGCGGCCCGGCGAACCGGTACGGTATGAGCGGTTGAGCGCAGAGGATGCGGCAAGCCTCGGTCTTTCTCTGGAAGAGGCCCGGCAGCTCGCACGCCGGCACTGCCGCTTCCGGGACGAGGGAGAGTGGTGATGTGGCAGGCGCTGTTCGAGATTGTCCCAAAACCCGCCATCCTCGCCCTCGCGATCTACGGCGCGCTCAGCTGGTTCGTGACCGGCCCGCTTGTGGCCGAGCGGACGGCGGCGATCCATCATTATCCGGCCTGCCTTGCCGGGATGAAGGCTCGGCCACGCCCCGGCGCGGCACGCGAAAAGCTGCTCGATGGACTGAAGCGCTCGCCGCTGTTTCAAGCCCCGCTCATGCAGGAATTGGGGCTGGATACGTATTTCGAACTGATAGAGCAGCAAGGACAGGCCGCGGCCACCAGACGGCTCAACCCCGAACAAAAATGCGGCTGTCTGATCGCGCATGCGATCGACCGCTCGCGCACGGCTTGGGCCGTGTATGCCGCCACTCTCCGGCAGGTCGCCTGGGCGGATGTGGCGCGGTTCGAGACGGTGATGTCACAGATCGAAACGGAGGGCCTCTGCCATGGCTAAGTCCCGCATCCTGTATCAATCGGCGCGGTTTACGATCACGGAGAACGCGCTGCGCACGCCGCGCAAAACCTATGCGCTGAAGGATATCGACTATGTTCAGATCAAGCGCCCGGTCTTCATCCTTGGCGTAGTACTGGGCGGCCTGCTGCTGGCCTGGGCGGCAATGTTCTGGGACCTGCTCCATGCGGGGGAGCGGTTGTCCCTGCTGATGGCGCCGGTGCTTGCCATTGTCATCGCGTCGCGGCTCGGCACGCTCGTTGTCCATTCCTGGTCGCTGCGCGGCGGCGAGCTTGAAGAGGCGGTCATCTGGGATATCGCCACCGTCCGAGCGATCCGCGAGGCCCTCGATACCGCCATGCTGGAGCGTGCGGACCACAAGCGGCAGACGGTCAGGGGTGAGGACTCCGAGGAGCTGGACGGGGAGGGCGATCATGCCGGCTGATATCGACCATCCGGAGCGCTATCTGACCACCGTCGAAGCGGCGGATTTTGTCCGGCTGTCGCCCCGCACACTGGAACGGTTTCGTGTCGAAGGCACGGGACCGCGTTTCATCAAGGCCGGCAGGGGCAAACGTGCGCGAGTGCTTTACCGGCTCCGCGATCTGCGTGACTGGCTGGAACGCGACAGCTATGTCTCGACATCCGAATATCCGGCGCGGCGGTGAAAAAGGTTCGCGCGAGGTGAGGGCACATCGCCCATCGCCTCGGCGATCAGGACGCCGACGTTCTCGTTCAGGGTCACGATCGAGGCGTCGGTCAGATGGGCGTAGCGGGCCGTGGTGCGGGCATCGGCATGGCCGAGCAGCTTGCCGATCTTCAGCAGCGAGGCATTGGAGACCGCCGCCACGCTGGCGAAGGAATGGCGAAGATCGTGAATCCGGACATCGGTCAGGCTGGCCTCGGCGCGGATACGCCGCCACGGCTTTTGCAGATTGATCAGATGCGCCCCGCGCACCCGTCCGGGAATGACATGCGGATTGTCTGGAAGGCGGGGCAGACGTGAGAGCAGTGTTACTGCCGGACCATTCAGGCCGATCATTTTCTGCCCGGTCTTTGAATCCGGCAGGATGAGCAGGCCGCGATCGAGATCGACATAAGACCATTTCAGGGTGAGGATTTCATTGAGCCGCGCGCCGGTCAGGATCAGCAGGCGCAGCGCGGCGAGAACGAACGGGTCCTCGGCGCCAAACCGCTCGGCCCTGGCAATTGCCGCGCCAAGCCGGGCATATTCATCGGCGGTCAGATAGCGGTGACGTTTATTCTCGGCGTATTTTTTCAGCCGGCCGCAGGGATTGGAGCGCTCGGGCCTGAGGCCGTGTTCCTCGCACCAGGTGAGGCATTTGGAGAGCACCGCGACCGCGTAATTGGCAATTGTCGGATAACGGGCGAGCTGACCATGCAGCCTCGTGACGTCGCGCCGCTTGATGTCGCCAACGCGAAGTTCGCCGAGAACCGGCAGAATATGCTTGCCGAGCACGCTTTGATATTTCTCCCGCGTCAGCGGCTTGAGCTTCGGCCCGTGCTCTTCCATGAACAGCGGTGCGACCACAGCAAGCGTCGCATCCACCGCCGGCTGCTCGCGCTGCGGGGCTGGATCGGCGCCGCCGGCAATCTGGCCGAGCAGGCGCAGCGCTTCCCGGCGGGCGCTCTCCGCCGTCCAGGGCGCACCATGGGTGCCGATGGTGATCCATCGGAGCCTGCCATTGATGCGCTTTTGCAGGAAATAAATCGGCGCGCCGATCTGCCGCCTGGCCCCGAAGCCTCTTAATTCGCTGTCCCGCAGGATGGTGCCGGCCGCCATCCGGTCCACGGCGGATTTGGTCACGCGGCCTGTCAGATTGGCCATAATCGAGACGCCTTAACAGCCCGTTGAAAAAGTACCGTTCTGGAGTTAGACGTGTCCGGCGGTCATGACGGCAATCAGGACGCCAGATTCACCGCTTCTTGCGTCTGGCGCTGCCACGATGACAATAGCAG
>JBHJOB010000039.1:0-37569 GCA_050330195.1 Rhodomicrobiaceae bacterium | reverse complement strand
AGGACGGGCGTTCTGCTGTGCATGGACGGCGATCCGGCGCTGATCGCCTTCGCCAAACGGGAGGCAATCGAATACGAACTGATCATCGCCAGCCACGGCGAGCATGTGCATGAAAAGGTTCTGCACATCCAGACCGTCAACGCCTATGTGAGCCGCTTCAAGAAATGGCTGGACCGCTTCAACGGCGTGGCGACCAAATATCTGCCGAACTATCTCGGCTGGCGGCGAGCGATGGAAAAAGCCGGCGTTGCCATGACGCCAGAGCGCTGCCTGCTCGCGGCGACAGGTTGAAATCCACACTCAAGCCGAACAGAGCCTTTGATTAAATCTAAGATTCGGTGTGTTCGTACGCTCTTGGTAATTTTTTCGATGGATTTATGTTCCCTAAATCTGCTATCCGTTTCAAAAGCTCTATCTTAGAGAGCTTTCGGATAATAACAAAAACGGGGGACTTCAGTGGGATACGTTGCTCTGACCGCGTTCGTAGAAAATGATCGCGTGCCACCTTCTGGCATAGTTGCTACAGTAGTCCTTCCAGGAGGCTGCCCGCTTGCGTGCCCTTTTTGCATCGTCAATCAACGAGATGAGCGGCGCGAAGAAAGTCATCTGTCCGCTGATCATCTGACCGGGATGCTCGATGCTATCGAGCGGCGCGGTCTTCTCGGCGGTGCGGCTATCGTCGGGGATGAGCCCCTTCAGGCGCATTGCTGGCCTATGGCTGAAGCATTTCTCGGCGCTGCGACACAAAAAGGAATCCCGACTGCTCTTATTACCAACGGATATAATTTAATTGATTTTACTGACAAATTACTTGCTCTACCGAAGACAAAGATAACAATCAGTCTTGATGCCGCCAGTGAAAAGCATGATGAAATTCGCCGCAAGCCCGGCGCATTTGCCAGAATCTCCGCCGGGATAGAATTGGCGACCAGCTACCCGGATCTTCGTGAGCGGCTTTCCATTGCCACGATCCTGATGCCCGGCAATCTGAACACACTCAGCGAAATCATCGACTTCACCGCCGCCAACAACATTCCGCAGCTCATCGTATCCCCCCTCCTCACATCATCCCGGACAACGCCGCTAACTGTTCACCCACGGGTGATGAAAGAGGCGTGGCAGGAACTGCCCCAGCTTCACAAGCAGGCGGAAGACGCCGGTATCAAACTTCGCGTCTCGGACGAATTTGCGATGCTTGGTCCGTGGGAAGAGAAGCTGCGGTCCATCGGCCTTGATGTGCTGACCCCAAGATCCCGGGCAAAACTCATTCGCGTCGACGCTGCCGGGCGGGTCGAAACTCTCGATTCGATGCGGGAGGGCGTTGAGACAGGCCTTCACCTTCCTGCCGACCTTTCCGAGATGGATAGCTTTGCCGAAAAAGTCGCTGAACTGTGCGCTGATCCTATCAGTGTGGCAGCTTGAATTGGCTGCTTTGGTAATTTGATCCGTAAGCGTCTTGTGTGCGATATCCATGTGATGTCGAGCGCCCAGAGTGTCACAACGCTCGCATCGTGCGAGTGTGCTTTACTACCTCGGGCAAAATCTCTCAAAGCTGGATTAAACTTCACACGGCTTGATACTCTGCGACCGAAGGCGTAACGCATTGTTCCTAAATATGATTTCACCAGATTTCTCTCGCACTTATCGCGCCACGATCTCCAGTCCAATGCCATCTTGATCGTTAGCGACGGCGCATGCGTTCGTTGGCAAAGCAACCGTGCTCCAAAGAAAAAGGGAGTTGCGCGATCAGAGGCTTGTGCAGCAACGCCAACGCGTCAGGTAAGGGAATGCCCATCCAAGCACCCTCCGATGCCGAGATGTCCGGCTCCGTGACGCGCGGCCCGTGGCGGCGGTCTTGCTTGCGCTGAAGGTGATGCTTATTGTGTCCCGGACCCGGCGACGCGCCCGGTGATCCGCGAGGCTCCGGCCCGCAAAAAAGGCACAGGCAAGTGTGCAGCCTGCCGTCCCCCGCATCGCCGCAACAACAGGAGCGCCTTGATCATGACGCAGCAACCGCTTGCGAAAGCCAGTCTCGGAGAACGCGGACCGGAAGTGTCGCGCCTATGCCTCGGGACGATGATGTTCGGGGACCAGACCGATCAGGGCGAAGCCGCGGAGATGATCGCCCGCTATGGCGAAGCCGGCGGCAATTTTCTCGATACCGCGGATGCCTATTCGGCGGGCGCGTCGGAAAGGATGGTCGGGCGCGCCATCGCCGGAGACCGCGACCGCTGGATCGTCGCGACCAAGGTCGGCAATCCGATCAAGGGCGTCGAAAGCTCGGGCGGATTGAACGCGCGCTGGATAAGGCAGGCCGTCGACGACAGTCTCAACCGGCTCGGCCTCGACAGGATCGACCTGTATTACACGCATTTCGATGACGAGGCGACGCCGCTGGAAGAAACCATCGGCGCGCTCGGCGAGTTGATCGCCGCCGGCAAGATCGGCGGCTGGGGATTCTCCAATTACCGCGCCTGGAAGATCGCGGAGATGGTCCGCATCGCCGACAGCCTCGGCGTCCCGCGTCCGATCGCGGCTCAGCCCTATTATCACGCTCTCTACCGGCTGGTCGAAATCGACTACCTGCCCGCCTGCGCGCATTTCGGCATCGGCGTCGTGACCTATTCCCCTCTCGCGCGCGGCGTGCTGACCGGCAAATACAGCGATGGCGTGCCGCCGGGATCGCGGGCCGAGCGGAAGGACACGCGCATGATGGAGACCGAGTTCCGCCCCGAAGCCATCGAGGCCGCGCGGCGGATCGGCGAATATGTCAAGCCTTCAGGGCGTCCGATGAGCGGGTTCGCGCTTGGCTGGGTGCTTGCCAACGCACTGGTGACGGGCGTCATCATCGGACCGAAGTCGATGGCTCAGCTTGAGGATTACCTCACGCTTGCCGGTACGCCCTACAGCGCCGATGACGAGGTCTTCATGGACGGGCTTGTGCCGTCGGGCGGCACTGCCGGCGCGGCATACAGCGATCCGCGCTACCCCTACCGCGGGCGCGTCCTGTAGCCTTTCAGTCCGGATCGAAACGCCCTCGGGAACGGGATTTCGAGAAAGATGGGCAACTCAGCCGGTCGCACGCACCATCGCCCAGCGGTCAACCGTCTTGTTCGCGACCATCTCCGCCGTCTTTTCGCTGAAGTCCAGAAAATGCGGCGTCTGCAGATGTGCATCGAAGGCCGATTCGTTCTCATAAATCTCGTAAAGGAAAAAACGCCCCGGCTTTGCGGCATCCCGGGCAACATCAAAACGCAGGCAGCCGGCCTCCTCGCGCAGCGAATTCTCCGCTTGCGCGATCAGGGCATCCTCCAGCGCATCGGCCCTGCCGGACACGGCATCGAATACAACGGTGACAACATACATTTCCGTACCCCTCGCTCGTTTTGGCTGCTAACCGAATCTGGCTCTCAGCGCGGCAACATCACGCTCGCTGAGGAGATTGACGCCAAGTCCCCGCGTCATGACCAGCAGCCTGGCGTTCTCCTCGAACTCCTCCGCGTTCATCACCGCATCCTCGAAGTCGCGGCCGACAACGGCGAAACCGTGATTGGCCATCAGGACGGCACGGTGCTCGCGCGCTTGTTCCGTGACGGCGTCAGCCAGTTCCTGACTGCCGGGCGCGTAATAGGGAACCATCGGCACCCGGCCGACGCGCATGACCAGATAGGGCGTGATCGGCGGGAGAGCGTCCGCCGGATTCGTATCGGCAAGACAGCTCAGGATCGTGGCATGGATCGAATGAAGATGCACGACCGCACCGGCATCTGGTCGCGCACGGAGCATTCCTAGATGCAGCCCGGCTTCCTTTGACGGCTTGTCGCCGCTCAGATGCGCGCGATCGAGTGAAAGCTTGGAGATGCGTTCCGCTTCCAGCCGTCCCATGCTGCTGTTCGTCGGGCTGACCAGCACGCCGTCGTCAAGACGCGCGCTGATATTGCCCGCGCTGCCATGCGAATAGCCGCGCTCGAACAGCGAGCGCGACAGGCGCACCATGGTTTCGCGAAGCTCGATTTCCGCGGTCATTGCAACAGATCCCATGCGCGCAGGAAGAAGTCCTCCTGCCCGAAATTGCCCGATTTGAGCGCAAGCACGATGTCCGGCCCGCTGACGACCCGCGTCCACGGCACGCCGGGCGCGATCTCGGGGCCGATCTGCAGCGCCTTCACGCCGAGTGCATTGACGACAGCGCCGGAGGTTTCGCCGCCCGCAACGATGAGTCGGGTCACACCGGCCTGAAGCGCCCCCAGCGCGATCTTGCCGAATAGCCTCTCGATCATGTTGCCGGCGTTTTCCGTGCCCAGCTCCTTCTGCACCGCTGCAACCTTTTCGGGGGAAGCGGAGGCGAAAATCAAAGCGGCGGCACTTTCCGACTGTTCGCGCAGCCATTGGAGAACGCCGGCCGCTGTCTGCCTGCCGCTGGCGATCTCGAACGGTTCGAGCTTCAGGCAGGGCAGCCCCGCGCGCTCGGCCATGGCGATCTGGTCGCGCGTGGCTTCCGAGCAGCTTCCCGCCAGCACAAGCTTGCGGCCTTCCGGCGCAGGGAAGGGCTCGTCGTCCGTGCCGGGTTGAGGCGAAATGCCGAAATTGGCGGGAAGGCCGAGCGCGATGCCGGACCCGCCGGTCACAAGCGGCGCATCCTTGAGCGCCGCGCCGATCGTCATGAGTTGGGCGTCGCTGACGGCATCGACCACGATCAGCTTCCGGCCCGCGTCGGCTTCGGCTTCCAGCGCCTCGCGAACGGCCTCCGCCCCCTGCTCGATGGTTGCGTAGGGCACAAGGCCGACGCTGTTCGCGCTTTGCGGCTCCAGCACGCGGACGAGATTAGCGTCGCGCATGGGGGTGAGCGGATGGTTACGCATCGGGCTGTCGCTCAGAAGTTGCCGCCCGACGAAGAGATGCCCATTGTAGATCGTGCGGCCCGCACCGGGAAAGGCCGGGCAGACGATGGTCCATGGCGCATTTGTCTCGGCCAGCAGCGCATCGGCGACCGGGCCGATATTGCCTCGATCGGTGGAGTCGAATGTGGAGCAATATTTGAAATAGATCTGCTTTGCGCCTGCGTCCCGAAGCGCGCGCGAGGCGGCGAGCGATTGTTCGACGGCTTCGGCGACAGGGCTGGTGCGGGATTTGAGCGAAATCACGACGGCATCGGCTCCCGCAATGGCGCTCAGATCTTCGGGGACGCCGATGACCTGGCTGACGGACATGCCAGCCCGCTTGAACATCAGCGCCAGGTCGGTGCCGCCGGTGAGGTCGTCGGAAATTGCGCCAATGAGCATGGGTTTTCGGTCTGCCTTCAAGATTGCGATGTGTTCACTTCCAACGTATTCGTTGAGGTATTCATCGTCAATCGGACCCTGCTCCGCAGGGAGAAGGAGCGGGTGTAAAGCCATGCACTGGGATACGAAGCTGCCAGTATGAGCAGCCAGATCAAATATCGGCAAAATCCGCGCGGACGATCAGACGGTGAGCCGCGCGCTCGAAATGCAGCCGTGTCGTCTTGCGCGCGAGAGTGGCGTTGCACTCCTTGATCGCCTCGAAAACTGCGCGGTGTTCGCTGAGGATCGACTCGCCCCATTCGGCGACCTTGGCGTTCTTGACGACCACGGACCGCAGCTCTTCCATCAGCCGCGCCTCGACCATCGCGATGAACTCTACATAATATTCATTGCCCGAGGCTTCGGTTATTGCGCGGTAGAAAGCTGCCTCCGCATCAACGCGCTGCTCCGCGCCGTCGTCTCCGGCCCGGATCGCGTTGTACATGGCAGCAAGATTGCTCTCGATTTCCCTCAGTTGCGCATCTGACCGCAACTCTGCCGCCAGTCCGGATGCATCGGCCTGAACGCCCGTGCGCAGTTGCAGGAACTGGACAAGCTGCTTGCGTTTCTCAAAGCAGGCCGGGCTGATGCGGAAGGCGGTGCGTTCCTCGACCCCTGAGATGAACGCGCCGACGCCCTGACGCGCACGGATGACCCCATCATATTTCAGTAGTGAGATCGCTTCGCGCACGACTGTCCGCGCCACGCCGAATTTCTGCGCGAGCGCATGTTCTGTCGGCAGACGGTCTCCCGGTTTGAGTTGCCCGTCGTCGATTGCCGAGATAATGCTTTGTGCGATCTCGTCCGGCAGGCGCTTGGGCCGCTTGATCGTCTCGAATAGTTCAGAACCTGCCACACCCCATCTCCCGGCTCACGGCCTCCCGACGCCACAAGAATAGTCCAGCAGCGCGCTCTTGCCAAAATATATACAAAAACAGGTTGTCAGACAATCTGTTTTATGCTTGTTTTCTGGAAAAGGAAGAAAAGCGGTATCGGAGGAAGCGGATGAGCGCGCCATTTGAAGGCTCCATCGGATTTGTCGGCCTCGGCGGGATGGGGCGCGGGCTCGTGAAGAACATGCTGAAGCATGGCTTGAGCGTTTCCGTGTTCGACATCGATGCCGCTGCCGTCGAAAAGGCCGTGGCGCAAGGGGCCAGGGCCGCAAGTTCCGTCAATGAGCTTGCGGCGCAGTCCGATGTCTTCGGCATCTGCGTGACGACAGCCGAAGTCGTGCAGCAATTGGCGCTCGGCCCGAACGGCGCGCTGGCGCGGATGAAGCCGGGTTCGGTTTTCCTCGATCACACGACAACGTCCCCGCAGCATGTCGAGAAAATGCGCGTCGAATGCGAAGCGGCGGGCATCGCCTATTGCGAAGGCCCGATGACACGGACGCCGATGCACGCCGATCGCGGCGAGGTCAACATCCTTTTCGGCGGCGAAACCGAGCTGCTTGAGCGCCTGCGTCCGATTTTCGAGACTTACGCGGAAAACATCTTCCACGTCGGCCCCGCCGGTCACGCCATCAAGCTGAAGCTGATCCACAATTACATCGCCTTCGCCAACGTAGCGAGTTGGTGCGAAGGCTTCGCGCTGGCCGCCAAGGAAGGTCTCGACATGACGAAAGTCATCGGGATCATCTCGGCGGCGGGCGGCAAGTCGGGCATGATGGATCTTTACGGCGAGGCGACGCTCAAGCGCGATTTCACGCCCCACATGTCGCTCGACAATGCGCTGAAGGACGTCCGCTACTACGCCCACTGGCTGGAGGAGGCCGGGCTTCCCGGCTTCATGGCCGAGGCGATTCATCAGACTTATGCGCTAGCCTCGATCATGGGGCATGGCGATGAAGGCTGCACCGCCGTGATCAAGCCCTATGAGCGCTTGACCGGCGTCGAGGCGCATCTGCCGGACAAACCGGACGGCACCAGCCAATAATGACTTTGCAATCCATAGGGAGGAACCAACGGATGAAAAAAACCAGGACCTTGTTCGCAGCAGCGGCGCTTGCCGCCATCTGTCTGCCGGGGGCGGCATCGGCCGTCGAGTTGAAGCTGGCCCACTTTGCCGCCGAAACGCATCCCGGCCACATCGCCGCCCAGCAATTTGCCGACAAGGTCAAGGAGCGGACCAACGGCGAAGTCACCGTGCAGCTCTTTCCGTCCAACCAGCTCGGTTCGCCGCCGGAGCAGCTTGAGCAGACCAAGCTCGGCGTCATCGAGATGAACCTGCCGACGCAGGGCGCGCTCGACAAATATGAGAAGGCATTCGCAACGGTCATGACGCCGTTCGCCTTCCGCGATTACGCCCATGCGCATCAGGTGCTCGATGGACCTTTCACGGAATGGGCCGGTCCCAAGCTGGAAGCGCAGGATCTGGTGCTGCTGTCGAACTGGGAATATGGCTTCCGCAACGTGACGAACTCCAAGCGTCCGATCAACAAGCCGGAAGATCTGGAAGGCCTCAAGCTGCGCACGCCGCCTGAGTTGCAGATCGTCGCCGCGCTCGAAGCCGCCGGCGCCAGCACGACGCAGATTGCATTTCCTGAACTTCCCGCCGCGCTCAACCAGGGCGTCGTCGATGGCCAGGAAAATCCGATCGGCGTGATCTACCACTTCAAGCTGTTCGAGATGCAGGAGCACCTCGCTCTGACGCGCCACGTCTACAATTCCATGGTTCACGTCATCAACAAGAGCGTGTTCGACGGCCTGACGCCGGAACAGCAGACGATCCTGCGCGAGGAAAGCAAGGCAGCCGCCGAGACGATGCGCAAGATGGTGGAGGAGCAGGAGGACAAGGAACTTGCCGAGATGGAAGCGAAGGGCCTGAAAGTCACGCGCCCCGACCTTGCGGCCTTCACGGCGAAAATGGGTCCGGCTCATGAGCGTGTCGGCGAATACGCCGGCAAGGAAAACATGGACGCATTCCTGAAGATGCTCGACTAGTTCTTCCCTTCTGGGCGGGGCAGGGCTTGACGCGCTGTCCCGCCAATTTGCCCGTGATTTTTCATGACCGCTTTCCTGATCATCGGGGCGCTGCTCGCCCTCATCTGCCTCGGCGTGCCGATCGCCGTGGCGCTCGGCTTCGTCGCCGCCGCGACCTATGCCGTGCTCGGCGAGACTTTCGTGCTGACAATGTTCGCGCAGCGCATGATCTCCGCCACGACCGGCTTCACCCTGCTTGCCATTCCGTTCTTCATCCTCGCCGGCAATCTGATGAACACCGGCGGCATCACCGACCGGATCTTCCGTTTCGCCAACGCACTCGTCGCCCATATCTCCGGCGGACTTGCGCAGGTCAACATCATGGCCAGCCTGATCTTTGCGGGCATGAGCGGAACGGCCGTCGCCGATGCGGCCGGGCTCGGGCAGGTCGAGATCAAGGCAATGAAGGATGCCGGTTTCGATGATCGCTTTTCCGCCGCCGTCACCGCCGCATCCTCGACCATCGGCCCGGTCTTCCCGCCGAGCGTTCCGCTGGTGATCTTCGGCGGGCTGACGGGCGTTTCGGTCGTGCAGCTTTTCCTTGCAGGCATCGTGCCGGGGCTGCTGATGACCGCCGCGCTCATGGGCGCGGTTTACGTCATCTCCCGCCGGCGCGGCTATCCGGTATCGAAGCGCGCCGGGCTTGGCCATCTGGGCCGCACCTTCATGGGCGCGCTGTTGCCGCTGCTTTCGCCCGCTATCATCATCGGCGGCGCGATCGGCGGCCTGTTCACGCCGACCGAGGCGGGCGTCGTCGCCAGCATCTACACGCTCATTCTCGGCCTGTTCATATATCGCGAAATCACGTTCAGGGATCTGCCGGGCATTTTCTGGACCACCATCGTCCAAAGCGTCCGCGTGCTGTTCATCATCGCGGCGGCGGGCTTCTTCGGCTGGCTGCTGGTGCACAAGCGGGTGCCGGACTCGCTGATCGCGGGCCTGTTGTCGCTGTCGAGCGAAGCTGTCATCATCATCGCGATGATCACATTCATCCTGATCGTCCTCGGGCTGTTTCTCGAAGGCGTCGCCGTCATTGTCATAACGGTACCTCTGCTCCTGCCGGTCGTCACGCAGATCGGCATGGACCCCGTCCAGTTCGGCCTGCTCATGATCATGTGCTCGATGATCGGCCTGCTGACGCCGCCGGTCGGAATGGTGCTATTCGCCGTGTCCGGGGTTTCGGGCGTGCGCGTCTCGGAACTCGTCAAGGAATTGTGGCCGCTGCTGATCGCGCTGTTCATCGTGACGCTGCTGGTGGCTTATGTTCCCGCCATATCGGTCTGGCTGCCGACGGTGCTGGTGCGATGATGGCGGTCCTGAAAAGCCTCGACCGCGTACTCGGCTTCGTGCTGCGGCTGGTTTCGGTGCTCTGCCTTGTCGCGCTGATGGTCGTGCTGGCGGCGAATATCGTCGGCCGCTACACGGGCACGCTGCCCATGCCGTGGTTCGACGAGATCGTCGCGGCGCTGTTTGCCTGGATGGTGTTCGTCGGCGCGGCGGCGCTCTGGCGCGAACGCGAGCATTTCGCCATCGACCTCGTTCCGGGCATGGCCGACGGCACTTTCGCAGGCAGGCCATTGCGTATGTTCATCAGCCTGCTCGGACTCATCTTCGCGCTCGTGCTGACCTGGTATGGCGGCGTCTATGCGCTGAAAACCACGGCAACCACGCCGATCCTGTCCTTTCCGCAAGCCTGGGTCTATGCCTGCGTGCCGGTCGGCGGCGCGGTCATGGTCATCTACGCCCTGCGCGATTTCATCCTTTCCACGCAAACAACCAACCCCAATCAGGAGATCGACCACAATGCTGTTTGACATGCGCACCTATACCTGCCGCCCCGGAACGCTGCCGAAACATATGAAGCTCTACGAAGAGCACGGTCTTGCACCGCAGAGCCGCGCGCTCGGCGAGCCTTATCTCTATGGCGTCACCGAAACAGGTCCGATAAACTCCTACGTCCACATCTGGGCTTACGACTCAGCGGCGGACCGCGCCGAGAAACGCGCCGCCATGCTGGCCGACCCGGAATGGAAAGCGTTCATGCAGAAGAGCGCGGATGCAGGCTATCTGATGACGCAGGAAAACCGCCTGCTGGTTCCGGCGTCGTTCTTCCAGCCGCGTATCGTGACGGATAAATAGAGACAGACGAACGGAATGAGCATGGCCGGGGACGCAGGAGATCGAAGCATGGACCAAACGGGTACGGCGCGTCATGGGGGGCGTGTCCTGATCGACCAGCTTGCCCTTCACGGGACGGACACGATCTACGGCGTTCCCGGCGAAAGTTTTCTCGCCGCGCTCGACGGGCTGCATGATGTCGGCTCGATCCGCTTCGTCAATGCCCGGCAGGAGGGCGGCGCGGCGATCATGGCGGACGCTTACGGCAAGCTGACGGGCAAGCCGGGCATCTGTTTCGTGACGCGCGGTCCCGGCGCGACCAATGCCTCGGCGGGCGTGCATATCGCGTTTCAGGATTCGACGCCCATGATCGTGCTGATCGGGCAGGTCGGCCTCGACATGACGGATCGGGAGGCGTTTCAGGAAGTCGATTACCGGCGCATGTTCGGCCAGATGGCGAAATGGGTGACGCAAATCGACGATGCCTCGCGCATTCCGGAGTATATCTCGCGGGCGTTCTATACGGCGACCTCGGGACGGCCCGGTCCGGTGGTGCTGGCGCTGCCGGAGGACATGCTGAGTTCGACGGTGACAGTTGCGGATGCTCGGGGCTATCGCACCGTCGAGAGCGCGCCGACGCCGGAAGCGCTCGACGGGCTGTCGGAGCTGCTCGCCAAGGCTGAGCGGCCGCTCTGCATCATCGGCGGCGGCGGCTGGAGCGAGGCAACGCGGGCAGATTTCGAAGCCTTCGCCAGCGCCCATCAGGTGCCGGTCGGCGCGTCCTTCCGCTGTCAGGACTATTTCAACAACGATCATCCAAACTATGCGGGCCATGTCGGCATCGGCATCAATCCGAAGCTCGCCGCCCGGATCAGGGAAAGCGACCTTCTGCTGGTCGCCGGTTCCCGGCTCGGCGAGATGACGACCTCCGGCTATACGCTGGTGGACATTCCGACACCGAAACAGCCTCTCGTTCACGTCTATCCGGACCCGGAAGAGCTGGGCCGTGTCTATGCACCAATGCTCGGCATCGTCTCGGGTATGGGACCGCTCGGCCGGGCGCTGCGGCGGTTGCAGCCGAAAAACGCATCGCGCGAGGCCTGGGTGTCGGAGGCGCGCGCCGATTTTCTTGCCCATTCACAGCCGACACAATCACCGGGCAACGTCCAGATGTCCGAGATCATGCAGCATCTGCGCGAGACGCTCCCCGACGACACGATCGTCACGAACGGGGCGGGCAACTATACCGTCTGGGTGCATCGCTTCTGGCAGTACCGCAAATACCGGACCGAACTCGGCCCGACATCGGGATCGATGGGGTACGGCGTCCCGGCGGCGGTCGCGGCAAAGATTCGGAACCCGGACAGCGCGGTGCTCGCTTTCGCGGGCGATGGCTGTTTCCAGATGACCGGGCAGGAATTCATGACTGCGGTGCAGGAGAAAGCGCCGATTATCGTGATCGTCGTCAATAACGGTATGTATGCAACGATCCGCATGCATCAGGAGCGCCATTATCCGGCGCGGGTTTCCGCCACCGATCTGGTCAACCCGGATTTTGCCGCCTTCGCGCGCGTCTGCGGCGGCTTTGGGGCAACGGTGGAGCGGACAGAACAGTTCGCCGAAGCTTTCGCCGAGGCTACAGCTTCGGGCAAGCCTGCGATCATCGAGATCCGCGTCGATCCCGAAGCGCTGACTCCGGCGGCCTCGCTGAGCGAAACCCGCGATCAGGCGTTGGCGAAAAAGCGTTAAGGCCGAAACCTCACCTCTCCCTCAGGGAGAGGTCGGCACGGCAAGTGCCGGGTGAGGGGCTGGGAAGCCGAAAATCAGCTTGTCACCCCTCACCCCGACCCTCTCCCCAAAGGAGAGGGAGAATCTCACTGGCTGAAATAAAAGCGGCGAAGCGATCCGGCGCTTCGGGGGGGAAGGGCTTGCCGGATCGCCTCGCCTTGTCGCTCCGAGGGGCTTTGGAGCGGGGGGATATGGGAACTCGACGCGTCGAGCCTTGAGCTTGTCGGGGGACGGGCGGCTCAGTAGCTCTGCTGCGTCTTATCTCTATATTGGTTTGCTCTCATGGATTTGCGCGTGCGATCCCACACATCCGAGTTCAAATTTTCGGCATCACGGGCATTTTTTTCCGACATTTGACCAAGCGGCGCGGCTGCGGCGGCCGGAAGCTGCTCGGCCTGACGCTTCAGATAGGCCGCATTCTCCTTCAGGAGCTGCTTTGCCTCCTCCATCTTGCCCTGATCGCGCAACTCGACGGCCTTCTCGCTGCGCTCCGTCGCAATCTGCGTCGTTACAGCGGCGATCACATCGTCATTCATGCTGGCCTTGACGTCCTTTTCGGATGCGCTGAAGCTGAGTTCTGCCTCGCCCTTTACGGTGGCGCGCGTCTTTGAGGCGAGATCGGTATAGTTGACCTCAACTTCGGCGGCGCGGGCGGTTCCTTTCGCGCGTTCCTCGCTGACTTTCAGCTCGACCACGAAGTATCTTTCCTGCTTGCCGTAGACCTGATTGAGCTTCAGACGGACCTTGCCGTCCTCGATCTTCGCTTCGCGGCCCAGCACGCGCACCGGCTCGAATCCGTCCGGGCAGTCTATGATGATCTCGACATCGCTGCCGACCGCCGCGAGCACATCGCCGAATTCTTCGTTGAAGATGCCGACCAACTCGTCCGGGTCTTCGACGAAGGCGTGGTTGCCGTCGCTCGCGAGCGCCAGCCTGGTCATCAGATCCTCATTATAGCCGAGGCCGAGGCCGATCGTGGTGACGGAGATGCCTTCCTGCGCCGCTTCCCGGCCCAGCGCTTCCAGCTCCTTTGGCGTGCTCGGGCCGACATTGGCGAGACCGTCCGACAGCAGAATGATGCGGTTGACCTTGTACGGATCGATGAATTCGCGAAGCTCGCGGATGCCCTGGCTGACGCCTGCGTAAAGAGCCGTGCGTCCCTGTGCGTAGATCTCGCGGATCTCGCCGCGCACCGCGTCCGTGTCGCGAAGCTGCGAAGCCGGCGAGAGCACTTCGGCATTGTCGCTATAGGTAACGACGCCGAGAACGTCCTGCTGGCCGAGACGCTCCACCGCCATGAGCGCGGCTTCCTTGGCCTGCTCGATACGGTCGCCCTGCATGGAGCCGGAGCGGTCGATGACGAGAATGACGTTGGCCGGCGTGCGTGCGCCTTCCTCTTCCGGCGCAATGCCTGCCAGACTGACGCGGAGATAGGCCTGACCGCTCCGGCCTTCCGCCATGACGGTCTGCCCGAGCCGGGTTTCGAGCTTGATGGATTGACCGGCCTCGGCCGGCATCAGAGGGAGTGCGCCGATGGCAATGGCGGCACATGCGGAACGGATAAATTTAGGCATCTGATCTCCCCCTTGACTGTTGCGACATGGCAACGTGATTTTTCCGACCTTAGAAACTGCGACATGAACTCAAAATTAACATCTTGCGTAAGGGCGGTTCATCAAGCGGCTGGCGGTCTCGACGGGACGGGTCTTCACGCTTTCACAAGCAGTTGCCGCTAGTCTGGCAGAATGTCCCAAACTGGTAATGCGTAGATCCATGTCCGATGTGAACCAGCGCCTTTCGTCCCTGCACGAAGCACGCGATACATTCTTCAAAGCGCTCAAGGTCCATGAGCATTCGATCTATCGGATCGGCTATGAGGACGGATATGCGGCGGGCTGGGAAGCTGCGCTGAACCGGTTGGCCGAAACGAAGCCCGAGGCCAATTTCAAGCCTGCCGGACCGACCGATCTGGGCCATCTGCTCCACAAGCAGACGGACGAGGCGCCGACCCACGATACGCTGCTGCATATCCTGAAATACAATCCTGGACTGCGCCGTCAGGAAATCGTGGAAAGCGCCCGCAAGACATTGCCGAACCTGAATGAACGCTCCGTACGCACAGCGTTGCAGCGCATGAAGAATGCCGGTGAATTGCAGGTGATCGACGCGAAGTGGTATCTGACCGAGAAACAGAAAAAGCTGAGCAAGGTGGAGGCGGACGATAGCGCCTCGTAATCCGGTCGATGAGGGCCGAGGCTGTCAGTATGATCCCGTCGCGTTCCGTTTCATTTACCAGAAGGTTGCCCGGATCGTAACGATTTTCCACATTATCTTAAAGTTTTCCATAACATCAATCATTACGGTGTCGGCGAGTTTGCGTTGCGCTCCAACAACTTGCCCCGGGATATTGCCGCATGTGGGAAATCCTCAATGACGGTTTCGCCTATCTGAGTGCACAGAGCTGGCAGAGCTTCATCGCCCTGTTCTGGTTCGTCATCCTGTTCGAGCTGCCGCGCTATTCGATCACCTTCATGACCGCCGGACTGATGGCGGCATTCCAGAAGCCGCCGGAACCCTTGCGCAAGCGGCCGAAGCTGATGGTCTTCATTGCCGGGCACAATGAAGCCGATGCGATCGAGCGCTGCCTACTTGCGGTTCAGGAGCAGACATGGGTGCCGGAGGAGATCATCGTCATCAGCGATGGCTCCACCGATGCGATGACGGCCCGGCTGCGCGAGTTGCGCGGGCGCGGGTTGCTGACGCATATCCATTCCACCGATCTGCGGGCGGGCAAGGCGGCGGCCAGCAATCTTGCCATACAGCGCGCGACCGGCGATTTGATCATCAATATCGACTGCGATTGCACGCTGGACCGTTACGCCTTCGAGCGCGCCTGCGAGCCTTTCGCCGATCCCCGCGTCGGAGCGGTCGGCGGCAATATCGTCGTGCGAAATGCGGCGCAGAGTTTCGTGACCGGATACCAGGCGGTGGAATATCTCGTCATTCTCTCGCTCGGCAAGCGAGGCGGGAACATCACCGGGCAGGTCGTTTGCGCCTCAGGCGCATTTGGCGTCTTCCGCCGCGAGGCGCTCAGGGATGTCGGCGGTCTCGATGCCGGCGGCGGCGAGGATCTCGACGTCACGATGCGGATACGCAAGGCGGGCTGGAAAGTGCGTTTCGCGCCCGAAGCGATCTGCTACACCGATGCGCCGGACACTTTCAGGGCGTTCATCCGGCAGCGCTTCCGCTGGGAGCGCGACGCCATACGCTTGCGTTTCCGCAAGCATCGGGATCAGGTAAGCCCGCTTTCCAGGCAGCTCCAGAACAGCGAACTCGTGCACCAGCTCGAATTTCTGGCCTTCGACGTCATTGCCGCGCTGGCGATGCCGGTCTATCTGGTCTGGCTGTTCACCACCTATGGCGACACGGCGCCCGCCATTCTGGTTGCCGCGCAGCTCGGCATCTTTTGCCTGGACATGGTCAATATGGCGCTGGTTGCGCTGACAACGCCGAAGGTCTTCACGCCGCGCCATCTGCTCTACATGCCCGCCTATTCCGTCCTGAATAGCTATTTCATGCGGTTCATCCGGCTTGCCGCCTATTTTCAGGAATGGATCTTCGACGCCTCCTACGCCGACAGCTATGTGCCAAGGAAGGTGCACATGCAGCGCTATTAGAGCGAGATCCGATAAAATGGATACCATTTTTCGGAAAAAATCGAGCTTCAAACAAACAGAGCCAGATAGGATCGTTTTCGTGTGAAACGATCCTATCTAACGCGGCGTGCTTCCGGCCAGCACGGACGCGATGACCGGGGTGTCGATGTTTCCGCCGCTGAGGATCAGCCCGATGCGTTTGCCGCGCATTGCCTCGCCCTCCTTGATGAGCGCAGCGAGCGCGGCCGCGCCTGCTCCTTCGGCAATATTGTGAGTATCCGCATATAGCGCGCGGATCGCGGCGGCGATCTCATCCTCGCTCACCGTGACGATGCGCGCGGCTCCTGCATGGATGGTTGCGAAGGCCTCGGGATGAGGATCGCGGCAGGCCATGCCGTCGGCGAAGGTCGCGGCGGATTTTCCCGGAATTGGCCGTCCCGCGGCGAAGGATTGCGCGATGGCCGGGGCCTGTTCGGCGACGACGCCGACGATCTCCGTCTTCAAGCCCAGCAGATCGCGCACGGCAATCGTGCCGCAGATGCCCGAGCCCATGCCGATCGGCACATAGACAGTGTCGAGCGCGGGCGCGGCCCCGAACAGCTCCAGCGCATAGGTGGCCACGCCCGTGACGAGCCCCGCATGGAACGACGGTACCATCTGGAAGCCGCGTTCATCGGCGAGCCTTGCGGCGTGAACCCGGCTTTGGTCGAAATCCTTGCCCGCAACCACGAGTTCAGCCCCGAAGGCACGCATGGCGGCGTTCTTCTCCACCGAATTGCCCTCCGGAACGATGATGAGCGACGCCAGGCCCAGCCGCGAAGCCGCAAGCGCGATGGATTGCCCGTGATTGCCGCGCGTCGCAGTCGCCACGCCCCGCAGCTCCGGCATTTCGCGCCTGAGCTGGTCGAGATAGACAAGCCCGCCGCGAACCTTGAAAGCGCCAGTTGGCGTGTGGTTCTCATGCTTGACCCAGACCTCGCAACCCGTGCGCTCGCTGAGCAAGGGCCATACATATTGCGGCGTTGGCGGCACTGTTGGCGCGATCAGCCGCGCGGCGTCTTCGATTTCGGCAAGGGTCAGGCTGGGCATGTCGAACTCTCCGGTTTGGCTGAGCCCATCATGGCCCAGCTTGCGCCCCCGCGCTTTCACCAAAATGACCTGAAGTTGCAGCTGCGTTGCCTACCGGTTGCCATGCCGTCATCGCGCCGATAGTTTTTCCCGATGAACATGTCCGTAATTTCAACCCGCAGCATGACCGCCGCTGGCCTGACGCTCACCTTGCTGCCACCGGGGCCATATCGCGCGACCTACACGCCGGACAAGCCGGTTGCCGGTTTCGCGTTCGAGAGCCAGCGCGGCGTGCATGCTTTCGCTTCCGACCGCGTCCGTCCCTTTCATGCGCAGGCGAACGGGCTCGCCTATACACCGGCTGGATGTTCGGTCTATTCGGAGGCGAACGAGGGCGGGGAATATCTGACCGTCAGCGGCGATGCTACGCGCATGGCCAGCCTTTTGCCGGATGAGGATGCGGCGCTGCCCGAGTTGCGCTTCAGCGGGCGGACCGAAGCGGCAGGCGTCGAGGCAGCGCGCAGGCTGCGCCGGTTGCTGATTGCACGTCATGCCGAGCCGCTTGAAGCCGAATGTGCCGCTGCCGCATTTCTCGCCGTTGTCAGCCATTGCGGCGGAGCGGCGTGGCGTCCGGCGCCGCGAGCAGCCTCGCTCACGCCGCGCCGGTTGAAGATGGTGGAGGATCTGATCGAGGCGCGGCTTTCGGAGGCGCTGTCTGTTGCGGACATGGCAGCGTGCTGCGATCTGTCGGCGGGATTCTTCCTGCGCGCCTTCAAGGCCGCCACCGGTCAGACGCCGCACCGCTTTCTCATGGAGCGCCGGATTGCTCGTGTGCGGCGGTTACTTGCCGACAGTCGCATCAGTATCGGTGAAACCGCCTTATCGGCAGGTTTTGCGGACCAGGCGCATCTGACATCCGCCTTCCGGCGGCATCTGGGCGTAACTCCCGCTGCCATTCAGCGCGCATTTGGCGTCAAATAGAGCGGCCTGCTCGATCAGGTTAAGTCCGAGCTAATGCATGTCATTCCCGCGCAAGCGGGAATCCAGTCCTCCGCAGCATCTCCGGTGTTTACTGATTGCCGCTTGCGCGGGAATGACATCTGTATGTGTGGCAGAGCGATTTCACCTGAAGCGACCCCATTTCTTAGCCGCCCGTCACGCTCATATGGCGCGACACGGCTGGCTTCTGCGCCGTGCGGTCGATGATGAAATCATGCCCTTTCGGCTTGCGGCCGATGGCTTCGTCGATCGCGGCTTCCAACAGCTCGTTGCCTTCGCTCGCCCTCAGCGGCTCGCGCAGATCCGCCGCATCCTCCTGCCCGAGGCACATGAACAGCGTGCCCGTGCAGGTCAGGCGGACGCGGTTGCAGCTCTCGCAGAAATTATGCGTCAGCGGCGTGATGAAGCCGATCCGGCCCCCGGTTTCCTTGACCTCGACATAGCGGGCGGGGCCGCCGGTCTTGTAGGGAATGTCCTCAAGCGTCCAGCGGTCCAGCAGCCGCGCGCGCACGACCGAGAGCGGCAGATACTGGTCCGTCCGGTCGCCGTCAATGTCGCCGAGGGGCATCGTCTCGATGAGCGTCAGGTCCATGCCGCGCCCATGCGCCCATTCCATCATCGGCTCGATCTCGTCCTCGTTGCCGCCCTCGCCCTTCAGCGCCACGGCGTTGATCTTGACCTTGAGCCCGGCAGCCTGCGCCGCGTCGATCCCGGCCATGACCTGGTTGAAATCGCCCCAGCGGGTAATCGCCTTGAACCGGTCGGGTTTAAGCGTATCCAGCGAAATATTCACGCGCCGGACGCCGCAATCGTAAAGCTCCTGCGCGAAACGCGGTAGTTGAGTACCGTTCGTGGTCAGCGTCAGCTCGTCCAGCGCGCGGCTTTGCAGATGGCGCGACAGGGACTGCACCAGCCACATGATGTTCTTGCGCACCAGCGGCTCGCCGCCCGTCAGCCGCAGCTTGCGCACGCCTTTCGCCACGAACACGGTGCAAAGACGGTCCAGTTCCTCCAGCGTCAGCAGATCCTTTTTCGGCAGGAACGTCATGTTCTCCGCCATGCAGTAGACGCAGCGCAGATCGCAGCGATCCGTCACCGAAACGCGCAGATAGGAGACATGCCGCCCGAACGGGTCCACCATCGGCGCGGCGGCCTGCATGTCGAAGCGGTCTTGGGCGTTTTCTGGCGGCATGTTCATGTTTTCCGGCATTCACTCTGGTCCCGGCGCGTTTGTGTGCAGCTCGAACGGCGTCATGCCCGGAAATGTAGCACTTGCAGCCGCGCTTTCCTAGTTGCGGTGCTCAATCGGACGCTTTCGTAAGAGCCATTCTTCAGTCTGAAATTGCTCTGAACTACGAATCTACTTTATACAATCTCTACTCAGCTGATGGTCGGGATCATATATGTTGACACACAAAATTCCGGAGAACCTTGCGCGGTTGCATATTTGTGAAGAAGAATTGCGGGAAAAGCTATTGCTCTGATTTTGCAGGATATGCGACTTTCATTGCATGTTACGGTTGTCGAGCAGGCAATGGAATTGGCTGACGTACTGCGTCAATTCAACACCGCAGACGAAGATATAAAAGTAATTCAGATGCTCGGAATGCGTACATTCAATGCTTTCGGAGCTAGCCTAAAGCTTGCGTTATCTGGGTATTTCCAGAATAGCGCACTTGTTATGCGCGATATTCTGGAAACGATATTCCTGATTGATCTGTTCAGCATGGATCGTTCACTTATAGCGAAGTGGCGGGTTGCTGATAAGCAGGCTCGAATGAGGGAATTTTCGCCAATTAAGGTTCGAACAGCGCTTGATGACCGCGATGGCTTTACGACCAAGAAACGGGCAGAGATTTATGAATTATTTTCGGAGCTAGCAGGTCATCCCACTATGAAATCTGTCCAGATGATGCGACCTCAGAAAAACGGTGATGCCGTAATCGGACCTTTCATGGAGAGGACGAGCCTTGAAGCAATTTTGGATGAAATGGGGCGTTTGGCGATCCAGGTAGGTGAAAAGCTTGACGCCTTTCTCCCTGCCGCATCGCTTCGTGATCCGGATGCAAGTCTTGCCTATGCGAAAGTAAAAGCGGAGTGGGTTGCTGAGTTTTACCCGAGCGCACCGGCCGGCTAATCCATCCCCATCAGCAACTCCGCATTGCCGCCGGCCGCCGCTGTATTCACCGTAACCGTTTGCTCGCTGGCGAAGCGGGGCAGGTAATGCGGGCCGCCCGCTTTCGGGCCGGTGCCGGACAGGCCGTTGCCGCCGAAGGGCTGCACGCCGACGACCGCGCCGATGATATTGCGGTTCACATAGACATTGCCCGTGGACATGCGGCGCGCGATGCGGTCTGCGGTTTCGTTGATGCGGGAATGGACGCCGAGCGTCAGGCCGTAGCCGGTCGCGTCGATGGCGTCGAGCGTGTCGTCGAGTTGCGCCGCCTTGTAGCGCGCCACATGCAGGATCGGGCCGAAAACCTCCTCACGCAGCGCGCGGACGTCGGTCAGTTCAACGATATGCGGCGCAAAGAACGTGCCCTCGCGCGGCGCTTCGCCCGCATAGCGAATGCGCGCGGCATTGTTCGAGCCGCCACGGATCGAGGCGATGTAGCTGTCCAGCTTGCCCCTGGCATCGTCGTCGATCACCGGGCCGACATGGGTGGATGGATCGCGCGGGTCGCCGAGCTTCAGCTCCTGCGCGGCGCCGGCGATGATCTCGATCATCTTGTCGGCGACATCCTCCTGCACGCAGAGCAGGCGCAGGGCCGAGCAGCGCTGACCGGCTGAACGGAAGGCGGACATTACGGCGTCGTCAGCGACCTGTTCGGGCAAAGCCGTTGCGTCCACGATCATGGCGTTGACGCCTCCGGTTTCCGCGATCAGCGGCACGATGGGGCCGTCCTTGGCGGCCAGCGCCCGGTTGATCAACCGGGCGACTTCGACGGAGCCGGTGAAGGCCACGCCCGCCACGCGGGGATCTTCGACCAGCGCCGCACCGACGCGGCCATCGCCGAGCGCCAGATGCAATGCCGATTTCGGCACGCCCGCCTCATGCATCATCCGCAGCGTCGCATAGGCGACGAGCGGCGTCTGCTCGGCGGGCTTGGCGACCACGCTGTTACCAGCCATCAGTGCAGCGACGATCTGCCCGGTGAAGATCGCGTTCGGGAAGTTCCACGGGCTGATGCAGATGAACACGCCGCGCCCGCGCATCCGCAGCACGTTGGATTCGCCCGTTGGTCCGGGCAGCACCTCTTCCTTCCCGAAAAGCGCGCGTCCCTGCACCGCATAATAGCGGCAGAAGTCGATAGCCTCACGCACTTCCGCCAGCGCGTCGTCGAGTGTGCGGCCGCCCTCGGACTGTATGAGATGGAGCAGAAGGCCGCGCTTTTCCTCCATGAGATTCGCAAAGCGCTCAAGGATCTTCGCGCGCTGATCGGCTGGTGTTTCGGACCACGCACCAAAGCCAGCCTGCGCCGCCGCCATGATCTTCGGGGTGTCCGCAGGGGCCAGCTCGGAAACAGTGCCGACAACGGTCTTCCCGTCAATGGGCGAAATCGCGGGGCGAGCTTCGCCGCCGACCGCCTCGCCGTCGATCAGTGACGTTGCCGCGATCTTCGCCTCTCGATGCGCGCCGACCTCCTCGACCAGCGCGGCGAGCGCCGCACGGTCACCGAACTCAACGCCTGCCGAGTTGCGGCGCGACCGTCCGTACAGATCGGGCGGGAGCGGAATGTTTTCATGCCGCGCATAATCGGCGCTACCCAGAATGTCCTCCGGCGGGCGGAGCAGTTCCGCGATAGGCGTCTCCGGATCGGCGGCGGCCGATACGAAGGACGAATTTGCGCCGTTCTCAAGCAAGCGGCGCACGAGGTAGGCCAGCAATTCGCGATGTCCGCCCACGGGCGCGTAGACGCGGCAGGCCACCTTCGGGGCCGTTTCGCGCAGCCGTTCGTATAGCGCCTCGCCCATGCCATGCAGCCGCTGAAATTCGTAGTCGCTGCCCTGTCCGGCGCGTTCCAGCACATGCGCAACGGTCAGCGCATTATGCGTCGCGAATTGCGGGAAGATGCGTGGGCGGAGCGAAAGAAGCTGGTCGGCGCAGGCGGTAAAATTCAGGTCGGTCATGCACTTGCGGGTAAAGACAGGATAATCCGCAAGGCCGCGTTCCTGCGCGCGCTTGATCTCCGTATCCCAATACGCGCCCTTGACCAACCGTATCATCATGCGCCGGCCCAGCCCTTCGGCCAGTTCGCCCGCCCAGCCGATCACGGCGCGCGCGCGTTTCTGATAAGCCTGAATGGCGAGCCCATAGCCGTCCCATCCGGCCAGCGAAGGATCGGCGAAAACGGCCCCGATCACGTCGAGCGAAATTTCCAGCCGGTCGGCTTCTTCCGCGTCGATGGTGAAGTTCAGCTCGTAGCTCTTGGCCTTGCGCGCCAGTTCCAGCGTGAGCGGAACGAGTTCGCGCATGACACGGGCATGGCTGACGGCTTCATAGCGCGGATGCAGCGCGGAGAGCTTGACGGAAATGCCGGGGCGGTCGGGGAGCTTGTGGTTGCCGGCCGCGCGGCCGATGGCGTCGATGGCGTTGGCGTAGGATGCGAAATAGCGCTCGGCGTCTTCTTTGGTTCGCGCGCCCTCGCCGAGCATGTCGAAGGAATAGCGGTAGAGGCTGCCGGAGCCGGACCGGGCGCGACTCAAGGCTTCGTCGATGGTCTGGCCGAGCACGAAATGATTGCCGAGCACGCGCATGGCCTGCCGCGTGGCGGTGCGCAGGGTTGGCACGCCGATGCGCTTGGCAAGCTGGGCGATAATGCCTTCAGGCGTTTCGCCGGGCCGGATGATCCGCGCGGACAGGCCCAGCGCCCAGGCTGAGGCATTGACCAGCACGGCATGAGAGCGGGACTCGTGATGGACGAAATCGCCCTGGCCGAGCTTGTCCTCAATCAGCCGGTCGGCGGTGGCGCTGTCGGGCACGCGCAGGAGCGCCTCCGCGAGCACCATCAGCGCCAGCCCCTCGCGCGTCGAGAGTGAATATTCGTGGAGCATTTCCTCCACGCCGCCAAAACCGCCGCCGCCCGCGCGTATCGCCTCGATCAGATCTCGCGCACGGTCCTCGATGGCGGCCTCGACTTTCGGCGCAGCAGGCGCTGCGGAGAGCAGCCGGCGGGCCATCGCGGTGTCGTCGGGCGCATAGGGGGCGTTGAATTTCGGGAGCGCGTTGGACGTGGACATCAGGCCTCCAGTTAACTCACGGGAAAGGCGGTGTGAATCAACGCAGTCTATCATCAAACCGAATTCACCGCATGGCCGCCATCGACGGAGATCACGGCGCCGCTCATATAGGAGCCTGCGCCGGACAGCAGCAGCAGGATCGGGCCGCTCAGCTCGTTGTGCTGGCCGACCCTTTGCATCGGCACGCGCCGGACCAGCTTCTGGCCCGGTTCGCTGTTCAGAAAATCGCGGTTGATGTCGGTCTCGAAATAGCCGGGCGCGATGGCGTTGACGCGGATGCCGTGGCGCGCCCATTCCAAGGCCATCTGCTTGGTGAGCTGGATGACGCCTGCCTTGGAGACGGCGTAATCGGTGATGCCGGGCGCTTGCCGCAGGCCGAGCAGCGAGGCGATATTGACGATGCTGCCGCCCTCGCCGCGCCGGACCATGTGCCGCGCCACCTCCACGCCGACAGCCCACACGCCCTTGAGGTTGGTGTCCAGCGTGCGGTCCCAGCCTTCCTCGGTCGCCTCCAGAAGCGCCGCGCGCTGGGCAACGCCGGAATTGTTGATCAGTCCGTCGAGCCCGCCGGTCAGTTCGTCCGCCTTCGCGATGGCGGCTTTCACCGAACCGACATCCGTCACGTCCATGGAGACGGCATGGGCCTTCCCGCCATCCGCCTCGATTTCAGCGGCCAGCTCTTTCAGCGCATCCTCGCGCCTTGCCGCGACGACCACCGTTGCGCCTGCCCCGGCCAGCAATTTCGCGAAGGACCGGCCGAGCCCGGAGGATGCGCCGGTCACGAGGATGGATTTGCCCGAAACGTCAAACATGTCTGTCATGGCGATGTCCTGCTCGATATATGGCATGGGCGGATATTTGCCGTTAGTCTGAAGGCTTGGCGGCTCAAGAGCAAGGACGGGAGGCCAGCCCATGTCGAAGTTGTATCCAACGCACCGCTATCTATGGCTCCCGCTCGGCTTTGCGTGGCGTCCCGCGCCTGCCGAAGCCGGGGGCTGCTGCGAAAAGATGGCGATGGCGCTGGACCATGAGTGCGAGCAGCATGAGACGCCGTGGGACTGTCCCGACACGGTGCTGATCTATCATGAGCCATTCGACGAATACGGCATACCTGTCCGCGATAGCGGCGCGTCGGTCCTGCTGATCGAGCATTGCCCGTGGTGCGGCGTCCGATTGCCACCCTCCCAGCGTGACCGCTGGTTCGATGAGCTGGACGCGCTCGGCGTCGATCCGGTCGAAATCGATGACATTCCGCCGGGATTCCTCTCTGCCGAGTGGCGAAAACAGGCGTCGTGATCCTGAAGCAACACTTGAGAACGGGTTAACGGTCCGCGACCGCGAGGCGTACGCCCAGCGCAACGAAAAGCGCGCCTAACCCGCGATCCAGCCATTTGCCTATCGTCAGGTTATTCCTCAGCGCACCGGCGATCCTCGCTCCGGCGATTACGAGCGGCGGTTCGATCAGTGCTGCTACGGCGATGATCAACACACCATGCAGGAAGAATTGCGCCCAGATCGGCCCTGCGCCGGGGACGACGAACTGCGGCAGGAATGCCAGAAAGAAGATTGCGACCTTGGGATTGAGCAGCGCGATCAGAGCGCCCTGCCGGAAGATCCGCCCGCTCGATGACGCGTCGCCGACATCGGCTGGGGCGAGACCTTGCCCGGAGGATCGCAATGCCCGGACGCCAAGCCAGATCAGGTAGGCCGCGCCCGCCCATTTCACGATGGAAAACGCCGTCGCCGATGTCGCCAGAATGGCGGAGAGGCCGAGCGTTGCCATAAGCACATGGCCGAACGCGCCCGTCCATATGCCGAACATGGCGGCGAAACCGGCGCGCCTGCCGCCACGGATGGTCTGGCCGAGAATGAAGGCGATATCCGGCCCCGGCGAGATGTTGAGGAGCACCGCAGCGGACAGGAACGCCGTCCAGTGAAGCAGGGAATATTCGAACATGAAAGACTGAATATCAGCGATGAGGCGGTCTGTCTCGCGCCCTTGGCGTGGCGCAGGAAATTCCCCCACCCGGCGCTTTCGCAAACCGGGCAGGGGCCGGAGGAAGACCAATGCGGGATCGGGTTCCGGCTACTTGCCGCGCTTCCGGCAAGCGAATTTGCTGCAGCACCGCCCGTCTTTTTCGACGCAGACACGCTTTTCGCCGCGAGGGCATTTCGCGAAGATCCTGGGCAGGCATTGCAGGCGTGACGGCTTGCTGTAGGAAAACGGCTTCGCGGGCCGCGTCGATCCCGTCGTCGATGCAGCGGAGGCGGCATCGGCGAATATCGTCAGGAAGAGCCCGACGCCGACTATCGCCACCATGACAAGAATACACAACTCGATTGCGCTCACAGCTCTCACCTTTCTACCCCTCGCGGCCAATCCTCGAAAGATTGGTCGTGCGTACGGGCCGAAAGGTTCAGAGCGGGATCGCGGCAAGAGCGAGTTCATCCTGCTCGGCGCTTAAGGAGAATGTTGCCGCAGTATACTGATCGTCATGTAAATCTCATTTTAGCCGTAAATGAAATACAATAACGAAAACCACTTTCTTGCGATGGGGGGAGCAAGATGCGTCATGCTATTATGCTTATGGTAGTAGGATTGCTCTGCGGCTGTGCGAATCAAGGAAACCAACAAAGTTTTGGTGTCGAGCCCATTTCGACAGTCAGCCATATGGGGGTTTGGCAAGCTAAGCAACACTACATGTCGGATGGCGACGAGTGCTTCTTACACCAACAATCGTCTTATTCGAAGCCTGTGCGGGCATTCTTTCGAACCACATGGCCTAATGTTTCAGTAATCACTTCTCCTGAGAAAGGAATAATAAATGCTGTGGCATTTCACATGGCGGTCGATCAGGCGAAGGACGCATCCCCTGTCGTGGTTGTTGATGCGCAAGAATTTCGGCTGGTTGTCGATGGAGAATACGCTCGTCCTGCTAACGCGAAGATAGAACGAGAGTTGATCGAAAAATTGAAGAAAGCTTCGAAAGCTGTTGCAATGAGCGTCTCGAAAGATGGGACCAAAGTTGAAGATCACTATGAGCATTTAACGGGTTTTGAAAACGTACTAGATCTAATCAACAAGACCTGTGCGGCCAGATAACCCAATTGGTCAGTTGCAGCCGTCATTCGACGACCGAAATCGCGCTATGGCAACAAGCCTGAGGACCGAGATGGCCGGCGGCGATGGCGGCATTGCTACATGCCGAGATGGCTTTCACTCATCGTCCGGTTCGATCCCGGCACATAGGCGTCGAACGCGGCCCAGAATTGCTCGCGGATCTCATCGCGCTCCTGCAGCAGCTCGTGCTTTGCTCCCGCGATCACCAGAAGCTTGCAGGTTTTGACATGGGTCGCAAAACCTTCGAGTGCCTGATTGGAGACAACCGTATCGTTTCCCGCCGCAACGATCAGCACGGGGACCCGGATCGACAGCGGGAATCCGTAGGCGTTGATCTGCATGATCGACCGGGTTGCGGCCTGAACCCATCCCAGCGTCGGTGATCCCAATCCCAGCGAGGGCGCTTCCCGCAAGATGTCCTGAATGCGCTGATGGCGCAGCGGGTCGCTTGTGAGCTGGTTTTCATCGAAAGGCCGAAGCTCCCAGGGCTCAGGCTTGCCGCCGGGGACGTAAAGATCGCCAAGACCGATCAGAACCATGAATTCGATGAAAGCGCGCTTGAGGGGAGCACGCGTCATCTCCGGCAGGATGTCGATCATGGGCGCGCTGAGGATGATGCGGTCGAACCAGCAGACCTTGGTTACGGCCGAACGCAGCAAAATATGGCCGCCCATCGAATGCGCCATGCCGTAAAAGGGAGCCGGGCAATCGGGCAGGACGATCTCGCTCATGAACTGGCTCAGATCGCGGTCGAAATGGGTGAAATCCTCGACGTGGCCCTTGCGCCTGTTTTTCAGCAGGCGATCGGACCCGCCCTGGCCACGCCAGTCCATCATCGCGACGGCAAAGCCCCGACGCCTCAGATCGGCAATAGTCTCGAAGTATTTCTCGATGAACTCGCCGCGCCCGCCGAACAGACAGACGGTGCCCAGCGCGCTGTCCGCCGTGCGCGGCCAGATCGCATAGCGGATCGTCAGCCCGTCGCGGGTCGTAAGACTGCCCGGAACAGCGCCGCTTGGCACCGGATTACGCGCTATGCCGACCAATTCCATGAAAAAAACCAGTTCCGTCAGATGGGTTGAATGCGCGGATCTTACATGCCGTCCCCGCGTTGCTCAATCGCATGAGTTCCGCCCCCGCGCAACTTTCTATTGACGATCCGATTCACTTGCATGGCGGGGTCTTGAAACGCTTCCGAGCATCCCTAAATCATGGGTGCGCAGGCCAAAAATGGGTGCGCAATCGACTGAAAACCCGGCCCAATGGCGGGTTTGACTCATATCGCTTCAATAGGAGGATGTGTGATGAGACGTTTTGATTTTTCCCCCCTGTACCGTCAGACCATCGGCTTCGAGCATCTCGCAAATCTGATCGAGCAGCTTTCGTCCGCCGAAGGCGATAACGGTTTTCCGCCTTACAACATCGAGCGCCTCGGTGAAAACGAGTATCGCATTACCATGGCGGTCGCCGGTTTCTCCGAGAATGACCTGAATATCGAGGTCAAGGAAGGCACGCTCTCGGTTCGCGGTGAAAAGCCTGCCGATGGGCAGGAAAAGGAATTCCTGCATCGCGGCATCGCCGGCCGCAGCTTCGAGCGCCGTTTCCGTCTTGCCGAATATGTCGAGGTGAGCGGCGCGGCTCTTGAGAACGGCCTGCTTCATGTCGACCTCAAGCGCGAAATCCCCGAGGCCATGAAGCCCCGGACGATCAAGATCGGTCAGGCCGCCAACGGCAATGGCCGCACGATCGAAGGCGAAACGAAAAAGATCGCCGTCGGCTAGATGCAGGCTCAGTATTGAGTTCAGCCCCGCCTCTCCCCCCGGAGGCGGGGTTTTTTGCTGTAGCGCCTTACGCAATTTCCAAGCGGCGAACCGATGTGGACTTCGCTTGAAAGTACTCTCGCGGCCCTGCAAGAAGTGTGCATGGTCCAAGTGACTCGATCTACAGACGAGGGAGAATGGTGGCCGTGCCGCTCGACAAAAGAATAGTCCTGCGACCTATGACTCAAAATGATGTGGCTTTGCTCGATCTCTGGGACCAGCAGCCGCATGTGATTGCCGCCACCAGCGATGATCCCGATCAGCCGAAGGCATTTGCCGAAACCTACTGGCCAGATGAGTTGGAGCTGGCGGCCCCCGACAACCAATATTTCATGGCAGAGCTCGACGGTCGGCCCATCGGAGCCATGCAGATCATCGATCCGTTCACCGAGCAGACGCATTATTGGGGCGAGATCGAGCCGAACCTGCGCGCCATCGACATCTGGATCGGGGCAGCCGAAGATCTGGGCAAAGGCTATGGTCAGACAATGATGCGGCGCGCTTTCCAGCTATGCTTTGCCGAGCCGGCGGTGACCGCCATCGTGATCGACCCGCTGGCGAGCAACACGCGCGCCCATAGATTCTACCAGCGTCTCGGCTTTGAACCGGAAGGCCGACGCATGTTTGGCGACGATGACTGCCTTGTGCACCGTCTTACGCGCGAGACCTGGCGCAATCGGTTTCCCGACGATTGAACGCTCGCTCAGCTCGGCGCATCACGAAAGGCGGCTCCGCAATTTCCCGCAGACACACGCCTCAAAACAGCGTCACCCCAGAGGCCGCATCCTGAATGGCAACTGCCCCTTCTCCGGCGTCAGCGTCACGGTCGCGCTGATGCCGGCGGGCGTTTCACCGATATATTCCGGCCGGAAGCGGCGCAGAAGCTGCGTCAGCGCAAGCGTGTTCTCCACCAGCGACAACGCCCCGCCGATGCAGGACCGCCGCCCCGCGCCGAACGGCAGATAGCTGTATTTGGCGCGCTTGGTCGCGTTTTCCGGCGAGAAACGGCCGGGATCGAAATTCTCCGGATCTTTCCAGTATTTCGGGTGGTGATGCGCGATATAGGCGCACATCACCATCTTGTCGCCCGGCTTGACCTGATGACCGCCGATCTCGTCCTCGGCGAGCGCAGTGCGGATGAAGCTCCAGATCGGCGGGTAAAGCCGCATGGTTTCCTGAATGACGGAGCGCGTGTAGGTCAGGCCGTGAATGTCATCCCAGGTCGGCACGCGGTCGCCATAGACCTCCTCGCCTTCCTTGCGGATGCGTTCGGCAACCTCGGGGTAAAGATGCAGCAGGTAGAAGCACCATGCCAGCGTCAGCGCGGTCGTCTCGGTGCCCGCCCAGAGATATTGCTTCATCTCGTCGATGATCTGCGCGTCGGTGAATTCCGGGCGCTCGGGATCGTTCGCGGCATCCTGCATCATGGAGAGCAGTGTTGCGCCGCGTCCCTCGCCATGCGCCGACGCGCCCAGCACCATGCTCGGCACCGACAGCCATTTCAGCACCGCATCGGCGGCGGCTTCCTCAGGCGACACCTCGGCCGCGCCATTGACCTTCTTCATCCGGATCGATGAGTGCTGCCCGACATCGGTGTAGGTCTTGACCGCGCGGAAGATCACCTGCGGATTGAAAGGCACCTCGCGATTGAACATCGCCTTGCAGATCATGCTCGCGGCCAGACCCCAGGTCTCTTCCAGCATGTTGAAGGTTTCGCCGGTCTCGGCCAGCCGCTCCCACTCGCTTGTCTTGTCCTTCACCGATGACAGCAGATAAGGCAGATATTCGGTGAACATCTTCGGCGTGAAGGCGGGCTGCTGCGGCATCCGGATCTTCTGCCAGAGCGCGCCGTCGATGGTGATCATGGAATTGCCGAAGATCGGGCGCAGGCCGTCGAAATATTTGCCGTAGCGGTCGGCCTTCTTGACCATCACCTGCTCGAAATACTCGACATCGCTCAGGAAAAAGATCCGCTCGTTCTTCAGATTGATCGGCACGCATCCGCCATAACGGTCATTCAGGCGCATCAGCACCTGCATCGGATGCGTTTCCTTCGTCAACAGGCCAAGCTTGAACCACACGCTCTCGGAGTCGCCGAGCGATTGCACATGGGTCTGCGCGATGTCCATTCAGGTGCCCCCTAAGAGCGGTTTTGCGCCCTCCGAGAGAGCGTTCAACAACGACCGGGAAAGAGAGCTGTGGTTCGTTTCCTCAGCTCTGGCATGCTACCTATCACCCTCTGCTTCGCAATGTCTACCGGTCACATCGGAGACCGGCACAATCAACTCCCGATTGTCGTGCATCGGAGACACAGCTGCATAAAAAGTTGCCGAGCTGTGCGCGTTACCACCTGGGGTTAAGCAGCAACGCAAATTTTTCAAATTGCGGCCGGAATTCTGCTTCGGTTCGATGATCGGGTGACATTGAGGAACGAGTGGATCGCGACGGCTCTGCGCGAGGTTGAGCGTCATCCCGTCTACGTTGGCGCATCGCTTTAAGATAGATGCAAAATCTCAACATCAAAACGGGCTAATTTTCTCAAGATTAGCGATGATGCCTGCCAGCGCATCACCTAAACCTTGTACATTTTTTGCTCCGTCTTTCACACGTCCTAACACATCAACGACAGATGCGAGCACTCCCGGATTAGGCTCATTCTTTGCCGCAGTGATAGCTTTCGATGCTTCATTCTTTAGCACTTTTGAAATGCTAGAATTCTGGACCAATTCTTCGGCACGCAACAACTCCGATTGAATAAGATTTAAATTATGAGCACTATAGTACGTATTAGTGTTTTCCTCATTGGCAGCATCTCCGCCTATCGACACAGCTTTGCCGTGAATATTCTTTACTTTATAAATATTTATCACTTGAGCTCCAATACAGCTATTATCTCGTGTTAGAAAAAAATCAGGTAGCGGATCGGCAGAAATTTGCTTGAAACGACCGTAAATTTTACTTCCTGCAGCAACCGCCTCCATCCGTTCGCGAGATTCGGAAGCATGCTCATACAGTTCCACCGCCGCTTCATTGTAGGCTTTTGACCGATCGGATTGTTTGATTAGATGATCGACTAACGCGGCCCTAACGTCGTCATCATGCTCGCTCCAAAGCCAATCCATCACAAGCGGGTCAAGCCCGTCAAAAAAAGTATCTTTTAAACCCTCCGCTAATCCAAGCCTCGCCTCAGGCTGAGGATCGTCGGAGCCGAGTCTTAAATATTCGAAGTTAGCCTCCGCATTGTCCTCATCCATACCAATTAACTTAAACACCCATGATCGGACATTTGCAGGCATTGCCTCAATATTCTTGAGTTCCATCCCCAAATCGGACAAACCAAGTTGAGAACTCTCAGTAATCGCCCAAACAGAATACTGCGAGACGATTTTATCGCAATGACCGCCAAGCACCGAAACAATTTTGGAATTAGGATATTTTGGATCGAATAAATGTTCTGGTGCCCGATCCATTCCAACAATAATAAGTGCAAGCTTTAAAATAGCTGCATCGGCCGCATCAATATTAACCGTAGTCTCTCCAATGTCTACGCTCTGAACTGGGATCCGCTGCAAAGCAGCAAGCACGACCAATTCCTTGCTCAATATATCTCTTTGATTGAGATAGTCTTGCGCATCTTTGCTGATAGAACAAAAAGCAGCTACCGCTGACGCAGCGGTAGCTGGATCATGACTATATTTATCTAACGCATAAATTACCGCATCTCTGCTGAATTTTTCTCTTCCGAATTGAGCAATGGCATTTAATGCCCATCGCCTAATTTTTTCATCGTTTCCCTGCGCAAACAATAAACCAATAATAGATTGTTCTATCGCATAGAGATCTTGGGGATTGCCGATCTTCTGTCCGCCTCGATAGAATTTACATAATTCTTGCAAGGCTTTCTTGGATCGAATATGATTTCCAGAATCAAGTTGAGTCTTCAGAAAAGCCGTGTATTTCGGATCTATGATTTTCTTCATTTTCTTCACAGGATCCGATTAGCTTCGTAAGGAAATTGTATTTTTTCAAAACCGATTGAGACCAAGGATCAAAATCTTCAATATTGTTGACAGGCACAGAAGGATCTAACCAATCAAGGTTTTGAATTGCAAGACGTCGCCGCGTGGGCTCAAACCACATTGGACACTTCACAATAACAATTCCTAGTAACTCTTTGATTTTATTGGGTCTCTTAACGAGCACAAATCTCTCTATCACAGCATCATCCAAAAGTCTAACGGATTCGGGCGTATCTGTAGGGATATCAAGATCATTGATGGCAGCTTTTGTACCACATTCCGAGATAGCTAAATCGGTATAGTTAAATAAACTCAAATCATTTTGTTTAATAGTCGCAGGAAACCCAATGGTACGCCTTAATAAAAATGGGTCCCTATCATCACGATATCTTCCAATTCGGTGAGTAAGAACTTTCCCACCCTTGACAACAATAGCAAAAGCAATTATACAAACGATATCCTCATTGAAATCTTTTTTATAATCAGTCCATGTATAAAATGATGATAATATTCTTAAACCTGCCTTAGGGTCCAATTCGTCGTTTTTTGCTATTGAACATGAATCCAAATCTTGGGTCGCTACGGTAAGTACTTTTCCCGTGATAAAATCACGACTTCTCCTACGAGCAGGAAAGGGTGAACGAAATTCTTCTGGCAAACTCGCATCATTTAAAAATTCCCTCAAAAAAAAGCAGCCAGGTTTCGTGCGGAAAAACGCACTTCGATCACGGCGACTTACGATATCCTCACTTAAACGGGCTTGAAGGGTTTTGTGTTGTGTTTTGCCATGCAGGTGAAGAGGGACCATGCCGACCCGATAGGCTACCCGCAAAATTGACTTAGCGCTCATAGGACGACGCGCTTGGTGAAGAACTTTGCGAGCGATTTTTAAATAAGCGTCCAAACGTTCACTCGTTCCAAAAAAATATACATATACACGGCCTAGCGATTCGCAAAAACTCCTGTTTTGATCATTTACTAAATCTGGCGAAGTCGCAATCGGGTGAGTTAACTTATTCCCCTTGCTTCCTCGGTGCTAAACATTCGGTAAGCAAAGCAAATTGTTGCTACTAAAGACTTATCCCCGCCCCCAAAACCTCCCTTATCCTGCGGCCGTCGCTTCCTCATGAGGGGCGCGGGGCTCGAGACCGTCTCGCCACGTGAGGACGTGATGCGGCGCCTGGGGAATCCGGGGAGGGCGAGGCTGGCGGAGAACAAAGGCCTGCCTCTTCGGTCGGAGTAACGATCCGGCACCCAGGGGTCTTGTTGACACCCGCCTGTTAGCTGGAATGCGCAGGTCGTGTGATGCAAGTGCGCATGAGGCGGTTGGGAGAGTGGTGCGTCCGCCAGCCGTGCACGGCCAGCCTGGGGAAGAGGTCGACCGGGCCAAAATATCGGTTATTTGCTGGTCGCATTTCCGGACGGAAAAATGGCGGCCATTTTTCCTGAAAATGCTCGGTGCGTGGGCAGCCGGAAGGCTGACACATACTATATACACGGACCAGCCGAACGGCTGCCCGCGCCGCCCCTCATCTGGCGAAACGGGATTGAGGAGAGCCACGCGGACGGAAGGTCCGGCGTGGGGTTTGGCGTTGGCGGGCGGGGTGGTTGCGTCGCTCTCAATCGAAATCCTCGCGAAAGCGGGGATCTGCGCCAAGCAGGATAGATCCCCGCTTTCGCGGGGATTTCGGTCGTTGGAGTGCGGTAAGGCGATAAGGCTCCGCGCTTACCTCTCCCGTGGGAGAGGTCGGGACGCGCAAGCGTGCCGGGTGAGGGGATTGTGATTATCAATCAGGCTCTCGCCCCCTCACCCCGACCCTCTCCCCTCGGGAGAGGGAGCAGGACAACAATCCCGTTTCCGTTAAGGAAGCCCTACGACGCCTCGGCGGCTTTGGCGAATTTGTGCTCGCGCAACTGGCCAGCGTCGAGACGCAGGACGCGGTCCATGCGCTGGGCGAGTTCGTAATTGTGGGTGGCGATGATGGCGACGACGCCGGCCTTGCGAACGAATTGCAGGAGTTGCTGGAAGACGCGCTCGGCCGTTTCGGGGTCGAGATTGCCGGTCGGTTCGTCGGCGAGCAGGATCAGCGGGGCGTTGGACACCGCACGGGCAATGGCGACGCGCTGCTGTTCGCCGCCGGACAGCTCGGCGGGGCGGTGCTGGACGCGCTCTTTCAGGCCGAAGACGGTCAAGAGGTCGCCCGCGCGCTTTTCGGCTTCCTTGCGGGCAAGCCCCGCGATGAGCTGCGGGATGACGACATTCTCCAGCGCGGAGAATTCGGGCAGGAGGTGGTGAAACTGGTAGACGAAGCCGATCTCGGTACGGCGGACCTTGGTGCGCTCGTGGTCGCTGAGCGCGGCGCAATCGCGCCCGCCGAGCATGATCGAGCCACTGTCGGGCGTGTCGAGCAGGCCGGCAACCTGCAGGAGCGTGGATTTGCCCGCGCCGGACGGGGCAACCAGCGCGACGGCTTCGCCCTCGTAGAAATCCGCCGATGCGCCGTCAAGCACGCGCAACTCGCGATCGCCCTGATGATAGGTGCGCTTGAGGTCGATGAGCCGGAGGACGGGTTGTCTGATGCGTTGCTCCACGGGTAACTCACTCATATCTCAAAGCTTCGACCGGGTCGAGCCGAGCCGCGCGCCAGGATGGGTAAAGCGTTGCCAGGATCGAGAGCGACAGCGCCATGACGACCACGGTGACGATCTCGCCGACATCCATCTCGGCCGGCATCCGCGAAAGGAAATAGACGTCGGCGGAGAACAGTTCGGTGCTGGTCAGCCAGGAGACGAACTGCCGGATCGACTCGATATTCAGGCAAACGACGATGCCGAGGATGAGCCCCGCCAGCGTGCCGACGATGCCGATGCTCGCGCCGGTGATGAAGAAGATGCGCATGATCGCGCCGCGCCCCGCGCCCATCGTGCGCAGAATGCCGATGTCGCGCCCCTTGTCCTTCACGAGCATGATCATGCCGGAGATGATGTTGAGCGCTGCGACAAGAACAATAAGGGTCAGAATCAGGAACATCACGTTCCGCTCGACCTGCAGCGTATTGTAGAACGTCGCGTTTCGCTGCCGCCAGTCGGTGATCTGCATCTCGTTGCCCGCCGCCGCCTGGATCGCCGGGCGAATGGCGTCCACCCTGTCCGGATTGTCGATCAGCACCTCGACGACCTGCGCCTCGTCCTTCAGATTGAAGAATTGCTGCGCTTCGGTGAGCGGCAGAAAGGCGATGGTGGCGTCGTATTCGGACATGCCGATCTCGAAGATCGCCGTCACCGGATAGCGCCGGACGCGCGGCGCGGTGCCAAACGGCGTCGAGGCCCCGCGCGGGGAGACGACCGTGATCGCGTCGCCCTCACGGACGCCGAGCGTATTGGCGAGACGGATGCCGATGGCGATGCCGCCGGAGGTGTCGAACCCGTCCAGCGAACCGTAGCGGATATTGGAGGACACGCCCTTGAGCGATTGCAGATCGGGCTCGCGGACGCCGCGCACGAAGACGCCGTTGGAGGCGATCTGGGTTGAGACCAGCGCCTGGCCCTCGACGATCGGTAGTACGTGGGTAACGCCCTTGACCTCGGAAATCCGCTCCGAGACCTTCGCATAGTCGGTGAAATTGCCGCCGAGCGGGCGGACCAGCATGTGGCCGTTGAGGCCGAGGATCTTGTCGAACAGCTCGATGCGGAAGCCGTTCATCACCGACATGACGATGATCAGCGTCGCCACGCCGAGCATGATGCCGACGAAGGAGAAGCCGGCGATGACCGAGATGAAGCCTTCCTTGCGCCGCGCCCGCAAATAGCGCCCCGCCAGCATCCATTCGAATGGCGCAAATGGCCGTGTTTCCGCGTGTTCAGCCACTTTTACTCGCCGCTCCCTTTGCCATTTGCAGCAAGAGATAGCTTTTTTTGCAGCGTTTTTATGGCGGCTTCGAAAGGCACAGTGTCACGCTCGCCGGTCTTGCGGTTCTTCAGCTCGACTTCGCCGCTTGCCAGGCCCTTGGGGCCGGCAATCACCTGCCAGGGCAGGCCGATCAGGTCCATCGTCTTGAACTTGCCGCCCGCTCGCTCGTCAGTGTCGTCGTACAAAGTGTCGATCCCGGCGGCGGTCAGTTCTTTGTACAACCGCTCGCAGGCTTCATCGGTCGCGCTGTCGCCCGCCTTGAGGTTGATCAGGCCGACAGTGAAAGGGGCCACCGATTCCGGCCAGACGATACCCGCCTCGTCGTGGCTTGCCTCGATGATGCCTCCGGCGAGGCGCGATACGCCGATGCCGTAGGAGCCCATTTCGAGGTTGATCAGATTGCCATCCGGTCCCTGCACCTGCGCCTTCATGGGCTTGGAGTATTTGGAGCCGAAATAGAAGATATGCCCGATCTCGATGCCGCGCGCGGTGAGACGGTCCTTTTCGGGGACGTACGTCTCGAACCGGGCCGCGTCATGCATGTCGTCTGTTGCGGCGTAGAGGCTGGTCCATTTCTCGATGATCGGGGAAAGGTCCGCGTCGTAATCGGTGTCCTCGCCGGGAATGTCCATCTCGACCAGCCCGCGATGGCAGAACACGGCGCTCTCGCCCGTATCGGCGAGGATGATGAATTCGTGGCTGAGATCGCCGCCGATGGGTCCCGTTTCGGCTTTCATCGGAATGGCCTTGAGGCCCATGCGGTCGAAGGTGCGCAGATAGGCGACGAACATCTTGTTGTAGGACTGCCGCGCGCCTTCGGGCGAAAGGTCGAAGGAGTAGGCGTCCTTCATCAGGAACTCGCGGCCGCGCATGACGCCGAAACGCGGTCGGATCTCGTCGCGGAATTTCCACTGGATGTGGTAAAGGTTGCGCGGCAGGTCGCGGTAACTCTTCACGCCGTCGCGGAAGATCTGCGTGATCTGCTCTTCGTTGGTGGGTCCGTAGAGCATGTCGCGCTCATGGCGATCCTGAATGCGCAGCATTTCCGCGCCGTAATCGTCGTAACGTCCACTTTCGCGCCAGAGGTCGGCCGGTTGTATGGTCGGCATCAGCACTTCGATGGCGCCGGCGCGGTTCTGTTCCTCGCGCACGATCTGCTCGATCTTCTTCAGCACGCGATAGCCCATCGGCAGCCAGCTATAGATGCCTGCGCTCGACTGGCGGATCATGCCGGCACGCAGCATCAGGCGATGCGAGACGATCTCGGCTTCCTTGGGATCATCGCGCAGGATGGGCAAAAAATAGCGGCTCATGCGCATGGGGCGGCTCCCGGCGTCTTGTGCGGATGGTGCAGATACGCGCTCTTAGCGGATTGGCGCGCAAGAGGCAATGGCGGGAGGCGGAATTTGCAGGGCGGAATCATAAATCGTTAATGCGCTGAGTGGCGAACAGGATTCTGATGGCCGGGATAAGGAGGACCGGCCATGAGCGTCAGCTTTCTGGAGCATATCCGTGATATTGAAGATC
>JBHJOB010000038.1:0-20738 GCA_050330195.1 Rhodomicrobiaceae bacterium | reverse complement strand
CATGTCCGGCTCCATTTTCTGAGTCTCACAATCAGAAAATAACCGGTTCGCGCCGGAATTGCCGGGCATGCGCCGCCACACACTGACTCATTCCCCGGACAGCCCTGCGCGAAAGCGGGAATCCAATCTACATCGGAGATGCGACGGAGTACCGGACAGCCCTGCGCTTGCGCGGGAATGACAAGAACTGCCTGATCCTGATCCAGCGGTGAATTAATCCCGCCGCAGCCTCCTTCTGTCGGTATCAGCTTCAGAAAAGCTTGGCCATCTTGTTGAGCCGCTGCAGCAGCGCCGGGAGCATGTCCGCCATGTCTTCAGCGATCATGCCCGGACCGTATGCCCGCGCCAGTTCGGCGTGCATCCACACCGCGGCCGCTGCGGCATCGAACGGCGACATGCCTTGCGCGCAAAGCCCGGTGACCATGCCGGCGAGCACATCGCCCGTTCCCGCCGTCGCCAGCCAGGCCGGGGAATCCTCGGAAATGGCGGATAGCCCGTCCGGCGCGGCGACGACGGTGTCGGGGCCCTTGAAGATCACCACGGCGCCGGAAATTTCCGCCGCGCGCTTGGCCTGCTCCAGCTTGGATTCGGCATTGTCGAGTTCGGGGAAGATCCGGTCGAACTCGCCCTTGTGCGGGGTCAGGATGGTCGGCGCGGGCCGCTGCTGGATGAGGGCGAAAAGCTCATGCGCCTGCCCCTCGAAGGCGGTCAACCCGTCGGCGTCGATCACGGCGGTTGCCTCGCTCGACAGTGTCGCGGCGACGTTTTCGCGGGTTTCCTGCGAGGCTCCGGCTCCCGGACCGATCAGCAATGCGTTGCGGCGCGGATCGCTCTGGAAGATATCCGCAAGGCCGGGCGCGCCTTCATAGACGGCGAGCATGATCGAGGTGAGCTGTGCGGCGTTGATGTAGAAGGCGGCCTTCGACGTGGCGAGGGAAACCAGACCGGCGCCGATACGCAAGGCGGCCCTCGACGCGAGCCTTGCGGCCCCGGTGCTCTCCATCGGGCCGGAGACGATCACGGCATGACCACGGTCGTATTTGTGGCCGTCCTGTTTCAGGCGCGGATAGTAGCGCAACCAGAAATCGGGCTCATTGACAAAGGTCTGCGGCGCCACATCGGCCAGCACCTTGGCGGGAATGCCGATATCGACCGTCTTGACCTCGCCGCAATTGCGCTTGCCGGGCAAAAGCACATGGCCGGTCTTCCGGCGGAAGAAGGTGACGGTGGACACCGCTTCGAACGCGATGCCGTGAATATTGCCGAATGTCGCGTCGATGCCGGTCGGGAAATCCACGGCGACCACGGGCAATTTGCGCTGGTTCGACGCCTCGATGATCTCCGCCACGACGCCGTTGACCGGCCCCTTGAGCCCCGAGCCCCAGATGGCGTCGACCACGACCTCGACGCCTTCCAGCGACTGCACCGTCAGCGGCTCGATGGATTCATCCCAGCGCCTTGCCATTTCCTTGGGATCGGGCCGCAACTCTTCGGGCTTGCACAACAGGCCGAGCCGGACATGATAGCCGCGTTCGCGCAGCGTTCTGGCGCAGACGAACCCGTCACCCCCATTATTTCCCGGTCCGCAGCACACCAGCACCTTGCTGCCGCGCGGGAAACGCCGGACAACTTCCTCCGCGACGCCGCGCCCTGCGCTTTCCATCAGGTTGATGCTTGGCGTGCCGCTATCGATCGTAATCTGTTCCGCGCGGCGCATCTCGTCCGCAGTGAGAAGTTCCAGCAATTGACGCCTACCCAATCAAGTCAAAGATGTCCCAATACGCCAGAGCAATGAACGCCCCCCGCGCTGCCCGTCCGTAAACCACACGATGGGTGTTGTCGCCCCTCAAATGTCGTTCATCCTGCGAGCCTACTCTGACGCCCGGCAACTTAGACTAAATTTATGGCGAGGTGTAGAAAATGCTCGTGTGAAGCTGCTTTCCGGCGCCGTGTTGAATGACAGCGACAAAAAATCCGGGTCAGGTGTGTGCCGGACTGCACACAACCGTTACAATGCACATTCTTTTAGCATATGATTATTTTTTTGGCACACAATTGCAGCAAATAACGCCAAAGGATCTGTCATGCTTGTTCACAGCATCCAAATTCAGGGTGAAGACCACTGAAAACCGACTTGGCATGAAGCGTGCTTGATGTCAGGCAATAGCGATTGATTTTTGTTCAATGCGGGGAGATCAGCCCAAATGAAAAAGGTTGAGGCCATTATCAAGCCATTCAAGCTTGATGAGGTTAAGGAAGCACTTCAGGAAATCGGCCTGCAGGGCATCACTGTGACCGAGGCCAAAGGCTTCGGCCGCCAGAAGGGTCACACGGAACTTTATCGAGGCGCGGAATATGTCGTCGATTTCCTGCCGAAAGTGAAGATCGAGGTCGTGCTGGCCGACGACATGGTCGAGAAGGCCATCGACGCCATCCAGAACGCCGCCAAGACCGGACGGATCGGCGACGGCAAGATCTTCGTCTACGCGATCGACGACGCCATCCGCATCCGAACGGGCGAAACCGGCGTCGATGCGATCTGATCCGCCGGACACCTCCCGATCCCCCGCACATATGCCAAAGTAACACAAGACTTTTCCCGGTGGACTATGCCAGAACAGCAACATCGCCGGGACTGAACGCTAAAATTGATGACCATCACTCCAGCACGAGGGAGCATAATGACTAGCGCCAACGATATTCTTCAGAAGATCAAGGATCAGGACATCAAGTTTGTCGACATGCGTTTTACCGACCCGCGCGGCAAGATGCAGCATGTCACCATGGCCTCGTCCGAAATGGATGAAGCCGCCTTCGCCGACGGCATCATGTTTGACGGCTCCTCGATCGCGGGCTGGAAGGCCATCAACGAATCCGACATGACGCTGATGCCCGATCCGGAAACCGCGCACATGGATCCGTTCTTCGCGCAATCCACGCTGGCGGTCTTCTGCGACGTTCTGGAGCCCTCCACGGGCGAACGCTACGACCGCGATCCGCGCGGCACGGCCCGCAAGGCGGAAGCCTATCTGCGCGAAACAGGCATCGGCGACAAGGTGTTCTTCGGTCCCGAGGCCGAATTCTTCATGTTCGACGACGTCCGCTTCAGCTCGGACCCCTATAATACGGGCTTCCGGCTGGATTCCACCGAACTGCCCTCGAACATGAGCACCGAATACGAGATGGGCAATCTGGGCCACCGTCCGCGCACCAAGGGCGGCTATTTCCCGGTTCCCCCGATCGACAGCGCCCAGGACATTCGCTCCGAAATGCTGACCGTCATGGCGGACATGGGCGTGCCGACGGAAAAGCACCACCATGAAGTGGCCGCCGCCCAGCACGAGCTTGGCATCAAGTTCGGCCCGATGACCCGCTGCGCCGACTACATGCAGGTCTACAAATATGTCGTGCACATGGTCGCCCAGAACTACGGCAAGACGGCCACTTTCATGCCGAAGCCCGTCTTCGGCGACAACGGCTCGGGCATGCATTGCCACCAGTCGATCTGGAAGGGCGATACGCCGATCTTCGCCGGCAATCTCTATGCGGACCTGTCCGAGACCTGCCTGTTCTACATCGGCGGCATCCTGAAGCACGCCAAGGCGCTGAACGCCTTTACCAATCCCTCGACCAACTCCTACAAGCGTCTGGTCCCGGGCTATGAGGCGCCGGTTCTGCGGGCCTATTCTTCGCGCAACCGTTCGGCCTCCTGCCGTATCCCGGTCGTCTCCAGCCCGAAAGGCAAGCGCGTCGAAGTCCGCTTCCCGGATCCGACCGCCAATCCGTATCTGGCTTTCTCGGCCATGCTGATGGCCGGTCTCGACGGCATCACCAACCGGACGCATCCGGGCGACGCCATCGACAAGAACCTGTACGACCTGCCGCCGGAATAGCTGAAGAACATCCCGACCGTTTCGGGCTCGCTGCTTGAGGCTCTGGAAAGCCTCGATCAGGACCGCGAGTTCCTGAAGCAGGGCAGCGTCTTCACCGACGATCAGATCGACGCCTATATCGAGCTGAAGATGGAAGAGCACGACCGTTACCGGATGACGCCGCACCCGGTCGAGTTCGACCTGTATTACAGCGTGTAAGGGCTGCGGAGTTCAAGGCTTCGAATGCAGATGGGCGGCTTGCGGGCCGCCCATTTTGTTTGTCTCCAGAAAGGTAAAGACTTCAACGCCCTACAAGGCGAGCCCGGTCACCCAGAGGCTTTGCGGGTAGACCAGAAGCGCACCACACGCCAGTGCGATCCCATAGGGCAATTCGGCATTCACCAGCCGAGCCGGCGCGCTGCCGGGGAAACAGGTGATGGCCAGCGAACGGGTCAGGAGCAATGCGAACGCCAGAACGCCGCCCGCAATGGCCGTCGCGGCAGCGAAATCGCCCACTCTCTCCCAGCCGAACCACAGCGCCGCCGCCCCGAACAGCTTGGCGTCGCCCCCGCCGATCCAGCCATTTGCGAACAGTATGAAACCGAAAGCCAGCGCCGCCATCCCGCAAGCTGCATGGAGCAAAGCTGTTTCCAGGGACAATCCGGCAAGGAACGCCGCCGGTATGAAGGCGCCGGCAAGGACAAGGCACAGGCCGTTGGTGATCCGAAGGGCGCATGCGTCGTAACAAGCGGCAAAAGCCATCAATGCGGGGAAGATCAGGAAATAGACACTCGTCGCCATTGCGGGCCTACACTCTGATGTCGAAGGAAGGGAGAGCGTTGGTCAGACGCCGCCGACGGAGGCGAGACCGGAAATGATCGTCTGATAAAGACCGCTGAACGAGTCCCCGAGCGAGGACACGGCCGAGAGGACTGCAATCGCTATGGCGGAGGCGATGAGCGCGTATTCCAGCATTGCGGATCCGTCGTTATCGGCCAGGAACCGGGGCATGACCTGTCTCATCGCATGGACCAAAGCAGCGGGTGGTAAACGCAGGATTTGAGATCCCGCCGGAGCCGGGTTCGGCTGTCAAGGAACGGCTCCTTGGCCAGATCCTGGCGACGCGGTCCGCCAGGGTGGAACGCGGCTCCGGGACCGCATCCACCCTTAGCGACCAGCGGACGCTTCTTAGGTCGTCGGGGTGCCATTAAAGCCTTCGAGCTGCGTCCGGACATCGGTGAAGATCGCCGTGATCTCCTGGCCGACCTGACCGACCAGTGTAATCAGAGCAACGCCGATACCAGCGGCAATAAGGCCGTATTCGATCGAAGTTGCGCCGCGCTCGTCTTGAAGGAATTGCTGAATCAAGCTGTACATCTGTGTCTCCTGAACACGTTTGCAGTGAGTTGCGGTTAAAAGCTGATGTAAACGCTTCATGAATGTCGCGTTTGATGTGTCAAAACTAGGCGGCATTCATTAAAGAACGCTTTCACAAAGCAGCTAATGGATTGGAGTTTAAGAAAATTGGGCGCGTAGACTTAACAAATGACAAACGTCGCAAGTGGCGTTCAAGAGGTGAAATCGCCCATGCGGAACGTGCCTTGGGCAAGACCGCGACGCGTCGTCAGGCCGGCTCAGATTGGCCGGGCAATGTTAAGAAAAGACTTGCGCGCAAATGAACGGGCGCCCGGAATTGGAAACGAACCGGTTAACGCGGCCTTGCGGTATGTCCTTAGAGGCCGCGTCTAGCTTGCCTTCGCGAAAGCCTGCCTTTGCGGTTGCGGCTGCGGTTGCGGCGACGATGGCGAGCGGATCGCCGCCATGTAGGACAGGACCGCCTTGAGCTGCGACGGCGTCAGTATATTCCCGCCGAAGCTTGGCAGGCCCTTGAGCATCTCATCGTAGAAATCGCGCATCGGCTTGGGCGCATGGAGCGTCCTGACCACTTCGACATAGCTGAAACGGCCGAAATTTTCGAGCAGGAAGGTCGCATAGGCGAGATGGCGCTTTTCCGTCTCGGGACAGAAGCCGGGGAAAATGAGCCGTTCCTCCTTCAGCTCGATCTTGTCCTCGAAGGTGAGCGCATAAAAGGATTTCTGGAGCCAGTCATACATCTCCAGAACCTGATAGACGAAGTTCATCTCCTCCTTCGGAAGCGGCGACTTCAGCCCTTTCAGAACCGTTTCCTGCCAGCCTTCCTGATAGCCTTCCGACAATATCTGGATTGCGCGCTCGAATTCCGCCGCTTCCAGCGGATAGAGCGCGGCCAATATGCGCGACTGGTTGATGAGAATACGCCTTTCCGCGTCTGTGAGGTTGAGCACATCCGATCTCCAGTGTCAGCATTTGCCGGAATGTGAGCTGCGCAGCGCTGATTCGCAATTATTGATTGAGAAAGCTCATACAAATCGCGCATTGGCTGTGGCAATAAGGTGCCGCGTCCGTACTTTACAAAGAACGATAGCGTTCTTATTATGCGTCCAAAGCCGAGGCGAACTGTCGAAACAGGGCATGGATTTTTCAAGTCAGCGCGGCAGACCGCCGTCTTGCCCGACCCAGCAATTTGCGTTAGGCAATGCTCAATATCCGTCGAAGCTGGTGACAGGGGCTTCGGCATGGGACTGTTTTCAGCCTTGATCGCGAGAAGCGCTTTCAGCCAGCGGAGAGCTGCGATGACCTATGTCGTTCTGGACGCATGCATCAAATGCAAGCATACCGATTGCGTCGAAGTCTGCCCTGTCGACTGCTTTTACGAAGGCGAGAACATGCTCGTCATTCATCCCGACGAATGCATCGATTGCGGCGTCTGCGAGCCGGAATGCCCGGTGGACGCAATCAAGCCGGACACCGAGCCCGGCCTTGAATGGTGGGTCGAGATGAACCGGGAATATTCGGAGAAATGGCCGAACATCACGGTCAAGAAGCCGAGCCCGGAAGACGCCGAGAAATATACCGAGGAAACCGGCAAATACGAGAAATACTTCTCCGCCGAGCCCGGCAGCGGCGACTGACCCTCTCCCATTTTCGCCTGGCGGCAACGAAACGCTGCGCCCTAGATCAGGATCATTTCTTGCGGAAACAATCCTGATCTGCATCTATTTGTTTAAAGCTCGATTTTTCCGAAAAATGGTGTCCATTTTATCGGATCTCGCGCTAGCTCACGGCAAGGTGAGTTCGCCGCGTTGGTCGACCGGGAAGAACGGGTTGTGCGCGATCTCCCAGATATGCCCGTCCGGATCGGCGAAATAGCCGTGATACCCACCCCAGAACGTCTTTTGCGGCGCTTTCAGAATCCGTGCGCCGATTGTTCCGGCGTGGGCAATGATCTCGTCGACCTTCGCTTCATTCGCGACATTCAGCGCGAGCGAAAAGCCGCCCTTGCCTGACCATAACTCACCGGCATTGCCATCCTCGGCAAGCGCGTCGAGACCGTAAAGCCCAAGCACACACGCGCCCGCCTGAAAGAAGGTCACGCTGTCCTGGCTGGCCTCGGACCGCTTCAGGCCGAGCTTCTCATAGAATGCCGTTGCCTCCGCGACATCCCGAACGCCCAAAGTCACCATAGAAATGCCAAGCATTCGCAACCCCTTTCAAATTAAACGTTTCTTAGCCATAGACCAATTTGCTGATAATTTTAATAAAACAACAATAAATACGGCCCCAAATTGATCACTCGCCATCAGGCAACGATGATTACACCGTTAAGGGGCTACTCAGATGAAATTCCATGCGTTCGCCGCGTTACTGGCGCTTCCGCTTCTGGCATTGGCGGCGCCGACCGCAAAAGCCGACCGCTATTGCTGCGGCGGTGACTACAAGCCGGAATTCGTGACCCGCGACTTCCTCGTCATTGAACACGCCACCGTCTTCGGCTGCGACGGCTATCACTGCGAGACCGCCGTGATCCTGAAAAGCGATAATTATGTCAAGGCGCGCTGCCGCAATGGCTGGTGCCAGATCCGCTCCACGCCGTTCAAGAACGCCTGGGTTCTGGAGAAGTGCCTGAAGGACCTTCATCACAAGGCGCATCGCGGCTATCCGCGCGGCAAGGGCTACGCACCTGAATATGAAGCCGATCGGGATGACTATGACGACGAGCCGGATGGGTATGACGACAAGGACAACGGCTACAAGCCGGCATACGGCCGCCGGGCGCCTTACCGCGACCGTTACTGACACTACGCGGGATATATTGAGGGCATAAGTTGATGTTTCCCCGCAAGTCCGGCTCGCTATGGGCCGGTTTGCACTGCCGGCGCTCCGGGGCGCCGGCTTTTTTGCTTGAGGGCTCGACCGCCGCCGGCATCACCCGCAACAGTCATCCCCCGTGAAAACGGGAAACCGACAGACTGACGCCACGAATGATGAAGTCCGCTTTCGCGGGAATGGCGGTCAGACGCATTGGCGCGGCGGATGTCGTCAGCCGGCGATCTTCGAGAAGTCGGCCACTTCGAGCGTTGCGGCCCGGATCTGCGCGAGCAGTTTCAGCCGGTTTTCGCGGATGTCCTTGTTCTCGTCGTTGACGATCACCTTGTCGAAGAAGGCGTCAACCGGCGCGCGAAGCCTGGCTAGCGCGCTCATGGCTTCCTCGAAATTTTCCTTTTCAAGGCTCGCGCGGACCGACTTCGTGACCTCGGCAATGGCCTTGGCGAGCGCTTTTTCCTCCGGCTCCGTCAGCAGCTTCTGCGAAGGCTCGCCCTCGAAACTGCGCTTGTCCTTCTTCTCCTCGATGCGGAGAATATTCTGCGCACGCTTCACGCCCGCCAGCAGGTTCGCGCCGTCGTCGCTGTCGAGGAAGCGGCCCAGCGCTTCGACACGGCGAACAATCATCAGCAGGTCGTCCTGACCGGGAAGCGCAAAGATCGCGTCGATCAGGTCGTGTCGCGCGCCCTGTTCTCGGAGATGGACTTTGAGGCGGTCGGCAAAGAAAGCGAGTAAGTCGATAGCCTTTTCATTTACTGACTTCTGATTCCCCAAATTCCGACGGGCGACAATCCTAACAACACCTCCTTGGATAATGCCCGTACCAGGGTTCTCAGCCATAAATTTCTTCGCCGCCTCCGCTCGCGTACGGCCAGCTACCTCATGAGGTCCTATTTGATCAAAGTGGTTGTCCAAAGTTGGTATTATGGGGAACCGCAATTTTTGAGACAGAACAGTTGCAACAAAACCAAGAGCAGCCCTGCGTAGCGCATACGGATCTTTACTCCCCGTAGGCTTTTCATTGATCTCCCAGAACCCGACCAGCATATCCAGCTTGTCCGCCAGCGCCACCGCGATCGACACCGGCGCGCTCGGCACATCGTCCCCCTGCCCTGCCGGCTTGTAATGCTCGGCTATAGCATCGGCGACTTCCTTGTCCTCGCCCCCCTCAAGCGCCAGATAGCGCCCGATCAGCCCTTGCAGTTCCGGGAACTCGCCAACAGTCTCCGACACCAGATCGGCCTTGCACAACTCCGCCGCACGCTCCGCCTTGTCCGGATCAGCCCCGACAATCGGCGCCAACTCACGCGCCAGCTTCTTCAGCCGCTCGACGCGCTGCCCTTGCGTCCCCAGCTTCTCATGGAACGTGATCTGATCCAGCTTCGGGCGCATCGCATCCAGCCCGCGCGCCTTGTCCGTCTTCCAGAAGAACTGCGCATCCGACAAACGCGCCCGGATCACCCGCTCATTTCCGGCGATGATCGCATTTCCGCCATCTTGCGCTTCCAGATTTGCTACCATCAGGAAGCGGTTAGCCAATTTCGCTGATTTTGGTTCCCGCAACGAAAAGCACTTCTGATGGGCCTTCATGGAGGTGATCAGGACCTCCTGCGGCACGTCCAGGAAGCTTGTCTCAAAGCTTCCAGCCAAGACCACGGGCCATTCGGCGAGCCCCGCATTCTCGTCTACAAGCCCGTGGTCTTCCACCCAGTCGAGCTTTTCCCTCGCCGCCAATGCCAGCGCGCCCTGCCGGACAGTCTCCACGCGCCGCGCCCGCTCCACGACGACATTCGCCGCTTCCAGCGACCGCTTGTAGTCGGCGAAATCCTCGATGGGCAGCGGCTTGCCGCGCAGCGCCTCGTCCTTTGCGCGCCGGTGGCCGAGCGTCGTCCGGCCGCTTTCGATGCCCTCGATCTCGAAAGGCACGACCTCGCCATCCAGAATGCACAGGATCGAATGCAGCGGACGCACCCAGCGCAGCCGCTTGTCGCCCCAGCGCATGGATTTCGGCCAGGGAAATTTGCGGATCACGTCCGGCACGACCTCGGCGACGATCCCGGCTGCCGCCCGTCCCGGCTTCTCGATCACGGCGACGTAATAGGCGCCCTTGCCGTCATCGCGCGTCTCGCATTCATCGAGGCTCGTCAGACCCGCGCTGCGCAGGAACCCTTCCGTCGCCTTCTCCGGCGCGCCGACACGCGGCCCCTTGCGTTCCTCGCGCACATCCGCCGAGCGTGCGGCAAGCCCTTCAACATGCAGCACGAGACGGCGCGGGCCGGAGTCCGCCTCGCTCGTCTCGAAGGACAGCCCCGCCCCGCGCAGTCCGTCACCGACGAGCTTTTGCAGATCCTCCGCGGCGCGCGCCTGCATGCGGGCCGGAATTTCCTCGGAAAACAACTCTAGCAAGAGATTGGGCATGTCGGTCCGTCGGCATTACACTGACCACCGCTCCTATCGTCATCCCAGCGAAGCGGGGATCCAGCACGCACCGCTTTCCATCCGAATGACGGTCAGTAAGCACTGGATTCCGGCTCGGCGGCGCTAACGCGCCTTCTCCGGGACGACGAAGTGAGATGGCCGATTGATCCTACTCACCCATTGAATAGCCGGGAAGCGCATGGGATGAAACCGGGAAATGCCGGGAATATCGGCCTTTCAACCGCCCGTCACAGGCGGGAAGAAGGCGATTTCACGCGCATGGGCCACGGACGCGTCATGTTTGACGTGGGTTTGGTCGATTGCGGCGCGAATGATGTCGCCGCGCTCGAAGGCGTCCTCGAAATCCGGCCCGCGCGTCTTCAGCCAGGCAATGACGTCGGCCACCGTCTCGGCCCCGGCCGGAAGCTCGACCTCTTCCTCCGCGCGTCCGGCCTTTTCCCGGACCCAGGCGAAATATAACAGCTTAACGGTCATGATCAGCGCTCATAGATAACATGCTTAAGGCCGGCGCGGAAATAGTCGAAGCCGGTGTAAAGCGTGAGGACAGCGGCCGCCCAGAGCAGGCCGAGCCCGATATTGACGGCCTGACAGTTGCAGATCGGGTTTGCCGCATCCCCGATGAGTAGCGCGCTCAGCGCGACCATCTGCACCGTCGTCTTCCACTTGGCCAGCCGGCTGACCGCCACCCGCACATTGAGTTCGGCCAGAAACTCCCGCAAGCCCGAAACGAGGATTTCCCGGGACAGGATAATCAGCGCGGCCCAGACCGACCAGCCCTCGATCGAATTGTCGGCGACCAGCATCAGCAGGACCGCGCCCACGATCAGCTTGTCGGCGATGGGGTCCAGCATCCGCCCCAGCGCCGATTGCTGGTCCCATATCCGGGCGAAATAGCCGTCGAAAAAGTCGGTGACAGCCGCCATCACGAAAATGACGAACGCCAGCCAGCGGCCAAATTCGCCTTCGATGAAGAACATCACCGCAACCAGCAACGGCACAGCAACGAGCCGCGCGTAAGTCAACAGGTTGGGCAGGCTAAACGAATGCGAGCGGCGAACAGTTTGCTCCATGGCGGCACAACATCATTTGACAGGGCCCTCGTCAATCCTTGCCTTGCCGCTATTACGAAGGCGTGACAAAGGCGTCTCGTTCTGGAACATCCCAAAGCTGCTCAGGTTGCAGCCGGGCTGAGCCTTTCCCTGATCGCGGCGGCGGCGGACCTGACCGCGGGCGTCATCGGCGCGGATTGCGAGGCGACCAGATTGGCCTCGGATCTCAGCATCACGCCATCGGGCAGAATCTTGAGATGATTGGCGCGCAGCGTCGTTCCCGTCGTCGTGATGTCGACAATGATTTCCGCCGTCTGCGCCGCTGGCGTCCCCTCGGTTGCACCGAGACTTTCCACCAGCCGGTAGCTCATCAGTCCCTTTTCCGCGAAAAAACGCCGCGAAAGGTTCATGTATTTCGTTGCAACGCGCAGCCGCCGTTTATGTTCGCGCAAAAAGATCGCGGCCGCTTCCTCAAGATCGGCGACGCTCGACACGTCGATCCAGCATTCGGGCACGGCGACGACCACATCGGCGCGGCCGAAGCCGAGTTTGGCCAGAAATTCGCAGCGCGTGTCGGCATCGGGGATGTGTTCCCGGATCAGATCCTCGCCCGTCACGCCGAGATGGATGCTGCCAAGCTGCAGATGCCGGGCAATTTCCGACGCCGACAGGAACGCCACCTCCACATCGGGCAGGGCCGGAAGCGCGCCGCGATAGCCGCGCTCATGACCGACCCTCTCGTAAGGCAGGCCGATACTGGCGAAAAAGTCGCTGGTCTGCTCCATCAGCCGCCCCTTGGAGGGAACGCCGAGTATCAGCTTGTCCGCAGTCATGATGGCGCCCTCCCCGCTGCGGCGAGCAGGCGTTCGGTATGAATGGCGGAGCCGACGGTTGGCGCATCCTGCGGCGCGCCGATGGACGCCAGCAGCCCGTCATAGCGTCCGCCGCCCGCGATCTGGCCCGGCACGCCCCGCCCCGGCAATTCGAGCTGGAACACGAAACCGGAATAATATTCGAAGCCGCGCCCGAAATCGGTATCGAAAATCATCAGCTCCGTGTCGATCCCTGCCTCGCGCATCAATATTTGGCGGCGGTGGCACGCTTCGATGGCTGCCGTCAGATCGAGGTGAGCGTCCCGCACCAGCGCGGTGATCGCGTCGAGCGCCCGATCCGGCGGACCGGAAATCGTGAGATAGTCCTCAACGAGCCGGATCACGTCTTGAGACAGCGGCTGTTCGCGCATGTCGGCCGCCGAGGACAGCAGCCGCACCGTGATCTCGCCGATATTGCGCGCGCCGAGCATCGTCAGCCCTCGCGCGTCGAGGAAGGTGGCCACCTGCTGCTCCGCGATCAGCGGATCGTCCTGATCGAGCGAGGCCGTCAGTTCGGCCAGCGCCGGATCGGCCGGTTCCGCGGGGCGACTGGCGAGCCTGCGCAGAACGGCGTGGAAACTGTCCGGACGCCAGAAATGATGCAACAGCCGCTGCCGCCAGCGCTCCGGGATCGGCAGCGCTTCGAGAAGCGCAGAGAACAGGCCGAGATCGCCGCAATGGATCTGAAATCCGCGCAGTCCCGCAAGTTGGACCGCTTCCAGGATCAGCGCGAGTATCTCGGTTTCCGCTTCTTCCCGATCGGCTTGGCCGAAATTCTCGATGCCGGCCTGACGGAACTCGCGCGGGCGCAGGGGCTCGCCGCCACCGGGCTGATAGCGGAAGGCCGGGCCATTATACGCGTAGCGCGCCGGCGCGTCGGCGGCCGGGTTGCGTTCCAGATAGATGCGGCAGGCCGGGATCGTCAGGTCAGGCCGAAGGCAGAGTTCGACGCCGTCCGGATCGGTGAAGACATAGGTGCGGTTGCGCAGCGCCTCGCCGATCCGGTCGAGAAACACGTCTGCAGGCTGGATGAAGGACGGCGCCACGCGCTCGTAGCCGGCGCGCGCGAACACCCCCATGAGTCTCTCCGCCTGGGCTTCCAGCGCATCGAAGCGCCCTGCCGATTCCGCCGCCATGGCCTACTCCGCAGCCTTCCCGTGCCGGGCAAGCACCGACTGCACCGCTTCGACAAGCTCCGCTTCCTTCACGGAAAACTGCGCCGGCTGACCTTCGCGCCATTCCTGATTGTCGCTGATTTCTTGCGAAAGCTGTTCGCCGAGAATCATGTCCTTGATCGTGACCTCGCCGCGCTCCTTTTCGTCGCCGCCCTGAATGATGACGCAAGGAGCGCCGCGTTTGTCGGCATATTTCATCTGCGCCTTCATGCCGGAGGTGCCGAGATACATTTCGGCGCGGATGCCGGCGTCGCGGAGCGTGCGGGCCATGTTGTTGTAGTCGGCGAGGCGTTCGCGGTCCATGACGAGCACGACGGCGGGGCCGGCGGTTGCGGAGGTATCGAGTTTGCCGAGCGTCTGCAGCGCGGCGTAGAGCCGGGAGACGCCGATGGAGAAGCCGGTGGCGGGGATTTTCACGCCCTTGAAGCGCGACACGAGGCCGTCATAGCGCCCGCCACCGCCAACGGAGCCGAAGCGGACCGGGGCTCCCTTTTCATCGGTTGCATCGAATGTCAATTCTGCTTCAAACACAGGCCCCGTGTAATATTCGAGCCCACGCACAACAGAAACATCAATTCTAATACGTTTGGTACCATAGCCTGAAGCACGAACCAGTTTTGAAATCTCTTTAAGCTCGGCAATACCCTCCTGCACCAAACTGCTCTGGGAAAATAAATCTTCATAAATATCCAAGAATCTTGGATTAGCAATGGTCATTTGGTTGCCGCTTTGTGTCAGAACCGTTGCATCATCGCCTGTCCCATCATCAGCATTGAGTGGGTTTAATATGAAATCTTGCGGACTAGTCTCCTGATGTCCGTAGAGCTTTTCTAAGGTGGTGATTTGCTCGTCAGTCAGCCCTGCCCCCTTAGTAAAATCACCACTCTCATCTTTCCGCCCTTCACCGAGCAATAACCGAACACCTTTAACCTCCAACCGGTCCAGCTTATCAATTGCACGAAGGACTGTTAGCCGCTGGCCTGCGTCTTTGACACCAATGGCGTCCATCACGCCGTCCATAACTTTGCGGTTATTCACGCGAATGACATAATCACCACGCGAAATCCCCAGCGCGTCCAGCGTATCAGCCGCCAGCATGCACATCTCGGCATCCGCCGCGACGCTGTCCGTGCCGACCGTATCGGCGTCGAACTGCGTGAACTGACGGAAGCGCCCCGGTCCGGGCTTCTCATTGCGCCAGACAGGGCCGGTCTGATAGCGGCGGAAAGGCTTGGCTAGGCCGTCATAATTCTGCGCGACGTAACGGGCGAGCGGCGCGGTCAGGTCATAGCGCAGCGAAAGCCACTGCTCGTCCTCGTCCTGAAAGGAAAAGACGCCCTCATTCGGGCGGTCCTGATCGGGCAGGAACTTGCCGAGCGCATCGGTATATTCGAAGGCCGGCGTGTCGAGCGGTTCGAAACCGTAGCTCTCATAGACGCGCCGGATCGTGGCAAGCATCTGCTCCACGGCCCTGATCTCGGACGCCTCGATGTCCCGCATTCCCTTGGGAAGCCGCGCCTTGGGGCGTATGTCCCGCTTCTTGCCGCTCATGATATCGTCTGCCTCGCGTCGCTTCTCGTCAAACCGCCGCTTGTCATATGCGCCGAAACCGATCCGGCGCAGGGATGGTGAAAACCTGTCGCCGGATCAGGATCATTTCTTGCGGGAAAACGATCCTGATCCGCATCTGTTGTTCGAGCTCGATTTTCTCGAAAAATGGCATCCATTTTATCGGATTTCGCTCCAGACGCTCACCCGGAGAGAACGTCTCAATTTCCGGAACCCGCAATGCACTTGGTCCGCAGCCGTTAGGCAATCCCGTCATACCCGCATTGAACAAGGACGACCGCACGAGCGCCGCTCGATGGAGCCCGTGCAGCTTTCGCATGCCAACTGTTTGATGGGGTTCTAGACGATTGGTGACGGACCGGCAAGTGCGGCTGTCCCCGGCGCAATGGCGTATGAATAATCGAGAGGAGCAAATGGAGAGAGAGCGGGGTTCGCTACCGGGCGCCGGGGGAATTTGACCCTCGGCGCGCATTCTTATGAGCAGGGTAATTCTGGAAGATGTCTAGTGGGTGGTGCTGTTATGAGTTCGAAGCCGGGCGAGCCGGTCTTTAAGGATGAGTTTTTGTCTTTTCAGTTCTGCAATGCGTAGGCTGTCCGAGGATGGGCTGGCTTCTTCCTCCTGAATCTGCCGATCCAGGTTACGATGCTTGGCCGAAAGTTCCTCGACATGTGCGTCAAGCGCCATGGTCAACCTCCATTTTATCTTGCCAACGAATCACGCTGGCGTAAGCCATTGTGACAGGTTTGTCATGATGCCAGAAGGATGGGGGAATGTCTAACAGGTTTAATGCGGATCAGTATGATTACTTTAGGTTGTGTAAAAGCTGTGATTCGCTTTTAGACGAGTTATTTCCATAAAATGGAAACTGTCATAATCTGCAAGGTTTGTCCGCCAGCGCGCTCGCACGGACAGGAAACGCAGTTACGCAGCAATATCAAGCGCTTCGCTTAGGCTCCGCAACCGCTCCAGCGTGTCCGTTACCTGCCGCTGCTTGTCCTCATCCTGAGCGTCGGCAAGATCTTCCTCGGCGTTCCTGATCTCTTGCGCAATATACGACCGGTCGACATCGGCCAGCGGCATGGCCTGCTCCGCCAATATCGTCAGGCTGTCCGGCCCCACATCGGCAAGTCCGCCCAGCACGAAGATCTCGCCAAGATTTCCGTCCATGCCGGGAATGCGCAACACGCCGGGCCGCAACATGGCAATCAACGGCGCATGGCGGGGGAGGACGGTGAAATCGCCCTCCAGCCCCGGCACAATCACTTCGGCCACATCCGCGGAGACGAGTACCTTCTCCGGTGAAACCAGCTCGAACTTAAACGTTTCGGCCATGGCCGCTTCCCCTGTTACGCGGCTTCCGCAGCCAGCTCTTCGGCCTTCTTGACGGCTTCCTCGATAGTGCCGACCATGTAGAAAGCCTGTTCCGGCAGATGATCGTAATCGCCTTTGCAAAGGCCCTTGAACCCCTTGACCGTGTCAGCCACGTCGACGAGAACGCCGGACTTGCCGGTGAAGACCTCGGCAACATGGAAAGGCTGAGACAGGAAGCGTTCGATCTTGCGGGCTCGCGCCACGGTGACCTTGTCTTCCTCGGAGAGTTCGTCCATGCCGAGAATGGCGATGATGTCCTGCAGGGACTTGTATTTCTGCAGGATTTCCTGAACCTGACGGGCGACCCTGTAATGCTCCTCGCCGACGACGCGCGGCTCAAGCACGCGGCTGGTGGAGTCGAGCGGGTCAACCGCCGGGTAGATGCCCTTTTCCGCAATCGAACGCGAAAGCACGGTCGTCGCGTCCAGATGGGCGAAGGTGGAGGCAGGCGCCGGGTCGGTCAGGTCGTCGGCCGGAACGTAAACGGCCTGCACCGATGTGATCGAGCCCTTGTCGGTCGATGTGATACGCTCCTGAAGCTCGCCCATATCGGTGCCCAGCGTCGGCTGATATCCCACGGCGGAAGGAATGCGGCCAAGCAGGGCGGACACTTCCGAACCGGCCTGCGTGAAGCGGAAGATATTGTCGACGAACAGCAGCACGTCCTGGCCCTGATCGCGGAAATATTCGGCAACGGCGAGACCGGAGAGGCCGACACGCGCGCGCGCTCCGGGCGGCTCGTTCATCTGGCCGTAGATCAGCGCGCATTTCGAGCCCTTGGAGGAACCGCCATTCTCCTTCGGATTGACGTTCACCTTGGATTCGATCATTTCCCAGTAAAGGTCGTTGCCCTCGCGGGTGCGCTCGCCCACGCCGGCGAACACCGAATAGCCGCCATGCGCTTTTGCGACATTGTTGATCAGTTCCTGAATGAGCACCGTCTTGCCCACGCCCGCGCCGCCGAACAGGCCGACCTTGCCGCCCTTGGCGTAAGGCGCGAGCAGGTCGATGACCTTAATGCCGGTCACGAGGATTTCAGCTTCCGTCGACTGCTCCACGAAGGTCGGAGCCGGCGCATGGATCGGGCGGCTCTCATTGCTCTTGATCGGTCCGGCTTCGTCCACCGGCTCGCCGATCAAGTTCATGATGCGGCCGAGCGTTTCCTCGCCGACCGGAACGGCGATCACGTCGCCCGTATCCAGCACTTCCTGACCGCGCACAAGCCCTTCCGTGGCGTCCATCGCAATGGTGCGCACGGTGTTTTCACCCAGATGCTGGGCGACTTCCAGCACAAGACGCTTGCCCTGATTCTGCGTCTCAAGCGCATTCAGGATCGCGGGCAGATGGCCGTTGAACTGAACGTCAACAACGGCGCCAGTAACCTGCCGAACCCGGCCAATCGTTTTTTCTTTTTCCATCGAACCCGTCCTGTCGTCTCTCGACTTGAGTATCAAGCGCAAAACTGCGCGGATTTTTCGTGAATTTAGATCAGGATCATTTCTCAATAAAACGATCCTGATCTGCATTTGTTTGCTTCAAGCTCGATTTTTCCGAAAAATGGTATCCATTTTATCGGATCTCGCTCTAGAGCGCCTCGGCGCCCGAAATGATTTCGATCAGTTCCTTCGTGATCATCGCCTGCCGCGTACGGTTGTAGCGCAGGGTCAGATCGTCGATCATGTCGCCGGCATTGCGCGTGGCGTTGTCCATCGCCGTCATTTGCGATGCGTAGAACCCGGCGAGGTTTTCCAGCAGAGCGCGGTAGATCTGTGTGGCGATGTTGCGGGGAAGAAGATCGCGCAGGATCTCCTCTTCCTCCGGCTCGAACTCGTAATCCGCGTGCGGCTCGCTCGTGTCCTGTTCCACGGCTTCCGGCAAACGCGCCGGGATGAGCTGTAGCGGGGTCGGCGTCTGCGTGATGATGTTCTTGAACTGGGAGAAGAAGATCGTCGCGACGTCGAATTCGCCCTTGTCGAACATCCGCATGACGCGCTTGGCGATATCGAGCGCCTCATTATAGCCAATGACCTTGACGTTGCGCAGATCGACCACATCGACGAACAGGGAACCGAAATCGCGGCGCAGCGCGTCGGCACCCTTGCGGCCGACGCAAAGGATCTTGACCTTCTTGCCCTCGGCTTGCAGGGTCCGAATCCGCTGGCGCGCAAGCCGCGCGATGCTGGAGTTGAACGCTCCCGCGAGACCGCGTTCCGCCGTCATCACCACAAGCAGATGGACGTCATCCTTGCCGGTGCCGACCAGCAGGGGCGAAGCGCCTTCCCGCGCGCCAAGACGCGAATTCAGATTGGCGAGAATCGCATCCATATGCTCGGCATAGGGACGTGCGGCCTGCGCAGCATCCTGGGCGCGCCGCAATTTCGCGGCCGCAACCATCTGCATGGCCTTGGTGATCTTCCGGGTCGCCTTGACCGAGGCGATCCGGTTGCGAAGTTCCTTCAGGCTGGGCATTGCTCACTCGCCAATTTCATGTCCGCATCAGCTTTCCGGCAATTCTCAGCCCGCAAAACTCTTCGAGAATGTGTCCAGAGCGTCGCGAAGCTCCTTCTCAAGATCCTCGCTGAGCGCCTTCTTCTCGCGGATCCCATCGAGCAGCGGCTGATGGCTGTCATGCAGGAATGCCAGGAAATCGCGCTCGAAACGCTGAATGTCGCTGACAGCGAGCTTGTCGAGATAGCCCTTCGTGCCCGCATAGATGACGACGACCTGCTCTTCCACGCGCAATGGCGAGAATTGCGGCTGTTTCAGAAGCTCGGTCAGGCGTGCGCCGCGTGCAAGCAGGCGCTGTGTCGTGGCGTCAAGGTCGGAGCCGAACTGCGCGAAGGACGCCATTTCGCGATATTGCGCCAACTCGCCCTTGAGCGAGCCCGCGACCTGCTTCATCGCCTTGATCTGCGCCGACGATCCCACGCGGGACACCGAGATACCGACATTCACGGCAGGTCGGATGCCCTGGTAGAACAGATCGGATTCGAGAAAGATCTGGCCGTCCGTAATCGAGATCACATTCGTCGGGATGTAGGCGGAGACGTCGTTCGCCTGCGTCTCGATGATCGGCAGAGCGGTCAGCGAACCGGCTCCGTGATCCTCGTTCAGCTTCGCGGCGCGCTCAAGCAGGCGGCTGTGAACGTAGAAAACGTCGCCCGGATAGGCTTCACGTCCGGGCGGACGGCGAAGCAGCAGCGACATCTGGCGATAGGCGGTCGCCTGCTTGGACAGATCGTCATAGATGATCAGCGCGTGCATTCCGTTGTCGCGGAAATACTCGCCGATGGCGCAGCCGGAGTAGGGCGCAAGATATTGCAGCGGAGCCGGGTCGGAAGCTGTTGCCGCAACGACGGTCGTGTAGTCCATCGCGCCGTGTTCTTCCAGCACCTTCACGAACTGGGCAACGGTGGAGCGCTTCTGGCCGATGGCGACATAGACGCAATAGAGCTTCTGGCTTTCGTCGCTGCTTTCATTGACCGATTTCTGGTTCAGGATGGCGTCGAGCGCGACGGCCGTCTTGCCGGTCTGACGGTCGCCGATGATCAACTCGCGCTGGCCACGGCCGATCGGGATCAGCGCGTCGATGGCTTTCAGGCCGGTCTGCATCGGCTCGTGCACGGATTTGCGCGGCAGAATGCCCGGCGCTTTCACGTCCACCCGGCGCATTTCCGTCGAAGCGATCGGTCCGCGGCCATCAATCGGATTGCCGAGACCGTCGACGACACGCCCGAGAAGCTCCTTGCCGACCGGCACTTCCACGATCGCGCCGGTGCGCTTGACCGTGTCGCCTTCCTTGATCTTGCGGTCCTCGCCGAAGATCACGATGCCGACATTGTCCTCCTCGAGATTGAGGGCCATGCCGCGGGTGCCGTCCTCGAACTCGACCATCTCGCCGGCCTCGACCTGGTCGAGCCCATACGCGCGGGCGATGCCGTCACCGACCGAGAGGACCCGGCCGACCTCGGCGATCTCCGCCTCTGTGCCGAAGTTGGCGATCTGATCCTTGAGGATCGACGAGATTTCGGCGGCGCGGATGTCCATCAATCAATCCCTCTTATTGAGCCGAGGCCTGGGCGGTGCCGCTGGGGCCGCGCCCTTTCAGGGTCTGCTCGAGCTGCTGTAGCTTGGTGCGGAGCGAGGCGTCGAGCATGCGCGAGCCGACGCGCACGATGACCCCGCCC
>JBHJOB010000037.1:2500-65011 GCA_050330195.1 Rhodomicrobiaceae bacterium | reverse complement strand
AGCGGCCGTTTCAGCGTATTGAGCGTGACCGGCACAGGGATTTCCGGGACGAGCGAGACATTCGCGGTCTTGAAACCGCGATTGGCAAGGTAAAGGCTGGTCGGCGTTTTCGACGTGCGACTGACGCCGATGAGGACGATATCGGCGTCCTCAAGTTCCTCGGTGCGCTGCCCGTCATCATGCGCCAGAGTGAAATTCATCGCCTCGATGCGTTGAAAATAATCGGTATTGAGCACATGCTGTCCACCGACAACCGGCGTTGATGGCGTGCCGAGATAGGTCTCGAACACCTTGAGCAGCGGATTGAGCACCGCAACGCAGGGAACGTTCAATTCCTCGCAGCGCTCTTCTAGGTAACGGCCGAGATCGCGATCGACGATCGTGTAGAGCACGACGCCCGGCGTTGCCTCGATGCGCTGGATGGCGCGGTCGAGCTGACGGCGCTTGCGGACAAAGGGATGCGAGTGCTTGATGGCGCGGATGCTCGAATATTGAACGGCGGCGGCCTTTGCAATCGCAGCGAGCGTTTCACCCGAGGCGTCCGACACCATATGCAGGTGAAAAAACTTCGGCACCTCTTTTATGGTGTGTTGATAAGTTGTCACCTTTTCAGCCGCATCCGTGATTATGGAAAACCCATCAACTGAGTCCCTAACGCCAATTCAAAAAGAACCCACAATTTAGCCATGACAGGGGTGCAGATCCTGCACAAGACTCACAATGCGAAAAGTCAGCTTTGTATTCACCGAAATGCCCGGACACCGTACACAGGCATGCCGTGATGATATGCAATGAAGGATCGGCATCCAACAGCCTGTTTTGTCAGGGAATCCGAATGTGCCTTTTGTCACAAGGTTCGAGTTTGACGGCAGGTCGCGGCAGCGGTCGATCTTTTCCACTCGGGAATGTTGAAAAGCTGGGGATTTTTTCGCAATTTCCGCAATCCACGCCCTTAGAATAAAAGGAACCTAAGAAGAAGAATCTTTTATTTTGAAAAGTGAAAGCGATGCCGAACGCCGAAGCCGATTTGCCAAACGCACCTTCCATCATTCAGGTTCTCAAGGGACGCTCACTGGAGCGGCCACCTGTCTGGCTCATGCGGCAGGCCGGGCGCTATCTGCCGGAATACCGGGAGCTGCGGGCAAAGTCGGGTGGCTTCCTGGACATGTGCTACCGGCCGGAGATGGCGGCGGAAATCACTCTCCAGCCCATCAGACGCTTCGGTTTTGACGCAGCCATTCTGTTTGCAGACATACTGATCGTGCCGGATGCTCTCGGTCAGAAAGTCGAATTCAGCGAAGGCGTCGGACCGCAGCTCGAAGCGATGACGCCAGCAGAGCTCGTCAGTTTTCTCAAACCGGATGCGGTATCTGAAAAATTCGAGCGGATTTACGAAACCGCTCGCCAGGTGCGCAGCGAGCTTGCTCCCGAAAAAACGCTGATAGGTTTTTGCGGCGCTCCCTGGACGGTTGCGAGCTACATGGTCGCCGGACACGGCACGCCGGATCAGGCGCCCGCACGCCTTGCCGCATTCATAGATCCGGAAAATTTTGCGCGGCTTCTGGATATTCTTGCTGATATTTCAGTGACCTATCTCAGCGGTCAGATCGCGGCCGGGGCCGGCGCCGTGCAGATTTTCGACAGCTGGGCCGGTGTCCTTCCCGACGACCAGTTCGACCGCTGGGTCATTGCCCCGACCGAGCGAATGATGCGCCAGCTTCGGGCGCTGCATCCGGACGTGCCCGTCATCGGCTTTCCGCGCGGCGCAGGGGGGCTGTCGGAGGAATTTGTCAGACGCACCGGCGTCGATGCGGTCGGCTGCGATACGGCAATGCCCCTGGCGCAGATGCACCGGCTAGGACAGACCGCAGCGGTTCAGGGAAATCTCGATCCGCTGTTGCTCGTTGCCGGTGGCCCCTTGCTTGAAAAGCGAATCGAGGACATCATCGGCCAGCTTTCGGGGGTTCCGCATATTTTCAATCTCGGACACGGTATTCTGCAGACGACGCCTATCGAGCACGTCGAGCGGCTGATCCGTGCGGTCCGGGGATAAACGGGAAGCAGGCATCGCGTGGACGGGTATCTTTACATCAAGGCATTGCACATCATCGCCGTCATCGCCTGGATGGCGGGGCTGTTTTACCTGCCGCGCCTTTATGTCTATCACGTTGACGCCGCGCCCGGTTCACAGATGTCCGAAACATTCAAGGTGATGGAGCAGCGTCTTCTGCGCGTCATCATGAACCCCGCAATGATCGCAAGCTGGGTCTTCGGGTTGATCCTGATGTTCGGCTATGTCGATCTGGCAACGTCAGGCTGGCTGCACGCCAAACTGCTTCTGGTTGTTGTGATGTCCGGATTCCACGGTTTCCTGGCCAAACGCCGCAAGGACTTCGCCGCGGACCGCAATTCCCACAGCGCCCGCTACTACAGAATCGTCAACGAGATTCCGACTTTATTGTTGATATTTATTGTCTTTTTAGCAGTGGTGAAACCTTTCTAGCAACGGGATACAAAAAGTTGAAATTATCCCGCTTCCACTGCCTGTAATTGTTTGCTATAATGCGAATCGTAATCTTCATTGGCCATATAAGCTGATCTCCTTAAATCCGTATGAGATTTGCGACGCCTGCGGCGGAATTCCGCGCGGCTCGCGGCTCACCCCGGAACGGCGCATCGTAAAACCCTCCATAATTTAGGTTGCGCTGTCATTACAAGCGAACCTCCCCGATCATGTTCAGCATGAAAGTTCGGAGTCATCCCGAATGCAAGAAATGAAACTTCAAGAACTCAAAGTTAAATCCCCCACCGAATTGCTCAGTTTTGCCGAAGGCGTCGAGGTTGAGAACGCAAGCACCATGCGCAAGCAGGAGCTGATGTTCGCCATCCTCAAGCAACTGGCGTCCAAGGAAGTCGACATTACCGGGATCGGTGTCGTCGAGGTTCTGCAGGATGGCTTTGGCTTTTTGCGCTCCCCGGATGCCAATTATCTGCCCGGACCGGACGATATCTACGTCAGCCCCAGCCAGATCCGCCGCTTCGGCCTGCGCACCGGCGACACCGTCGAGGGCCAGATCCGTTCGCCCAAGGACGGCGAGCGCTATTTTGCCCTGCTGAAGGTCAACAAGATCAATTTCGACGACACCGAAGCGCTTCGTCACAAGGTGCATTTCGACAATCTCACCCCGCTCTATCCCGAGGAATGGATGCGGATGGAGATCGAAGATCCGACGCTGAAGGATAATAGCGGCCGCGTGATCGACATCGTCTCGCCGCTCGGCAAGGGCCAGCGCGGACTGATCGTGGCCCCGCCGCGCACCGGCAAGACGATGATCCTGCAGAACATCGCCCATTCGATCACCACGAACCATCCCGAATGCTATCTGATCGTCCTGTTGATCGACGAACGCCCGGAAGAGGTGACCGACATGCAGCGGTCGGTGATAGGTGAGGTGATCTCCTCGACATTCGACGAGCCGGCTACGCGGCATGTGCAGGTCGCCGAAATGGTGATCGAAAAAGCCAAGCGCCTGGTTGAGCACAAGAAGGACGTCGTCATTCTGCTCGACTCGATCACCCGCCTCGGACGCGCCTACAATACGGTGGTGCCGTCGTCAGGCAAGGTGCTGACGGGCGGCGTGGACGCCAACGCGCTTCAGCGTCCAAAGCGCTTTTTCGGTGCGGCCCGCAATATCGAGGAAGGCGGGTCTCTGACAATCATCGCCACCGCGCTGATCGATACGGGCAGCCGCATGGACGAAGTGATCTTTGAAGAGTTCAAGGGCACCGGCAACTCCGAACTCGTGCTCGACCGGAAAGTGGCGGACAAACGCGTCTTCCCGGCAATCGACATTGCCCGCTCCGGCACCCGCAAGGAAGAGCTTCTTGTTCCCGCTGCTCAACTCAAGAAGATGTTCGTGCTCCGGCGCATCCTCAATCCGATGGGCACGATGGACGCCATCGAGTTCCTGCTGGATAAGCTGCGTCAGACCAAGAACAATGACGAGTTCTTCGACTCCATGAATACGTGATGCATGGCGGGCGGACTTATGGAAATCGCCCGCCGCTTCCAGGTTCAGGATCTTTTCTTGCGGACATGATCCTGATCTCTATCTGTTTGTCCTAAGCTCGATTTTTCCGAAAACTTGTCCCCGCGAAGGCGTGGATGGTTTCCATTTTATCGGATCTCGCTCTAATTCAGGAAAAAGGCTGCGGCCCAGAAGCCGGGCCCGGCAAGAATGCAGCAAGCCCGATCAGCCCCATGACGGGCGCGACGAAATGACCGACCACATTGCCGGTCAACCTGCGCGCCTTTCCGGAATGCGTTCCGGCCGAGGCGATCTCATTGAACCTGTCCTCGATCTCCGTCTTGTGTTCGGCTGTGCGCCGGCCTCGCGCAACCTGCCAGACCGAACTGGTCAGCATACCTCGAAAATCGTAACGGGCGACGATGCGGCGAATAATGATGCCCGCCAGCAGCAATAGCGCGCCCGCGATCCAAAGGCCCGGATTTGCGATCCCGTTGTTCATTGGCAATCTTCCCTCGGTGAACTCACAAGCGCCCTGTCCCAACCCGGAGCGCAATCTTGATAGCAAGCAAGAGCTGGACTGTCATGCGTTTGCCGATCGGCATTGCTGGTCGGTGGCCGGGGATCGGGCGCGTGAGGACATTGCGCGGATGCGAAACAGCTTGAGACCGGACGCGCTCTGCCATAAAGGCTTTGTGGGCACATCCGGGAACAAGGGGGAGACGGCCGATGACGCGCAGACGCCAGAACGGAATCATGCGGATTGTTATAGCGGGACTGGCGCTCCTCATCGGGCTGGCGCTCGCGGCAAAGATTTCCGGCATCCCCTGGGCGCTGAACATTTACGAATTCATCCGCGATACGTCGTTGCTGATCGTGACCGTGATCGCCGCCTACATGGCGCATGTTTATCAAAAGCGCTCAACCTTCTTGCAAAACCTGCGGGAACAGTGGCATGACATCGTTCACGCGAAGGCTGAGCTGATTTACTACTGTCATCTGGAAAATCCGACGCTGGATGACTACCTGCTGGCCGCCCGCGAGCTCTCGGAATGCATCGATACGATGCGTATCGTTTATTCCAATGTCGGCGAGACCAGCGAGAAGATCGGGCTTTACCCATACGCGCCGCTTCACCATATGCGCGTTGTGGTGGAAGGCCTCGATCCTCGCAAAGGACACCCGACTGCTGAACAGCGATATACGGCGCGCGGTGAAATCTGGGATGCGTTCAACGCTATCCGCGAGCATTTTCTGGACGAATTCGATATCGAAGAGCCGACGCGCCCCATTCTCATATACCGCATGAAGCGGTGCAAAAGCGACGGCGCAACCGACGAAGCGATCAAACGCAAGGACCGGCAGCTAGAGATTGCCGGTGAACAAACACGATCATGAAACTTAGAAACATTGCGATCATCGCGCATGTCGATCACGGAAAAACCACCCTGATCGACGTTTTGCTGCGCCAGTCCGGATCGTTCCGCGATAATCAGCGTGTGGCCGAGCGGGTCATGGACTCCAACGATCTGGAGCGCGAGCGCGGGATCACCATCCTTGCGAAAGTGACTTCCCTGGTGTGGAAGGACACGCAGATCAACATCGTCGACACGCCGGGCCATGCCGATTTTGGCGGCGAGGTCGAGCGTATTCTGAACATGGTCGACGGCGCTATCGTGCTTGTCGACGCTTCGGAAGGTCCGATGCCGCAGACGAAGTTCGTCGTCTCGAAAGCGCTGAAAGTCGGTCTGAGGCCGATCGTTGCGATCAACAAGATCGACAAGCCGGATGAGCGCCATGAGGAAGTGGTCAACGAAGTCTTCGACCTGTTCGCCGCCCTTGACGCCAATGAAGAACAGCTTGATTTCCCGATTCTGTACGGCTCCGCCAAGGAAGGCTGGATGGCGGCTTCGCCTGACGGGGCGAAGGAGGGAATGGCGCCGCTTTTCGACCTGGTTCTGAGCCATTTCGATCCGCCGGAGACGAATGACGGCGCGTTCAGGATGCTTGCCACAACGGTCGAGGCCGATCCCTTTCTCGGCCGCATTCTGACCGGCCGCATCAGCGCAGGCACAGTCGCTCCCGGCCAGAGCGTCAAGGCGCTTTCGCGCGAGGGCAAGCTGGTCGAGCAGGGGCGCGTCTCGAAGGTGCTTGCGTTTCGTGGGCTTGACAGGGTTCCCGTTGATGGGGCAAGCGCGGGGGAGATCGTCGCGTTGGCAGGCCTGAGCGAGGCAACGGTTGCCGACACTTTGTGCGCCCCCGAGGTCAAGGACGCCATTCCGGCCCAGCCGATCGATCCGCCTACCTTGTCCATGACGTTCCGGATCAATGACGGTCCTTATGCCGGGCAGGAAGGCGACAAGGTTCAAAGCCGCGTCATCCGCGAACGGCTGCTGAGCGAGGCAGAGGGCAACGTTGCCTTGCGCATCACGCATACAAGCGATGCGGATGCATTCGAAGTTGCCGGGCGCGGCGAATTGCAGCTCGCTATCCTGATAGAGACGATGCGCCGCGAAGGCTTTGAAATGACCGTCTCGCGTCCGCGTGTGGTCATGCAGGCCGATCCCGTTACGGGGCAGCGGCTTGAGCCGATCGAGGAAGTTATCATCGACGTTGACGAGGAGTTCACGGGCGCGGTTGTCCAGAAGCTGAGCGAACGCCGTGGCGATCTCGTTGACATGCGGCCTTCGGGCGGAGGCCGGCAGCGAATTGTGCTTCATGTGCCGACGCGCGGTCTGATCGGATATCAGACCGAGTTGCTTTCCGACACGCGCGGCACCGCGGTCATGAACCGCCTTTTCCATGCCTATGCGCCACATAAGGGTGAAATCCCCGGACGGCGAACCGGGGTGCTCATCTCCAACGCGCAAGGGGAAGCGGTCGCCTATGCGCTCTGGAATCTGGAAGATCGCGGACCGATGATGATTCACCCGCAAACCAAGGTCTATCAGGGCATGATTGTTGGTGAGCATAGCCGCGGCAACGATCTGGAAGTGAATGTGCTGAAGGGCAAGAAGCTGACGAATGTCCGCGCGTCGGGACGGGACGACAACGTGCTGCTTACGCCGCCGATGAAACTGACCCTAGAGAAAGCGTTGGCCTATATCGAAGATGACGAACTCGTCGAGGTAACGCCGAAGTCCATACGGCTGCGGAAACGCATTCTCGAGCCGAACGAACGAAAGAAGGCGGAAAAACTAGCCGTCGGATGAGTTGAGGTTTCATATCGGGTCCATTCCCTGTTCAGGTGCATGTTCCGGGTCATCTAAACCCTTGGTTGCGCGTTTGTAAATTCCGTATTTGTACGATATATGTTCTTTTAAAGTTCTGTGTGTAACTGTGATTGATTGACGTTCGCCGGTTTCATCGGGGAAGCCGAACAGTTACGGATCTTTGAAAGGGACATACGGTGCAAAAAGGAGCTGTAGCGAACAATGGCGCAGGCGCTGACAAAAGCTTCGGCTCAATTCGATGTGCGCTGGCCCGCCGGGATCGACCCCTCGGCGGAATTTGCCTCGGTTATCGAGCAGGCAAAACAGGCAAGCGAGAATATCTTCGTGACCGGCCGGGCCGGAACGGGCAAGTCGACGCTGCTGCGCTGTTTGCGAAGCAATCTGCCGCAGAAGACGGCGGTTCTGGCGCCGACCGGGCTTGCTGCCGTAAACGTGCAGGGCCAGACGATCCATTCCTTCTTCGGCTTTCCGCCGCAGATCATAACCGCCGATATCGTCAAGCGGTGCCGTCGGGCCGCGCTGTTCCGCAGTATCGAAACGATCATCATCGACGAAGTTTCGATGGTGCGCGCCGATCTGATGCAGGGGATCGATATGGCTCTCCGCATGACGCGAAAGCAGCCCAACAAGGCATTTGGCGGCGTACAGATCATTGCGATGGGCGACCTGCACCAGCTTCCTCCGGTCATCCGCGAACGCGATGTCATCGCGCAGTTCCGGGAGACTTTCGGCGGCGTCTATTTCTTCAATGCGCCGGTTTTTCGCGATGAACCGCTCGGGCTGATCGAGCTGAATCATGTGTTCCGGCAGCGTGACGAGGATTTCGTCGAAGCGCTGAACGGCATACGCGAGGGCAGTCCTTCGCGCGATCATTTCGATGTCTTCAATGACCGCGTTGCACCCTTTTCATCATTGCCGGATCGCGACGATTATATCGTGCTTACGCCGGTCAATCAGGCGGCCGACAACACGAACCGCGCATTTCTGGAGCGGCTGGACACGAAAGCCGAGCGCTTCGAGGCCGTGGTTACGGGCAAGTTCGAGCAGTCGGCCTATCCGACGGACGCCGCTCTTGTGCTCAAGGCCGGTTCGAAAGTCGTCCTGCTGCGAAACGACCCGGACAAACGCTGGGTCAACGGAACGCAGGCGCGCGTCTCGCGGATCGAGGGCAGAACCGTGTGGATCGAGGTTGACGGCGAAGAGCATGAGCTTGAGCCGGTTACGTGGGAAAATATCCGCTATGAACACGATGCGGAAACCGGCGAAATGGCGGAAACGATCGCCGGATCGTTTCGACAACTCCCGGTTCGTCTCGCCTGGGCGCTGACGATCCACAAGAGCCAGGGCATGACGCTCGACAAGGTCTATGTCGATTTCGGGCGTGGCACCTTCGCGCACGGTCAGGCTTATGTTGCGCTCAGCCGGGCGCGGTCTCTGGAAGGGCTGGCGCTGGCGCGCAACATTCGCCAATCCGACATCATCTTCGATGAAGATGCCGTCGGCTATCGACAGCTATTCGAACCGCTGGCGGCGTAACCCGTCGATCTCCTGCCGCCTGCCCGCTACAGTGGGCTCTTGACGCTCTCGCCGACAATTCGCGGTTCGTCCGTGGCGCAGTTGAAATTCTCGCCGCTGTCGGCTGCTTGCCGCGCAAGCTCATTCGCGTTCGGATTGGCCAGCGCATCCACATAAGCCATGTGGCAGGCGTCAATGCCGTCCAGTTTCGTGACGACCAGAACCTGACCTTTCGGGCTTCCGTCGCCCATGCCGGAGTCGGTGAAATAACATAATATCGTGGCGTGCGGCTTTTCCGCTCCGGTCCAGAATCTCAGCTCGAACGTATCGTTTATGCTGTTGAACGGTGGAAGCGTCTGGCGGAAAGAGCGTTGTTCCCTGCCGTTCGGACCGTAGCCAAGAAAGAAGCGTAAATCACCCTCCGCGACATAAAACGTAGAACCGTCTGAGCCCTTGCAGTGCTGGACGGCGGACGCGCTTTCTTCATCCCGTTCAACCACGGTGCATGTGTCGAGATTGAACTTCACATAGCGGCTTTGAGCTGGCTGCGCGTTTGCATCCATGCTGCCTGCAAGGAGGAGGCCGATCAGACCAATGGCGAGCGGGGATGTCAGGCGGTTCATCGAGGATCCATCGGTTAACGGTGAAAAAGCGCTGGCAGGGCGCAGGCGTGCTTTATGTCGAGGGCAATGGCTGCTATAGGGCAGCCTTCGGTAATTATAACAAATTGCAGCGTTGGAAGGCTCATGAAACTTGCGATTATGGGCGCGGCGGGACGGATGGGGCAGGCCATCGCGCGCGTCATTCATGATATGCCGGATTGTTCTATTTCAGGTGGAACCGAGCCGGAGGGGGCTGATGCGATCGGCGCGGATCTCGGTGAACTGGCCGGCATCGGCAAGCTTGGCATCCCCATCACGGCCGATCCGCTGGAGCTATACACACGATCCGAAGGTGTGATCGATTTCACGACGCCTGCCGCAACGGTGGAACATGCCGGGTTGGCTGCGCAGGCGCGTATCGTGCACGTCATCGGAACGACGGGGCTGACCACGCATGACGAAGAGGCGATTCTGGCGGCCTCGCGCCATGCCGTTATCGTGAAGTCCGGAAATATGAGCCTCGGCGTCAACCTGCTGGCGGCGCTGGTGAAGAAAGCCGCAGAAACGCTTGGTCCCGACTATGATATTGAAATTCTCGAAATGCATCACCGCATGAAGGTCGATGCGCCGTCCGGTACGGCTCTGATGCTCGGCAACGCCGCCGCGGAAGGACGCCATATCGGGCTTGAGGATCATTCCGTGCGCGTTCGCGACGGCCAGACCGGTGTGCGCGGACGCGGAGATATCGGCTTCGCCACCTTGCGCGGGGGTGACGTGATCGGCGACCATACGGCGATCTTCGCGGGGCCAAGCGAGCGGATCGAGTTGACCCATCGCGCGGGCGACCGTCATCTTTTTGCACGGGGGGCGGTGCGGGCCGCGCTTTGGGGCAAAGGCAAGCCGCCTGCACTCTACTCGATGCAGGATGTTCTGGGGCTGCACTAGCGCGGCTTGATCTTTATGTCGAAGGCGCATGAGCCGATGCGCCTTCGCTGAAAGGGCAGAGATGGACAATTGCTTGGTACTCGTTCGCCACGGTGAGAGTGAGTGGAACAAGCTCAACCTCTTTACCGGCTGGCGCGATCCCGATTTGACGGAGACCGGCGTCGAAGAGGCGCACCGCGCCGGAAAGTTGCTGCGCGCGGCCGGCCTGCATTTTGACATCGCCTTTACCAGCGTGTTGAAGCGGGCACAGCGGACGCTCACGATCATTCTCGAAGAGCTGGGCCAGACGGGGCTTGAGACGATCCAGGATCAGGCGCTGAATGAGCGCGACTACGGCGATCTGTCCGGGCTGAACAAGGACGATGCCCGCAAGCGCTGGGGCGAGGAGCAGGTTCACATCTGGCGGCGTTCCTACGATATTCCACCGCCCGGTGGCGAAAGCCTGAAGGATACGGCCGCGCGGACCTTGCCATATTACGAGACGGCGATCTGGCCCCAAGTGCGCGCAGGAAAGAACGTGATCATCGCCGCTCACGGCAATTCGCTGCGTTCGCTCGTGATGAAGCTGGACAATCTGAGCCGTGAGGAGGTCCTGCAGCTCAATCTTGCCACTGGCGCGCCAATTCTGTACCGCCTGAATGAAGACGGCACTGTTGCCGAGAAACGCGAGTTCGCGGAATAGTCAGATGCGAACGCCGCGCATATCTTGAAGCGCCTGGCGCAAAGCGTGCGCGAAGCTGCGTTTCTCGTCGTCGCTCAGAAAGTTTCCGAAGCGGAGTGCGCGGCCATGCGAGCGTACGATGAGCTTGTTTCCGCCGGACTCGTATTCTTCCAGCTCAAGCCGCGCCCAATAGGGATTGAAGCTCCAGCTATCCGCGCGTCCGGAAGGGTAGACACGAGTAACGCGCAGTTCGCCATCGCTCAGATCGACCGTCTCGTAGATGCGGGCTGCGCGATAGTTGAGCCGGAACGCGACATAGATCAGCAACACGTCGAGGCAAAGAAATGCGATGACCGGCCATGCGCCATGAACGAAGAAGATCACGCCCGTGAAAAAGCTGAGAGCGCTGACAATGGTCATCAGCGTAATAAAACCCTTGCGCCCAAGGGACCGATGCGGCAGCAAAACAGCGCTGAAATCTGACGTGGATGTCATGTTGGAGTTCTGAATATCGCTCATGAAGTCCGATCATAATTCGCTTGCCGGTCAACAGGAAACAGAAAACTTCGTGTCAAAACCGAAGACCAGACCCGCCGCGCCGGCAACGGGCGTAAAAAAGCTGCCCCCTTCGGCGATCGGTGAAATCTTCGCGCGCTTTCAGGCGGCCAATCCGGAGCCGAAGGGCGAGCTTGAGCATGTGAACGCATTCACGTTGCTGGTCGCGGTCGTCCTCTCCGCCCAGGCGACCGATGCGGGGGTCAACAAGGCGACACGGGCGCTTTTCGCGGAAGCGGATACGCCGGAGAAAATGCTCGCGCTTGGCGAAGACCGCGTGCGCGAGGCAATAAAGACGATCGGCCTGTTCAGAAACAAGGCCAAAAATGTTATCGCTCTATCGCGCGCATTGATCGAAAGCCACGGCGGCGAGGTGCCCGCGGATCGTGCGGCGCTGGAAGCGCTGCCCGGCGTCGGGCGGAAGACGGCGAATGTGGTTCTGAATATTGCTTTCGGCGAACCGACGCTCGCTGTCGATACGCATATCTTCCGTGTCGCCAACCGGACCGGCCTTGCATCGGGCAATACGCCGCTTGCGATCGAACTCGCGCTTGAAAAAATCGTGCCGGAAGAGTTTCTCCTGCACGCCCATCACTGGCTCATTCTTCATGGGCGCTATGTCTGCAAGGCGCGCAAGCCGGAATGTCCGCGCTGCCTGATCGCCGATTTGTGTCTGTATGAGCCGAAGACGACGCCGACCGATTTTAAAAGCTGAGAGGAAAGAGAATGGTGCAGCCGCTTCATGATGTCGTGGGTCTGGGAAGTGCGATTGTGGACATCATTGCCCGGTGCGACGACGACTTTATTCAGAAGCAGGGCCTGGACAAGGGGATCATGCGCCTGATCGACGCCGAGGAGGCGACGCGGCTTTATTCCGAAATGGGACCGGCGGTCGAGGTCAGCGGCGGCACCGTGCCGAACAGTTGCGTCGGGATCGCATCGCTGGGCGGCAAGGCCGCCTTCATGGGGCGTACCGCGAACGATCAGTTCGGCGAGGTTTTCGGCCACGATCTGCGCTCGATCGGCGTGACCTTCAAGAATGCGCCGGTCGAGGGCGGCGCGCCGACCGGGCGCTGTCTCATCCTGGTGACGCCCGATGGCGAGCGCACCATGAATACCTTTCTCGGGGCAAACACCGAACTGAGCAGCGCCGAACTCGACCCCGAATTGATCCGTAATTCCAAACTGCTCTACCTGGAAGGCTACGCGTTCGACGGGCCGAATGCGAAACAAGCCTTTTACGACGCTGCGAACATCGCGCGCGATGCGAAAACCACGGTGTCGCTGACGCTGTCCGATCCGTTCTGCGTCGAGCGGCACAGGCAGTCGTTCCTGGATTTCATACGCAGCGGCGTCAACCTGCTTTTTGCGAACCATCGAGAAGTCCTTGCGCTTTACGAAACCGACGATCTGACCGAGGCCTGCAAGCTCTTGCGGCAGGATTGTCCGCTCGTCGCCGTCACGCGAAGTGAAAAGGGTTCGTGGATATTGACGCCGGAGAAGGTGATAGAGATCGAGGCTGAGCCGGTGGAGCGACTCGTGGATACAACCGGGGCAGGCGATTTATACGCGGCCGGATTTCTCTTCGGCTATGCGCGTAGCCATAATTTGCGGGACTGCGGACGTCTTGCAAGCATTGCCGCAGCTGAAATCATCTCGCATATCGGGCCGAGGCCGGAGACGTCGCTTGCGGAGCTGGCGAAGGCGCAGAACCTTCTATAGAGCGAGATCGGTGGAATGAATACACCATTTCCAAAAATCTGGTCTGATAGAAGCTGGCTCTGCGCCTCATGCTAATTTCTGAACGCTTTCGGACTGTCTGAGCTGACCGGCCAGCAATGCAAGATTGTTGTTCAGCGCGTGCAGCCGCTTGTGAAGATCCTTCGCCCGCTGGATATCGCCGGCCTGAAGCGACAATTTTCGCTGCAGACGCATGCGGCTATAATCGGCGGCGACTTCAGCTATGCGCTCATTGAGGCGGCGCATCTGATCGTTCGCGTGGTTTGTTGTCGTGTCCCACATTCGAGTGCTCCATTGCCAGTTCGGCGCAGCACCCCCGTCTTTCCTTTAGACAGCGCAAGGCTGCTACAGGTTCATAACAACTGAATTGGGGTAATTGTTCACTCGTAGCAATGGGCGTTCACGAAATTGTGGCGATTATGTGATTTTTTTGACCATAATTGATGTAACATGCGCCCGCGAGAATTTGCGTTTACAGCTTTCGCAACCAGACCGTTTCGATGGAATGGTTCTTGCCCTTGTTGAGGATCAGGGCAGCCCTCCGCCGCGTCGGCAGGATGTTTTCCTTCAGATTCTTCAGGTTGATCCGTCGCCAGATATCGCGCGCCGTCTGATGCGCTTCCTCGTCGCTGAGCTTCGCATAACGATGGAAATAGGCATCGGGATGCCGGAACGCCGTATGGCGAAGGCGATCGAAACGCGCAACATACCAGTCGCCGATCGTATCCGGCGGCGCGTCGATATAGATCGAAAAGTCGAAAAAATCCGACACGAACGGGATTGCTTCGCCGTCGCGCGGCAATTTTGCCGGCTGGAGCACGTTGAGCCCCTCGACGATCAGCACGTCCGGCCGATCGACGACGATATGCTCGCCGGGCCTGATATTGTAGTCGAAATGCGAATAGACCGGCGCCCTGACATCGGGCCGTCCGGCCTTCACGTCGGCCATGAACTGCAGCAGCGCCTTCTGGTCGAAACTTTCGGGAAACCCCTTGCGGTTCATGATCCCGCGTTCTTCAAGCACCTCGTTCGGCAGCAAAAATCCGTCGGTCGGCACGAGATCGACGCGGGGATGATGCGGCCATCGGGCCAACAATGCGCGCAGGACGCGGGCCGTTGTGCTCTTGCCCACGGCGACGCTGCCGGCGACTCCGATGATGAAGGGCATCTTGCCGTCGTGCCTGCCAAGGAAGGTTGCTGTTTCCGAGTGCAGTTTTTGCGCGGCCGAAACATACAGGTTCAGAAGCCGCGACAGGGGCAGATAGATGTCCTCGACCTCGTCGGCTGAAATCCGGTCAATGACGCCGGAAAGCTGATCGACTTCCTCGACGGCAAGGGTCATGGGCGTGTCGGCGCGCAGTTTTGCCCATTCTGCACGGGTAAAAATACGATATGGCGAGAATTCGAGGCGGGATGGCTGGCCAATTCGATTGAGCATCATATCAACTCGCGGTTTCAGCCCGCGAAGCTTTTTCCACCACACCCGACTGGCTCATCCGCTCGTCTAGAAGGGCGAAAACATCTTCCAGCGCAACATCACGCTCTTCGAGCAGAACCAGCAGATGATAGAGCGTATCCGCCGCTTCGGCCTTGAGGGCGTCCTTGTCCTCGCTCAATGCAGCCACGACGGTTTCTACGGCCTCTTCGCCGAATTTGCGTGCGCATTTTGCGGCGCCTGCGTCGAGAAGCTGGCGCGTATAGGAGCGTTCATGCTCCGCATTGCGCCTTGCGGCTATCGTCTGGGCAAGTCGAGTTAATGTGTCATTCGCCATGTTCGCTCCGCCTGTTCATCCAGGCGGGATGGCGTTTCGCTGGAGACATGCCTCATGGTGAAACGCTCAACCCAGACTACTACTAGACGAACTGATCGAAGAAATCACCTATCCGAAAGATGGTTCCCACCAGCCGCGCCATGTAGGGTCCTCGTCGAGGCGCGAAGGAGCCTACTATGCGAGCAGCTTGACCAGCTCACGATCCGTCATCATCCTTACAAGATTTTCGGAAGTCATGAAGCGAGGGTCAAAGACATTTTCGTTCGAGTATTTTAATATGTGGGCTCTGTTTTTATGTGTATCTGCATAATAGCCCATGGTCCATTGCGAGAACTGCCGATCTTCAATCGATTTGCATTCAACCAGGATAATGTCTTTGTGCCGGGGATCTTTCGATATTCTTTGGAAAGTCTCCGAGATCGTCGAGCGATCGCCTTCAAGAACCTGAAGAAAGAAATTTCCGTCAAACCAGAGAGCGCCGGTGATCTGCTTCCGCTTGTTGTTCAGTTTGGCAGCGGTGAGAATGCCGCCGACGTCGCCGGGGCCTGTCGCGCTGCTGAAATACACAAGTCGGCTGAGATCCATCGGCTCCGTCCCGTTGCTGGTCCCACGCCGAAGCATCGCCGGGATCGCTGAAATTTGCTTTAAGAGGCGGATTGCGGTGTCGGCCGCGCGCCAAAGATCGCCGAGCCGACCCGGATATGTGTCGCGCCGCAGCGGATCGCCGTTTCGAAGTCCGCGCTCATCCCCATGCTTAGTCCGGACAGTCCAAGTTCGCCGGCGGTTTCTGCGAGGCGTCTGAAATGAGGTTCGGCGTCCTCGTCAACTGGCGGGATGCACATCAAGCCGTCGATCGGGAGCTGAAATTCATCGCGGCACTGCGCGTGAAACGCCGCAACATCGGCCAATGAAACGCCGGCCTTTTGTGGTTCGTCGCCCGTGTTGACTTGAATGAAAAGTGTCGGCGTCCGTTTCTGCGCCGCCATTTCCTGCGCGATGACGCGGGCAATCTTGGGCCGGTCGATGGTGTGAATGACGTCGAACAGCGCGACGGCGTCCTTTGCCTTGTTCGACTGCAGCGGTCCGATAAGGTGCAACTCGATATCCGGTGTCGTCTCTCTCAAGCCGGGCCACTTGCCTTGCGCTTCCTGCACACGGTTTTCGCCAAAAGCCCGCTGGCCTCCGTCGATGACAGGTTGAATGTCGTCCGCGCCAAAGGTTTTCGATACGGCGATCAGCGCGATTTCTTCCGGCTCCCGCCCGGCATCGTGCGCCACGGCAGCCATGCGCGAGCGAATTGCGGCAAGCCCTTCATGCAAGCTTTCGTGTTTTTTCATGCCGTCCCTCGCTCAAAGCTAAAGATATTTGTGGCGTGGCCTTAAGCTTTCCTTGACCGTACCCACCTTTTTCGGCTGGATACCACACCGAGTTCCGCCGCGCCGAAGCGGCTCAATCCAAAGCACGAAGACAAAGTTCATGGCCGCCGAAAGATATAATGCAGCCGAGCGCGAAAAGCATTGGCGTTCCGTCTGGGACGAAGCCGACGTTTACCGTACGGAAGAGAACGAATCGCGTCCGAAATACTACGTTCTTGAGATGTTCCCTTACCCGTCCGGCCGCATCCACATGGGCCACGTCCGCAACTACACGATGGGCGATGTGGTAGCGCGCTACATGACTGCCAAGGGCCACAACGTCCTGCATCCGATGGGATGGGACGCCTTCGGCCTGCCGGCGGAGAATGCGGCGCTGCAGCAGGGCATTCACCCCAAGGAGTCGACTTACGCACAGATCGCGGCGATGCGCGAGCAGCTCAAGGAGATGGGTCTGTCTCTGGACTGGAGCCGCGAACTGGCGACCTGCGACCCGGAGTATTACGAGCAGCAGCAGCGGTTGTTCGTCGATTTCTTCAACAAGGGACTGGTCTATCGGAAAAAGAGCAAGGTCAACTGGGACCCGGTCGAGAATACGGTGCTGGCCAATGAGCAGGTCGTGGACGGACGCGGCTGGCGTTCCGGCGCGCTGGTCGAACAGCGCGAACTGAGCCAGTGGTTCCTCAAGATCACCGAATATGCCGAGGATCTGCTGTCGGCGCTGGACCGTCTGGAGCGCTGGCCGGACAAGGTGCGGCTGATGCAGCGCAACTGGATCGGGCGTTCCGAGGGCTTGCTGATGCAGTTTTCGCTGGAAGGCGAAGCGCTGCCAAGAGGGCACAAGACGCTCGAAGTCTTCACCACGAGACCGGACACGATCTTCGGCATGTCGTTCTGCGCCGTTTCGCCTGACCATCCGCTGGCGAAGGCGCTGGCGAAGAAAGACAAGGCGCTGCAGGATTTTATCGACGAGTGCCATCGCATGGGCACCAGCGAGGAGGACATCGAGCGCGCCGAGAAAAAGGGCTGCGACACCGGATTGAAGGCCGCGCATCCCTTTGAAAAGGGCGTGACCGTGCCAGTCTACGTCGCGAATTTCATTCTGATGGAGTACGGTACCGGCGCGATTTTCGGCTGCCCGGCCCATGACCAGCGCGACCTCGATTTCGCCCGCAAATATGAGCTGAACGTGACGCCGGTCGTCGTGCCGGAAAGCGAGGATGCGGCCACATTCGACGTTGGCGACGAGGCCTACACCGGCCCCGGAAAGATCGCCAATTCCAGTTTCCTCGACGGCATGAGCGTCGACGAGGCGAAGAACGAGGTCGCGGCCCGGCTGGAGAAGCGCGGCAAGGGCAAGCGCAAGGTCAATTACCGCCTGCGCGACTGGGGCATCTCCCGCCAGCGTTACTGGGGCTGCCCGATCCCGGTCATTCACTGCAAGAAGTGCGGCGTTGTGCCCGCCGAGGATTTGCCGGTGATGCTGCCGGAGGACGTCACCTTCGACAAGCCGGGTAATCCGCTTGACCGGCATCCGACCTTCAAGAATGTCGATTGTCCGAAATGCGGCGCCAAGGCCGAGCGCGAAACCGACACGATGGACACGTTCGTGGACTCCTCGTGGTATTTTGCGCGTTTCTGCTCGCCGCACGCTGAAACCCCCGTGGACCGCAAGGCCGTCGATTACTGGCTGCCCGTCGATCAATATATCGGCGGCGTCGAGCATGCGATCTTGCACCTGCTCTATTCGCGATTCTTCATGCGCGCCATGTCCGCGACCGGCCATGTCGATCTCGACGAACCGTTCGACGGCCTGTTCACGCAGGGCATGGTGATTCACGAGACCTACAGGAGCGATGCCGGCGAGTGGATCAACCCCGCCGATGTGCGGATCGAAGGCGAGGGCGGCGAGCGCAAGGCTGTCCATGTCGATACGGGCAAGCGGATCACCATCGGTGCCGCGGAGAAAATGTCGAAGTCGAAGAAGAACACCGTCGATCCGGTGACCTTTGTTTCGCATTACGGCGCGGACACCGCCCGCTGGTTCGTGTTGTCGGACTCGCCCCCTGAGCGTGACGTGCTCTGGAGCGACGAAGGCGTGCAGGGCGCGTGGCGCTTCACGCAGCGTGCATGGCGGCTTGTCGATGAAGCGGCGGAGATCGGCGCGAAGAAGGGTGCGAAGCGTCCAAAGGCCTTCACGCCCGCCGCCGAAGAGCTGCGCCGGGCAACGCACAAGGCGCTCGACGCGGTCGGCAAGCATATTGAGGGATTGCGCTTCAACACAGCGGTTGCGGCGCTCTACGATCTTGCGAATAAGTTGGCGACGGCGATGCAGGGCCAAAAAAAGGCCAAAGATTCCAGCCTAGACTGGGCGGTGAGGGAATCGGCTGAGCTTTTTACGCAAATGTTCGCACCGATGATGCCGCATCTGGCTGAAGAGTGCTGGTCGCGGCTCGGTTACAACAGTCTGATCGTAAAACAGCCCTGGCCAGAGGCTGAACGGGACCTGCTCGTTGACGATAAGATTACCATTGCCGTACAGGTGAATGGTAAGAGACGGGACGAGCTGCAAATTTCCCGCGATGCGTCGAAAGCCGATGTTGAAGCCGCAGCGCTTGATCTTGAGGGCGTGAAACGCGCCATCGAAGGGCGGGCAATCAAGAAGGTGATCGTTGTGCCGCAAAGGATCGTCAATGTTGTCGCTTGAGGGCATTAAGGTGCGAGCATTTGCCAGACGGATCAGAACTGCCGCAGCCATTGCCGGGCTTGTGGGCTTGACGACGCTGGGCGGATGCGGTTGGCAGCCGCTCTATGGCCCGACGGCGAGCGGCGCCGAACTTGAAGAAGTCATGCGGACGGTCGATATTTCGATTATTCCCGGACGTGTCGGGCAGCGCCTGCGCAACGAGCTGATCTTCAAGACGACCGGCGGCGGCGATCCGAACGTTCCACAATTCCGCTTGGACATTGCCGTTCGCGAATCCGTCTTGAATACGCTCGTGGATTCAAGCGGCGATCCCAAAGGTCAGATCTATCAGCTCTACTCGCAGTTCAGGCTGGTGCGGCTGACCGACAATGAGGTTGTGCTGGAAGGCAACAACAACGCGCGGGCCGCCTATGACAAGGCTGACTCCGTGTTTGCCGATATTCGCGCCAAACGCGACGCTGAAGACCGCGCAGCCCGGACCATCGCCGAATCCATCCGCACGCGAATGGCGGCCTTTTTCTCGGCCAACGCCTAGAAGGACACTGCGGACTACATCCAATCGGAAAATGAAGCCGCTGGACCTTCCGGCGGCTTTTTGCTGTCTGAAACCATGCGGCCTTCGTTCGTGAATTCCACCTCAGCAAATTGCTGATCCCATGAAAGGCTTAACCGATGCAAATCGAATTCTTCACGGTCGATGTGTTCACCGACAGGCAGTTTGGCGGCAATCCGCTTGCCGTGGTTCCCAACGCCGCCGGCCTTTCCGCTGAGCAGATGCAGGCCATCGCCGCCGAGTTCAACCTGTCGGAAACGACCTTCGTTCTGCCGCCGAAAGATCCGGCTCATACGGCGCAGGTCCGCATCTTCACGCCGCGCGCCGAAATGCCTTTTGCAGGACACCCCAATGTCGGCACGGCCTATGTTCTTGCCCGTGAGGCGGAGAAAGCCGGTGCAGGGTTCGATGGCGGCGTTCTGGAATTCGAGGAAATCGCCGGGCTCGTCCGCATCGAACTGCTGAAGGAGGGGGGGCAGACGGTTGGCGCACGTCTGGCGTCTCCGCAAGAGTTCACGCAAGGCAGGGCTGTTGCTCCGGAGATTGTCGCGGACGCTTGCAGCCTTCCGGTGGATGCGGTGGAGACCGGCAATCATGCGCCGGTCGTGGCGAGCTGCGGTGCGCCGTTCCTGGTCGCGGAGCTGAAAAGCCGCGAGGCGCTCGCCGCTGCCGCCCCGCGCATGGAAGTCTTCTCGGCGCATCTGCCGCGCGACGAGATCACCGGCATTCATCTGTATGTTCTCAGCGACGACGGTGTTGCCGATATTCACTCCCGCATGTTCGGGCCGCTTTATGGCGTTTACGAGGACCCGGCGACCGGAAGCGCCAATGTCGCCCTCATCGGCCTGCTGGCCGCTTTGCGTCCGGAGGCTGATCTGCGCTTGAGCAGGACCATCGCGCAAGGCGATGACATGGGACGGCCCAGCGTGCTCGCCGCCGTTGCCGAGAAGGCGAATGGCACAGTCAACACCACCTATATCGGCGGCAAGTGCGTGCCGGTCATGCAAGGCGCGCTCACTCTGGCGTGACGCGGAGAGCGAGGTCCGAGAAAATGGAAACCATCCCCGCCTGCGCGCATACGCGCTGACATCGATTCTGTAGGGTGGGTAGAGCGAAGCGATACCCGCCGCCTGCAATGCGATGGGTCTCGCGAGTGCTCTGACCTATCCTTCCATGGATTGTAGGTGCCGAGCGACCACAGATGGCCCTCCGGGTCCCGGCAGATGAAATCGCGGCTACCATAATCCTGATCGCGGATCGGCATCACGATTTCAGCGCCCGCCGCCTGTGCGCGTTCATAGAGAGCGTCGATATTTTCGACGACGAGATAGGGGCTTTGCGTTTCGATGCGGCCCACATCGTCAGGCTGCTTGATCTGGCAGCCCCATTCGCTCTCTTCCTTCATGACCGAGCCGACCATGACCATGCCGCCGCCGAGCGTCAGCTGAGAATGCGCGATGGTCCCGTCCGGTCCGGGAACGACCAACTGCTTCTCGAAGCCGAATGTTTCGCAAAGCCAATCGATCATCCGCGTTGCATCGCGGTAGCGCAGGCAAGGTATGACGGTGCTGCTCATCTTGTGATCCTCCTGGATCGGAATCAATTCTAGCGGAAACGATCCGATCTGCATCTGTTTGTCTTGAGCTCGATTTTCCGAAAAACTTGTCCCCGCGCAGGCGCGGATGGTGTCCATTTTAGCGGATCTCGCTCCAGCGGGTTGAGCTACACCTTATATGGCCGGGCGGGTCTGCCGTCTTGAAGGTTTGTTACCTTGCCGCCGCCATGACGCCGGTGCCGTCCGGCAGGATACGGGCGAGGAGGTGCGAGGGGCATTCGCCGGCAAAGCGCAGAAAATCCCGGTTGAAATGCGCCTGATCGGCGTATCCGCATGATGCCGCCAGCTCGGCGAGCGACCCGTAAGCGCCCTGCTGCAACCGGCCCATGGCGCCCTCGAACCGGATCACCCGCGCGAATGTCTTGGGCGTCAGTCCGACTTCCCGGCGAAACAGGGTCACGAGATGTTTCCGGCTGTGATCGAAACGTTGTGCCAGAGAGCCAATGCGGACATCGCCTTGCCGGGCAAGGATCTCCTCCAAAGCCGCTTTGACAACGGCGTGGCTGGAAACCGGCCGCGACAGACGCTCGACCAGGAGTTGCTCGACGATTTCGAACCGGCTTGCCCAATCCGGCGCGTCCGCAAGCTTTTCCTCCAGCAGGTCGGCCTGCGACTGAAGGACATCACGAAGGTCCACAACCTGCCCGGCAATCAGATCCATCGGAATATTCAGGAATCGCCGCGCGCCAAGCGGTGTGAAATCGATCTGCATGCATAGTGCGTTTCCAGCCGATCCGACAATCGCGTAGCTGTCATGCAGCCCGGCGACAAAGCTGCGATCGAGTGGTCTGCGTCCTCCCGGCGCACGCGGATCCTCAATGGCGAATCCGGGGCCGAAGACAAGGATCATAGGCACAATGCCGGAGGGCAGTTCCTTCCGCGTGACGGGCGGTCCGTCTTCTTCGCAATAGCCCTGCATTTCGACAACATAGGGCAGCAACGGGGCGGGTGGCATGCGCCGGAGCAGCGTCCAGCGCCCATAATCCGACTCATGATCGATTTGCGTCAGCGCGGGAACGTCTGTCATTGCCAGTTTCCAGCGGAGTATTTCGCCCTGATGTTTATCCGACAATTTAGCTCAAAAAAGACCATGCGTTCAGGGGCCAATGTTCATCATAAGCGTTGGCGAAGGATAAACCCGATCCCTCCTATCATGCCCGAAGGCCGTGCGTGGGAGAGAGTTGAGTTATGGCGTCGTACGATCGACCATTGACGCTGGACGTTATGGGGACGCCTGATCGGCATCTCGGCATGAAGATCGAGCTGTTGGAACTCGCTCGCCGCGATCGAGAAATCGTCGAATTTCTGAGCGTCGGCTGCATGGACGGTCTCTGGTACTGGGATATTGACCACCCTGACAGCGGATGGATCAGCCCGGAATTCCTCGCCCGACTGGGCTATAGCGCCGGCACAGCGTCCTCATTCTCCCAGCTTTGCGACGAATTTCTTCATCCGGACGATCTTCAACAACTGCGCGCGAACTGCCGCAGCGCCTGTCATCCGGGATGGTCGCTCGATCAGCAACTGCGCTGCTTTCACAAGAACGGATCGACCGTATGGATGCACAGTCGCGGCATCCTGGTGCGCGATGACGATGGAAATCCTTCCCGCATCCTGGTCACGCATCGCGACATTACAGAATTCAAGCGCATGGAACAGGAGGTGGAAACCAAGGCAGCAGCCTTGAGGGGCGCATCCGCGGAGCTGGAACGGCGCGAACGCGAGTTGCAGTTCATTTTCGACAGCTTGCCGGTCCGGATCTGGTACAAGGACGACAAGAGTCGGATTCTGCGGCTCAATCAGCCAGCGGCGGAGTCGATGAAGCTGACCGTGGAGGAAGCGGAAGGCCAAAAGGCATGTGAGTTTGGCGGCGATACCGGACAAAGATGCCTCGATCAGGACCTGCAGATTCTGAGCTCCGGCAGGCCAATTTCCGAAATCCGCGAAGAACCCGGCGCAAACGGTGCGCCCAGCGTGTGGACCCGCGTCGACAAGATACCTTACTTCGACAGGAAAACCGGCCAGCGGACCATTCTGGTCGTCAAGCTTGAAGTGACCGAGCTGAAGAGCCAGCAAAGCCAGCTTTCCAGGCTCAACGCCGAGCTGGAAATCCAGCGGCAGCACTATATCGAGCTGTATCGCAACACTCCGGCAATGATGCACTCGATCAACGAGAACGGAGACATCGTCGAAGTCAGCAATCTCTGGCTGGAGGAACTCGGATATGAGCGCGCCGAGGTGATCGGCAGGAAATCCGTCGAGTTCATGAGCGAGGCATCGAAAAAATATGCTTGGGACGTTGCGATACCCGCCTTTTGGCGAGACGGCTATTGCAAGGATATTCCCTACCAGTTCATCAGAAAAGACGGCTCCGTCATGGATGTGGACCTTTCCGCGACCCTTGATGATGAGGCGGTTACCGGATTGAAGCGCAGCCTTGGCGTGCTTGTCGACGTTTCCGAGAAGAACGCGGCTTTCCGCGAAATCGAGGCCAAGAACACCGCGCTCGAACAGGCCAACGAGAATATGGAGCGCTTCATTCATTCGGCGGCTCATGATCTTCGGGAACCGCTGCGCAAGATCCAGGTCTTCGGCGATTTCCTGCAGCAGGATTACCGCGACCGGCTCGATGCGGACGGCCAGCATTTCATCGATACGATGACAGGCGGCGCCAGGCGGATGGATCGCCTCATCCAGGATCTGCTCGCCTATTCGCACATATGCAGCCGCCCGATGGAGAAGAGGGAAGTTGAACTGTCAGCGCTTGTGGACGGCGCGGTCGAAGATCTGGCGGGGACGATCTCGGACGCGGGGGCAATCGTGAGCCATGACGTTGCCCAGCGCGTCGTCGGTGATCCGGACATGCTCGGAGCGCTTTTCAGGCATCTGCTTGTCAACGCAATCAAATTCCGGCATGAAGCCCGGCCGCCGGTCATCCGGATCTCCGTTCGTCCTGATCCGGCCGGCAACGCGCTGCTATGCACCGTCACCGACAATGGCATCGGCTTCAATCCGACCTATGGCTGGAAGATGTTCGAGCCGTTCACGCGGCTTCATGATGCTGGCATCGCCGATGGTTCCGGCCTGGGGCTGGCGGTGTGCAGGAGGATCTGCGAGCGTCATCAGTGGACGATCCGGGCCGATCCGGCTCCGGAACACGGAACGGTCGTTACAGTATCCATACCGAAAAGATCGCTGGTCCGGCCGGAGCGTTCATGATGTACGTCACGCTGACGACCATTCTGATTGTTGACGATGACGAGGAGGACATCCTTGCGACGCAGCGGATTCTGCGCCAGAGCGGGGTGACGGCCGAGTTCCGCACCGCCAATAGCGGCGCGGCGCTGATGGATTACCTGGCGCAGATCGAAACAGCGAGCGAAGGCTTATTCCCAACGCCTGACATGATCCTGCTCGATATCGACATACCGCGAATGACCGGCTTCGAGTTGCTTCGGCATCTGAAAACGGAAGCCTGCTACAGTAAGATACCGGTGGTGATGCTGGGCGTCCCGAACTTCCCCGACGATGTTGCCGCCTGTCGCGAACTGGGCGCGGCGGCGTATGTTTCCAAGCCTGTTCGCGCGGACGATGTGCGGGAACTGCTGGCTGCGCTCAGTCGCGTCGGTGATGTGACCGGCGCGGTTGCCTCCACGCATGTATGAAAGCGGGCCGGTCCGGCGCGGACAGTTCGGCGGCCACCGAACTGTCCCGTCCGGCGTTATGCTAGATTATGCGCCGGAGGCTCGATTGACATGATCAACACGAACCGAATTGCCGAAATTGCGGCTCTGATGGGTGAGCCGGCGCGCGCGGCAATGCTGATCACGCTCATGGATGGCAAGGCTCTGACCGCGGCGGAACTCGCCCGCGCGGCCGGCGTCACGCCGCAAACCGCGAGCGGCCATCTCGCACGTCTCTCGCAGGCGGATTTGCTGTCGGTCAGACGGCAAGGCCGGCATCGCTATCATCAAATTGCTTCCGCCGATGTTGCGCGGATGCTGGAAGGCGTCATGCAGATCGCGGCGAAGCGCCCCGGGAGGCCTCGCCGCATCAGCATCGGCCCGCGCGACGAAGCCATGCGCCGCGCCCGCACATGCTACGACCATTTTGCCGGCCGTCTGGGCGTTGCGATCAGCGATGCGCTCATCGCGCGAGGGGCGGTCGAATTTGGCGACGAGGCCGGGCTCGTGACGGAAAGCGGACTGGCCTATCTCGCCAATGCGGGAATACCGGTTCCGCCGGCGCAGGGATCGAGGCCTGCGTCAGCCCGGCCGCTCTGCCGCCCTTGTCTCGACTGGAGCGAGCGGCGTCCGCATATTGCGGGCGTTGTCGGCGCTGCAATATGCAGCCACTTCATGGAAAAACGTCTCGTGCGCCGGATCGAGGGAACGCGGGCCCTCGATATTACGCCCGGCGGCCATGAAGCCCTGCGCCGGATTTTCGGGATTCGCGAAGTCTGACGCATCCGGCGAAGATTTCGGACGCGCCCTTCACTCGTGGACGCTTCTGGAGTCCGCCGGCGCCTGGTCCCGATCGAACATGCCATAGTCGCGGATGACGCTCGCCACCCGAAGCCGGTAATCGTCGAACAGCGCGCCCCGTCCGGCTTTCTGCGCCGCGCGGTGCTTCTCGAGCGACCGCCATCGCCGCAGCGCATCCTCATCGCGGAAGAACGACAGCGACAGCACTTTTCCCGGCGTCGTCAGGCTTTCAAACCTCTCGACCGAAATGAAACCGTCAACCTGCTCAAGAAGAGGCCGCAACTCGGCGGCAATATCCAGATAGGCCTCGCGGTTTCCGTCGCCGGGGTACACTTCGAAAATCACTGCGATCATGCCTTGACCATTGATGCATGCGGCGCTGAAGCCAGTTTCAGGAATATGCGCTCTTCCCGCCGGATGAACTCCTCGCGTTGGGCGAATTCGTAATTCTGACGGCCGAGCGGATCGGCTGCAAGCCTTGCTCGATAGGCTTCGTAGGTTGCCAGGTTTTCGATATTGTACACGCCATATGCGGTCGTTGCCGAACCTTCGTGCGGTGCGTAATACCCGATGAGCTGCGCTCCGCACCGTGGAATGGCCTGGCCCCAGTTCCATGCGTAATGCCTGAATTGCTCGGTCTTGCGCGGGTCGATCTCGTAGCGGATGAAGCAGGTTATCATGGATCATTCTCTCCGGTTTCACTGGATCGATCCTTTCATGCGGAATGCGCGCGATGCTTCGGTGCGGACCGAATAATGCGGGTCTCGGTGTCGGGTTTATGCGTTTTCGGACGGTCCATATCTCGGCTTCCCCGAAAGCCACGATTTCTTCGGCGACGGCAGTGTCGTCATTGTGCCGGCGCACGACCGCCGTGTCTGGGAAGCATTGTGCCGGATCGGTGAATAAAAGCCATCGAACCCCGAGGATCGTATTGCGGACTCCGTATCCGCAGCGCCCGGATGATCAGCTCCCGGTGACTGTGTCCATCGGGACGGGCGTGTAGCCGCATTCGTCGTCCGGTAGACCCGGCATGGACACGGCATCGCTGTAAAGCGTTCCATCCTGCAGGAAATAGGTGATCGTCGTGCGGTAAGTCTGGATCGATGGCGCTTCGACCGTGCGCAATACGCTCCGGGTTGTCGTGCGGACGCAGGCGATCTCGCCATTCGCGATGCTCTTCTGCAGGATTTGATCGTCCAGCATCTCGGCAAGCACGCCGCTCGCGATCCTGGTCAGGTCATGCCCGATCCACTCCGTGATCGTCGGTCTCTTCCTGATTGCGGCTGGCGACAAGGCAAGCAGCCGGAGACTGGGAAAACGCGAAAGCGCCCGTGGAGCCGGGCAATTTTCAACGGCTGCGAAAAGGCGTTTTGCAAGCAGGCTGTCCGGGCTGCGGCTCAGATCGCGCAATCGCTTCTGCAGCGTCAGACTCGGCGTGTCCTGCCCGCGTTCCCAGCGCGAAACCGTCCGCTGGGAGACGCCCAGCATCAGTCCAAGCCTCGATTGGGTCAGGGAATGGCGCAGGCGGTAATTCCTGACAATGGCGCTCCAACTTTCGGTCATGCGCAGCCTTCCGGATTAGACGCTTTTAGACGTTGCAAGACATATACAAGCTTAGATAGGAATCAAGCGCGATTGATTTTAATTACCGCTCGATATTTGCAAATATTTGCTGATGAAGCACTTATTCACTGTTGTATAAGGTGAATTACGTAATCTGCTGGTAATCCATTTCTTCGGCTGAAACGTATCGATACCAGTAGCGCGCATACGCCGCTGACAATTTCAGGATGTGACTGTCCATTTCAAGGAGCAGAATCTGGTGGATGCAACTTCGCCTGTACACAAGCTCGCGCAATCAGCCTCCAGGCGCGGTGAAAATCACGCGCTGGATACTCAACTGGACCGTCTTCTCGCCGAAGCGAGCGAAAGCGGTCTGTCGGATCGGGCCGTGCTCGATGCCGTCTTCTCCTGGGCAGCCGGTCGCGCCTACGACAATGGCGGTTACCCTGTGGCGAGAACGATCATGCTGAACACTCTGGAAGAAGTCCTGCTCCGGGAGGTCTGCGACAAGACCGCAGCGTGATCGTTGCCACCTGCTGCACCGTCTGAGAAGCCCCAGCATTCCCCTCCCAGGCGGTGCAGAAGCCCGGCTAAAGCGCGACCGCCACAGGCTCCATTGCACCGGCGCCGGTTCGGGCCTATTTTGCGGAACGCTTGAAACGGATCGCAAAGCTTACCGATGGTTGCCCTGAAGACGAATGAACTGCAAAGCATTCTCAAATCCGGTGCGGAGAAGATCGACGCTTTTCTCGTGCATGGCACCGATGCCGGGCAAGTCGCCGAGGTGGCCAGGATGATTGCCGATCGCCTGAAGGACGCCTCGAAACCTCCGGGCGAGATCATCCGGCTTAGCGAGCAGGATCTTGGCGCCACGCCGGGCCGCCTTGCCAGTGAAGCGCGAAGCCTTGCCATGTTCGGTGGGCGTCCGATCATCGCGGTCAAGCAGGGACCGCAGCTTCAGCCTGCAATGCTGCAGGAGCTGCTCGACGGTTCGCCGCTTGCTGCCCACATTGTCGTTGAAGCAGGCAACCTGAAGCGCGACGCCAAGATTCGCCAGATTTTCGAGAAAGCCAAAAATGCCGCGGCCATTGCCTGTTATGGCGCGGATAATCGCAGCCTGGCGCAGCTTATCCGGGAGGAGGTCCAGAACGCCGGGCTAACCATTTCGGGGGAAGCGGAAGCGCGGCTGGCGCAGCTTCTCGGCGCGGATTGGGCGGTCTCGCGTGCGGAGATCGTCAAGCTCACGCTATATACGCTCGGAGAGAAGGAAATCACGTTGGACCATGTCGAGGCGATCGTCGGGGACGCGTCGGCTCACGCATTCGACGCGGCCATCAGCGATACGATGTCCGGCAATGCCGCATCGGCCCTGCTCCATCTGGAGGGGCTGATCAAGTCCGGCACTCCGGCGCAGGTTTTCCTGACACTGTTTACCGGGCATCTGCAAAAGCTGCATTTCATTCTGGCGGCGATTGATGGCGGTTCGAGCTTCGATGTCGCGGTTTCAAGGTTGCGGCCGCCGCTACATTTCCGGCAGAAGGATGCGATCAAGGCGCAGACGGCGCGCTGGCGTCTCGTCGAGGTGGCTGCCGCGATTGCTCTCGCGAACGAAGTCCTTCGTCAGACGCGGCTCAAGCCCGCTCTGGAAGACGCGCTGGTCTCCGATTTCATTCTCAGGCTTTGCCGGGGTGCTAAGCGTTCGGCCGCTTAGATCTGCGGAACTGTTCATCGGCCGCCATTCGGAACCAACGTCCCTCCCCGTCGTTGCATTCTCAGCAAGTTCGACAGCAGCGCCGAACTGCATTGCGGGTTCGCGCCTGCAGAAGGTGAGGAATGCAATAGCCGATCTTGAGAAAACACGCACAAATCCGGAAGGCCAGCTTTGGGAAGAGCTGGAAGATGTGCGAGCCGGTATGCTCGGCGTTGAAGGCGCAGGACAGCACTTGCAGCCAATGGCGCCGCAGCTCGACCCTGAAGGCAACCGCATATGGTTCTTTACCAAACAGAACAGCGATCTCGTTCAGACGGTCGGCGCGGGCAAGCGCGCCCATTTCGCTGTCGTCGGCGAAGACCATGATTATCACGCCTGTCTCGCTGGCCAACTTATGGTCAACAAGGACCGGGAGCGAATCGAGAAATACTGGAACACGGTCGTCGCGGCCTGGTTCAACGGGAAGGACGATCCCGAGTTGACGATGCTGGAATTCCAGCTATCGGATGCGATGGTCTGGGCGTCCTCGTCCAATCCGATTACATTTGGATGGGAGATCGTGAAGTCGAATATCACCAGCGGCGAACCGGATGTCGGCGTTCGCACGCAGATCGAGTTCCGGCCCCAGCACTGATCGGGCGCCAGCAGCGGCGCGACATTCTCTGGATCAGGATCATTTTACGACGATCCTGATCTCTGTATTTGTTCCAAGCTCGATGTTTCCGAAAAACCTGTCTCCGCCTAGGCGGTATGGTTTTGATTTTATCGGATCTCGCTCTCTAGGAGGCGATAAGCCTCTTGCGCACGACCTCGAATTGTTCGAGCGAGCGATAGCGGATGATGATTTCACCAGCTTCACCCTTGCCCGGCGCGATCTCGATGGCGAGCCCCAGGGCGTCCGCCATCTCACGCTCGGCGGCTCGTGTGTCCGCATCTTTCTGCAGGCCGGGCGTGACACTGCGTGATGCGTTGTCGGGCTCGTTCTTCTTGTCCTGAACGAGCGCCTCGACCTCGCGGACATTGAGGCCCTTCTTCACGATCTGTTTGGCAAGCGCTTCGGCGTCTTCGCGTCCGACAAGAGCACGCGCATGTCCCGCGCTCAACGTTCCCTCGCGCACCAATGTCTGCACGCCATGCGGCAGTTTCAGCAGACGGAGGGTGTTGGCGAGATGGCTACGGCTCTTGCCGATGATCTGGCCCAGCTCTTCCTGCGTATAGTCGAAACGGTCGATCAGTTCGCGATAACCGGCTGCTTCTTCGATAATATTCAGGTCTGTACGCTGAACGTTCTCGATAATAGCCAACTCAAGCGCTTCCTGATCCGTCAGTGAGCGCACGATAGCTGGAACGACATGCAGAGATGCGCGCTGCGCAGCCCGCCAGCGCCGTTCGCCCGCCACGATTTCGTAATGGTGGCCGGTTTGCCCGAGTGGCCGCAGCACAATTGGCTGAACGAGGCCCTTTTCCCGTATCGAATTGGCCAGTTCGTCGAGTTCGCGATCGTCGAATGTCTTGCGCGGATTGAACGGGCTCGGATTGATCCGGTCAACGGGGATCATGCGCTGCTCGCCGTGGCTCGGGAGCGCCTTCGACGATGCGTTGCTGTTGCCGCCGCTATGTTGCTGCGGATTGTCTCCGATCAGGGATGCCAGGCCGCGGCCCAGACGGTTCTTGTTTGCCGGAAGTGGTGCGTTCATATCCGTTACCTCAATAATCCGTCTACTGACTGCCATCCAGCCCGCATCCGTCCGGCGCTGCCGGAGGGTAATGTGCGCCGAGGCCTGAGCGGGTCTCGACTATCCGTGTACGTATATGCGTTTCACAAACGCTTATGCCGCCGATGCCTTGCGTTCACGATCGATGATTTCGGCAGCCAGATCGAGATAGGCGCGGCTGCCGGGGCTCTTGTGATCGTAAAGCAGGATCGGCTTGCCGTGCGAAGGCGCTTCAGCCACACGAACATTCCGTGGAATGACGGTATGATAAACCTTCTCGCCGAAGAACTCACGGACTTCGTTCGACACTTCGTCCGCAAGCTTGGTGCGGCTGTCATGCATGGTCAGCACGACGCCGTGAATCTCAAGCGAAGGATTGAGGCTGGCGCGGACGAAGTCGATTGTTTCCTTGAGCTGGGTGATGCCCTCGAGTGCGAAGAACTCGCACTGCACCGGGACCAGTACCGAGTCCGAGGCAGCCATCGCGTTGAGCGTAAGGATGTTCAGCGAAGGCGGACAATCGATCAGCACGTAGCGGATGCGCTCATTCTCGGGCCTGTCGGACTCCGACGCACGCAGCGAAACGATTGCATCGCGCAGGAAATACGCCCGGTTCGGCGCCGCGGATATTTCCGGCTCCAGACCGGCGAGATCTCGCGTTGCGGGCGCCACGTATAGGCCCGGCACAAGCGGCGTTTCGATCATCGCCTGCTCAAGCGCCGCGGCTCCGGCCAGCACGTCATAGGTCGAGACATGACGCTGATCTTCGGGAACACCGAGCCCGGTGCTGGCATTGCCCTGCGGATCGAGATCGACGACAAGAGCGCGTTCCCCGGCAGCAGCCAGAGCCGTGCCGAGATTGATTGCCGTCGTGGTCTTGCCGACGCCGCCCTTCTGATTGGCGACCGCAAGGACACGAATATCGGGCCGTCCGTATGAGTATGGTTTCACCGCCATCAATCCCCCTCAGAGATCGTGCTGTCGATCTCGGTCACGCTGTTGCGCAAGACCAGCTTTCTGATCTCGACAATCCTGCCGTCGCCGCTCGTGCGGCTCGGCATGCATCCATACTCAAATACCCAATGCTTTGCCGCCTCGCCGATTTCCTGCTCGGCATCGCGTCCCTTGAGGAAAAGACCCACAGTGTTTTCCCCAAAAAATCCACAGGCTAACCCCAGCAGTGAATTCAACGGCGCGAGCGCTCTGCTTGTCACGACATCCACCGTCGGCACGCTGTTTTCGCTGGCGATTTCTTCAATTCGCCGTGCGTGTACAACGGCAGGCGCACCGGTCCGGCGGACCACTTCAGACAAAAAGGCGCTTTTGCGACCATTGGACTCAATGAGGTGGACAACATGATCTTCATGATTCGCGAGAAGAATGGCAATCACAAGTCCGGGGAAACCCGCGCCGGAACCGAGATCGAGCCAGCATTTCGCATCTTGCGCATGACTCAGAATCTGGGCGCTGTCCGCGAAATGTCTGTGCCAGATCTGGTCTATAGTGCTCGGTGCGACGAGATTTACTGCCTCTTGCCAGTTTGCGAGCAGTACGGCATACGCTTCGAGTTTTTCCACAGTTTCACGTGGAACGCCGAAGGTTGAGGCAAAATCACGGGGCCCGGATATTCGCATGGCGCGATTTGTGCCGGATTCGTTCCGGGAGCGGTCCTGCTTGCCCTTCATCTCAGGCCGATTGCCTCTGCGGGCTTTTCTTGACGTGGGCGAGGATGAGCATGAGTGCGGACGGTGTGATGCCATCAAGGCGCGCCGCCTGAGCAAGCGACGCCGGGCGCTGCCGCTCCAGCTTCTGGCGCACTTCGTTGGAAAGGCCCGAAATCGCGCCGTAATCGATCCCTGCCGGCAGCGCAATGGCCTCATCCTTGCGGTATGCTTCGATGTCGGCGGCCTGCCGGCGCAGATAGATGTCATATCGCGCATCGATTTCGAGTTGGGCCGCGATCTCGGGGCGGATCTCCGCAAGTTCGGGCCACAGCGCCGTGAGCCGGTTCATGCTCATATCGGGAAAGGCGAGCAATTCGAAAGCCGAGCGGCGGCGGCCGTCGCGCTTGATCGCAAAGCCCTTTGCGTTTGCCTCGTCCGGCGTTGCTGCCAGAGCCGTCAGCCGGGACCGGCCAGCTTCGATAGACGCAGCCTTTGTGGCGTAGATTGCCGAGCGCTCCGCGCCGACGCACCCAGCTGTCACTCCCAGCGCCGTTAGCCGCGCATCGGCATTGTCGGCTCGCAGGTGCAGACGGTATTCCGCCCGCGATGTGAACATGCGGTAGGGCTCGGATACGCCGCGCGTGACCAGATCGTCGATCATCACGCCGATATAGGCTCCGGTACGGGAAATCACGAAGTCGCGACCGCCGCCGCCCGCCTTGAGCGCAGCGTTGATCCCCGCGACGAGGCCCTGTCCTGCCGCCTCTTCATAGCCGGTGGTGCCGTTGATCTGGCCGGCGAGGAACAGCCCCGGCAGGCGCTTGACCTCAAGCGTCGGCGTCAACTCGCGCGGATCGACATAGTCATATTCGATGGCGTAGCCAGGCCGGATGATGCGGACATTCGCGAGGCCGGGAATGGTGCGCAGGAACGCATCCTGGACATCTTCAGGCAGCGAGGTCGAAATGCCGTTCGGATAGACCGTGTCGTCGTCCAGCCCTTCCGGCTCCAGGAAGATCTGATGGCTCTGGCGCTCCTTGAAGCGGACGACCTTGTCCTCGATGGACGGGCAATAGCGCGGTCCGCTGGAGGAGATCTGACCGGAATAGATTGGCGCGCGGTCGAGATTGCGGGAGATGATCCGGTGCGTCTCATCCGTTGTGTGTGTGATGTGGCAGACGGTTTGCGGCGTCTCGATGCGATCGTTCAGGAATGAGAACGGGACCGGTGGTTCGTCGCCAGTCTGCGCTTCAAGGCGCGAATAGTCGATGGTCTTGCCGTCCAGCCGGGCGGGCGTGCCGGTCTTGAGGCGGCCCATTTGAAGGCCGAGCGCATAGAGCCGGTCGGAAAGGCCAATAGCGGGCGCTTCGCCCACACGGCCCGCCGGACGGCGCATCTCGCCGATATGGATCATGCCCTTCAGGAACGTGCCCGTGGTGACGACGACCGCCGCCGCGCTATATTCCGCGCCGCTTGCCGTGGTAACGCCCGCAACACGGCCATTCGTGACGATCAGATCCTCGACCGACTCCGCGATGACGTCCAGTCCGTCCTGCGCCTCGATGGCGGCGCGCATGCCGTTGCGATAGAGCTTGCGGTCGGCCTGGGCGCGCGGTCCCTGCACGGCGGGGCCCTTCGAGCGGTTCAGCATCCGGAACTGGATGCCTGCCTTGTCCGCGACGCGCCCCATAAGGCCGTCCAGCGCGTCGATCTCGCGCACGAGATGGCCTTTGCCAAGCCCGCCGATGGCCGGATTGCAGGACATCTCGCCGATGGTTTCGGGCCGATGCGTGATCAGCGCCGTATGCGCGCCCATGCGCGCCGCAGCAGCAGCAGCCTCGCAGCCGGCGTGCCCGCCGCCAATAACAATGACATCATAGGCTATATTCCGCATAAGCCCGCGCTCGTCCTGCCAGGAAATTCGGGAAACTTGCGGCGGAGATTACTTGTTTCCGCTCAGCGCGTCAAAGCGTAGTCACCATTGGTTACGCAGGGCTGGACCAGGATCATTTTTATGGAAGCCGCATCCACCACCACCTCCTCCTCCGCAACCGCCGCCTCCCAAGGAATATCCACCATGTCCACCGCAACCAGTGCCTCCAAATGCTGGTGACCAGCCACCCTTTCTGCCGGCTCTGCTTTTGACGAATTTGGCCTTCGAGATCCTGATGGCGGATACTTTGTCAGCGCCAGTGAGCATGTAGCTGACGTCATACCCATGATGCGGTTGCTGGATGGTCTTCCGGGATCGTCTGCGAAGCCAGGTATCTGGCGTAATCAGAGCCTGTTTGCTTTCACCGATGCCGTTCTGCAGGGCAAATCCAGCCATGACTGCAAGGACCGGGATGATGATGAACGGCCATGCCTGGTCCGCCGTCAGTCCCAGCTTGTATACTGCGACGCCTATCGCAATCCCCGATGCGAACGTAATCCAATATAGCCTGTCGATCTGGGTTCGGAGATTGTTCACCGTGCCATCCGGCCCCCTCGGTTCAATAGCAAACAACAGCGTGTTGGTGCGGACCATATGGCTGGTCCATTCGAAGCGGACGGAGGCAGGCGGCCAGATCGCGTCCGGGGCGGGCTGGTTAAAGACGGTTTCGTAAAGCTCCAGCGTGCGCTCATAGTTGCTTTTGTAGCGCTGGTCTTCGCCTGCGCCGCCTAGGGTCGGCCCGTGATGAAGTGGCCGCCGCAGTACTTTCCCGCAAAACTCGTCCCAATAATTCCGGCTATGAACCAGATGGAGATGCCATGCCTGGTCAACCTCGTCGGATGGCGTGAGCTCCTGCCCGGTTATGCACATCAGGTAAACGAAACGGCGATATTCCTCGATAACGGCATCAGTGAACTCCGGCGTCCAGCCATTTTCGCGGCCGAGCCTCTCGGAGAACGGCATCTCCGCGTCCGGTTGATCGAATTCATGGGCGAGAATGCGCTCCAGCAGGTGGGGCTTTTTCTTGAATGCCAGTACGGAAGCTGTTGCCTTGCCCAAATGCTTGACATTTTGAGTCACGCCTTCCTCCGATTGTCTGCGTAAAGGGAATAGCCTAACGCAGGCCGGTTTCACGTGAAACCGGCTACGCCGAGAGACACTATTTCCCGATGCAGAAATCTGCGAAGATCTTGTCGAGAATATCCTCGACATCGACGCGGCCCGTCAGACGGCCAAGCGCTGTGGCGGCCCCGCGCAGATCCTCGGCTCTCAGTTCCAACTCGCTGAAGCTGCCATCGAGGAAGCGGGTCAGGGCGGCGGCGCACCGCTCCAGTTCGCGACGGTGGCGCGCGCGGGTGATCGCGGGGCTTTCGCCTATGTCCGCTGCATTCCGGACCTCTTCGCTCAGTCGCGCCACAAGATTGTCGAGACCGGCTCCGGTCTTGACTGACAGGGGCAGGGCGTTCGGGGCGGCGACATGGTCGGACGCAAGGTCGATCTTGTTCACGGCATCGAGGAGCCGTGCGCCATGCGCCGCTGCCAGACTGGCGGGCGGGCCACTCTCCGGATCGGTCGCATCCCCGAGCCAGAGCACCAGATCCGCCTCCTTTGCCCGCTCTAGCGCGCGCCGGATACCTTCCTGCTCGACTTCGCCGGTTGCTTCGTGGATTCCCGCCGTATCCATGAGAACGACCGGATAACCGTCCAGATCCAGCCGCACCTCGATAACATCCCTTGTCGTACCCGCTTCGGCGGAAACAATGGCAACATCCCGTTGTGCCAACGCGTTCATCAGGCTCGACTTGCCGGCATTTGGCGGCCCGGCGATCACGACACGAAGTCCGTCCCGGAGGATTTCGCCGCCGCGCTTGTCCGCGAGGTGCCCTGTGATTTCATCGCGCAAGCCGTCGACGATCGACCGCGAGGCATTCGCGACCTCGTCCGGTACATCGCCTTCGTCGGAAAAGTCCAGTTCAGCCTCGATACTCGCCAGAGCCTCGATCAGCCTCGACCGCCAGCCGTCGTAAAGCGCCCGTAATGCGCCGGCGGACTGCCGCATGGCCTGCCGGCGCTGGGCCTCCGTTTCCGCGTCGATCAGGTCGGCCAGACCCTCTGCCTCCGTCAGGTCGAGCTTGCCGTTGGCGAAGGCGCGGCGTGCGAACTCGCCCGGTTCGGCGGGTCGCAGCCCCTCGAATGCCGCTAATGCGGTGAAAACGGCCTCGGTTACTGCCCGCCCGCCGTGTATATGCAGCTCGGCCATATCCTCCCCGGTAAAACTTTTGGGTCCGGGAAACCATATGATAAGGCTCCGGTCGATGATCTCGCCGCTGGCGGGGTCGCGGATGGCCTTCAGGCTCACGAAACGCGGGCGCGTTATCACGCCCGTTAAGCGCCGGAGCACAGACCCGGATTGCGGTCCGGAGATGCGAATAACCGCGACGCCGGCCTTTCCATGCCCGCTTGAGAGTGCGTAGATGGTCGTCACGGAACAAGGGTCCTTGAAGTTATAAAAATCGCGGCAAACTCAAAGGAGCGCGTTTTGTCCTACAACCGCCTAAGCGAAGAAACCAGCCCCTATCTGCTCCAGCACAAGGATAACCCCGTTCACTGGTGGCCCTGGGGAGATGACGCCTTCGCGGAGGCTAGGCGGCTGGACAAGCCGGTGCTGTTGTCCGTCGGTTATGCCGCCTGTCACTGGTGCCACGTCATGGCGCATGAAAGCTTTGAGGATGAAGGGACTGCGCGCCTGATGAACGAATTGTTCGTCAACGTGAAGGTGGACCGCGAGGAGCGCCCGGATGTGGACGCGCTGTACATGAACGCGCTGCATCATCTCGGCGAGCAGGGCGGCTGGCCGCTGACAATGTTCCTGACGCCGGAAGGCGAGCCCTTCTGGGGCGGCACATACTTTCCGAAAGAGGCCATCTACGGCCGTGCGCCCTTCAGCCATGTGCTGCGCGAAATCAGCCGGGTCTATCGCGAGGAGCGGGAAAAGGTTCGCAGCAATGCCGATCAGCTTCGCGCCGCTGTCCAGCCGCGCATGGAGCCGGCGGCGGAAGACAATTTGAACGAGATTACGCTGGCCGATCTGGCAGGGCGGCTCAGCCAGGCGATCGACCCTGACAATGGCGGTCTCATGGGGGCGCCAAAATTCCCGAACTGCGTCATTCTCGGCTTCCTGTGGAAGCTTGGTCTCCAGAACGGCATCGCTTCCTGTGTCGATGGCGTGGAGCAGTCGCTTCTGCATATCGCGCAGGGAGGCATCTACGACCATCTAGGCGGCGGTTTCGCGCGCTATTCGGTCGATGAACGCTGGCTGGTGCCGCATTTCGAGAAGATGCTTTACGACAATGCGCTGCTGATCGACCTGATGACGGAGGTCTGGAAGGAGCGGCGTCACCCGTTGCTGCAAATCCGCGTGGCCGAGACGGCCGAATGGCTGCTGCGGGAGATGATCGCCCCGGATGACGGCTTTGCGTCTTCTTATGATGCCGATTCCGAGGGTGTCGAAGGCAAGTTCTATGTCTGGACCCGCGATGAGGTGATCGACGCGCTCGGCGAGAAGGACGGTGCGTTCTTCTGCGAGGTGTATGACATCAGCGAGGAGGGGAACTGGCAAGGCGCGAATATCCCGAACCGCCTTCATGCGATGGAGCTTCTGTCTCCGGCCGAAGAGGAGAAGCTCGACGAACTGCGCGCCGTCCTTTTCGAGAAACGCAAGGCCCGTGTCGCACCCGGCTGGGACGACAAGGTTCTGGCGGACTGGAACGGGCTGGCGATCTCCGCTCTGACGAATGCGGGACAGGCCTTCGGCCGGCCGGACTGGATCGCCGCCGCCGAGACCTGCTTCGCATTCGTGACCGACCGGATGGAGCGTGGTGGCCGACTTCTACACAGCTACCGTGCCGGAAACGCCAAGACGCCCGCTGTTGCAAGCGACTATGCCAACATGATCGGCGCCGCGCTGGCGCTCTATCGCGCCCGAGGCGACAAGGCCCGTCTCGCTGACGCCGAACGCTGGGCGCAGACGATGCAGGATCAGTATTGGGCGGACCCTCAGGGCGGCTACTATCTTTCGGCAGCGGATACGACCGACATCATGGTCCGCACCTTGTCTGCGCGCGACGACGCGACCCCGAACGCCAACGCGATCATGCTCGGCAATCTGGCCGCCCTCTATCTCATGACGGGCAAAGAACGCTACCGCTCGACGGCCGAGGCGCTTCGGAAGGGGCTGGCGGGCGAGGCGATCCGGTTCGCCAGCTTCCATACGGGCTATTTCAGCGCGCTCGCGGACCATCTGACGCCGCGCCATGTCGTGCTCATCCGAGGAAGCGGCGAGGAGGCTCTTCGCGACGCGCTTGCCCACATTTCCCTGCCCGGATTTGTGATAGAATGGCTTCCTGAAGATGCGAAAGTGAGCCAATCTTCGCCGGCATTCGGAAAGAGGGCCGTCGAGGGGCGGGCGACCGCCTATGTTTGCGTCGGTCCGCAATGCTCGCCACCCGTAACGGACGCCGAATCCCTGCTGGGGATATTGCGGTCAGATCGCATCGTTCACTCGGCCTAGAGCGAGATCCGATAAAATGCGAACCATCCTCGCCTTCGCGAGAACAAGCCTTTCGAAAGATCGAACCGGAAACAAACAAATGCAGATCAGGACTCTTTCGGGACCCAATCCTGATCCAAGGAGATATCGGTGACTTCGTGCGTGCTGGATCATATCGTCATTGGCGCGGCCACTCTCGAGCAGGGCGAGGCCTTCGTTCGTGAGCGGCTGGGCGTCGAAATCGGCCCCGGCGGCCAGCACGCCCTGATGGGGACGCATAACCGGCTCATGCGTCTGGGGCCGAACGCCTATCTCGAAGTGATCGCCGTTGATCCTGCTGCGCCCCCGCCGGGGCGGCCGCGCTGGTATTCCCTGGACGATCCGGAGATGCAGGCACGGCTCAGGGAAGAGCCGCGCCTGATCTGCTGGGTTCTGCGTGTTTCCGACATCGTCGCAGCCGTTCAGTCGGCGGCGGTTCCGCTCGGAGAGGTGACATCGGTGAGCCGGGGCGAACTGAGCTGGCGGCTCACCGTTCCGGCCGACGGTCATCTTCCTGGCGGCGGGACGGTGCCGCATCTGATCGAGTGGGATTGCGGGGCGCGGCCGTGGGAGCGGATGGCGGCGGTCGGCTGCGATCTGGAGACGCTGATCCTGAGGCATCCGCAGCCGGAATGGCTTGATCAGGCGCTACACGCGCTGTGTTCGGCGGGATTCGGGTTTGTGAGCTGCGAGAAGGGAGAGAAGCCGGAGCTTTCGGCGCGGATTATCACACCTTCCGGCGTCAGGATTATCTAGCGGGGCGACGAACAGGCTCCCAGAAGAAGGCGACACGGTGCAACGTCACGTCGCCGTAACGCTCCGGCGTGCTCGCGCAGCGGCGGCCGCCGAGATAGCTGTAGAACTCGCAAGCGCCTTCATTGTCGGCGAGCGCCCAGACCAGCAGGCTCCGCCACCCCTGATTGATCAGTTTTTGCCGCGTCGCCACGAATAGCTGCTTGCCGAAGCCGAGACCCTGAAAGGATGGCGCGAGATACAACTCGAAGATCTCGCCCGCGCGGGAGCGTCGTGGAACGCGGGCGGCCCCGTAGGATGCGTAACCTTGAACCACGCCATCGAAGGTCAGAACCAGTATTCCCGAGCGGGTCCGGCTCAGATAGTGGTCCCACCAGGCCGGGCCCCGGCGTGCAATCAATTTCTGCAGGTAAAGGTGAGGGATGATGCCTTGATAGGTCGAGCGCCATGCGTCGTCATGGACGCGGGAAATTGCGGTGGCGTCTGCTCGGGTTGCTTCCCGGATTTTTACTCGATGACTCCCCATGGCTCGATTATAGCCGCATGAATGACAAAATCGAGCTTCGAATTCACCGAAATCGGGGAGTCGTGGATAGTTATCCCGAATGAAGTGCGACCGTGATATTGCCAAGCCACACTGGCCGCATTAGCCGTTCTCGATCCTCTCTCATTCTCGCCATTCGCCTTCGCCTGAGTGGCTTGCCGCACGGTCACCGAACTCGCGCGGACCTGATCAGGTCATGGATGAACTCAAGCTTGGCCGCTGCCGAAGGAGAGATCACGAACGGATAGAAATCCGACAGCCCCATGCTGCGGTTCAGGCTGTTCATGGCGATGGCGAGGGGTATCCAGCGATCGATGAGCGGCTTGGCGCTGGACGCTTTGAAAGGATCGCCCGGTTGCGGCGAAAACCATGAGCGACGCTGCTTTGTGGCCGGCAGCGTCGGATCGATCCGATAGTCGACCGCCGTCTCCAGCGCTTCGACCATGTGCAGATAATGCGCCCAGCTTTCGGCCCAGTCCTCCCAGGGATGCGCGGTCGCATAGGCCGAGATGAAATTCTGAGTCCAGTCTGCATTCGGACCGTTCTGATGATAGGCTTGGAGCGCTTCGCCATAATCCAGGGTTTCATCGCCGAACAGCTCCCTGAAGCGGGGTAGCCAGCGATCGTTGTTGACCAGCGACATCCAGTAATAATGGCCGCTTTCGTGCCGGACGTGGCCGAGCAAAGTCCGGTAAGGTTCGTTCATCTGCTCACGGGTGCGCTCGCGGATCGCTGGGTCGGCTTCCTTGAGATTGAGCGTGATCAGACCGTTCTGATGACCGGTTTTCTCGCTGTCGACGATCGCGAAAGACAAGGGGGGCGCGTCGCTTGCGCTGCCTGCATTCCCGATCGGCAGGCCGAGCTTCAGCAATGCATATATCAGCCGGCGTTTGGCCTTTTCGAACTCGAACCAATGTTCGATATTCTCAGGCACCGTCAGGTCGGGGATCGTTTCATTCAGACCGCAGCTGACGCATAGCGAACCTTGCGCGCTCTCGGGAACGAGCCAGTTGCAGACATGATGTTCGTAGTTGGCGCAATAGACCTTCGGCAGATCGCGCTGCGCTTTTGTTGCGAGATGCCCGTTTCCGTTCGGATAAAGAGTCCGCATCTCACGGTGGCTCGGATCGAAGCCGAGCGCATTGTTGCAATTTTCGCAGACTACATTTTCGAAATATACCGCCGCACCGCAATTGTCGCAGGAATTGACCCGCATGACCGCCCTCCAGTGTCGCCGGGCGCAAGGCGCGCCCGACGGAGTTAATAAGTGCTGTACCAGCGGCGCGGTTCCGGTCGCGGCGCGGATTATTTGGCCGCTGTCTTCTGATTGCGCGCGCCGATCAGTCTGAGCCGCAGTGCGTTGAGCTTGATGAACCCCTCCGCATCGTGCTGGTCGTATGCAACGGCGCCCTCCTCGAAGGTCACGAGCGCTTCGCTGTATAGCGAATGCGGTGCTTCACGTGAAACAACGCTGGCCGACCCCTTGTACAGCTTCAGGCGTACGTTCCCCGTTACGTGTTCCTGCGACTTGTCGATAAGGGCTTGTAGCATTTCGCGCTCGGGCGAGAACCAGAAGCCGTTATAAATCAGCTTTGCGTATTTTGGCATGATCTCGTCCTTGAGATGCATGGCGCCGCCATCGAGCGTAACGCTTTCCATGCCGCGATGGGCGGCCAGCAGGATCGTGCCGCCGGGCGTCTCGTAGACACCGCGCGACTTCATGCCGACGAAGCGGTTCTCGACGAGATCCAACCGGCCAATGCCATGCGTCCGTCCGAGATCGTTGAGCCTGGTGAGTAGCGATGCGGGGGAAAGCCGCTCGCCGTCGATGGCCACCGGATCGCCGCGCTCGAACTCGATCTCGACGACCTGCGGTTTGTCCGGGGCGTCTTCCGGATTGACCGTGCGCTGGTAAACGAACTCGGGGCACTCCTGCGCCGGATCTTCGAGCAATTTGCCCTCGGAGGAGGTGTGCAGCAGGTTGGCGTCCACGGAAAACGGCGCTTCGCCGCGTTTGTCCTTCGGTACGGGAATCTGGTTCTTCTCCGCGAAGTCAAGGAGCGCGGTGCGGCTTTTGAAGTCCCATTCACGCCACGGCGCGATCACCTTGATATTCGGCTCCAGAGCGTAATAGCCAAGCTCGAAGCGCACCTGATCGTTGCCCTTGCCGGTTGCGCCGTGGCAAACTGCATCCGCGCCGGTTTCGCGCGCGATCTCGATCTGGCGCTTGGCGATCAGCGGCCGGGCGATGGAAGTGCCGAGCAGGTAGACACCCTCATAGAGCGTATTGGCTCGGAACATCGGAAAGACATAGTCCCGCACGAATTCCTCGCGCAGATCCTCGACATAGATTTCCTTGATACCCAGCATCTCCGCCTTGCGCCGTGCGGGTTCGAGTTCCTCGCCCTGTCCCAGATCGGCCGTGAATGTGACAACTTCGCAGCCGTAGGTGACCTGAAGCCATTTCAGGATGATGGACGTGTCAAGGCCGCCGGAATAGGCGAGAACCACTTTCTTGATGTCGGACATGGGCAAGGGACTTTCTTGTTGGTCGCGCGAATTCTGCCGCCGCGTTTATAGGAGGCCGGACGATGGGGCCGCAAGGTATTTGACATATACGGTCGGCGCAGGCCCGCATAAGATCGGTAAAAGCTGCAATCTGGAGCGGGATGAGGAAAAGCGGGCGGCATTTTCCGCTGGCCAGCCCGCTTGGACCATGGGAGGCGCTGATGGCAAAGCTGGAATTCTGGTACGACTTCGCTTCGACCTATTCCTATTTGACGGCAATGCGGATCGAGCCGCTCGCGAAGGATATGGGGGTGGTGCTGGATTGGAAGCCATTTCTACTGGGACCGATTTTCCAGGCGCAGGGCTGGGTAAGTTCGCCGTTCAACCTCTACCCCAATAAGGGGCGGTACATGGTCCGCGACATCGAGCGCCTTTGCGCCGAGCGTGGCCTCCCATTCAAGATGGGCAGCACTTTCCCGCAAAACAGCCTCAAGGCGGCACGGCTAGGGATTGTCGCGGCGGAGGAAGGCTGGGCCCCCGCCTATACGCGGGAAGTGTATCTGCTGCAGTTCCGCGATGGTGCGGATATTTCCGATGAGGCGACGTTGGCGAAAGCGGTTGCCGCCGTCGGCCAGGAGCCGGACGCCCTGCTTGCGCGCTTGCAGGACCAGACCGTGAAGGATGCGTTGCGGGCGCAAACGGAAAAGGCCGCTTCGTTGGAGATATTCGGCGCGCCGACTTTCGTGACCAGAGGCGGGGAAATGTTCTGGGGGGATGACCGGCTGGAGCGCGCGCTGAACTGGGCGCTGGATCACGAGACGACCCTTGGCGACGACTGGGTAACTACGCATGCGCAATCGCCGCGATATTGAGGCCGTCCCTGCTGTGCTAGATCAGGAGCACTTCTTAACGAAACGATCCTGATCTGCATCTGTTTGTTTCCAGATCGATTTTTCCGACAAGATGGTCTCCATTTTATCGGATCTCGCCCTAGCAATGCAGGAACGGCAAAAGGTGATTGTTATGCGTATCAGTTTCAGGAATTTCGTCCTCGCAGCGTTGGCGGCTGGCTGCGTCGCCGCACCCATCAACGCGCAGGCTTCATCCGAATGCAAGGGACTGGAGCAGACTGTTTGCGAAAGCCACGAGCGCTGCTCATGGGTCAATAGCTACACGACCTCCAAGGGTAGAGAGGTCTCCTCGTTCTGCCGAAAGAAGCCGGAGCGCAAGAAATCCAGCCAGTCGCAGACGCCTGACAAGAAGTCCTGATCATCCAGAGCGGCCGGCTGCTGCATCGTTCACGCTGCAGTGCGGTCAGCCGGGATTGCGCCGATCAGACGAATGTGGGTGCGCTCTGGAACAGTGAAGGCGTGGCTGCGAGAGCGGCTGCCGAGGCGGACATGAACGCTGCGAAAACCGGAGCGGTCGAATTGAAGCTTCCGAACGGATCGGGGAAGACTGCCGCATGCTTCTGTTGTGTTTTGGGCGAGATTGCGCTCAAGTTGCCAAAATAAGGGAGCAGCTGCATCGCTTGCGGCGCAGGAAGCGTCAGAGACGCCGAACTGGCGAAGGGCCATTTTGCGGTGGCCGATGGAGCGGCCCATGGAAAGAAAGCACGCATCATTCTGTCAGCCGCCATCATCTGACGGGCCTGCAGGAAAAAATTGTGCGTGTCGTCGGAAACGCGGCTGAGAGACGTCGTCCCGCCGAGCAGCGTTTCGCGTGTCACATACACCAGATAGTCCGGAAAATCGGTGGGCAGCGTCCTGGCGGAGCGGCCATGGCGTGGTTGCGCGTAAATGGGCAGCCGATAGGGCGTCGCGAAGCAGTTCATGTCTTTGACAAATGTATCGGCAGACCAGCTTGTCGCCATCACGCACCACTCCTAAAAATTAACTCAATATATCAGAGTGAATATTGCACCGCAACAAAATATCTTGCGGTGCAATATGTCGCCTCATACCGGCATCACCAATCCTTGCCGAAACTCTTGCCGACCGGCTGCCACACGGTTGCTTCCGGCTGAATCTCGACACGCTCACGCACATATTTGTGCCGTGCCTTGTGGTAGACGGCGATATTCTTGTACGGACGAAGCAGGATGCGCTTCTGGACGTATTTGTAGGTCGGAGCCGAACGGGTCTTCCACCGGCGCGCGGGCTTCACCAGCACTTTCTTGTTGACCCAGACGGTCTTGCCGGGGACCTTGACCTCGCACATGATGTGGCGGCCATCGACCCAGCGCTTTTCCCAGGTCGTACGGCTCTTCAGCCGCTTGCGGACCTTGACCGTCTTGTAAACGGCAGGCTCCTCATGCCATTCGACGCCGTCATCGACGAGGACGCGCTTGGTCGCCGAGCCATAAAGCGATGGTTCCCGGTCGATCTCGTATGCGCCGCGCTGCAAGGTGACGCGCCGTTTCAGGGTTTGATGATAGGATGGCGCCGGGACTTCCTCGTAGCAATTCCCGGTGCAATTACGGTCGCCGGCCTGCGAAGCCGCGGCCGGGATCAACAGCGCCGCGGCAAAGCCTGCCGCAACGGTCTTCAGAAAACTCGATACGCGCATTTTTCACATTCCCTCTGAGTGCCTGTCAGGATCGGCTGGCGGAGTGTCCGCCCGGTGCCCTTCCCTGAAGCGCCGCAGTCTATCATAAGTTCCCCATTGATACTCCGCATGGAGATGCGAAGTTTACTGCAGACGCCGGAGATATCAGCGTGAGCCAAAATACTTAAGAACATATCAAACCGAATCCGGAGTGGGACGTTTGCTTTTCAAGCGATACGTTGCGCGAAGTCGCGAAAATCGCCATCTATTCCGCGATGGATCACAAGAAGGGTTGGCCCGGTTCATGGCTTCAGTTGAAATCTACACGACGATGTTCTGCCCCTACTGCCTTGCGGCGAAACGGCTTTTGAAGAATAAGGGGGTGGACTTCACGGAGATCGACGTCACGATGAATTCGTCAAAGCGTGATGCGATGATGGAGCGTGCGGGCGGCCGCCGGTCGGTCCCGCAGGTCTTTGTCGGAGAGCGGCATGTCGGCGGCAGTGACGATCTGCACGCGCTTGAGGCAAGGGGCGAACTGGACGCGCTCCTCGCCGAATGACAAAATACGAGGCTGAAGGCCTCCAGCTAAGGCAACATGACATGTCCTCCCCAGGCAGGTTTCGCGCGGCCCTTGTGCAGCTCAGATCAGGCCGAGAAATCTCACCCAACATGGCGATTGCGGAAGATTTCATTCGTGCGGCCGCCGCGGAAGGCGCAACCTATGTGCAGACGCCGGAGAACACGCCGCTGATGGAGCTGAAGACCGAGCGGCTGTTCGAGCGGATCAGGCCTGAAGCTGAGACGCAGGCGCTGGATGATTTCGCGCGCATGGCCCGCGATCTGCGGATCTGGCTGCATGTCGGCTCCGTGGCGATCAAGGTCGGGGAACGCAAGGCGGCAAACCGGGCGTTCATCTTTGCGCCCGACGGCAGCGTGGCGGCGCGTTATGACAAGATCCACATGTTCGATGTCGATCTGCCAAGCGGTGAAAATTACCGGGAGTCGAAAAATTACCAGCCGGGCGAAAAAGCGGTCGCGGTGCGGCTGCCATTCGGCGTTCTCGGCGTCACGACGTGTTACGACCTGCGTTTTCCCGAGCAATACAAGGCGCTGGCTCAGGTCGGAGCGGAGATACTCACCGTCCCGTCAGCGTTTACGAAACAAACCGGCACCGCTCATTGGCACGTGCTTCTGAGGGCGCGCGCCATCGAAACGGGCTGCTATGTGCTGGCGGCAGCGCAGGGCGGCATGCACGAGAACGGACGCGAAACCTATGGCCACAGCATCGTTATTTCGCCCTGGGGCGAGGTGATCGCGGAGGCTGGCGACGCCCCCTGCCTCGTGTCTGCCGATATCGATCTGGCTCAGGTGAAGGAAGCCCGCACCCGTATTCCCGCGCTGAACCATGCCGTGCCGATCGAGGTTCAGACGATCGCCTGCGCGGATGTCGCGGCAAGCGCCGCCGTGCCCTCATGATAAGGTATACGCTCAGATGTGCCTCGGATCATGAATTTGAAGGCTGGTTTGCGAATTCGTCGGCCTATGACAAGCAACGGGATGCAAAGCAGCTTCTCTGCCCTGTCTGCGGTTCCGGCAAGGTGGAAAAAGCGGTCATGGCCCCCAGCATCGTTTCGGGCAAATCAGAGTCGCCGCCGATGAAAGCGCCGGCCGGCAAGGCGACGCCGGAAGAGGCGGTGCAGTTCATGCGGGAACTCAAGACGTTCATCGAGAAGAATACGGATGACGTCGGCTCGCGTTTTGCCGAGGAAGCGCTGAAGATCCACTATGAGGAGGCGGAGGCGCGCAATATTCGCGGTGAGGCAACACGGGACGAGCTGGAGGAATTGCGGGATGAAGGCGTTGAGGTCTTTCCGCTTCCGGTTATCCCCGAGGACCATAACTAAAGCAAGGTCCGACAAATTGGGCGCCAATTTTCGGAATGATCGAGCTTAAAACAAAGGAATCCGCTTAGCCTGCCGGCTTCGTGGCCGTCGAGAAATAATTGACCCGGCAATCCTCGCCAAGACGCCACTCATAACGCAGCGGATCGAAGCTCAGGCCCTTTTCATTGACGGGCGCTAGGCCGATGGCCGCAAAATGCTCCCGCATTTCCTCGGTCGTCACGAAACGGCTCCACTGGTGCGTGCCCTTCGGAAGCCAGCCCAGCACATATTCCGCCGCGACGATCCCCAGCGCGTAGGATTGCGGCGTCCGGTTGAGGGTGGACACGACAAGCAGACCGCCGGGCTTCAGCAGGTCGGCGCAGCTTTGCAGAAAATGGCGCACGTCCGGCACATGCTCGACAACTTCCAGCGCGAGGACGCAATCGAAGGCGCGCTTGCCGGCGCTGGCCGAAACAAGGTCATGCGTCGTGCCGGACAGATATTCGATGGCAAGTTCCTGCATCTCCGCGTGGCTGCGGGCAACCGCGATATTCTTCTCCGACGGGTCGAGCCCGGTTACTTGCGCACCCAGCCGGGCAAGGGGCTCCGACGTCAGCCCGCCGCCACAGCCGACATCGAGAATTGTCAAGCCCGCGAAGACCTTGATCGCATTTTGCGGGCGATTTGTATGCAAGGATAGTTGCTCACGTATGTAAGTCAGCCTCACGGGATTTATGCGGTGGAGGGGGGCAAACTTGCCCTGCGGGTTCCACCATTCGCCGGCGATGTCGCCGAACCGTTCGACTTCGATTTTATCCACAGATTTGGTCATCGGAACTTTTGCACAGTTTGGCGAATTTTCACGCCGGTTCGCTCACTTTTGGGCGAGCCGAATTGTCCGCCGGTTTGCCGAATTGCCTCTTTAGCCTTATAAGCCGTCAACGGGGTAATTGCCAATTCGAACGGCTGCGGCCAGGCTTTCCAAATGGCGCTGTGCGATATGGCGCATTCCTTGTAAAGCGGAGCGGCAGTGCAGGCCTTTTTGCAGGACAAACGAGCGTATGGCCCTTTTGGTAATGAAGTTCGGCGGGACGTCGGTGGCGGATCTCGACCGGATTCGAAATGTGGCGCTTCATGTGAAGCGGGAAGTCGATGCCGGGCACCGCTGCGCCGTCGTCGTATCCGCTATGGCAGGCCAGACGAACCAACTCGTGGAATGGACGCGGCAGGCATCGCGCCTGCATGACGCGCGGGAATATGATGTAGTCGTTGCATCCGGCGAGCAGGTAACCTGCGGGTTGCTTGCGATCGTGCTCCAGTCGATCGGGATTTCGGCCCGGTCATGGCTCGGCTGGCAGGTGCCGATTCAGACCGATAACGCCCATGGCGTCGCCCGGATTTCCGGCATTCAGGCGGAGGAAATGCGCGCCCGCATGTCAGGCGGCGAAGTTGCGGTTATTGCGGGATTTCAAGGGATTAGCCCGAATGGCCGGATCACGACGCTCGGCCGTGGCGGCTCCGATACGAGCGCCGTCGCCGTCGCCGCCGCGCTCAGGGCCGATCGCTGTGATATCTACACGGACGTTGATGGCGTCTATACGACCGATCCGCGCATCGTTCCGAAAGCCCAGCGGCTGGAGCGGATTTCCTATGAGGAAATGCTGGAAATGGCGTCGCTCGGCGCCAAGGTCCTGCAAACGCGCTCGGTCGAACTGGCGATGATTCAGCGGGTGCCGGTTCAGGTTCGTTCAAGTTTCGAAAGCCCAGAGTCCTGTGCTCCGTTTTCGGAGGGAGGACTGGCGTCAGGCACTTTGGTTTGCGATGAGGAAGATATATTGGAACAGCGTGTTGTAAGTGGAATCGCCTATGCCAAGGATGAAGCCAAGGTCACGCTGCTTCGCGTTGCCGATCAGCCGGGTGTCGCCGCGAAGGTTTTCGGACCGCTCGCCGAAGCGAATATCAATGTGGATATGATTGTGCAGAACGTTTCTCATGACGGCCGTTTTACCGACATGACCTTTACCGTTCCGGCTGCGGACCTCGATCGCACGAAACAAGTCATCGAAAAAGCAAAAGACCAAATCGCTTACTCCGATTTACGTGGAGCTACAGATATAGTAAAAGTTTCTGTAATCGGAGTCGGCATGAGAAGTCATGCGGGTGTGGCCGCTCAAATGTTTCAGGCGCTCGCGGAAAAAGGCATTAACATTGAGGCGATTTCGACCTCTGAAATCAAGATCAGTGTATTGATCGACGCTGCATACGCCGAGCTTGCGGTTCGCACGCTTCACACTTTGTATGGCTTGGATGCGGCCTAACTAGCGTATGATCCGCTATGGCTTATAATAAAACGATGCAGAGTGAAGTCAGCCTTGCGAACGCTGACGCGGGAGGGACCGGGCGGATGCCCTGGACAACGAGCGCACCGCGAGTACTGCTGCGGCAGTTGCGTGAAGTCATGGCAAGGCCCGGCAAGGGGCAGGCCAAGCAGGACGATATTCAGGCCCGCCTCGACCGTATCGTGCGTTTGATCGCCGCGAACATGGTAGCCGAGGTGTGCTCGATCTATGTCCGTCATCCCGAGGGTTCCTTCGAGCTTTTCGCCACCGAAGGACTGCGGCCGGAAGCCGTCCACAACACCAGCATGAAATCCGGCGAAGGTCTTGTGGGTCTGGTGGCCCGCAACGGCGAGCATGTGAACCTGCCCGACGCACAGTCGCATCCGGCATTTTCCTACCGCCCCGAGACCGGCGAGGAAATCTACCAGAGCTTCCTTGGCGTTCCCATCGTCCGAAGCGGCCGCACGATTGGCGTGTTGACGGTTCAGAATGCCATTGCGCGATCCTACTCCGAAGATGAGGTCGAAGTTCTTCAGACTATCGCGATCGTGACCGGCGAAATGCTTATGGGCGTTCTGGAGAGCCTTCAGGTGTCCACTGAAAACCGCCGTGCCCAGAGCCAGACCATCAAAGGCATCGGCATGTCGGAGGGAATTGCCCTCGGCCATGTCGTGCTGCATGAGCCGCGCGTCACGGTGACGAAGCTTCTGGCCGAGGACGTGCAGGCCGAACAGGCTCGCCTGGATGCCGCTCTGACGACCTTGCGTGAGACCGTCGACGTGATGCTGTCCGACCACGACATTGCACGTGGCGGAGAGCCGCGTGATGTGCTCGAAGCCTATCGCATGTTCGCTCACGATCAGGGCTGGGTTCGCCGCATTCACGAAGCGATTGCAGCCGGTTTGACGGCGGAAGCGGCGGTCGAAAAGGAACAGAGCAACCGGCGCGCCAAGACGATGCGCCAGAGCGATCCTTATTGGCGCGAACGTCTGAACGACCTTGACGATTTGTCGAACCGGCTTTTGCGCCTCCTGACAGGCCGCGCCGACACGGCGGCCCATACCGATCTGCCGCGCGACACAATCCTCGTCGCCCGGACGATGGGCCCTGCCGAACTGCTCGATTATGACCGCAAGCGCGTCAAGGGGCTCGTGCTCGCCGATGGCGGCCTGTCGAGCCATGTCGCCATTGTCGCCAAGGCGCTTGGAATTCCCGCGATCGGCTATGCGCGCGATGTGCTGGAAGAGGTCGATCCCGGCGATCCGGCGGTTCTGGATGCCGAAGCTGGAGTTTTCCATGTCCGGCCGTCTCTTGAGGTCATCCGCGCTTATGCCGACAAGGCGCGTTTCCGCGCCCGACGTCAGGCGCAATATGAAAAGCTGCGCGATACGCCTGCTGTCACGAAGGATGGCCAGCGCATCCTGCTGAACATCAATGCGGGATTGCAAGTCGATCTGCCTCATCTGGAGCAGTCCGGCGCCGACGGTATCGGCCTTTACCGGACCGAGCTGGAGTTCATGGTCGCGTCGACTTTTCCGCGCATCCAGCAGCAGACCGAAATGTATAGCCGCGTGCTGCAGGGCGCCGGCCGCAAGCCGGTCGTGTTCCGCTCCCTCGATGTCGGCGGCGACAAGATTCTCCCCTATCTTCAGGCAACGGCCGAGGAAAATCCGGCTCTTGGCTGGCGGGCCATCCGTATTGCGCTCGACCGTCCCGGCCTTTTCCGCACGCAGATCCGAGCGCTTCTGACGGCGTCGGCGGGACGCGAGCTGCGTCTGATGCTGCCCTTCCTGACGGAGGTTGCCGAATTCGTCACGGCGCGCAAGCTGATCGAAAAAGATATTGCGCATCTGCGTCGTCACAGTCGTCAGGGGCCATCGAAAATTGCCCTTGGTGCGATGATCGAGGTGCCTTCGATCCTCTGGCAGCTTGAGGAATTGCTTTGCCGCGTGGATTTCGTCTCCGTGGGCAGCAACGATCTTTTCCAGTTTCTTTTCGCCGCGGACCGGGGGAATACCCGAGTGAGCGGCCGCTTCGACGTCTTGTGCCCGGCGGCTCTGCGCGTCTTGCGCAATATCATCGTGCAGGCCGAAAAGCATAATGTTCCGGTTACGCTGTGCGGTGAAATTGCCGGCCGTCCTATCGAGGCGCTCGCGCTGATCGGGCTGGGCTACCGCTCTGTTTCCATGGCCCCCGCCTCGGTCGGTCCGATCAAGGCCATGATACTGGCGACCAGCGCGACGGACATTCAGCGTTACGTGCTTGACTTGGTCGAGCACGGACGCGAAGACATTCGTCAGCGTCTGGCGGATTTTGCACGCGCGCACGATATTCCCTTATAGCAACCGCCAGTTCTTCCGTTCCGGTTGAAACCATGCCGCCTTGCAGGAATGGCTGTGGGGCCGGTCCGGCTGAATGATGCCGTCTTCGATCTCATTGTCGTCCAACTTCGATTGTCTTGAATTCATGACCACAGTACCGAAAGAAAAACTCGACCGGCTTGTCGATCGCTGGACGGTCATTCAGCATCAGCTATCGGATAGTCAGGATCAGGACACCTTCGTGAAACTTTCGAAGGAGTTTGCGGAACTCGATCCTGTCGTCGGAATCGTTCGGGAGTTGCGCGAAGCCGAGGACGAGCTTGCCGGTCTGCAGTCCATCATCGACGATCCTGCTTCCGATCGCGAGATGATCGACCTGGCCCATGAGGAAATCCCCGAGGTTGAACGCCGCATCGAGGATCTGGTCTTTCGCGTCAGGCTTTCGCTGATACCCCGCGACGCCGCGGACGAGAAGAACGCGATTGTCGAAGTGCGCGCGGGAACGGGAGGCGAAGAGGCCGCGCTTTTCGCTGGCGACCTGTTTCGCATGTACCAGCGCTATGCGGATGCGAAGGGCTGGAAAGTCCAGATCATCGCGGAAAGCGACAGCGGCCGAGGCGGCTACCGTGAAGTGATCGCCAATATCAGCGGCAAGGGCGCTTTCGCGAAGCTTAAATTCGAGTCTGGCGTCCACCGTGTTCAGCGCGTGCCGGAGACGGAAGCGAGTGGACGCATTCACACATCCGCGGCGACCGTGGCCGTGCTTCCCGAAGCGGAAGACGTTGATATCGACATCCGCCCGGAGGACATCCGCATCGACACGATGCGCGCATCCGGCGCGGGCGGTCAGCACGTCAACACGACGGATAGCGCTGTGCGCATCACGCATCTGCCGACCGGGATGGTCGTGACGTCGAGCGAAAAGTCGCAGCACCAGAATCGCGCGCGCGCCATGCAGGTTCTGCGTGCGCGGCTTTACGACATGGAGCGGACGAAAGCGTCGGAAGCGCGCGCGGCCGAGCGCAAGGAGCAAGTCGGCAGCGGCGATCGCTCCCAGCGCATTCGAACCTATAATTTTCCTCAAGGCCGCGTGACCGACCATCGCATCAATCTGACGCTCTATAATCTGCAGCAGGTCTTGCAGGGCGACGGACTCGACGAACTGGTCGATGCGCTGACGACGGATTATCAGGCGAGCCAGCTTGCTGAACTTGAAGGCATGACGGATGGCTGAGCGTGCCACGTCTTTGCAGCACAGGGATGCTGATCGTTCCATCACGCTACATGCGGCGATCAGCGCGCTTGGCGGCAGATTTCGGGCGGCAGGGCTTTCGACGCCGGAGCTTGACGCGAAAATCCTTGCGCTTCATGCCTGCGGTCAATCGCGAGAGGGATATTTTCGTGAGCCGGAGCGTGTACTGACCGCCGCCGAAGTGGAAACGCTCGAAACATACGAGGATCGGCGATTGCAGCACGAGCCGGTCTCCCGCATCTGCGGCAGCCGTGAATTCTGGGGCCGGGATTTTCTCATCGGTCCTGCGGTGCTTGATCCGCGACCGGATACGGAGACGCTGGTTGATACGGCGCTGGGCATTCTCCGCGAGGAGCGCCGCAATGGGGAGATGCTGCGAATACTGGACCTGGGAACCGGCTCGGGCTGCATCCTGCTTTCGCTGCTTGCCGAGCTGCCACGAGCCTGGGGAGCAGGTATCGACCGCAGTCCGGAGGCGCTGGCCGTAGCGCGGGTGAACGCTGAACGTCATGGTCTCGCGGACCGGGCGGCGTTTCTGTGCGGCGACTGGTGTTCGTCGGTAAATGGCGCATTCGATTTGATTATCTCAAATCCTCCCTATATATCGGGTGAGGATATTGGCGCATTGAACCCTGAAGTCAGCCGCTACGACCCGCTGATTGCGCTGGATGGCGGCCGTGACGGGCTCGATGCCTACCGGAATATCGCCGGGGAGGCGTTGCCGGCGCTGAAAACCGGAGGTTGGATGATGCTGGAAGCCGGCATTAACCAAGCCGGTGAAATTATTCAGATTTTCAAAGATCGTGGATGGCAGGCCGATGACGCCGATTTGCGCATCTGTCCCGACCTGGCAGGAATTAACCGCGTGGTTGCCATAAAGCGACAGCACCGGGCGGGATAGCCTGCCAGCTAAAAAAACAGTTGGAAAATTCAACCGATCGGGCTAGCCTTAATTACGGATTCGAAACGCGATGACGAGATAGGGACATATTGCGCTGCTTATTGACGTGAGCGCGCCAAATAATGAGTTTCTCTACCTTTGGTCGCTACAAATCGTTTCATTTTTCTGCGATATGACGGTTCGGCTAAACCGCTTTATAGCTTGGCGACGTTGATCGCATGATGAGCAGTCTTCCCTGAGGTTAGGCTGACGCCCTGATTTATGAAGCGGGGCACGGCCATTTCTGACGCTCGGAAGTCTCTGCGGAGAAGCTGACCAAAGATTTGGGCAAGATTCCAACTTATTTAGCTTACGCGCGACGGCCATGAACCTTTTGTGCCGTTTGTGGAATCCGATAATAACGGTAGATGGGAGCCCATGAGGCAAGGACAGCAAAACAGGCGCGGCAGGGGTCGCGGCACCAGCAGCAGCAATAACAGCTCGAACACGAATAATCGCAAGGCGCAGAATCCGCTTTCCCGGTCCTTCGAGTCCAACGGCCCCGATGTCAAAATCAGGGGCACGGCCGCTCAGATTGCCGAAAAATACATGACGCTCGCCCGCGACGCATCTTCGTCCGGCGATACCATCATGTCCGAGAATTATTTTCAGCATGCGGAGCATTACAACCGCATCATCATGGCTGCCCAGCAGGCCCAGACCGTGCAGAATGCACAACCTGCGGCGCATAATGGCAGTGACGCCAGCCACACAATGAATGGCGCGCAACGGCCGCAGCGTGATGGAAATTCTTCCGGAATGCGCGAACAGCCGCAGCCGCACTCCGATCCGCAGCCGCGCTCCGAAGCGCAACCGCAACCGCAACCGCAGCCGTTTGCAGCTCAGGCAGATCAGCCGCCGGAAGAACAGCCGCAGCCCGCTCCCAAGGCGGAACCGGCCGAGGAAGCGCAGGATGGCGAATCTGGCGGCAAGAATGCTGCTGGCGCTGAAGCTTCTGCCGAGGGGGCGGATACTGGCCGCCGCCGTCGCCGTCGTTATCCGGGCGGCGCCGATGCGGGTAACGCTCCGACTGCGGAAAAAAAGCCAAGCACGCGCAAATCGACGAAGGCGGCTCCGGCTTCAAACGAAGATCAGCCTACGGACGAGGCAACCGCCTAAAGCGAGATCCAAGAAAACGGGCGCCATCCCCGCATTTGCGAGGACACGCTTTTCGGATAAATTGAGCCTGAAACAAGCAGATGCAGATCCGGCGTCGTTTCCATCGGAAATGATCCTGATCGTGGAAGCCATTGGAAGCGGCCGCCGGTCATGATTTTGGATTGCTTCAATCCGAGGTCATGACGATCCGGGCAGTTGCGCCTCTCAGGCCTCGATCTGGAGCTTGTCCCCCGGCCTTATTTCGCCCGCTTCCAGCACCTCCGCATAGAAGCCGACCTTGTCATGCCCGAATACTCGCGACAGCGTCGGCGGTATTGTCGTATCGCGCTGAGCGGTGGCCGGATTGACGTTTGTCGCCTCGCATCGCACGGTTTCATTCAGGACTTTCAGCCTGGCCGTACCTGCCCTGAACGTTTGGCCGAGCCACTTGCGTTCCGCCCACGCATCGGCGCCGTCAAAATAGAGATTGGCGCGGAAACGCAATGGGTCGAGCGTCTTGCCGACGGTTTTTTCAAGATCGCGCACCGTTGCCAGATTGACGATGTGCAGGCACTTGGCCGCAACGTCGGAAAAGCTGTGGCCATCCGCCGATACGATGCGCGGCGGGCCTTTCAGATCGTCCTTCATGTATCCGGCCATGAACTGTTCGATGAGCTGCCGCCCGAGCCTGGTGTTCAGCGCGCCGCGCGCCACCTGCTTGCCATCGCGTGAAATGGTGAGCGTTTGCGTTTCCTCATCGAAATCGGCGTTCAGCGCAGCCAGTCGTTCATTCCGCATCAGCATCAGAAAATTGATCTTCGGCAAGTGCCTCGGATTTTCGGGATCGAAACGGCCCGGCCCGTTTTCGATGGCATAGGCGCGATCATAGGGAACCGTCATGCCCGGCTCCAGAGCGACCGACCCCAATGGCTGTGGGCTAAGCCCTTTCACCGGGTATCGATACAGGGAAACAACTTCCATATTTGTCTGTTCTGTCATTTTCGCTGCCATATGATTGGGAGCCGGATCATGCCCTCTTTTGCCGCCCGGCGGCAATCCTATATTAAACTTGGAAGATGCCGCTTCTGGGTCTTCACGAATGCGATCAGGGCGTGAGTCACCGTGCTTGCACAGGCGGTACCGCGTGCCATGGAGGAAAATCATGAACTTTGAAAAATTTACCGAACGCTCCCGCGGCTTTCTGCAATCGGCGCAGGGACTGGCCATGCGGGAAGGTCAGCAAAGGCTGACACCTGAGCATTTGCTGAAGGTCTTGCTGGATGATTCCGAGGGCCTTGCCGCGGGGCTCATATCGCGCGCGGGCGGCCGTCCGGGCGACGCCCTGGCGAAAACCGAGGCGGCGCTCGAAAAAATGCCCAAGGTTTCCGGCAGCGGAGCGGGCCAGATATATATGGCGCCCGCGCTTGCCAAGGTTTTCGACCAGGCTGAGAAACTTGCGGAAAAGGCGGGCGACAGCTTCGTGACGGTCGAGCGTCTGCTCATGGCGCTGGCCATGGAGAAAGAGGCCGAGACCAGCCGGATTCTCGCCGATGCCGGCGTGACGCCCGTCAGTCTGAACGCGGCCATCAACGATATTCGCAAGGGCCGCACGGCGGACAGCGCATCGGCCGAGCAGTCCTATGACGCGCTGAAACGCTATGCGCGGGACCTGACCGAAGAGGCATCCAAGGGCAAGCTCGATCCCGTGATCGGGCGGGACGAGGAAATCCGCCGGACGATCCAGGTGCTTTCGCGCCGCACCAAGAACAATCCCGTGCTCATCGGTGAGCCTGGCGTCGGCAAGACCGCCATCGCGGAAGGCTTGGCGCAGCGGATCGTCAATGGCGACGTGCCGGAAAGCCTCAAGACCAAGAAATTGCTCGCCCTCGACATGGGTGCGCTGATTGCCGGTGCGAAGTATCGCGGCGAGTTCGAAGAGCGTCTCAAGGCTGTGTTGCAGGAAATTTCGGCCGAGGAAGGCGGCATAATTCTGTTCATCGACGAAATGCACACGCTGGTCGGCGCGGGCAAGGCTGATGGCGCAATGGATGCGTCAAACCTGCTCAAGCCCGCCCTGGCCCGTGGCGAGCTGCATTGTGTCGGCGCGACCACACTTGATGAATATCGCAAGAATGTCGAAAAGGATGCGGCGCTGGCGCGACGTTTTCAGCCGGTCTTCGTTTCCGAGCCGACCGTGGAGGACACGATTTCTATCCTGCGCGGGCTGAAGGAAAAATATGAGCTTCATCATGGCGTGCGGATAACGGACAGCGCGCTCGTATCGGCGTCGACGCTTTCGAACCGCTACATTACCGACCGCTTCCTGCCAGACAAGGCCATCGACCTCGTCGACGAAGCCGCCAGCCGGCTGCGCATGCAGGTCGATTCCAAACCGGAAGAGCTTGATGAATTCGACCGGCGGCTGATCCAGCTCAAGATCGAGCGCGAGGCCCTGAGAAAGGAAACCGACCCGGCGTCGAAGGATCGTCTCGACCGCCTGCAAAGGGAAATCGCCGAGCTGGAGGAGAAATCCAGCGCGCTCACCCAGCGCTGGCGGGATGAAAAAGACAAGCTGTCCTCCGCGCAGAAGATTAAGGAAGAGCTGGATGCCCGGCGCATCGAGCTTGAGCAGGCTCAGAGAAAGGGTGATCTACAGCGCGCGGGCGAACTCGCCTATGGCGTTATTCCGGAGCTGGAGAAGAAGCTGCGGGATACGGAAGACGAGGGCGCGGACGTGTCTGGACGCATGATGGAGGAAGCCGTCACGCCGGATCACATTGCCGGCGTGGTGTCGCGCTGGACGGGCATCCCCGTGGACAAGATGCTCGAAGGCGAGAAAGAAAAGCTTCTCCAGATGGAGGAGATGATTTCCAGGCGAGTGATCGGGCAAGAAGAAGCCGTTCGCGCGGTTTCAACCGCCGTTCGCCGCTCGCGGGCGGGGCTTCAGGACCCCAATCGGCCGATGGGTTCCTTCATGTTCCTTGGCCCCACAGGCGTCGGCAAGACGGAGTTGAGCAAGGCGCTTGCCGCGTTCCTTTTCAACGACGACAACGCCATCGTGCGGATCGACATGTCGGAATACATGGAGAAACATTCCGTCGCAAGATTGATCGGCGCGCCTCCCGGCTATGTCGGATATGAGGAAGGCGGAGCGCTGACCGAGGCGGTACGTCGCAGACCCTATCAGGTTGTTCTGTTTGATGAAATCGAGAAGGCGCACTCGGACGTATTCAACGTGCTTCTGCAGGTGCTTGACGATGGACGGTTGACGGACGGTCAAGGCCGAACGGTCGATTTCCGTAACACCCTGATCATCATGACGTCCAATCTGGGTTCGGAATATCTTGTGCAACAGCCTGAGGGCGAGGACCCGGAAATCGTCCGTGCGCGTGTCATGGTGTCCGTTCGCGAGCATTTCCGTCCGGAGTTTCTCAACCGCGTCGATGAAATTCTCATCTTCCATCGTCTGCGCCGGGATCAGATGGCCGCAATCGTCGATATTCAGATGGAGCGTCTGCAGAAGCTGCTCGATGAGCGGAAGATCTCGCTGGAACTGGAGGAATCCGCCCGCGAGTGGCTGGCGGCGGAAGGCTACGACCCGGCATACGGCGCCCGGCCGTTGAAGCGCGTCATTCAGAAGAATGTTCAGGATCCGCTTTCCGAGCTGGTGCTCGAAGGCAAGATCAAGGATGGCGATACGGTTCAGGTGTCCGCGGGCGATGGCGGCTTGATCATCAACGGTGAGGTCGTCAAACGCGCCGCTGCATGATTTGCGGCTGTCCTCCCAAAGAAAGTGGCGGCTCGAGGGCCGCCATTTTTCGTTTCGCCTTGTCCGTCATCTCCGCCCGCCATGCCGGCAGGCGAGGGCACTTCACGCTCGCCTTAGTTGGTCGTCACTTCCGGTGCTTCAAGCTCGATCGAAACGGTGTTCTGCTGGTCCTGATAATACAGATAACCCAGAACACCAACGGCGACGACCAATACGCCAATCAGGAATCCACGCATCATTTGTTTCCTTTCCACTGTCGCTTAGATGAAAGCGCTTCCGAATAGATCCGAAGTGGCTTCCTGAGAAGCGCTGGAATTCACAAAACATGAGCCCGTGCCGTAGACGGCAAGATCCTGGCGACCTGCTCGCGTGGCTCGCTCGGGTTGAAAACGGCTACCTCTGGAAAAAGTTCCCTTGGCGGCGCCTGCGGCATGACCCGGCCCGTTTATAAAACTGTCCGTAGCTCTGGCGCATCGCTTGACAAAACCCGGCCGACGGATTGCGATATCCACGCATCCGAATCGGGTGCTGCTTTGCAACAGGTTCCCGCATATGCCGTCATATCTCCCGATCAAGCGATGGATGGATGTCTCAGAAAAGGTCCGTACGGCTGAAAGGCTGCTGGCACTGCGGCAGAAATTGCGCTCGGAGGTCATCGAGCGGGCCGGGCGGGACCCATTGCTTATCGCTACATGGAATTTGCGGGATTTTGATTCGAACCGCCTGGGACACGGTCCGAGACTGCGGGAATCCTTCTATTACATCGCTGAGATCATTTCCGCATTCGATCTCGTGGCTTTGCAGGAGGTTAACCGCAATCTGGATGCGCTCGAAGTCCTGTTGGCGATCCTCGGTCCCGAATGGGATTACATTGCGACGGATGCGATCGAGGGGCCGGACGGCTCCGAGGAGCGGATCGTGCTCATTTTCCGGCAATCGAAGCTGATTTTCCGCAAGATCGCCGGGGAGATCGTTCTGCCGGGCGGCCAGCGCACTGCGCCGGGCGAGGACGCGGCGCACAGTTCGGATGCGGAACCCCGTTTCCGCCGTGCGCCCTATCTTGCGGCGTTTCAGGCTGCCGGCGGGTTCAACTTCAACCTTTGCGCCCTGCATCTGGCCTATGATGGCCTGAAGGCCCAAAATCTGGAGCGTTTTTCCAGCTGGCTCGATGAAATTTCGCGCTTCCTGAAGGAGCGGCAGGACCGCGAGCGCGAGGACTATATCATTCTCGGCGATTTCGGCGTTGGCGCACCGTCCGATAGTCTTGCCCGATCGCTTGACCGGCATGGATTTTCCGTCCCCGAGGCGTTGACCCGCCGCAGAGCCAGCCTCGACACGCAGCATTATTACGATCAGATTGCCTTGCGCTTCGTTGAGGGACGCATGGAGCTTGCCGGAAGCGGAGCATTTCAGCCGTTCGATACGGTTTTCCGGAACAATGAGGAGGATTTCGCCGCCTATCGCGATCTTATGCCCCCCGAAAAAGCCGATGATCTCTGGAACGGCGGACCGCAGAGCTATTATGCCAATCAGTGGCGAACCTGGCAGATCTCCGATCACATGCTCTTATGGGCAGCGCTCAAGGTCGACTTTTCCGATCATTTCCTGGATCAGATCCGCAAGGCGGGCGGCTCCCACTGAATTCACCAAAGCGCGGCTCCGGAAGCCGACGGCGGGGATGGCATTTTATCGGATCTCACTCAGGATCATTTCTTAATGAAAGCATCCTGATCTGCATCTGCTTGTTTCAAGCTCGATTTTTCCGAAAAATGGCATCCATTTTATCGGATCTCGCTTTAGCGGATCACTCCTTCGCCGCTGCGATCCGCGTTTTGACCGGTGCGCGATGCATCAGCTCGTCAATCCGCTGCATCTCCTTGCGGAAATCCGTCAGCAGCCGGCCATTGAGCTTGCGGCTGCGCGGCACGTGGATCTTGAGCGGATTGGTCGGCCGGTCGTTGACGTAGACCTGATAGTGCAGATGCGGGCCTGTCGACAGGCCTGTCGTGCCGACGGTGCCGATCTGCTGGCCCTGACGGACTTTCGAACCTTTCTTCAGGTCGCTGGCGATCCTGTGGAGATGGCTGTAGGACGTCTTGTAGCCATTGCCGTGGCGGATCTTCACGAAATTGCCGTTGCCGCCATACCGGCCGGCATGTTCGACCGTGCCGCTGCCGGCAGCCATGATCGGCGTGCCTGTCGGGGCTGCCCAGTCGACACCCTTGTGCATTTTCTTGATACCCAGAAGCGGATGCCGCCTGTAGCCGAAACCGGACGTGAAACGGCCGTTCTTGATCGGTTTGCGCATCAGGAACTTGCGGGAGTTGGAGCCTTCCGGATTGTAGAAATCGACCACGCGGTCGGGGGTGCGGTAACGGTAATATTTCATCGTTTCCCCGGCGACGGTCATGCTGACATAAAGAAGTTCGCCCGGCTCCTCGACGCCATTATCGCCCTGCTTGACGTCGAAAAACAGCTCGAAACCGTCACCCGGCTTCACGCGCTGCTTGTAGTCGACATCGTAGCCGAATGTGCGCAGGAGAGTCGTGATCGTCTCCGCATCGAGATTCTGCGCGAGCGCCGAGCTGTATATGCTGGTGTAGAGCGTGGCCCGCTCGATGACATTGTCGTCGGTGTCGCTGGTGGGACTGACCTGGATATGGTCGTCGGAAACCGCATAATCGCCGTCCGCGGTTCGAATGGCCGTCCCCTCAGGTTTGACGCCGCTGAAAATACTCACCTTCGTCGGCTCTTTCGAGGACTCGGTTGCGCCAGGCGTGAGCATCAGCCGGATTTCCTGTCCCACGCGCAGCTTGAACCCTTTTCCGGATGATATTGCGTCGTTGATGGCGTTCGCCTGCCACTGTTCGGCGCCGGCCTGGGTCAGCAGGCCGATGAGCGTATCGCCCGGCTCGGCGATGAGGGACCGCAGCTCCTTGTTGTCGCTTTGCTCGTCGTCATCAGAAATTTTCTCCAGCACGGTCGTCCGGATCAGCTTTGCTTCGCTGTTCGGCGCATCCGCGATCGTGGCGTCCGCGTCGTCTGACAGGCTATCGCTTTCGGGCAATATGCCGGGACGAAGCTGGGTCGCGCTCTCGGCGTAGACGGCGTCGGCTTCGGCGACGAAACGCTCGACTTCATCCTCGGTCAGGGCCTGCCGGTCCTCTTCAGGAAGGAAGCCACCCGCAAGCTCGACGATCTTGACCGTCAGATGGTCATTATGCGGCGCTTTTTCCGAAGGCTCGGAGATGCGTTCACTTGCGTTGGAGGTCTTTTGCGGCGCGTAAAGGTCGGACGGATTGAAAGCGGGAATCTCGTCGCTATTGTCGGGCTTGATGCTCGATAGCGTCGCCGTTATGCGGATATACGGCTTCACCGTGATGAATTCGCGTGAATTGCGCCGCTCGACGACGCTGTCCTGTATCGTATAGCGGGTTGAAAGGCCTTTCGTGGTGATCTTGATCTTGTCTGTCTTTTCACCGGGCAGCGCGACCTTGTCCTCGATCAGATTTCCGGTCGCCTTGGGCTTCATGGCGGCAAGCGTTGCGCTGCGCAATGAGCCAACCATGCCGCTGCCGTCCTCCATATCGGTGGAGG
>JBHJOB010000036.1:0-40413 GCA_050330195.1 Rhodomicrobiaceae bacterium | reverse complement strand
CCCGGCGGCGCTTCGCGCCTTCGCCTGCCCGATGGATCTATCGAAATCCCCGCGAAAGCGGGGATCTGGCGAGATTTCCGCCCCTTCTTCGGGATTTTCCGAAATATGTGCGAGAGGTAAGCAAGCACGTCGCTAATCTTCCCAAATCATAGGGAAATTACCAAAGAAAGTGCTTTTGAAGTTTGGCTTCGCGCTTGTGCTTTTTTCGGCACGGACGGGTTTAATCCGCAGTTTTTTCGGCGAGCCGGTCGAGAGGCAGCGGCGCGCTTTCCTTGACCGTCTTGGTGACGATGTAGCTGAAATAGCGGTCGATGCCGACCTCTGCCTCAAGCAGCCTGTCGATCAGGCGCTGATAGCTGTCGATGTCGCGGGTGACAATCTTCAATATGTAATCGACGCCACCGCCGGTCGCGTGACACTCGACCACCTCCGGAACGTCCCGGACCGCCGTTTCGAAGCGCTCGAAATCGCGGCTGTAATGCTGGCTGAGCGTCACTTCGACCATCACCGTCGTCGAAGTGACCAGCTTCTTCAGATTGAGGCGTGCCTGGTAGCCGGTGATGATCCCCGCATCCTGCAAGCGCCGCAGCCGCTCCCATGCCGGGCTCGGTGAGAGGTTGATGGCCTCGGCCAGCTTCACCTTGGAAATCCGGCCATCCCGCTGGAGGATTTCAAGAATTTTCCAGTCATGGGAATCGAGTTTGATCATGCCTTGATCAATGTACCGTATCCGCGGTCGGCGGCAATGGCTGACGCGTGGGTGGCGATCGCGGTGTCCTGAACGCCCGTGCCGGTGAGATCGCAGATCGTGATGGCGTCTTCCGAGGCGCGGCCAGGTTTTTGTCCGGCGCAGATCTCCCCGATTTCGACAGGGGCGAGGCTGTTGATGCCAGCGGCCAACGCGCTGCGCATTTCCCCGCGCGATTGCGATTGCTCGATGCGGTCGCAAACGAAAAGATCGGCGCGGGCAAGGGCTCCCGGATCGATCTCGTTTTTCTCCGGCGCGTCCGACCCCATCGCCGTTATGTGCAGGCCCGGATGTAGCCAGCCGGCCATGATCAGCGGTTGGCGTGCAGGCGTCGTCGTGACAACGACCTGCGAAGCGCGCACAAGCTCTTCCGGATTTGCTGCCGGTCGTGCGCGGACCTTCAATGCTTCCTCCATCTCCTCGGCATAGGTCTGCATGGCCTCCGCGCGCGGCGCCCACACCAGCAGTTCCTCAAAATCACGCTCCAGCTTCAGCGCTCTTATCTGCAAACGCGCCTGCATCCCCGCGCCGATCACGCCGGCCGTCCTGACCGACTTCGGCGCAAGATGCCGAGCCGCAACCGCACCGGCCGCTGCCGTGCGCAGATCGGTGAGATAGCCATTGTCGAGCAGCACCGCCTTGACCATGCCGGTATCGGCGGACAGCAGCACCATCAGCCCGTTCAGGCTGGGCAATCCGAGCTTCGGGTTGTCGAAGAAACCGGGACTGACCTTGATCGCGAAACCGTCGAGACCGGGTATGTAAGCGGTCTTGACGTCGACCTCGCCATTCTTGTCCGGAATGGACATGCCGAGGATCGGCGGCATGATCACGCCGCCAGTGGCGAGCGCCTTGAACGCGCCGTCGACAATGTCCACGGCGGCCTTGTCCAGCGTCACGCATTCATGCAGTTCGCGTTCGGTCAGGATGGTGATGTCATGCATGGCGGTGGCTCCTCAAAATGGCACCTCGCCCCCGATTACGCGCTGAAAAAGCGTCATGTCCACATTGCGCCCCGACACGACGATGGCAATCCGTTTACCGAGTTTCTCCGCAATATCCTCAAGCAGCAGGGCCGCTCCGACCGCCGCGCCGCCCTCCGTCACCAGTCCCTCACGCAAATAAAGATGCCGCATCGCATCTGCGATGGCGCGCTCCGGCAATAGCGCCACCTCGTCAACATATTTGCGCGCAAGCTCGTATGTGTAGCGATTTTCGAGCCCGATACCACCGCCAAGAGAGTCTGCCAGAGATGCCTGCTCCTCGATCTCAACGGGGCACCCGGCTTCGAGACTAGCCGACATCGCCGCGCCGCGCTCCATGCTGACGCCAACCACGCGGATATCAGGAGAGGCCGATTTGACGGCGAGCGCGATCCCGCCGATCAGCCCGCCGCCCGACAGCGGCACGATCACCGTATCGACCTCCGGCCAGTCTTCCAGAATTTCCAGGCCGATCGTTCCCTGTCCGGCAATGATGTCGGCATGGTCGAAGGGCGGGATGTCGGTCATGCCGTGCTCGACCACGAGGCGGTCCACTTCGCGCTGTGCCTCGTCCTGGCTGCGGCCGATGATGCGTAACTCGCCGCCCGCCGCGCGGATAGCCTCGCGCTTGTTCTCCGGCACGAGTTCGGACAGACAGACGGTTGCCTTGATCCCATTTCTGGCGGCGGCGTAGCTGACCGCGCGGCCATGATTGCCCGTTGAAGCGCAGACGACGCCGCGCCCCGCCTGTTCCGGCGTCAGCCGCGAGATCGCGTTGGCCGCGCCGCGCAATTTGAAAGCGCCGGTCGGCTGGACGGTTTCCAGCTTCAGGCGGACGTCGCGGGCCTTGCTGGAGAGGGAGACGGACGGGGTAAGCGGTGTGCGCAGCGCGATGCCGCTTATCGCTGCCCGGGCCTGATAGATGGACTGCAACGTCAACACAGTGGGAACCTCGAACATTCAGTTGTGTACAAATATGCCAAAAAACCTGTTCCAATCCAAATAAAGAATGGTTTTCAAGGCCGTGCGCAGTGGTATTGTACACATCTGAGTTCAAAGACGTCTGTACGCTGCTTTTGCATTCTCCGCTACCGCAGAGAGTCATGATAATCAGACGTTGCAATGGAGGTGACAGATGAGCGAAACCTCGATGGAGCTGCGCAGCCGGATCTCCACCGGTATCGATTTCAACGCCGAGGGCGTTCAGCACGGCAATCTGACGATCCCCTGGTCCCGCAACGACTCGGCCTGGGGCTCGGTGCTGATGCCGATATCCGTCTTCAAGCGTGGTGACGGTCCGACCGTGCTGCTGACCGGCGGCAGCCACGGCGATGAATATGAAGGCCCCATCGCGCTGATGAACCTGATCCGCTCACTCGATATTGCCGCCATCTCCGGCCGGGTCATCATCATCCCCGCACTGAACTATCCCGCGGTCAAGGCGGGTACGCGGCTGTCCCCCATCGACGGACGTAACATGAACCGGACCTTTCCAGGCAATGGCAGCGGCACCGTCACCGAAATGATCGCCGACTTTGTCCAGCGCTTCATCCTGCCGCTCTGCGACGCAGTGGTGGACATTCATGCAGGCGGCAAGATGATGAGCTTCCTGCCCTGCTCCGTCATCCACGCATTGCCGGACGAGGCGCAGATGGCGCGCACCGTTGCCGCCGCGAAGGCGTTCGGCGCGCCGCATTGTCTTGTGCTTCAGGAACTCGACGCGGCGGGGATGCTCGACACGGCGGTCGAGGAAACCGGCAAGATCTTCGTTTCCACGGAACTGGGCGGCGGCGGCACGGCGACGGTCGAAACCGTGCGCATCGCCTATAATGGCGTGCATGACGTGCTGGCGCATCTCGGCGCACTGGATGCGGCTCCGCGCGGCAATGGCGAAACGCAGTTCCTTGAGACGCCGGACGGTGCGTTCATCATCGCCGACAGGGGCGGGCTTTTTGAAGCCGCCGTGGAACCCGGCGATGCCATCGAGGCGGGCGACATCCTCGCCTACATCCACGATATCGACAATCCGACCGCCGCGCCCGCCGTCTACCGCGCGAAACTCGGCGGCATCGTCATGCACCGGCATGTCGCGGGGCAGATCGCGCGCGGCGACTGTCTGGCAGTGATTGCGCAGCCTTCCGAGGTCAGATAATTGGCGGCGTCGTGTAGTTTAACCCGGTGTTAACCCTGTTCCGGCGCAAACCATAATGGGCAGCGGTAACGGTAGGTGATCTCCTCGCCTTGTGCGATGTCCCGCAGCGCATGGAGCACGGCCATCCAGCCAAGCTCTCCTTGGTCTTCAAAGCGGATATGCGCATTCGGTTCGTCGGCATGATTGCACAGGCTGGCCATGCCGAGGATGATCAGTCCGGCATCGTCCGATTTCGGATGCCGAAAATAATAGTCCCCGAGCGGAAGAATCTCTTCCAGCGTATCCGTCTGCTCGTCGTGAACATGAATCGTGCAGGCACGTTCAAGGATCTCGCCCCTCGCGATATGGGCGGCGGCGAACAAGCCGCGCCCGCGTCCGGGGGAAATACCGGGGATGACCTTGATGCGCGGTCCGTCGAGGTTGGAAATCTCCGGCTGGCTGCCCCGCCGCGCCTTGAATGCGGAAACCTTGCTCATACTCATAGCGCCTTGACAAAAACGACCTTGCCGTCGCCGGGACGATAGAAATCCGGCAGCTCCGCGACCTTGCGAAATCCGGTCTTGCGGTAGAACGCGCGGGTCGGTCCGTATTTTTCCTGTGACGAGGTATCGACATAGAGCCGTTTGCCGTCGATGCGCCGTGCGGCCTCCTCCGTCTTCTTCAGGATCTGGCGGCCGATGCCGCGCCCCTGTCCATCCGCGCCGACAACGATCCAGTACAGATCGACCGTGCCTTCGGTCGCCGGCGTCGGACCGTAGCAGGCGTACCCGGCGAGCCGCCCTTCATCCTCGGCCAGCACGAACTCATACCCGGACAACCGCCCCTTCTCGATCCGTTCCGTGACGAGTTCGACGGCAACCTCGACTTCCGGCGCCGTGAACATGCCGGTTCCAGCGACGAGGCTGCGGATAGGCTCGACATCGGCCATCGTGACGTTCTCGCGCCAGGCAAGCGGTGGCGCCGGATCGCCCTTCCGGCGTGGGACAGGACGTTTGCGTGGCGCAGGTATTGCCTCCGCCATGCCCTGAGCCAGCCCGGCAAAGAAATTGCGCGCATTGGTGCCGAGCGTGCGGACGCGATAGCCGCCTTCCTGAATGACGACCGTGGGATAGCCTGCCGCGCCTATCATTTCGCCAAGCCGGTGAAAATCCGCTGCCTGATTGGACCATGTCCCAGTGGGATCGCCTTTCGCCGTGTCGAAACCGACAGCGACGACAAGGAATTTCGGATCATGCCGCGCGATGCGGCGCAGCCCTTGCGCGACACCGGCGCGGTGCTCATCAGGTGTCAGCGTTTCCGTGAGCGGAATGTTGACATTGTAGCCGGCGCCGCGCCCCCGGCCGCGCTCGTCGCGAAAGCCGGTGAAATAGGGATAGGCGAAGCTAGGATCGCCGTGCACCGAAACCGCGAGCACGTCGGAGCGCTCGTAGAAGATGTCCTGCTGGCCGTTGCCATGATGGTAGTCGATGTCGAGCATGGCAACACGTCCGTGGCGCGCCAGATAATGCGCGGCGATAGCGGCGTTGCAGAAATAGCAGAAGCCGCCGAACGATCTGTGCTCGGCGTGATGGCCGGGCGGACGGACCAGCGCATAGGCGAGGGGACGCCCGGCAAGGACTTCATCCGCTGCCGTGAGCGCACAATCGACGGCATGGCGCGCGGCAGGATAGGCGTTGCGATGGATGGGCGTGAACGTGTCGATGCACCAGTAGCCCGCCAGCACGGAACGCTCGGTCGGCTTGCGCGCGGCGTTGCGGATCGGAAAGACGTAGGGGTAGACCGACTTTTTCTCCGGTGCCTCGGCGCAGGCATCGCGAATGTAATCGACCAGCCCGTCATCGTGGACCTCACGGATCCAGCGGTCGGGAAACTCGCGCGCTTCCATCTTCTCGAAAAAATCGGTTTTCATAAGCTCGCGCTCGATGGCGGCGACGCGCACCGGCGCTTCGACATAACCGCGCTCGCGAATATGGTGAATCGAGTGCCGGTCATTGACGATCAGCGCGATGGGCTGGCTGAGCCTTGCCGATCCTTTCGGGCGCGCCGCGACCGGCTTGTCGGGGTAACGCGGCGGACGCAGCTTGTATTTGCCCTTCAAGACCGACTTCGTCACCATCTCCACATAGGACGGCGGGCAGACATCCCCGTATTTGCGTTCAAGGATTGCCCGGACGATTTCGGCCAGGACCTTTGGCTGCGGCAGCTCGAATTTGCCCAGCCCGTCGAAAACCAGATAGGGGCTGTCCGTTCCGCCTTCCTCGACGGGCTGCTCATACGCCGTGCCGATGATCGGGCGCGCGCCGTAACGCTCGTAAAAGCTCAGCCTGCGTTCGTTCTGGCGGCGCGTTTTCGGGTTGGGACTGAGGCGAGGATCGTCGGGCAGGCACTCGAAATAGAGACCATGCGCCCCGAACGCCGCCGCTTCATCGCGAGCCGCATCATACAGAGCCGCGCCGAGCCCGCCGCCAGTTCCACCGGGCGCGGTTGAAATGGTTTCCAGATAGGCGAAGGCCAGATCCGGAAAGTTCAGCAGGATCGCGAATGCGCGAACCTCGCTGGCCCCATCCTCCGAGACGAGGAGCTTGGAGACGAACTGGAAGCTGAGCGGATCGGCGAGCTGGTCGGGCAGCTTGTTGATTTCATCCGCGGACATGCCTGGGAACTGGGCGCGCAGAATCGTCTGCACCTGCGCAACCGTCTCCCGGTCGTGGTCCGTGAGAGCATTGCGTATCTTCCGAATGGTGAGCATTTCAGGCGGCCTTTCGGGCGGCCGGCAGCGCGGCGCGCACGATCGTATCGATGACCTCGTCATAGGCGAGGCCCGCTTCGGCGCTGGCTGCGGCAAATCCGGCGTCCGGCGCGAGGCAGGGATTCGCGTTGACCTCTAGCACAGTCGGTGTGCCAGAGCGAGATACGCGGAAATCCACCCGTGCATAACCTGTCAACTCAAAGGCGTCCCAAGCGGCGCGCGCAAGCCGCGCCAGTTCGGCGGCGAGCGCCGGATCGGTTCGCTCGATGCCGAAGCGGCGGGGCGTTGTGTGGTAAACGGCGGAAGACGGATCCCACTTGGCGGCGTAATCCACGATGGGCGGTGCATCGCCGGGAAGATCGGAAAAGTCGATTTCCTGAACGGGCAGAAGCCGCACGCCGTCAGCGCCTTGCAGCAGAGCCGCGTTGAATTCGCGGCCTTCCATATATTCTTCGGCGAAGAACGTGCCGCCGAACCGGGCCTCGCGCGCCCGGATTTCGGCCGCCGCCTCAGCGCCCGTAACGATGGAGCCGGCATCGATGCCGAGCGATCCGTGCTCATCGACCGACTTGATGATGACGCGCACATCCGCGGGGATGTCCATGCCGCGAGGCCAATAGTCAGGCGTCGGGATGCCCGCCTCGCGCAACCGGCCCTTGGCGGCAATCTTGGAGCCGGACCTTGCGTAGGCTTCGGCGCTCGCCCCGGTATAGCGCAGGCCAAGCCGGTCCAGTGCCTCGAAGGCGTTCACCGCCAGCGCGTCGTCGCCGTCAAGCGCTTCGACGAGATTGAAAACCACCGCAATCTGTCGCTGGACAAGCCCGGTCAGAGCCGTCAGCGATCTGTCGACCGGGACGATATCGCAATCGTGGCCGAGACGGCGGAGGCATTCGGCAATGTGCTGCGCCGTGTCGATCGTGTCCTGTTCGTCAGCGCGTCCGGGGATCGCGCCATGAACGAGCGGAATGTAGCGTTTGGCCATATGGCGTCACGCGACCTCCGCCAACCGTTCGCCTCTAAGTCCAAGACGCGCAGCCGCCGCTTCAACGATCCCGCCGATCAGCCCGTCATAGCCGAGGCCGGACTTGTCCGCGATCATCGGCAGGTCGGAATGTGTTGGATGCAGTCCGGCAATCGGGTTGACTTCGAGGAATTGCGGCGCGCCGTCAGCGTCGGATTTCAGATCTACGCGGCCCGCATCCCGGCAGTCGAGCGCACGATAGCATGCCAGCGCAATGTCGGCCGCGCGCTGCGCCTCCGCATCGTCGACTAGTTGATAGACGATCCGCTCCTCGCACAATTCCTTGTTTTCAAAGGAATAGATACGATCTTCGACGCCAGCGCGCACCGTGATCTCCATCACGCCAATGGAGCGAGCCGTCTGGCCGGTCCCGAGAATCCCGACCGTGAATTCCCGTCCCGGGAGGAAGGTCTCGCAGATCACCGGCTGATCGAAGCGCCTGATAAGGAGATTTGCTGCCCCGCGCAGTTCGCTGAGATTGGCGACACGCGATGCCGCCTCGCAGCCCTTGCCGGTGCCTTCCGCAACCGGCTTGACGAATAGCGGCACCGGGAGATCGACGCTCTCCGCCTCCACCCCGCTGTGCAGGACCGCAAACGGCGCGGTCGGCAGATCGTGGTCGCGGATGATGCGCTTGGCGACGCCCTTGTCGAGCGTTGCCGCCATGGTCAGCGGATCGGAGAAAGCATAGGGCTGATCGAACAACTCGCAAAGTGCGGGAACCTGCGCCTCGCGTGAACGGCCCGAAAGCCCTTCGGCGATCGAGAACACCAGATCCCAGCGTTCGCCCGCCGCGAACCTCGCCGCGAGCGATTGTCCCCGGCCGATGCGATCGACCGAATGACCGCAGCGGACGAGCGCGCCTTCGATTTCGGCAATGGTGGAGGCGGTATCGAATTCCGCCACCGCCAGCTCGGAGAAGCCGAGGGCGAGATACTCGTCCCTCAGGTCATAGACAAAGCCGATACGCATGGCCCTCACACTCCCGGCCCTGCTGCAGCAATCAGCGCGGGATCGGCGAAGCGGCCCGCACCGGCTGTGCCTTCAGGATCCTTGTAGCGATAGATGCCGCCCTCGAAATTGCGGAGCAGAAGGTCATCGCCATCGCGGCCGACGACATATTCCGGCAACAGAGGGATCTTGCCGCCACCGCCCGGTGCGTCGATCACGAATTGCGGCACGGCGTAACCCGTCGTGTGACCGCGCAGCCCTTCGATGATCTCGATGCCCCTGGAAACCGGCGTGCGGAATTGCGCGGAGCCGGTGATCGGGTCGCACTGGTAGAGGTAATACGGCTTGACGCGGCGCATCAGCAGCCCGTGCATGAGCTGTCTCATCGTCGCGACATTGTCGTTGATGCCCTTGAGCAGCACGGTCTGGCTGCCAAGCGGAATGCCCGCGTCGGCAAGCCGCGCCGTTGCCTGCGTGACTTCAGGCGTCAGCTCGGAGGGGTGCGTGAAGTGGATGCTCATCCAGAGCGGATGATGCTTGCGCAACATGCGGACCAGCGCGCGGGTAACGCGCATGGGCAGCACGACCGGAACTTTCGTGCCCAGACGGATGAACTCGATATGCTTGATCTGCCGCAGCCGCGTCAGCAGGTAGTCGAGCTTGTCGTCGGCCAGCGTCAGCGGATCGCCACCGGAAATCAGCACATCGCGGACTTCCGTATGCGCTTCGAGATAGGCGAACGCCTTTTCCCATTGCGATTTGGAGAAGGAATATTCGCCGCCCGCCTCGCCGACCATGCGCGAGCGCGTGCAATAGCGGCAATAGGTCGAGCAGAAGCCCGTCGCGAGGAAGAGTACGCGGTCTGGGTAGCGGTGCACGAGGCCGGGAACGGCAGCGTCGTGATCTTCACCGAGCGGATCGTCCGCTTCGCCGGGCGTGCGCAGATATTCCTGACCGACCGGGATATGGGTCCGCCGCAAGCCGTCTTCCGGGTTCTCCCGGTCGAGCAGGCTGGCGTAATAGGGGGTAATACCGACAGGCAAAGAGCCATTGTGGCGGGCAACGGCGTCGCGCTCGTCGTCCGAGAGCTGGAAAACGCGCTCCAGCAGGCTGAGGCTCTTGATGCGCGAACGCAATTGCCAGCGCCAGTCGTTCCAGTCCGCAGCCGTGGCTTCGGGGAAAAACCGCTTCTGGAATGCGCGCGCCTCTTTGCCGACCGGAAAGCTTTCCCGGCGGGCTTCGGCAATACGCACGACCTTGTCGAGAGAGGCCGTGCCGGCCGAATTAAGTGTTTGTTTCTTGATCTGGGTCAAAGCGGGGGACGAATAAATCGTCCTGATACTCGGAGGTTTTTCGGTCTCCTGCTCTTGAGACTCGGTCTCCGAAGCGCCGGATGTTCGCATTAGGAACGATGGCTCCAAATTGTGTGACAGGGGGCCCGCATGCTGCAGGCTTGCACTGCCCCGGAAAGGACCGTCGCGCGACCAGCCGCCGTTGCTGTCGTCCGGATTCCGGTGAAGCGCTAATATGTGAATGTTGGCGCTTCTTGCAAGCGTAATTTACATGCTGCCGAAAAAGTTCCTTGCGGCATTTCAGACAATTTGCGGGAATCCGTTGTCAGCGCCCTGCCAGGCGAGGAAATGGGTGTCGCCGCTCCAGTCGATCAGACGATATTTGCTGGGGAAAACAGGGGATTATTTCGCTCCGTTGAAGTAAAAGCGTGGACGTCAGACGGGGGCCACATTGCTCAACAGCTTGATGAGCGCATCGCATGACCGGACCGCCGCGCTTTCATCCATCGTGTGATAGCCGGTTGTCGGAATCTGCAATGTCGTCCCGTCGACCAGCCTGTCGGAAGCGGCGATGATGCGGCCCATCTCCGTGCTGCCGATGGAGCGCGGCTGCAGACCCGATGCGACAAGTCTTTCATTCTGCTCCAGAATATACCGATCCTTGTAGCCGTAGCTGATGCCATGCGCCTGACAGAGCGCTTCGAGCTGGCTTGTCATGGCGGCGTTGAATGACGCGTTCGCGTCGCGGCTGCGCAGGACGACCTGCTGCCGGTCGGCCTCCTCGCGGGTGGGGTAGGGGCTGGTGTCGAGCACGACGAGATCGTTGGTCGAGCCGCCAAACCGGCGGAACCATTCGAGCAGGTAGCGCCAGCTCCGGCCGGCCTCCTCCTGCGCGGTAAAAAATGCCGTGCCCTGAAAGCCGATTTCGAACAGATAGACGAGGATGGCCGCCGTCAGCACATTATCAAGCTGCCCCGTCAGATAGCCATCCTGCACACGCAGGCTGTCGCGGAGCGCAACCGGCGTCCCGGCGACGACATGCTCCAGGCCGTCCACATCGAAGATCAGATTGTGACGATGCGGGCAGATCGAAGCATTCCTGATCGTACCGCCGCCGCGATAGATGCCCGACCACGGCTCATAGGCGACGACGGAAACGCCGGCAAAACGGTCCGCAATCGTGATCATCAGCTCCTCGGACACCGAATTGCCGAGAAGATCCGACCGGCTGCCGGCCACGAAGGCGGCATACTGGAATTCGTTCGGACCCGTACAGACCAGCCCGTGACGGTCGATATGCGCGGAAAACATCATAGCATTCGGGTCTTTGCCGCGCGCGACCAGCAGCCCTTCGTACCAGGTCACGTCCGCGCCCCGCTCCTCCAGTTCCCGCTGCAGAATCCTGAAGAATGAGTGCTCTGCCCCGACAACGCTGGGGCTGCGGACAAGGATCTTCAGAAGATCTACGAGGGGAGCATGATTTGTCACGATTGCCGCGCTTTGTTTCCGATAATGAATCAGGCGCTATAGGTGCCGCAGTTGTGCTGCGGTTTCAATTGGAATTGGTAAATGGCGTGAAGAGGCCGGGAAATGGGATGGGAATTCTTGAGAGTTTGTCTGTCCCGGACCGGCCTTGACCACCGCTGCGCGCGGCGCTGCAAAGGTGGGCCGGTGGAGTGGCGGCAATTGTGCTGCTGCGTGGCGGAGTAATAACTGGCCACTGGTTTGTCGCGGAGGCGGCCAATGTTCAAGCCACCCATTCCCTGCTGAAAATGGTCGCAAGGACAGCAATGCGTGGCAGGTCCGGGCATGAAATGCTACATTTAAGGCCCATTCAACAATCTCAAAGACCCGCATGAATCCGAACTCGAACGGCACCCTCGCGGAAGAGATCCGGCGCATCCTCGCTGATCGGATCGCGCGCGGACATCTGGCGCCCGGCGTCGCCCTTGAGGAAACGGAACTGGCGCGGCAGTTCGGCGTCTCCCGGACCCCCGTGCGGGAGGCCATCCGGCAGCTCGAAGCGCTCGGCTTTGCCGAAGCGCGGCCCCGGCGCGGAGCGATCGTTGCCGCGATCACCAAGCGGCGGCTGGACGAGATGTTTTCGGTAATGATGGAGCTGGAGAGCCTGTGCGCCCGCGAAGCCGCGCTGAACATGCTGCCCGGTGAGCGCGAGGAACTCGCCCAGGTCCACAAGGCGTCGGCGGATCTCGTCGCGCAGGAAAATGTCGAAGGCTATTACGAACTGAACGACGTGTTTCATGACCTGATCTATGCGGGAGCGCATAACCAGTTTCTTGCCGAACTGACAATTTCAGTCCGCCAGCGTGTCGCCGCATTCCGCCGGGTGCAGTTTTCCGGTGCGGGGCGGCTTGGGCTCTCTTACGAAGAACATGGCCGGGTTGTGAAGGCGATTCAGGCAAAGGCGCCCGATCTTGCCGCATCGGCCATGCGCGAGCATATTCTGACCGTCCGTGAGGCCTATCAGACCCTGGTGCCCGAGACGATGACGCTCGACTCGGCGCTGGGAGCCAGCGGCCTTGCAGCCGGCCCGTCCGACTGACCGCTTCCACGTTCCGCGTCCTGTCATTCGGCAATGAGTTGCGCCGCACCGCGAGCGACGAGCGCGGCAAGCGGTTCGATCTCGCGATGGCGAGGCGCGAAAATCCAGTAGGGAACTGAAATCTCGACCCCGTCGAGACAGGCAAGCTGGTTCGCCGACAGCAGATGACGGACGGCCCCGAAACCGACGAATGCCGCGTAGCGCCCGCTCTGTATCATCGATATCACGGCGGCAGTCGAATGCAGCCGCAAGCGCTGTTCGGAAAGCTTCGATGGATTGTGTCCACGGCTGTCGAGTTCCTGCAGAAGAAACGGCTCAAGATCGGTTTCGCGTTCCCAGACAATCGGCGCAAAATCGCCAAGCGTCTTCCAACTCGGCTCGTCCTTGTTGTCGGCGCGCCAGCGATGCGAGGCGCAGAGTATCAGCCGGTCGCGAAAAACCCCGTGATAACGGAACTCGGTATGGCCCGGCTTGCTTTCGCTCAGCCCCACATCAGCGGTGCCACGCATGACCCAGGCCGAGACTTCCGCCGCCGTGCCGCAGATCATCTCGATGGCGGGAAGGTCCGAGCCGCCCATATTGGCAAGGATGCCGGGCATCCAGAAATCATAGGCATTGCGCGTACAGGCCAGCACGGCGCTAGCGCCATCGGTCCCCTGAAAGGTTTCGATGCGCCGCACCGTCAGATCGACATCGCGAAGCAGCCGCTCCCCTTCATTCAGCAAGATCTGGCCCGCCTTGGAAACGATGACCTTTCGCCCGATACGCTCGAACAGGGCGACCTTGAATTCCTCCTCCAGCTTGCGCACGCTGATGCTGACGGCCGATTGCGTCATGCCGAGGCGCTGCGCCGCCGAGGTGAAACTGTTATAGCGGGCGGCTTCGACGAAGATTCTGATCTGTTCGAGTGTCATCCGTTTCCGGTGATACCCTCTCTCGCCATATGGCGCTGGATTGATGAGCTGACGCCCGTGAGATTCAGCCCGCTACAGGGGCATTCGAGCAACTTTCGTGCCAGAAACGAAGCAGACCCCTGATGATTGCGGACCAAAAGGACAAGATTTGCCTTTTCCTTGCAGGGCTTTAGCCGATATGAGGATATCAGCTTACGTCATCGGTCGCAGTCCTCACTGGACAAAATACAGGCAGCGCCGGTGTGATCATTGAATGACGTTAATGATCGACTCGGCCCTCTCATCTGAATGATGCGATCAGATAAGTAAATTCCCCTACTCATAAGCCGGATTCATGAGCCGATGAAATGATTGGCTTGAGGCGTCGGATACCGTCCACGGCATGCGCTACATGCCCTTGTAATAAGCAGATTTTTTTATTGTCTCCGGCTTCATCCGGTTTGGCACGCCCCTTGCGCTATGGAGGCCATCTGCGCGAGAGCCGGTACTGGTCAGGCTCCTCCGCGCGGTCCTCTTGCATCGAAAAGGAGTGCGCGCAATGGACAAAACGGTGTTGGCCCCCTCGGGCGATCTGACGATGAGCCTTGGGCTCGCCCTGATGATCGGAACCGGGATCGTCTTTCTCGGTATAGCCTATCTCATCCGCAACAATCTCGTGCGGAACACTCACGATTTCATTATCTCCAACCGCCGCGTCGGGCTGGGCTTCGGCGTCGGCTCGATCGTCTCGGTCTGGACCTGGGCCATGGCGGTGATGATGAGCACGGCGATGACCTATCAATGGGGACTTTCGGGCCTGTTCTGGTTCGTCGTGCCCAACGGGCTGGCGGTTCTGGCGATGGTGCCACTCGCCAAGATCCTCCGCAAGCGGATGCCCGCCGGCTACACGATCAGCCAGTTCGCCTTCAACCGCTTCGACCAGTCGAAGGTTGCCTCGGGCGTCGTCACGGTCACGATGATCTTCGGAATCCTGCTGGAAATCCTCATCAATCTGAAAGGCACGTCGGTCGTGATGTCGACCGTCTTTCCCATCGACTGGCAGGTGGCGACGCTGCTTACAGTCATAGTGGTGCTGACCTACTCCTATTTTGGCGGGCTCTGGACTTCCGTCATGACCGGGACGATCAATACCTGGATGATCACCGTTCCGGCGGCCATCGTCGTCGTGGCGGTGTTCGGCATGATCGACGGCGGCGCGGCGACGGTGCATAGCGCCGTTGCGGCCAGCGACCAGACCAACCTCTCCATCTTCGAGGCCGATGCGGCGGCAGGCTTCGGCATAACGCTCGCCTTCGGCCTGCTCGCGGCAACCGTCGCGGACCAGACCTTCTGGCAGAAAGTCTGGGCGATCCGGCCGAGCCAGGTAGGCCGCTCCTTCCTCTGGGCCGGCGCGCTGTTCTATCCGATCCCGATCTGCCTCGGCATGCTGGGCCTCGTCGGTCTCGGATATGGTCTGACGCCGGACGACTTCGGCGGCGACATCGTCGCAGTCGGTCCCTATATCGTCTCGCATATCGGCCTGCCACTGTTCCTGGTCATCGCCTATGTGCTGGCGATCCTGGCCGCCTGTTATTCGACCATCGACGGGGCAAGCTCTGCTCTCTCGTCCATCGTCGCGGTCGATATCGTCAAGCGCTACATGCCGAAAACGCCGGAATCCACGCTGTTCTACATCACCAAGCTGTCCATGCTGGCAGGGGGTATCGTTGCGGCCATCGTCGTGCTCTCGGGTGTCGATTTCACGACCCTCGTGCTGACGACCTATGCGCTGAAGACCTCGATCCTGCTGCCGCTCATTCTGGCTATCGTCTGGTCACGGACGACGACGATCGGCTTTGTCGGCGGGATCTGCCTGTCGATCCTGATTGGCATGTCGCTGCGCGAGATGTATGGCGAGTTGATCGGCACGCTGTCGATCCTCGGCATCAGCGGTGGCTTCGTGGCGCTGACCGGCCTTCTCCAGAACAAGGCGTTCGACATGGCCGATCTCAGCGTCAAGCAGGCCGTGCGGCTCGAAAGTTAGGACTGGGCGGCTGGCGGGCGGCGTTCGCCCAACCGGCGCCGGCCGCTCGCGATCATTCTCAAATAGGACAACGCTTCACAGAAAGGACCTTTCAGCCATGAACAATATTGAGCTTCTCTTCTATGTTCTCGGCGGTATCGCCACGCTGATTTTCATCGCCGGCTACATTCGCGGCGCCAGGACCGCCCTCGCCACCTATGACGACGAACGCATCGAAGTGAACGATGGCGGCGACATCCAGCATTTCTGGTTGCCCATCGGGCTCGCGGTCATCGCCGCCGCAACGATCATCGGGCTGGTGGGCGTCATTCCGGCCTTCATCTATGTCGGCCCGGCACTCGCCATCTTCACCGCGGCTATGAATGGCGTCGCCTTCTTCATCGAGGAGAAAACTGATCCGGAACGTGAGCGGATCATTGCGAAGAACTGGACAGGCAGGAGAGTGGCCCATGCAAGTTGGTATTTGGCTTCCGGTTTATGGCGGCTGGCTCAGAACGATTGACCAACCTATGGCCCCCGATGTTCCTGCCTGTCTCGCTATTGCTCAGCAGGCGGAGGCTATGGGGTTCGACTTCCTCTATGCCTCGGAAAATCTGCTCAACTGCATTCACGGACCGGACGAAAACGTGGCCGACGCCTGGAGCCTGCTTGGCGCGATTGCCGCCAAGACCGCGCGGATCGGCCTGGTCGGGGCGGTCAAGCCCGGCTTCCGCTCGCCGTTCCTCGTGGCACGGATGATCGACACGCTTTCGCAGATCGCAGGACGCAGGCTCGGCATCAATATCGTCTGTGGCTGGTGGCGCAAGGAGTTCGAGTTGTCCGCCGTGCCGTGGCTCGATCACGCGGGCCGCTATGATCGGGCCGACGAATTCCTGCGCGTCTTTTACGGCCTGTTCAATCCGCCGTCGGAAGGCATGATCGAACTCGCAGGCGATGAGCACGCCGAACTGACGCCCGCGCCGCCGCCCACCTACGGCCTTCGTCCCGAAGGTTTGCCCTATATGTGGGTCAGCGGTCATTCCGAGCAGGCGACGCGCATGACCGCGGAATGGGGTGATTGCCTGTTTCTCAACGGAATGAGCGACGATGCGCTTGCCCAGCACATTTTCGCCGCGCGCCAGGCCGCGATGCAGTGGGGGCGCGAGATTTCCGTCGCCGTCAACGCCTATGTCATCGCCACCGAAACGCGCGAACAGGCGCTGGCCCGCCGCGAAGCCGTGGTCGAGAGACGCAACACCCGAACGATCGGCTTCTTCCGGGACATCATGACCGAATCCGGTGCGGCCGCGTGGGCGGGCCTCGACGACAAGCAGATGGTCGATTCCAATGCCGGACTCGGTGCCGGCCTCATCGGCAGTTTCGATGACGTACGCAATCGCATGGAGCGGCTGGCCGAAATCGGCGTCGACACGATCGTCTGCCAGTTCGACGATCCGATGCGTGACGCCGGACCGTTCATGAAGCGCGTCATCCGCCCGCTTCGCGAAAACGCCGATGCGGATGCCCCGGTCTCCGCAGCCCCCGACAGCTCATCCCCGGACACCTCACGCAATGCCGCGCCGCCTTGGGCGAAGACCCCAAACGCGGCCGGAGAACAGTTTCACAAAAGGAGCGCAACATGACATCTGACAAGAAGAAGGCCCATCTCCTGGGGTTCATTCAGCACGGCGTTAACAGCCATGCCACGGGCATGTGGCGCAACACCAAGGACAAGGTCGGTTATCATTTCTCGCGGCCGGAATATTGGCAGCATATGGGACGCACGATGGAGCGCGGCCTGTTCGACGCCATGTTTATCGCTGACGAGCTTGCTCCGTACACGACACATGGCGGAACGTCCGATGCCGTCGTGAAATATGCGGTCCAGTGCCCGACGCATGAGCCCTCAACCATCGTGCCGATCATCACCTCGGCCACCAAGCATCTCGGTGTCGGCGTGACGCTGTCCACCATGTTCGTGCACCCCTATTCCATGTGCCGCCTGCTCTCAAGCCTCGACCATCTGTCGAACGGGCGCGTCGCCTGGAATGTGGTCAGCTCCTATTCCAAGAGCGAGTGGGAGGCTTACGGCTATGAGGACATGGTGCCGCGCGGCGAGCGCTATGAGCGCATGGAGGAGTATATGGACATCTGCTACCAGCTTTGGGACAGCTGGGCGCCTGACGCCATCATCGCCGACAGGGAAACGGGCGTCTACACCGATCCCGACAAGGTGAAGGTCGTCAATCACGAAGGCAAATATTTCAAATGCCGGGGCCGTCATTTCTGTTCGCCTTCACCGCAGGGACGCCCCGTTCTCTGGCAGGCCGGTTCGTCGGACCGTGGGCGTGACTTTGCGGCCAAGCATGCCGAAGCAATCTTCGCGGTTCATCCGGGCGTCGAGCGCATGCGGCAATATGCGGACGATCTGAACGAGCGCATGACCATGAAATTCGACCGCCCGGCCGGTAGCGTGAAGCTGATTTACGGGCTGCAAACGGTCGTTGGCGAGACCCGCGCCGAAGCCGAAGACAAATATGAGCGCATCAAGGCCTGCATCCCGCTGGAAGGTGCGCTGGCCTGGATTTCCGGCCATTTCGGTCTCGACTTTTCCAAGCTCGGCCTCGACGAGCATGTCCAGAATATCGAGATCCCCGGCATTCAGGGCCTGTTCGAGTCGATCATCTACGCCAAGGACCCGAAAGGAGAGATCCCCGTTACCGTCAAGGAAGCCGCGATCATCTATGCGCAAGGGATGGGTATGCCCGTTGCCGTCGGGACCGCCTCCGACATCGCCGACCAGATGGAGATGTATATGGATGAAGGCGGCGCGGACGGCTTCATGCTGGCGGCCACCTACACACCGGGCTGTTACGAGGAGTTCGTCGATCTGGTCGTGCCGGAGCTGCAGCGACGCGGCCGGTACCGGACCGAATATACAGGCTCCACGCTCAGGGAGAATCTTCTTGCTTACTAGGCTGTTCGGAAGTCGTGCGCCGCAAGCGGTCATGCAGCCGCGCGGCGAGCTGCCGCCGGAGATGTTCAAGGACGTCTTCGCGCGGCTGGCTTCGAGCGTTGCCGTCGTGACGTTCCGTGCAGGCCAGCATCTGCACGGCTTCACGGCGACCTCGCTGACGCCGGTTTCGATGACGCCGCCGCTGGCGCTGTTCTGCGTCGCGCAGAAGAACCACAGTCATCGGCATCTCGAAATCGGCACGCCTATTGGCATTTCGCTTTTGTCGGAGGGGCAGTCGGACCTGTCCACCCGCTTCGCCGGCAAGGCTCCGCCGGGCGGATATGCGGACGTGCCAATTGTCGAGACCGCACCGGGCATCCCGCGGCTTCGGGACGCGCTTGCCTCTGTGGAAGGGAAGATCAGTGAGCTGATCCCAGCAGGCGACCATACGATCTATCTCGGTCGCCTCGACGAAGGCGCTTTGGGAGCGGATGGCAGGCCTCTGCTGTATTTTTCGCGGGGTTATTGCAGCTTGAACCAATCACCGTAGGGCGCGGCGCCGGAGGCGAGGCTCAGAGCTGGACAGGAAATATTTGCGGCAGCCGATCATGAGACGACGGATGCGCCGCCGGAGAACATGAGATGGCATGGACTGACATAGAGGACGCAATCGCAGCGATCGCGCGTGGCGAGATGGTGATCGTGGTCGACGATGAAAACCGTGAGAATGAAGGTGACATCATTCTCGCAGCCGAAGCCGCAACGCCGGAGAAGATCGCCTTCATCGTGCGGCATACGAGCGGTGTCATCTGCGCGGCGCTGCCAGCAGAGCGGCTTGACGAGTTGGATCTGCCTCTGATGGTGGCTGAAAATACAGAAAGCATGCGGACGGCCTTCACCATCACTGTCGATTATCTGCACGGCACAACGACGGGGATATCGGCCAGTGACCGCGCGGCCACCTTGCAGGCGCTGGTGGACCGTAACGCAAAAGCAGGGGATTTCACCCGACCGGGGCATATCTTCCCGATCCGGGCCGTCCCCGGAGGTGTACTGGAACGCCCCGGTCATACCGAAGCCGCCGTCGATCTGACACGGCTTGCCGGCCTCGCGCCGGGCGGCGTTCTCTGCGAGATCGTAAATCATGACGGCTCGATGGCCAGAATGACCGACCTCGAAAAGTTCTCCCGCGAGTATGGTCTCCCCATAATCACGATTGCAGACTTGGCGGTGCAACGCATCAAAACCACTCAGCGTCCAACACAGTTGGATATATATTCAGACGGCAACCCCAACCTGCGCAATCGCGCAAAATCAATACAACGCGTACAGCCTTTTTGAGAGGCAGTCCGGCGATCCTGTTCGGGAGCAGGGGCGCAAGGACACAGTCATCAATCTCGCAAACATGTCGATCTCATTCGCGTTTGCCCAGAAGTCGACTGCGAGGCGCTGCTTCCCGATCAGCGCCGGCAGGCAGGGCGAGAAGCGAGTTCCATCTGCCCGTCTGCTTCCCCGGTCAGCTCAATCGAATTGCAGTGAACACGGACGTTGTCAATCCGTTGTTGACTCGGCCCAGGGACAGCCTCGATGAGAAAAGGTGGTCAACTAGCCAGGAGGCAACCATGGGTCATCAGCTCGATTCCTGAACTCTTCCGAGGCCGCTGTCCCGTGCCGGCCCGATCTAGAAGCAACCCACGAGCAGGTGGGCCGGCTGATCCCGGACCGACGAATGGCCAGCGAACTTCTTGCCAGCGCTGATATGCACGTTGCTATCGTTTGTCATCAGATGGATTTTGGCGTCGACATTAAGCGAAAGATGCTCGCGGGCTGCATCTTCGTTGTTAAAGATCGGATTTGTAATGTCAAACATGGCTGTATCCCCCGCCCGGCAACCCGATCGAAACGCCTTCAAGGCTAAATATGCGCTTAGCGGCTTCACAAACCGCCCCTTCCCGGTGTAAGCCGGTAAAGTTCCCCTGCGGCGGTTTAAAGATTCGAGGCGGCTCCGCGCATGACGATCACGCTCAACAGCTCGACATTGGTGACGGTTTTCGGTGGCTCCGGCTTTGTCGGACGCTATGTTGTGCAGGCACTGGCCAAGACCGGTTGCCGCGTGCGCGTGGCTGTGCGGCGGCCGGGCCGGGCGTTTCACCTGCAACCGCTCGGCGGCGTGGGCCAGATCCATGCCGTTCAGGCCAACCTGCGCGATGAGAATTCGGTCCGCCGCGCGGTCGAAGGCGCGGACGGGGTCATCAATCTTGTCGGCACCTTTCAGGCTGGCGGGAAACAGGGGTTCGACGAGATCCACGTCAAGGGCGCGGGCCGTCTCGCACGCATTGCCCGCGAGGCCGGTGCGCAGACCATCGTGCATGTCTCGGCCATCGGGGCGAGCCGGTCCAGCCGGTCTGCTTACGGACGCTCCAAGGCTGAAGGCGAGGAGCGCGTTAGCGAAGCCTTCCCCGACGCGATCATCCTGCGGCCGTCGGTGATCTTCGGCACCGAGGACGAATTCTTCAACCGCTTTGCCTCAATGGCGCGCTTCACCGCGCTCATGCCCCTGATCGGCGGCGGGAAGACACGCTTTCAGCCCATCTATGTGGGCGACGTCGCGCAGGCCGTCGTCGCGGGGCTGGACGGACACGCGCGCTCCGGCGTCCCCTATGAGCTGGGCGGCCCCTCGGTCTACACATTCAAGGAGATCCTCGACCTGATCGCGGAATATACGCAGCGCGAGCGGCCTTACATTTCGCTGCCGTTCTGGCTGGCGAAGATCCAGGCGACCTTTTTCCAATTGTTGCCGAACCCGGTTCTCACGGTCGATCAGGTCAAGCAGCTCCAGAGCGACAATGTGGTCAGCCAGCAGGCGATCGACGAAGTCCGCACGCTTCATTCGCTCGGCATCGAGCCGCACGCTGTAGAAACCATCGTACCGGCTTATCTCGTGCGCTTCCGGCCCAAAGGCGAGTTTTCCGTCAGGGCCGTATAACCACCTATCGCCGGCCGCAGGCAGACCGTGTCAGCGCCAGGCGGTTGATGTGCTTTCGTTTTCTCGGCTGAATGGGGCTCGCTTTGCCCCAGCCTCACGCTGTGGAGTGGTGTGGCGTCATACTGCCCGAATCATTGCGTAACAGAGTAGAATGCCGATTGAGTCGCTGCGCCGTCCAACCGCTCGCGGTCTTAGTGTTTTGTTCACGACGATTTCAGGTTCACACGCGCGGGAAACCGCAAGGAAACCGGGATGCGTTATAAGGATGAACGGTTCCGGGAAGCGAGGCGCCCCGAAGCTGCGTTCATCTCCCGGTCGATCGAGCTTAATACGAGCAGATACGGATCAAGGTCATTTCAACCCGGAATGATCCTGAATCAGGATCACCAACAAGACAGCGGAATACCGATTTACCCATGCTTCGGCTGATTCACTATTCGCTCTGTCCGTTTTCCCGTTCGATCAGGCTTGCGCTTGGCGAATGCGAAATGGTGGTCGAGTTGGAGGAAGAGCGTCCCTGGGCCTGGCGGCGCGACTTTCTGCTGATCAATCCGGCCGGGACTCTGCCGGTGCTGATCCGGCAACAGGGCTTCGTGCTCGCGGGAAGCTATGCGATCTCGGAATATCTGGCCGAAACCGGGGGCCGGGCGAATGGTGAAGCGCCGCCGCGCAACATCCTGTTTCCAGGCGCCGCCATCGAGCGCGCCGAAATCCGGCGGATCGTGGACTGGTTTCATATCAAGATGAACGAGGAGGCGAGCCGCTATTTTCTGGAGGAACGCCTGTATCAGCGCTTTGCCGAATTTGGCCGCTCCACGCCCGATACGGACATCATCCGCGCGGCAAGGGCCAATCTGCGTTACCACCTCACCTATATCTGCCATCTGCTGGATCAGCGCAAATGGCTGGCTGGCGACGAACTCAGCTTTGCCGATCTCGCTGCAGCGGGCCATTTCTCGGTGCTCGACTATCTGGGCGAAGTGCCGTGGGACGAGTTTCCGGCGGCGAAGATCTGGTATGGCTCGCTCAAATCGCGGCCTTCATTCAAGCCGCTGCTTTCCGACAGGCTGCCGGGCGTGCCACCGCCGCAGATCTACGCTGAAGTGGAATTTTGAAACCGTCGATTTGACGATGAGGCCGGTTCGGCCTGATCAACTAGCCTCGGCAAGCAGCGAAAGCTGGCGCGCAGGGGCGGGGCCTTCAAGATCGCGAAGCCGCGTCGGGTAATCGCCGGTGAAGCAGTGATCGGTGAATTGCGGCTGCACCGGATCGCGCTTGTCGTAGCCCATGACGTTGTAAATCCCCTCGACGGAGAGAAACGCCAGGGAGTCGCAGCGCATATCCTTGCGCATTTCCTCCAGCGTATGGGTTGCCGCAAGCAGGTTTTCGCGGTCGGGCGTGTCAATGCCGTAATAGTCTGGCCACGCGATCGGCGGACAGGCAATGCGCATATGCACTTCCTTCGCCCCGCGTTCATACATCATCTGCACGATTTTCCGCGACGTCGTCCCGCGCACGACGCTGTCGTCGATCAGGACGATACGCTTGCCGGCCACGACGCTGAGCGTCGGATTGTGCTTCAGCTTGACGCCGAGCGCGCGGATGCGCTGCTCAGGCTCGATGAAGGTCCGGCCGACATAATGATTGCGGATAATGCCCATCTCATAGGGAATGCCGGATTGCCTGGCGTAGCCGATGGCTGCCGGAACGCCGGAGTCGGGCACGGGGATGACAACATCGACATCCGCCGGCGCTTCCATCGCAAGCTGCGCGCCGAACTTCTTGCGCACCTCGTAGATGGAATGGCCACCGAGCACGGAGTCGGGCCGCGAGAAATAGATAAATTCGAAGATGCAGGGACGGGCGGGCGATTTTGGAAAGGGCCGGTGACTTTCCACCCCGTCCTTCGACACTACGACGATCTCGCCGTTCTCCACCTCGCGTACGAACTCCGCGCCGATGATGTCGAAGGCGCAAGTCTCGGACGCAAAGACATAGGAATCACCGAGCTTGCCGAGCATGAGCGGGCGGATGCCGAGCGGGTCGCGCGCGCCGATCAGCTTCTTGTTCGTCAGGCAAACCAGCGAATAAGCGCCTTCGATCTGCAAAAGCGCTTCGATGAAGCGTTCGACGATGCGCTTTTTCGGGCTTCGAGCGATCAAATGCAAAACGACCTCGGTATCCGAGGTCGATTGAAAGATTGCGCCTGACTTGATGAGGCTTTCGCGGAGAGTGCGGGCGTTGGTCAGATTGCCATTATGCCCGAGCGCGAAACCGCCGGAGTCGAACTCCGAGAACAGCGGTTGGACGTTGCGCAGAATGGTCTCGCCCTGTGTGGAGTAGCGGACGTGGCCGATGGCGGAACGGCCCGGCAGGCGGTCAAGGATCGGGGCCTTGGTGAAATGCTCGCTGACCAGACCGAGACGCCGCTCCGAATGGAACTGGTCGCTGTCATAGGTGACGATGCCGGCTGCTTCCTGTCCGCGATGCTGGAGCGCGTGAAGTCCGAGAACCGTCAGGGCCGAGGCATCGGGATGGTCGAAAATGCCGAATACGCCGCACTCTTCGCGCAATCTGTCCTCGACAAGCCAATCGAGGGAAGGCGCGGAGCTTTCAGAGCTGGCGCGGTTGGAGATGTCCATTGGACCTCCGCTAACTGGCTGACCCACCTGAAATACACGAGAACCGCTCAGGCGGCTGGCGGATCACATTTTGCGATATGATTCGGCCTCAGGCATTTTCAAGGCGTAATCATTAACAACTTTCCCGTCATCTAGCCTCAAATCAACCCGATCGCCACTGAAAATTGATGTCGGATTGTCGGGTAACAGGGAAATGATGGCGCGGCCGGTGCTTTCGATGACCGACAGCGAACGCGCTTCCGTCACCCATGGCGGCATGGTTTCCTTGGGCATGATCGCGATCAGCAATTCGTAAGCGATGACCACGAGAACGAGCCCGCGCGCCAGCCCGAAGACGAAGCCGAGCGTACGGTCGAGCGCGCCGACGCGGCTGTCGAGCACGCGGTCGGAGAGCCTCACCGTGATCAGGCTGACCAGGATGAGAACGATCACGAACACGACCGTGATCAGAACGCCATCGGCCAGAATGTCGGGCTGGATCAACTGGCGGACATGGTCGCGATAGAGCGGATAGATGAACAGCGCGGCAATCGCGGCCAGCGCCCATGACATGATCGAGAGCATCTCGCGCGTCAATCCCCGGAGCATCGCGAGGAAGCCCGAGATCAGCATGATCGCGACCAGAATTACGTCAAGCCATTGAAAGGGCATACCCCCCACCTCATTCTACGCGTAACCGTCTGCCTGTGCCTGCCTGCTTCATGTTCCCGCGCCGGCGTTTCGTTTCTCATGGTGCGGACAATCCGGTGCGATCCAGCATCATGCGATACGCTTGCGCTCCTGCGCCGCACCGTCATCGGCCATGAAACGCGCTCCCAGTTCGGAAAGATGCTTGAACGCCGTGAGACGCAAGCCCGAAGCCATCTCCGAGATTTCCCCGAAAGCGGGTGCTACAGCGGCGGTAAAGCCGAGTTTTTCCGCTTCCTTAAGCCTCATCGCCGCATGGCTAACAGGCCGTATGGCGCCAGACAAGCTGACTTCACCGAAATAGACCGTATTTCCGCCCAAAGCAACGCCCGAGTGTGCCGATAAAAGCGCAGCAGCCACCGCAACATCAGCCGCTGGCTCGGAAATACGCAAGCCGCCTGCGACATTAAGGTAAATATCCTGCGCGCCCAGCTTGAAGCCGCAGCGCGCATCCAGCACGGCGAGGATCATCGAAAGCCTGTTCGAGTCCCAGCCGACCACGGCGCGGCGCGGCGCGGCGAATGGGGAAGGCGCGACCAGCGCCTGGATTTCCACGAGGATCGGGCGCGTGCCTTCGACGCCTGCAAACACCGCCGCGCCGGGGCTGATATCGTCGCGGTCGCCGAGGAAAAGCTCCGATGGATTGGAGATCTCCTTCAACCCGGCTCCGCCCATTTCGAACACGCCGACCTCGTTCGCCGGGCCGAAACGGTTCTTGACCGAGCGCAGGAGCCGGAAGAGGTGGCTGTTGTCGCCTTCGAAATAGAGCACGCAATCGACCATGTGCTCGACGACCTTCGGTCCGGCGATCTGCCCGTCCTTGGTGACGTGGCCGACCAGAATGACGGCGGAGGATTTGCGTTTGGCATAGGCGATGAGCGCCTGTACCGATGCGCGCACCTGACTGACCGTTCCCGGCGCGGCTTCGAGAAGATCTGTCCAGAGCGTCTGGATCGAGTCGATGACGATAAGGTCGGGCGGACTGTCGCCTTCGAGCGTGGAGAGGATGGCGGATGTGTTCGTCTCGGCGGCCAGCGCGACCGGCGCATCGGCAACGCCAAGCCGGCGCGCGCGCATCCGGATCTGCTGCGAGGCTTCCTCGCCGGAGAAATAGACGGTGCGCTTGCCCGATGACGCCATTTGTGCAGCGAGTTGCAGAAGCAGCGTCGATTTGCCGATGCCCGGATCGCCCGCGAGCAGGATTGCCGCGCCGGGAGCAAGTCCGCCGCCGATCACGCGATCGAACTCGCTGTTGCCGGTTTGCATGCGCGGCAGTGGCGCGATCTCGTCGTTCAGCGCTTCCAGCACGGTTGCCGATGGCCGTCCCTTGCGCTTCGCCTTGGCCTCCATCGGCGAAACGGCGGCCCCCGCTTCCTCCGCCATTGTGTTCCATTCGCCGCAAGCCGGGCAGCGGCCGGCCCAGCGCGGGCTGGTCGCCCCGCAGGACTGGCAGACGAAATCGCGATTCGCCTTAGCCATGCCCCTGCTCCCCCTCGCTTGCATCGAGATAAATGCGGGCATAGCGCGGCCCGAGACTGGTCAGCATTTCATAGGAGAAGCTCCCGGCCAGACTGCCCATCTCGTCCACGGTGAAATTCGGCCCGATCAGCTCGACAAAACCGCCGCGCCGGGCTCGCTCGTGCGGCAGGTCGGTGACATCGAACACGATCAGGTCCATCGAGACGCGGCCAAGAATCGGCAATGGCTGGCCGTCGAGCGAGGCGATCGCCCCTGGCGCGGCGTCGCTGGAGCCAAGCGCACGGAAATAGCCATCCGCATAGCCGACCGCCACCGTGGCATAGCGGCTCGGCCGGGTGAGCGTGCGCATGGCGCCGTAGCCCACCGTTTCGCCCGCCGCCGCGTCGCCCACCTGAAGGATGCGGCCATAGAGGCGGACGACGGGCTCCATCGGGTTGGCGAGGCTGGCATAGGGATTGCCGCCATAAAGCGCAATGCCGGGCCTGACGACGTCGAAATGATAATCCGGGCCAAGAAAGACGCCCGCCGAATTGGCCAGACTGAGCGGCGCGGCGGGCATTGCGGCGGCGAACTGCGTGAAGCGGTCGCGCTGGCCGGCGTTTTTCGGGTGGTCCGGCACGTCGGCGCAGGCCAGATGGCTCATGATCAGGCTTACGGGAACACCGTCCAGCAACTCTGGCTTGTCGATCAGCATTTTCTGATCCGCTGCCTTCAGGCCCAACCGGTTCATGCCCGAATCGACATGAAGCGCAGCGGCCAGGGGCTCGTCGCGCGCCTGGCAAAGCGATGCCCATTCCTCGATCTCGCCGAGATCGCCCAGAACCGGCCGTACGCCACGCGCTGCGTAATCCACGGCGCTCCCCGGCGGCAGGCCGTCGAGCACGTAGATCACGCTGTCGGGCAGGGTGCCGCTGAGCGCCAGCTTTTCGGCCTCGCCGAGCGTTGCGACAAAAAACGTCCGGCACTCTTCGGCAATCAGCGCCTCGGCGACTTCGAGCGAACCCAGGCCGTAGCCGTTGCCCTTGACGACCGCCGCACATTCGGCCTTCGCGGCCTTTGCGGCGAGCGTGCGGTAGTTCCGGCGCAGCGCGTCCAGATCGACCGCGAGAACGCCGGTTTCAGAAGCCGCGATCTTCACGCCGCCGAGATGCTCGCTCAGTGCATTTTCATTCTGTCCGATGCCCTTGGCTGGCATGCCCATCAATTCGGCCTAATAGCTGCTGTCCGGAACACGCGAATCGTCGGCCAGATCGGAGAATCGCGTGAATTCGCCGGTAAACTGCAAGCGCACCGTGCCCGTCGGTCCGTGACGCTGCTTGCCGATGATGACTTCACCGATCCCGGCAACCTGATCCATCTGATCCTGCCATTTCTGATGCTCCTCGACCTTGGTGATCGAGGGCTCGGCCCGCTGAACGTAATATTCCTCGCGGAAAACGAACATAACCACGTCCGCATCCTGTTCGATAGAGCCGGATTCACGCAGATCCGAGAGCTGTGGCCGCTTATCCTCACGATTCTCGACCTGACGGGAGAGCTGCGACAGCGCGATGATCGGCACTTCCAGCTCCTTGGCGAGCGCTTTCAGGCCGGTCGTGATCTCTGTCACCTCCTGCACGCGGCCCTCGCCCGATTTCTTCGCCGACCCGGCAAGCAATTGCAGATAGTCGACCACGATCAGGCCAAGCCCGTTCTGGCGTTTCAGCTTGCGCGCGCGGGCGGCGAGCTGCGCGATGGTGATGCCGCCCGTATGGTCGATATAGAGAGGCAGCGACTGCAATTCCTGCGTAACCTTCACCAGCCGGTGGAACTCGTCCTCGCTGATCAGGCCACGCCGGATTTTCTCCGACGAGATTTCGCCCTGCTCGGAGATGATACGGGTTGCCAGCTGTTCGGACGACATTTCCAGAGAGAAAAAGCCGACAATCGCCCCGTCAACCGCTTCCTCCTCGCCCATCGCATTGACTTCGGTCCGGTAGGCCTTGGCGACATTGAAGGCGATGTTCGTCGCAATGGCCGTCTTGCCCATCGACGGACGTCCCGCGAGGATGATCAGATCCGATTTCTGCAGGCCGCCCAGCGCCCGGTCCAGATCCTTCAGCCCGGTGGATATGCCCGACAGTCCGCCCTGCCGTTCATAGGCCTTCGACGCCATTTCGACGGCGTCGTGCAGCGCGCTGGAAAACGCCATGAAGCCGGAGCCGTATTTGCCCTGCTCCGCCAGCCCGTAAAGACGCTGCTCCGCGTCCTCGATCTGCCCTTGCGGCGGCATGTCGACCGGCGAATCATAGGCCACGTTGACCATGTCCTCGCCGATGAGAATCAGGTCGCGCCGCACCGAGAGGTCGTAGATCGTCCGGCCGTAATCCTGCGCGTTGATGACACTGGTTGCGTGCGCAGCGAGCCGGCCCAGATATTGCGGGACCGTGACCGTTCCGATGGGCTCCTCATTATCGAAGAAGCTTTTCAGAGTAATCGGCGAAGCGTGCTTGCCGCTCTGGATGAACTTGCCGATCGTCTCGAAGATGCGGCCATGCAGGGGCTCGAAGAAATGCCCCGGCTCCAGAAAAGAGGAGACGCGGTCAAACGCTTCGTTATTGATCAGCATCGCACCGAGGAGCGCCTGTTCGGCCTCGATATTGTGCGGTGCTTGCCGGAATGGAATTGCCGGTTCGTTCGGTACCGGCTGGAGGTGGGTCGGGGTCGCGGTTTTCTGTGTCATGGCGCGAGATTAGCTGATTCAGCGGCAGCCGGAATCGCCGAAGCGCACGCCACAGATTTCATACCCGATTTGCACAGTGGCGCGTGCAGTTGGTTGACGGCCTGCCGTGCAACTTTGCCTGATTCGCCAGCGCTTAAGAGCGAGATAGTTGTGATTTTCGCGCGGGTATGACTGTGGCGCTCAATGCGCGTGGGTGGGACCGATCTCGCCATCCTCCTGTCCGGGGCGCGGGGGCGTCCATAGCGGCGTCTCGGACGTCCCGGGCGTGCGCTGGTCAAGCTCGCGCAGCCGGTCCTCCTCGCGCACCATGTAGTCGCGCGTGATCGGCAAGGCCTCGATGTCCCTGGCAAGCTGAAGCTGGAAGACCGTCAGCCCGCTCCACCGGAATCCGGCCTCGCAGGATTGCAGATAATACTCCCACATGCGGCAGAAACGTTCGTCGTACAGTTTGCCGACATGCTCCCGGTTAGCCTGAAAACGCTCGTGCCACGCTGCCAGCGTCAACGCATAGTGCAGGCGGAGATTCTCCATGTCCGTCAGCCAGAGCTTCTGCCGTTCCAGCACCGGGGTCAGTTGCGAGAGCGAAGGCAGATAGGCTCCGGGGAAGATGTAGCGTCGCAGCCACGGATTGATCTGCGAAGGCACGTTCGACGAGCCGATCGTGTGGATCAGCGCGACGCCTTCGGGCTTGAGAAGCCCCTGCAACTTGCGGAAGAAGGCGGAAAAATACGGCTTGCCGACATGTTCAAACATGCCGACCGAGACGATGCGGTCATAGACCCCGGTTTCCGCGCGGTAGTCGAGCAGTTTGAACGACACGCGATCGGCGATACCGAGCTGGCGCGCGCGGGCATTCGAGACGCGGTGCTGCTCCTCCGATAGCGTCAGTCCCGTCACGCGCACGGGATAGTGCCGTGCGAGATACAGCCCCAGACCGCCCCAGCCGGAGCCGATGTCGAGAATGTGCTGTCCCGGCTGGATATGCAGCTTTGCCGCGATGTGCTGACGCTTGTGAAGCTGCGCCGTTTCCAGATCCGCATCGTCCGATCGGAAATAGGCGCAGGAATATTGCCGGTCCGAATCGAGGAAGAGCGTGAACAACTCCTCGGACAGGTCATAATGGTGCTTCACGTTGCGGCGGGACCGGCTGGCCCAGTTCAGAACGCTCGGCAGGCGGATGATGTCCTCGGCGCGATAATAGATCTTGCCCGACAGGCTTTCGTTCCAGCGGCGATTGTTGAGGATCAGGAGCCGAAGGAGATCGAGGAGCGTGCCATGCTCGATCGTGAGCGCGCCGTCCGTGTAGGCCTCGCCGATCTTGAGCGCCGGATGTATCGAGATGCGCCACGCCGTATCGGGGTTGTGCAGTGTAATGGCCGAGTCGAGCGGTGCGTCCGGTTCGCCGAATTCATGGACGCTGCCGTCGTAATTCGTGACCCGTAGCCGGCCACGCCAAACAAACCGCCTAAAGATAGCGTCTAGCGGAAACATGACTGCCCCCTTTAACGCAAGTTTAGACGTATATTAGCTTTCTCCCATGCAAGTTCAAGTCCTTATGGCGCAGAGGGTTTCACGGAACTGGACAGCAACAACATGCTGAACCGGAGGACTTTGTCGCGTTCAGGAATGAATATTTTCGCATCGGCGAAAACGACTTTGCCGGCCATGGAATAATCTGCGTGGCAACCCGCCAGCATATCGCGTTCCGGTTCCAAGCAGAATCCAGCCATCGTGTGCAGCTTGAAAAGCTCGACGCTGGCATTCAAAATCTGCTAGCTCTTCTTCGCATATGCGAAAAAAGCTGTCTTAAAGGCTTCGTCATTGCGAATGCGCCGCGAAACACTCATGACGAGTGCCCGCACAGCAGGAAAGACCATCAATGAGAATCGACGCAATCGAGATCGGCAGGAAACCGCCTGAGGACATCAATGTCATCATCGAGGTGTCCATTGGCGGCGAGCCGATCAAATACGAGATGGACAAGGCAGCCGGCACCCTCGTCGTCGACCGCTTTCTCTACACGCCGATGCGCTATCCCGGCAATTACGGCTTCGTTCCGCACACGCTGTCGGAGGATGGCGACCCCATCGACGTGCTGGTCGCCAATACCAGGCCGATCATTCCCGGCGCGATGATCAACGTTCGCCCCATCGGCGTGTTCCAGATGCAGGACGATGGCGGGATGGACGAGAAGATCATCGCCGTGCCGACACCGAAGCTGACCAGGCGCTACGATTCGGTGAAGAATTATACCGACCTGCCGCCGATCTCCCTTGAGCAGATCCAGCATTTTTTCGAGCATTACAAGGATCTGGAGCCGGGCAAGTGGGTGAAGTCCCTCGGCTGGGGCGATACCGAGACGGCCATGCAATATGTTCGTGACGCCATCAAGCGCTATGATGACGCCCGCGAATGAAGGGAACGTGGCCTGACGGCGAACTCAGGCGGCAACGCCGCTTCCCGAGCGGTTCCTGCCGGGCTCGGCGCGCTCGCTGGCCTTGATGGTCGGCAATGTAAAATAGAAGCTCGTGCCTTCACCCACCTTCGACTTGCACCAGATCGCGCCATTATGACGCTCGACGATTTTCTTGCACGTCGCGAGGCCAAGGCCGCTGCCATCATATTCGCCCTGTGAGTGGAGGCGGCGGAACGGTTCGAAAATATCTCTGTAATGCTGCTCCGGAATGCCGATCCCGTTATCGTGGACCTCGATGATGCTGCGCCCGTCATGCCGCTTTTTTGCCCGGACACGAATTTCCGGGATTCTGCCGCGGCAATATTTGATGCCGTTTCCGATCAGGTTCTGCATCAGCAGCAGGAGTTGCGTCCGGTCGGCGCAGACGACCGGAAGATCGCCGTAAATGACGCGCGCCCCGGTTTCGTTCAGCTTCGCATCCAGGTTGGCGAGCACGTCGTTGACGAGCTGTTCAAAGTGGATATTCTCGAACTGCGGCTGTGCGTCGGCTTCGGTATAGTCGTGCAGATTGTCCAGCAGCGCATTCATCCGCAGCGCGCCCTCCGCGATACGCTGCGCCTGCTGAATGATCTTCCTGCGGTCGAAATCCTCGCGGCCCAGAAACGTCTCGACCAGCCTGGCGAAACCAAGGATCGACTGGGTCGGCGTTTTCAGGTCGTGAACCAGCACCTTGGCGAAAACGGAAAGGGCGGCCTGCTGTTCAGCGAATTTCCGGTTCATTTCCGCACGGTCGAGAACATTTTCGAGCGCGGTCCGGAGAATGACGCCATTCAGATCGGCCTTGCACAGATAATCCATCGCGCCGGCCTTGATGGCTTCCTTGGCGACGCGCTCGCTACCCTGCCCCGTGGACATGATGACCGGCAGCAACGGCTCGCGCTGGAGCAGGACCGCAATTCCGGCAAGACCGTCCTGGCCGGGCATGTAGTAATCGAGAATGACGCAGTCGATCTGTTCGCTTTCGAGCTTCTCCAGCGCTTCATCCATTGTCGCTGCGACGACATTCTCGCAGGGAAGCCCCGATCGTTCGACCAGCCGGAGAATCTGTTTCCGGTCGCCTTCATCGTCGTCGATCACAAGCAGTTTGAATGGGGATCGTGACATCGGCTCACTCCCTAAGGCAACTCGACCACGCGCGAATAACCGCCGACGAGGCTCATGAGATCCAGAAAATCGTAGCCGGCATTTTCCTTCAGGATGTAGCCGGCGACATTGAGATCATAGGCTGCGTTCTTGTCGTCTTCGTGCTTTGAGGTCGTCAGCATGAAGACGATCGTGTCCTTGAGGTTGCTGTCTTCCCGAAGCGTCCTGACAAGCGTCAGCCCGTCCATGCGTGGCATGTTTATGTCCGCAAATACGATGAAGGGCCTCGCGATCCGGGGCTTTCCGTTCGTGCCGCGCAGCATGTCCAGCGCCTCGATGCCGTCGACCGCGCGGACCAGCGTGTTTGCAATATGCGCCTTTTTGAAAGCGCGCTGCACCAGCTTCATGTCTCCATCGTCGTCCTCGACGAGAAGAACGGTGACTTCCCTTGAATTCTGGCTCATGCCGCTTTTCCCGATGTGTTTTCCGCTGACGGTTCATGCTGCTGCTTGTGGCGAGGCCACGCGAAGGTGAACGCCGAGCCTCGTCCCTCCGACGCCACGCTGATCGTGCCGCCGAAATGCTCGACTGTCTTTTTCACCATCGCGAGCCCCATCCCGCTGCCCTCGACCTGGTCCCGGGGCTTCAGCGTGTGAAACATCTCGAAGATCTTGTCTTGAAATTGCGTGGGAATACCGGGGCCGTCATCGCGAACGGTGAAGACATACTGATCGTCCGCGAGCGCGCATTCCAGCTCGATACGGATCGTATCCCGGTCGTGATGCTTGATGGCGTTGTTGATGAGATTGTAAAAGACCTGCTGGAGCGGCATGCGGTAAACCTCGATGGAGGCAAAATCGTCCGGCACCACGACCTCGATTGACGCGAAGGGTGGCAGCAGCATCATGATGTCGCCGATCAGGCTTGCCGCATCCATGGCTTCCCGGAAGGTCTCATTGCCCCCGCGTCCGATGCGGGAATAGGTCAGCAGATCGTCGAGAAGCTTCTCCATCCGCACCACGCGGCTCCGCAGAAGCGTCATGTTTTCACGGTCTTCATCGGTCAGTTTTCCCGACAGATCTTCTTCAAGCCAGCATGAGGCATTGTCGATCACGCGCAGCGGCGCCTTCAGATCGTGCGAGGCTACATAGGCGAACTGATCGAGTTCCTGATTGGAGCGTTCCAGCTCTGTGGTATATCGCCGGATTTCGCGCTGGGCTTCCTGTATGGCGGTCATGTCGCGGATCACGCCCGAGAAGATCCGCCGGTCCGGAAGCTGAATCTCACTGACAGAGAGGGCGATGGGAAATATCGTCCCGTCCCTTCGTCTTCCGAATTCATCCCGGATGGCGCCGAGATATGTCCTCTTCCCGGTTTCGCGATAGGCCGCGAGGTAGCCGTCGTGGAGATCTCTCGTCGCCGAGGGCATGAGGATGGAAACATTGTGGCCTATCAGTTCCTCTCGTCGATATCCAAAAAGCTCCAGCACTGCCGGATTTGCTTCCTCGATATGGCCCACTTCGTTTATGACGATGAAACCGTCCACGGAGCTTGCGATGAAGGCGTCAAGCTGTGCGGAAAGCTTGTCGCTGTGCGCGTCCGACCTGTTGAGCTTGTCGATCAGGTCGCGAAATGCACGGGCAAGTTCCCCAACTTCATCCCCCAGGCCGACCGGCAGATCGAAAACGTCCGTTGCATCTTCCTTGTATCGTTTGACGCCGTCGGTCATGCTGGCAATCGGCCCCGTAAGGTAGCTTCCAAACAGGGCGGCGATGCCGGACGCGGCAAGAACGAGGACTGCGCCCATGATGGCATTGTTGTTCGCCAGGCTGTTGGCCCCCGAAAGGAGCGACCGCTCCGGCTTCAGAAGGAAGACTGTCAGCGCCTTCTCGTGAGGTGGTTCAGCGGCGACCGATTCCTTGTGAAAATATCCGATGCTGTTGTTCGTGCTGAACTTGCCTTCAGCGTCCGCCGTGGCCAAATGGCGTCCGATGAGAGCGGGCGGGGGCGTCGAATAGCCGTCCGCCAGTTCGACGCGATGGACTTTTCCCTGCGCATCGCGGCGGACATAGGCGCCTTCGCTATTGGAAATGTAGATGTCGTCTGTCGAGTGAATCTCCTTCAGCGCGAAATTCATGAGGGCCTGATAATCGGCATTGATGACGATCATTCCGAAAAGGCGCTCGTGATCGTCGAATACAGGAACGGCAGCACGAATGGTCGGAACAAGGCCGGGACCTGTCTTTTCGTATTCGCGATCGTAGCTGACACCGGAAAAATGGACGCCGTCGGGAGGGATATCGAATCCGTCAGTGAAATAGACCTCGCCGCCTTCCTTGCGCAGATTTTCCCGCGCGATCGCTTCCAGCGTGCCGTCCGGGCGCCGGTCAACCCGAACCAGTTCGTGCCCCCTATTTGCGGCGCCGACATACCGGATCTGCATATAGTGAGTCCGCACCTTCATGAGGGAGGTGAAATCCGCGGCCAGCTGCTCGCGCCATTCGCCTGGTGAACCATTGCGGCCGACGCCGGGGTTCCGCGCAGCACGGACCGGCCCGAGAACTGGCGGAGCGCGCGAAATCACGAAGGCGTCGTTCTTGAGTTCGGCGAAAACGGCCTTTACATGCAGTGCGGCCAGCCTTGTTTCTCCGCCGAGCTTCTCCAGCGCATTCTCGATCGCAATGTCCTTGACGCGCTGATAGTTGAGAATGCTGAGGGCGAGGGCTACGAGAAAGGTGGTCGCGGTTACGAGCGCGACGATCTTCCAGCGCAGAGACAAAGTTCGTCGTTCCGGTTCCATTGACCCTCGGCAGCACCGTTCAGCGGGGCGTCGGCGGGCGCTCGCGGCTGCGTTTCATATTGCAATCCGAACGATAAATATATGTTTAGATGCTTGCAAAAGTTGTAATCAGGGCGGGGACGGAAAACAGGTTTTTCCGTTGTGCAAAGGTAGCCGGGGGACGGTGTTTCGCCTTAGTGGGAGACGATCGGGCCGGCGCGAGCGTGTTCTGGCCGCGGCATTCCTTCGGGGGACAGCGATTTCGCCAGCATGTCGATGATTGCGTTCAGGACCAGACGTCCCGGCGGCAGGATCGTGAGCATCTGCCCGTCGCGGACAAGGAGGCCATCCGCCGCCAGATCGGCGACGACATCGTCGGCCAGCCTGTAACCGGTCCGATTGCTCAGCCGCTTGAGTAGGAAACCTTCCGCCAGACGAAGCCCCATCAACAGCATTTCTTCGGCTTCCTCGCGCTTGCCGAGCGGCTCGTTCCCGGAAATGCCGTGGCCGTGCTGGTCGACCAGCATGGCCCATTTTGCCGGATCGCGTTCTGCCGCGAGCGCGAGACGTTGTCCTTGGGGCAAACCGATCCGGCCATGTGCGCCCGGACCGATGCCGGCATATTCGCCGTAGCGCCAGTAAAGCAGATTGTGCCGCGCCTCCTCGCCCGGCCGGGCGTGATTGGAGATCTCGTAGGCCGGAAGGCCCGCCGCCTCGCAAATGTCCTGCGTCAACTCGTAAAGGCTGGCGGCATCGTCATCCTGCGGCACATGGAGCTTGCCAGCTGCGTGCAGCCGGTGAAATGCGGTGCCCGGCTCGATGGTGAGTTGATAGAGCGAGAGATGTCCGGCGGCAAGCTTGAGCGCGTCGGTCAGTTCCGTGCGCCAGGCGTCAGGCGTCTGGCCGGGCCGCGCGTAGATGAGGTCGAACGAGACGCGGTCGAAATTGGCATTGGCGATGTCGATGGCGGCGCGGGCCTCGGCGGCATTGTGAAGCCGTCCGAGAAACTGCAGCTGCGCGTCATCGAGCGACTGCACGCCAAGCGACACGCGATTGACGCCCGCCGCGCGGAAACCGGCGAAGCGATCCGCCTCGACGCTGGAAGGGTTGGCTTCCAGCGTGATTTCGACATCCGGCGCAACGGCCCAGTGCCCGCCAATGGCGTCGAGCACGCGCCCGGCGGTCGCGGGCTGCATCAGCGAAGGCGTTCCGCCGCCGAAAAAGATGCTGGACACCGTCCGCCCCGGCGCAAGCCCGGCATACCACGCCATTTCGCGCTGCACCGACGCCAGATAGCGTTCCTCGCTCACATCGCGCCGCACATGCGAGTTGAAATCGCAATAGGGGCATTTTGCGGCGCAATAGGGCCAGTGAATGTAAATTCCGAAAACGTCCATACCGCTTATAGAGCGAGATCCGATAAAATGGACACCATTTTTCGGAAAAATCGAGCTTCAAGTAAACAGGCATGGATCATGATCGTTTCCATCAGGAATGATCCTGCTGTATGCGCGGCAGACGGGCTTTCGTAAAGGCTTCGAACGCGATGGCGCGATGCGAGATGCGATGTTTTTCGGCCGAAGCCATCTCGCCGAAGGTGATGGAGTGGCCGTCGGGCACGAAAATCGGGTCGTAGCCGAAGCCCTGAGTGCCTCGTGGCGGGAAGGTGAGATGGCCGTGAACCCTGCCTTCGTAGAACTCGGCTTTGCCCGAAGGCGTCGCCAGACAAAGCACGCAGACGAAGTTGGCCCGTGGCGCGGGCGAAAGCGCGTCTTTTTCCCGCAGTTCGTTCTCGACGCGGGTCATGGCCGCGCGGAAATCCCGCGTTTCGCCGGCCCAGCGCGCGGAATAGATGCCGGGCGCGCCGCCGAGCGCGTCGATCTCGATGCCGGAATCGTCCGCAAGCGCGGGCAGGCCGGTTGCCTTGGCCGTGGCGTCCGCCTTCAGCCGCGCATTCGCCGCGAATGTGTCGCCGGTTTCCTCCGGCTCCTCGACGCCAAGTTCGCCGGCCGACACGAGGCCGATGCCCAAAGGCTCCAGCAGATCGCGAAACTCGGCGATCTTGCCCTTGTTATGGCTCGCCAGAACCAGTCTGTCGCCTACCGCAAGAGGTCTGATCATCAGCCGACCGTGAGCTTCTGCAGGCTGACCAGTTCGCGGATGCCCTTCTTGGCCAATTCCATCAGGGAGCCGAACATTTCCTCGGAAAACGGCTCCTTCTCAGCCGTTCCCTGAACTTCGACGATGCCGCCATTGCCCGTCATCACGAAATTCGCGTCCGCATCGGCGTCCGAATCTTCCGGATAGTCCAGATCGAGAACCGGCTGGCCCTTGTAGATGCCGCAGGACACCGCCGCCACCTGATCCTTGAGCACATCGCTGCGGATCATGTCGCGCGCCTGCATCCACTGCAGACAGTCATGCAGCGCGACCCAGCCGCCGGTGATCGCCGCGGTCCGCGTGCCGCCGTCGGCCTGAATCACGTCGCAGTCCACGGTGATCTGCTGCTCGCCGAGCGCCTTGAGATCAACCACGGCGCGAAGCGAGCGCCCGATCAGGCGCTGGATTTCCTGCGTCCGGCCGGACGGATGCCCGACGGTCGACTCGCGGCGCATGCGTTCCGTGGTCGAACGGGGCAGCATGCCGTATTCCGCCGTGACCCATCCGCGTCCCTGCCCCTTCAGCCAGGGCGGGATGCGTTCCTCGATCGAGGCCGTGCAGAGCACATGCGTATTGCCGAATTTGATGAGGCACGAGCCTTCGGCGTGCAGGGAGACGGCGCGCTCGATGGCGACCGGCCGGAGAATGTCATTTTCGCGTTTAGACGGTCGCATGGGAAGTTCGCCCGAGTTTTGTTGGAAAGGCCGCCACACTATGCAACAGAGCGATGCCCGGCAACCATTCTTGGACCCGTTTCACCCGGATTTTCGCAAAAAGCTTGGGATTTATTTGCGGCCAGCACCCGTATGGCCGGAAATTGCTGGATGAGGGATGCGCCGCATGGCAGATTCGCCGCATCAACTCCGGCAAATGGCGTGCTCCATGAAAGCCAAGGTCCACCAGTTCACACTGTCCTCTCTGCCGTCGCCCATCGGCGAGATGCGGCTCGTTACGGATGCGTTCGGCCAGCTCCGCGCGCTTGACTGGGACGATCACGAAGAGCGGCTTCACCGCCTGCTGAAGCGCCAATACAAGGGCGCGCAGATTGCGCTCGCGGCAGGCGCTGCGCCAGTCTCGATCCGCGATGCGCTGGAGGCGTATTTCTCCGGCCTCATTCACGCAATCGATGCGATCGAAGTCGAAACGGGCGGTACGGAGTTTCAGAAACAGGCATGGGCCGCGCTGCGCCAGATCCCGGCGGGCGAAACGGCGAGCTATAGCGAACAGGCGACGAGAATAGGGCGGCCGCAGGCAGTGCGGGCGGTCGGGCTCGCCAATGGGGCCAATCCGGTGGGCCTCGTCGTCCCCTGTCATCGGGTGATTGGCGCCAACGGAACGCTGACCGGCTATGGCGGCGGGCTGGACCGCAAGCGCTGGCTGCTCAGGCATGAGGGCGTCACCGTCAAGTGACGCATCCTGTGCGGGTGCGTCTTGCCTTTGTATCGCACGCTCGCCGCCCTGCAGCGTTTCCTGAACGTGACATTCGGGGGAAGGCGCGTCATTGCTCGAGATCTCAAATCTGCGGACAACGCTGATCGGCCCGGTCAATCTGACCATAGCCAAAGGCGAATGCGCCGCGATTCTCGGGCCATCAGGCTCCGGAAAATCGCTGTTGCTGCGCGCGATTGCCGATCTCGATCCCAATGAAGGCAGCGTCCGGCTGGATGGCCGAAGCCGCGAGGCCATGCCCGCCTATGCCTGGCGCAGACTTGCCGCGCTTGTGCCCGCCGAAAGCGGCTGGTGGACCGATAGCGTTGCATCCCATTTTGCGTCCGAGCCCCCTCCGGAAGCGCTCCTTGAAGCTGTCGGCCTTGCCGATGCGCTTGGCTGGTCCGTAAGCCGCCTTTCCAGCGGGGAGCGTCAGCAGCTTGCGCTCGTTCGCGCCTTGCAGCTCGATCCGCAAGTGCTGCTGCTCGATGAGCCGACCTCCAGCCTCGACGAGGCCGCCACCCAGCGTGTTGAAAAGCTGCTGAAAGACCGGCTCGCATCGGGAACCGCAATATTGCTCGTGACGCATGATCCCGCGCAGGCCGACCGGCTCGCGCACAAGCAGCTTGCGATGCAGGCCGGTCAGTTGACGGATCGGAAAGGGCAGGCGGCATGAGCGGTTATATCGCACTGACCTATTACGATCTCATTGCGGCGTCGCTGTTTCTGGTGCTGAACGCGGTTTTCTCGATCTGGCTGCATCTGGGGCTCGAACGTCAGCTTCTCATCGCCGCCATGCGCATGATCGTGCAACTGCTCCTGATCGGCCTGGTGCTCAAGGCGGTCTTCGCGGCCGCCTCGTTCTGGCTCACGGCTCTCATCGCCTGCTCCATGTTCGTCTTTGCCGGCTATGAGATCCGGGCCCGGCAGGAAAGACGCGTCTCGGGATGGTGGGGATATGGCGTCGGCGCCGTGCCGATGATTTTCGCCGGACTCATGCTGACGATATTCGCGCTGACGGTACAGATCGAACCGGAGCCGTGGTGGACGCCGCGCTACGCGCTGCCGCTTCTTGGGATGATCCTCGGCAACACGATGACCGGGATCAGCCTCGGCCTCGATACGCTGCACACGTCGCTTGCGCGCGAACGCGTCGCCGTCGAAGCGCAGCTCATGCTCGGGCGACGTCGGCTCGAAGCGCTGCTCCCGGTCACAAGACGTGCGCTGCGCAGCGGCTTCACGCCGATTATCAACGCCATGGCGGCGACCGGCGTCGTCTCCCTGCCGGGCATGATGACGGGTCAGATTCTTTCCGGCGTCGATCCTCAGGAAGCCGTCAAATATCAGCTTCTGATCATGTTCCTGATCGGCGGCGCAACCGGGCTTGGCGTCCTGGGAGCGGTCTTCGCCAGCGTCTGGCGCTTGACCGACGACCGGCACCGTCTGCGGCTGGACCGGCTCGACTTTGGGTATTGCTAGGCTCAAAACCCAATCACTCCATTGATTTGTATTAGCAAATCATGATTCAGCTTCCTGCACGGGATAGGGGAGCGGATGATGAGCAGACTTTTTTGGTTGAGCGACGAAGCCTGGGGTGCGATTGCGCCATTCATGCCAAAGAACCAGCCCGGAGCGCGCCG
>JBHJOB010000035.1:0-105436 GCA_050330195.1 Rhodomicrobiaceae bacterium | reverse complement strand
CCTGTTGAGGAACGATCAGCCCGTTCAACATCCGCGCCAGCGTCGTCTTGCCGGAGCCGTTCGCCCCCACGATCGCGATGCGGCGTTCTCCGAGCGACAGGTTGATGCCGTCGAGAACGATGCGTTCTCCGAAAGCGTGGCGGACATTGCGGATTTCGATCATGGCGCATATGTCTTGGGTGGAGTGAGCGCGAAAGCGGATGAGAAAAAGTGGGTAGCACCTTTTCGCCCGTCAGTCCTCTTGATGCTAGTGGATAGCCAACATCATGTCAGAAAAGCTTTTTCCGCGACCGGGCCACGATCACGCCACTTGTGTCGAGGCGGCGGTGGCGCGTGCCCGCACGCGCTGCGCCGAGAGATCCGTGCGCCTGACGCCCCTGCGCGAAGCCGTGTTGAGGGTGCTGCTTTCCGCCCATCGGGCGCTTGGCGCTTACGATATCATCGAATTGCTGAAACGGGATGGACGGCAACTGGCCCCCATTTCGGTTTACCGGGTCGTCGATGTTCTTCTCGAGGCTGGGCTGGCGCATCGGCTGGAAAGCCGGAACGCATTCTTTGCCTGTCTTGCGGAGCATGACGATACGCGCTCGCTCCTCGTGCTGGTGTGCGAAAAATGCGCGCGCGTCGCCGAGGCGGAAGCGCCAAAGGTCTGGGGGGCGATAAAATCCATGACGCAGTCGAACGGCTTCCATGTCAGCGAAACCGTTCTGGAAATACAGGGCGTCTGCTCCGATTGCCGCCAGTCTGAGCAGGCGGCTTGAAGGCGGCGCCGGGATAACCGCGTCGCAAACGTGTCGAAGCGCCGCATTCGCTGGCAATTTTTCCGCCGCTCCACTAATAAAACATTATGTCAGCTTGAAATTCAGCCTCGGAACGAGGAGAGGGAATGCTGCAGCAAATTTCACCGCGACGCCGGACGACGGGCGTCAAGGTCGGGTCCGTCACAGTTGGCGGCGATGCGCCCGTGATTGTCCAGTCGATGACCAACACCGATACGGCCGACATCGACAAGACGATCATCCAGGTCGCCGAGTTGGCGCGGGCGGGGTCGGAACTGGTCCGCATCACGGTGGATCGCGATGAAGCGGCTGCGGCCGTGCCTCACATTCGCGACGGCTTGCTGGCGCGCGGCGTCAACGTGCCGCTTGTGGGCGATTTTCACTATATCGGGCATAAGCTGCTGACCGATCACCCGGCCTGCGCCGAGGCGCTGGACAAATATCGCATCAATCCCGGCAATGTCGGCTTTCGCGAAAAACGCGACCGGCAATTCTCCGACATCATCGAGATCGCTCTGAAATACGGCAAGCCCGTCCGCATCGGCGTGAACTGGGGCAGTCTCGACCAGGAGTTGCTGACGCGGCTGATGGACGAGAATTCCGCATCGAGCGAGCCGAAGGAGGCGCGCGCGGTGCTGCATGAAGCGATGGTGCAGTCAGCCTTGCTGAGCGCCGAACGCGCGCAGGCGCTGGGCATGGGGGCCGACAGGATCATCCTGTCCGCCAAGGTCAGCGCGGTTCAGGATTTGATCAGCGTCTACGCCATGCTGGCCCAACGCGGCAGTTACGCGCTTCATCTGGGCCTCACCGAGGCCGGAATGGGAACCAAGGGCATCGTCGCCTCGACTGCGGGGATCGGCATCCTGCTGCAGCAGGGCATCGGCGACACGATACGCGTTTCGCTGACGCCGGAGCCGGGCGGCGCGCGGACGCGCGAGGTCGAGGTCGCCCAGCAGATCCTGCAGGTCATGGGCCTGCGCTCATTCATCCCCGTGGTTGCGGCCTGTCCGGGATGCGGACGCACGACGAGCACGCTGTTTCAGGAAATGGCCTCCGACATCCAGAATCACATCGCGGCGTCCATGCCGGAATGGCGAAAGAAATATCCCGGCGTGGAGACGCTGAACGTCGCGGTCATGGGCTGCATCGTGAACGGGCCGGGCGAGTCCAAACATGCCGATATCGGCATCAGCCTTCCGGGCACCGGTGAAACGCCCGCCGCGCCGGTCTTCATCGACGGCAAGAAAGCGCTGACGCTGCGCGGACCGACGTTGGCCGATGATTTCAAGAAGCTAGTTCAGGACTATATCGAAAACCGCTTCGGGCGCGGCGAACAGGGAACGCCCAGCCGCGCCGCTGAATAGGCGGGACGGTCCCGCCAGCCCTCGTTACCTGTTGAGGATCTGCAATTCGATCTCCGGCGCTTCCCCGCGCAAGGCCGAGCGATAGCATGTCATGACGCCTTCCGCTCTCAGCGCATCCTCAAGCTGACGTCCGAACAGCACCCCGACGCCCGCCGCCAGATCCTGTCCCGCCGCGCGCTGCTTCTGCACGATCCGCAACACCGCTGCGCGGCACGGGTCCATCGTCCCGACGGTCCAGTAAAAGTACAGATGAACGCCGGTAAACAGGACGATCAGCAGTCCGATAATCCAGGAGATAAGACGCATTCGCCGTGCCCTCGACCTTGCATGTTCCCAATGAAAGAGCGGCGAATTTTCCTCGCCGCTCTATCCGATCTCGCCAGTGCCGTCACGGACGGTTCACATGCCTGTATTGCCCATTCCAGCGCCACCCATGCCGGGCGTATTGGAGGCCGCGGCCTTGGCGCTGTCCTGCACAATCTGCGTTGTCAGCGAACGGAGCTCTTCAAGCTGCTTGGCGTAGCTGTCCATCAGCGAGCGCATGTAGTTGTTCTGCATCTCAAGGACGTCGCTGACCTGCTTGGCGTCGGCAAGTTTCATCGCGAACTCAAAATTCGCAGCCGCATTTCTGCGGGTGAATTCGGCAATCTTTTCGTTGAACTGCTTCACGCCGTCCATTGCGGGATTGTTGCCCGGCGTTTCGAAATTCGCCATGGCCTGCTGGCTGCTTGCGATGAAGCTTTCGAAGGCCTTGCGGGCCTGGTCGATGCTCGCCTTCATGATGTTGCGCATCGGTTCGGGCATTTCGGTGAAATTCGGCATTTCCTGCATGACAGACCTCCTTGATGGGTTTCGAGAGTGAGTCTGATACGGTCTTCCGGCGGCTAGCACGCTTTGAGCGTGAGAAATATTGGCTTAAGTGGAACGCACGACTTATGTCCACCTTCCATCTGACTCGAGCCTAAGTCAATTCCGTGGGGATCAATAAGCGAATTCTACATTCCAATCCTTGCATCAGATCAAACGTTTTGCGGCAAGGGTCCGTTCCGCCTCCTCGAACGCCTCGCGATCGTCGAGATCCATGAGGCAGCCGGCCGAGCAATCGTCGATTTCAATCAGTGCGGTTTCCGGGCTTGTCAGCAGGCTGCGTGCGCCCTGATCCCCGGTCAGTGATGTCAGATCGTTGAAATGCGCCCGCCCGAAAAGCACGGGATGGCCGCGGCGGCCCTGATGAAGGGGGACGCAGATGGCCGTTTCGGGCGCGTCCGTGAAGGCATCGGCGAGCTTGCGATAATCGCGCGCTTCCACGAAAGGCATGTCGCCCAGCGTGATGAAGACGCCGCGCAGCGACGGGGCAAGCGCCTGCGCGCCGCGGGCAATGGAACTTCCCATCCCGTTTGCGGCTTCCGGGTTGACGATGAGTTCGGCTGAGTGCGGCAGCATTGAACTTATCGCGTCAGATGCGCCGCTAGCCACGGCGATAACCTGCGCAAGACCGAGGGACGAAACCGTGTCCATCGTATGGGCCAGCAGCGGGCGGCCGCCAAGCTCCCTGAGCAGCTTGTTCTCTCCCGGTAGCCTCCGCGAAAAACCTGCGGCCAGAACGATCGCGCCCAATTCTCGCAGCGCAGCGGCCCCGTCCGTCATTTCGGCTTTTGCGTCGTGGGGAGGGGCCGGAACAGCCGCCACAAGGGATGTTTGACGACAGTTGCGAGTTTCACCATCGTGTCGATCGAGATGTTCGAGGTGCCGGTTTCGATTTCGGATATATGGGATTGGGCGACCCCCGTGAGGCGGTGGACATCGCGTTGACTGAGGCCGGTCTTGATGCGCGCGTGGCGGAAATTCTGGCCGAATATCTCCCGTTCGGATTGGCTGTCCACACCGGGCATACTGTTCTTGGACATAGCATCCGTCTCTCGCTTATTGATAAAAGTGACAACAGAATGAGAAAATGAATTGTTATTGGCTTGCAAAGCTTAAATAAAAATAAGCTGTCGATAGGATATAGTCAACGACGACGCTGCGGTTGAAACAAAAAGCCGATGAATTTACGTCCAGCCGGTCAAAATGGACTGAAACGGGAGCGTTGATGGAAGCGGAAAATGTGCGCGTGAGAATTCGCGGGCGGGTTCAGGGCGTCGGTTTCCGGGCTTGGATCGCGAACCATGCGCGTCGGCTCGGCTTGACCGGCTGGGTCAGGAACCGGCGCGACGGTTCGGTGGAGGCGGTGTTTTGCGGCGCGGCGGAGGATGTGGAGGCGATGGTCGCCCTGTCGCGCGATGGGCCGCGTTCTGCGGAGGTGGAGGAGGTCGAGGCGAGTCGGGACGAGCCTCCGGCAGGGATCGTTTCCTTCGAGATATTGCCGACGCAGTAAAGGCCAGCGGCATACGGATCAAAAGATGAGGCCGCTCCAATCGAAGCGGCCTCAAATACAATTAGACTTTTACAGAACATCAGAACTGGATGCGAGCACCCGTGTAGATCGTGTAGAAGTCTTCGAAGTCGCCACTATTTGCTGCACCTGTTGGTGTCGCCTCGGAAAAGGTTCGGACATTTTCCGCACTTGCATCATAATGACTAAACTTGGCGTAGATATCGAGAGCTGCTGACGCAAAGTTCTGATTTATCCCAAAGCCCCACATTTTCACGTTGGCGCTGTCAAAAGTTGTAAAGGCCGGGTCTGTGGCACTCCCAGTAAAGGAAACGTTGAACCCGGTGTCGTAGTTTCCGTATTCACCAAAGATCGTCGTTGCGCCGTAACCCGTCCAGTTCTTTTCGATACCAGCCTGTATATACCAGAATGAATCTTCGTCGTCAGGGTTAGGACCAGCAAATTCAAATCCAAATCCATCAGGAACGGCAGGACTTAATTTGATCGAGCTGTACTGGTTGACATTATTATCCCAGTTAATGCCGTAAGCACCGTAAACATACAGGCCTGTCGGCACGTCCATGATTGAACCGGAAAGGCCGATTTGCTCACAATCGGCTTCCCCAGGATCACCGGTTGGGGTAACGCCGGGCAAGCAGCCGTTCTTGCCTGTCGTGCTAGAGATGCTGAGGTTGTCTTGCCAGGTTTCATTCCAAACACTGTAGGCTACGCCGCCAGCCGCTTTCATTCGGCCAAACAGCAGTCCCTGCCAGCGCAGCGCCACGTCCCAGTAGTCATCCTCTCCCCATGACGCCGATGCAGTGAAGCCTCCGAACTGGGCGTCATAGCGAATCGATTCTAGACGGTCCGTGTCGCCCGGAAGATTGCTGCCATCGCCACCCATCATTGCGTTAAATCGCAAAGGCGATAGATCGCCATCAGTCTGGCGCGCCTTGAACGTGCCCATATAGACCTGATGCGGCGCGTTCGCGATGTGCACGGCGCCGGAAACGTTGATCGAGGAGATGTTGTCCGCGGCGACGCTCTGCCGGCCAATGGTCAAACGTCCAAGCGTATTGCTTTGAATATAGAGCTTGTTCTGCCGGATAATGACCGAGCCCTGCTGTGTCAGCGATGAAGAACTGACATTCTCGCTACTCGTTTGATCGACTGTCAGCGACGGCGAGTTCCACAGGCCAAGCTCGATCTCATAGCCGGCTTTGAGATTGGGGTTGATCTGCGCTTCGCCGTTGAACTTCAGGCGCGACTGATAACCCGCATTCGTGACGATATATGCGTCAGACTCGCCGCCGTCATCCCAGAACAGCAGCGATTCATGGACGACACCGCTGATCGACAGCGAAACCACCCGGTTCCCCTTGCGGGCGGTCGTCGCTTCAAGTTCGGCGACGCGCTCTTCCAGATCCGCGCAGCAGTCGCCGCCCAGATCCGCCGCGCTTGCCGGTCCCCCGATAGCGCAGGCGGCAAGTATCGCCAAGCCCGCAACAGCGGACTTACTTTCCATCCCCCGAAACATGGATAATCTTCTCCTCTCCCTAGAACCTAAAGTCTGATCATTTGTAAAACGTTGATGACAGTCCACGAAGCGAATTTGACTAATGCGCGTGCAATCGGGCGAATCATGTTCGACTTTGTGGCGACGCCGCCACATGGAGTACCGCAGTGCGGTACGGATTGCCTTATTTGACCGGAATTATGGACTTACAGCAGAAGTAATTTTGATTGTGGCAAGAAGTGAATAATGACGAATTTCGATTTGCGGAATACTTTCCTGATTCATTTTCCTTTTGGCAATGAAAATTTTCTGCTGAGCCACGATTGCCTGCTTGTCGGCCGTCATTCATCGGGGGCAAGGCGGCTGGTTTATTGCCGTCCCCTTTCCAACCACCGCCATGCTCAACCCGCCTGACGGGCGCGCGTGGATCGTGATCAAATGTCGAGCACGATCATGATCCACGCCAGATCAGGACTCCTGTCTGACCTGATCTGCATCTGCTTGGTTAGGCTCTATTTTTCCGAAAATGATATCCATTTTATCGGATCTCGCCCTGACGCAGCTACATGTCCGGACGATTGGTCAGATGGTCGCATATGGCCAGACAGGTCTTCATGCGCGATACGCAGACATTCTTGGGGCCCTGATCCATGCAGAGAGTATAGTCGTTGAAACAGGAGCTCCAGCATCCGTTGGTGCGCCCCCCTCCGCCACCGCCGCTCGCCGCCGCGCGCGTGTCGCGAACGAGATGGAGCCATCCGTCCGGCGCTGGCCGCTCGCAGGAGGCGGGCGCGGGCGATGCGGTTTGCAGGCCGCACGCGTCCAGCGAAAGAAGGAGCCTGGACGAAGGTTCGGCTTGCACGGTTGCCGGCAGCAAGGCCAGCAGGGGAATGAAAAGCTGGAATAGTTTTCTACGCATGTCAGTCACCATTATATCAATGAATACATGGAGCGATCGCTATTTGCGCTTGAGCGATTTCAAGGTGCCGCCAACGATCGATCCGGTCGTACGGACGGTTGAGGAGATCAAACCGCCATTCTGCTGAGGACCGCCGGTCTGGTCTCCGCCAGCCGATGCGCCTCCCACGAGACCGCCGACCAGCCCCCCCGCGGGACCGCCAGACGCCCCCAAATTCGCGCCGCCACCGCTGGTCAGGCCGACAAGAAACCCGCCCCCGCCATTGCCGCCGAGCCCGCCGCGAAGAGTTGGCGCCACGAGCCCGCCGACCAGCCCCCGGCCATGGCCGTCGCAACCGCTGATGCATTCAGCGCCGCCATCCGGACCCAGCCGCGACAGCCCGCCCAGCAGGCCGCCCACCGTATTTGCGTTCGCCGCACCAAATCGGCTTTCGCGCTCGCCAAATTCCTGGCCCAGAACCCCTGTTGCGCCCCCCAGCGCATGTGTCAGCGATCCGGGCAGTTCATCCAGATTTCCGATTGCCCCGGCGAGCAATGCGTTTCCGTCCGCATTCGGAATGTCCACAAGTTCCGGATTAAGCTTCGAGATGATGCCCGGCGTCACCGCATTCAGGCTCTCGGTCACTTTCGCCACGCCGGCGTTGACGGACGTCAGGACGCCGCTCGTCGTGCTTGCAACTGCCGGGATCGCGGTGTTGGACAGGTCCCTGACTTGCCCCGTGATGCCGCCTGCCAGATTTTCAACAGGCGCGGTGAGGCCGGATGTCAGTCCGCCTGTCGTGTTGTTCAGTAGACCGGTCACGCCGCCGACGAGCCCCTCTGTGGCGCCGAGCAGCGTATCGGTCGTGTACTGAACGCCGGTGAGGAGATTGCCGACGGTGCGATCGGTGACGCCCACAAGGCCGTCCACGGTGTGGGTGAGCCCGCCGATCAGCGACGATCCCAATTCGTTCACGCTGACAAGGATGCCGCCGATCGTTCCCGTTACCGGGCCGGAGAGCGAAGTCATCAGATCGTCGAGCGGGTCGAGCAGGTCTTCCGTGACCACGCTGATCAGTCGGGGCGCGCCTTCATCGGACGCAGCGCCGAGACCAAGCAGATTGCCGAGCGTGCTGAATACGCGGTCGACCGTGCTGCGCAATGCAGTGGCAGCCTGATCGAGCAGCCATTTGATATGGCTCGCCGCGCTACGGATGTAGGAGGCGACCGTTGACGCGAGCGCGGCAAGATCGGCAACGACGGCCTGGCCTATGCTGATCCTTTGCGCACCCGGAAGGCCCGGCGCCGCATTTGCGAAGATCGTCGTTTCATTATGTATGGCAGGGGCTTCGGCAGTGGCGAAATTGCCCGGCGTGATATTCGCCGCGATAAAGAGAGGCACCCCGCCATTATAGGACAGTTGGTCCGTCTTGCCGGAATCGCGCCTTTCCTGCTGTATCGACGGCGGCGCCTGTCTTTCTTCGGCCTTCAATGCGGGCAGGTTGGGCGATTGCGTGTATATGAAGACAAATGCCGCCGCGCCACCGGCCGCACGGACAGAAAAACCGCCAATTGTGTAGTTGATGTCGAAAAAGCCGGGTAATGTGGCAAGCATTACGCCGCCCGAAAGCGATAGAATGATTTTCAGAAAATAGATGCTTGAGGGCGAAAGCTCGTGATTTTGAAAGATCATGTAGGTCGTCAATATCATCACCCACGCCACCGTAAGGGACGCAATGACGCGTTCCATGCGGTAAAGTGGTGATCCCGAGCCGCTTTGTTTGGCAGGCACAGCTATGTTGGCGGGAGTACTCATGATACAATGACCCCGTAAGCAACGAATACTAACTATGCAAATTGACAAACAGATTTCATAACGGCAAGCGGGATCTCGCTTATATTAATCTCTGAAATAGGTTATGTATAATTACTTACAACCTATGGTTATATGGTCATAAGCCGATTTATACCGAATAGTTGCGTAAGCATAATTGCGTAAACAACCTTAGGGTGGTAATTCCTGCCCGAAAACGATGTGAATTGTTAACGCATTTCGCGGTATTGTTGCTTGCTGATCACACCCGGTTTGCGTATCTCTTGAGCTTTCCTCACGAAATCCTGGTTCGCATTCATTTTCCCATGTTTAGAACGCATTGCCCGACCACAGCTTTGAGCCAGGCAATTGCAATGAACCTATTCACCAGCCGAGGCGACAAATGGTTACAAATGGCGCGCCGCAGGAAGTGGCGCTGAAATGACGGGCTCCGAAGACAAGGAGTTGATCAGGCGGATTGCCCGCCGCGATCAAACCGCCATGAGTGCTCTTTACGCGCGCCATAATGTCCGCCTCTACCGCTATCTGGTGAGGCTGGTGCGCAATGAAGCTATCGCGGAAGAGCTGATGAACGAGGTCTTTCTGGAAACCTGGCGCAAGGCCAACACTTTCGAGGGGCGATCCGCCGTCTCGACATGGCTGATGTCGATCGCCCACAACAAGGCGGTCAGTCTGATACGCAAGCGGAGCGAGGATCAGCTCGACGACGCTGTCGCGGTTCAGATCGCCGACCATGACGATACGCCGGAGGTCGCTTCCCAGAAGCGGAGCAAGGCGGAAGCCATGCGGTCGTGCATGGAACAACTGTCGCCCGATCATCGTGAAATCATCGACCTTGTCTATTACCACGACAAATCCGTGTCAGAGGCTGCCGAGATCCTTGAAATCCCGGAGAATACGGTCAAGACGCGGATGTTTTATGCGCGCAAGAAACTTGCTGAACTCATGAGAGAGGCCGGTGTCGACCGGGGATGGCCATGATCGAGAAAAGCCAGGTCCAGCGCGAGGAAATCGAATTGCTGTTGCCGTGGTATGAAAAGGGAGCGCTTGCGCCCGAGGAAATGGAGCGCGTCGAACGTCAGCTTGCCGCCGACCCTGACCTTCGCTCCCAGCTTGCGCTGATCCAGGAAGAGGTAACCGAAACCATCGTCGCCAACGAGGCCGCCGGGATGCCCGGCAACGCCGCGCGCGAGAAGCTGATGCAGCAGATCGCTGCCGAGGCGGCGGGGCAGGAGCGGAGTGGCTTCAGCCTGAGGCAATTGCTCTCCAGCGCGATCCCGGCGGGATTGTCGACCGGCTGGGCCATGGCCGCAGCGGCCGCGATCGTCGTCATTCTGGTGCAGGCGGCGGCGCTGACGTCCTTCATCGCCAATGACGGTGCGGGCGACGGCTACAGCGTAGCCTCCGGCGAGACTGGCGATCCTGCTCAGGGAACCTTCATCCTCATTCGTTTCAACGAAGGCGCAAATATCGACGACGTCGCAAGCCTTCTCGATACAGTGGAGGCGACGATCGTTGATGGTCCCAAGCCCGGCGGCGTGTTCAGGCTGCGCGTCGCGGAGACGGCTCTTCCCGAGGGCGAGCGCGATGCGATCCTGAACGCGCTGAGGGAAAAGACCGAGATTGTGGCGTTTGTCGCGCCAACGCGGTAGGGTGTAATCGGGCTGGCCCTCGCGGCGCGAGTGTGAAGCCGGCCTATTCCCGGGAGGGTGTCATGACCCATATTCGCTTGTTCCCGAACGGCCGGCTTCTCGTCGCTGTCCTGTTCGCGTCATTTGCATGTTTCGCGTCAACGCCGGCGCAGGCGCAACGCAGTCCCGCATACGATAATGACGGCGGCGACAGACCGCGTCCAAAACCGCATCGCGGCGGCGGCGGTGGCGGTGGCAACGCCGGTCAGCTTATCCTGCGTCTGGCTCCGGGCATCATCGGCGGATTGCGGGACTATGAGGAAGAGCGCGAGCGGCCCAGACGGCGCCGGCCTCGCGAAGTCGAGGATCATGACGAGGAGAAGCCGGCGCGGCGCAAACGCCCCCGCCCCAAGGTGGTCCGGGAAACGCCCAGCGCCCCGCCGCCCCGGCGCGTGACCATCATCCCGCCGATCCCGGTCGAACCGCCGAACCGCATTCCGCCCCCGCCGACACCGTCGGGCCTGCCGCCATCGCCGCTGAAGCGTGCAAGCGTGCTTGACCAACGTCCGGCGTTCAAGGCCGGCGAAGTGGTCGTTGTCGTTCGCGGGGCCGAACCGGACAATGTCGCGGCGCAACTCGCCCAGAATTTCAATCTCGTTCTGCTGGAAACGCTCAATCTTGCGCTTCTGGAGACCAGCCGCGTCTATCGCTTCGGCATTCCGGACGATCGCCCGGTGGCGACGGTCGCGGCCTCGATGGCCAATGTGCCCGGCGTCGGTTTCTCGGTCCCGAACAGCTATTACTGGCTGCAGGGGGAGGCGGGCGCGGCAGGGTTCAGCCTGCAATACGCGCTTCCCAGGATGCGCGTGCCCGACGCTCAGGAGATAGCGAGCGGGCAGGGCATGTCGATTGCCGTTATCGACTCCGGCGTGGATACAACCCATGACGCGCTCAAGGACGCCAATCTGATCGTCATCGACACGGTCGAGGGCGGCGTGAATGGGCCCGACATGCATGGCACGGCCATTACCGGCATCATCGCGGCAAGCGGCGACATGACCGGCGTCGCGCCGTCCGCCAAGATCATCGCCGTGCGCGCCTTCGCGTCCGAACGTCTCGGCGAACCGCCGGTCACGACAGCGACGACGTTGGCAAAGTCCGTGGATCAAGCCTTCGCCAGCGGCGCGCGTATCTTCAATATGAGCTTTGCCGGAGCAAGGGAGCCGCTGCTGATCGAGATGATCGACGCCGCCTACGCCAAGGGCTCGGTCTTCGTGGCGGCGGCCGGCAATGAAGGTCCGGATGCCCCGCCGGCCTATCCGGCGGCCCATGACAAGGTCATCGCGATCACGGCGACGGATGAGGCGGACGCCCTGTTCGAGCAGGCCAATCGCGGCGGCTATGTCTTTGCCGCGGCGCCGGGCGTCGATATCTTTGCCCCGGTGACGGGGCAGGGTTTCGACTATCTGTCCGGCACGTCCTTTGCCGCGGCGCATGTCACCGGCGTTGTCGCCCTGCTGATGGAGCGCAATCCAGCCCTCAGCGCCGAGGCGGTGCGGGCCGCGCTGGTGGGCGGCGCTCAGGACCTTGGCTCGGAGGGGCCGGATTCGGAATTTGGGGCGGGGCTGACCGACGCCTATGGCACGCTCATGACCGTGGAAAAAACGAAACAGGCGGAGCGCAAGAGCGAGGTCCGATAAACGGGCGTCGCTCTTCGGAATAAAAGAACCCTGACAAGCCAGATCGGGAGCGTTCTCGCAAGACCTGATCTGGCGCTTAGCCGTTGCCCGGAGCGTGTGCGGGAAACGCTCGCGCATGGCGCCGGATGAGCACATTGCGGAAGATCAGGAACAGCGCCACGACCGTGAACGCGCCCAGATGCGTGATGAAAATCAACTCGTCACGGCTGCCGAAAAAGGCGGCGGCAATGGTCTCCAGCGTCGCGGGCGTCTGCGTCATTTCGCTGGCAAAGCCACCCAACAGATCCCGCCGTAGCGCTTCAAGCAATTTGTAGGACGACAGCAGCGCATTGCCGTTGATGAAGGCGAACACGCCATAGGCGAACAGGGCCACCGCCCGTTCGATCAGCAGCAGCGGTCGGTGAACCAGAAAGAAGAACCAGAACAATCCCAGATGCACGACGATATACATCGACCAGAGATTGTCGATCTTGTTCCCCGTATTCACCATCGCATCTAGCAGAATCGATGCCGTCATCGCGCCCCAAACTCCCTAGGCCGAACGCCGTCCAAGGCGTCCGAAAACTGACCGAAAACCTTCATGTATGCAAGTTCACCTGACGACGGATGTAACCTCCGTTCGGGTTTCGATAGTTTGCTTCAAGCTCGATTTTCCGAAAGAAATGGCATCCATCTTTATCGGATAATCGCACTAGAACATCGCCGGATAGACGCGGTCGGGCGGGTTGTGCCCGTCGAGGAATGTCTTCACGTTGATGATGACCTTTTCGCCCATATCGATGCGGCCTTCAACAGTTGCCGAGCCCATATGTGGCAGCGCGACCACATTCTTGTTGCGCAAAAGGCGCGGATTGATCGCCGGCTCATGCTCGAACACGTCGAGCCCCGCACCGGCGATCGCGCCCGTCTCAATCAGCCGCGCCAGCGCGTTCTCGTCGATCACCTCGCCGCGCGCCGTGTTGACGATATAGGCGGTCGGCTGCAGCAGGGCGAGACGCCGTGCCGAAAGCAGATGATAGGTCGCCGGTGTGTGCGGGCAGTTCACCGATACGATGTCGACATGGGCCAGCATCTGGTCGAGGCTCTCCCAGTAGGTTGCCCCGAGTTCGGCTTCGACCTCGGAGGGCACACGCCGCCGGTTGTGATAGTTGATGCTCAGCCCGAAGGCTTTCGCCCGCCGCGCGACGGCCTGCCCGATCCGGCCCATGCCGATAATGCCGAGCTTCTTGCCGTAAATCCGGTGGCCGAGCATCCATGTCGGCGACCAGCCGCGCCAGTCATTGGCGCCGCTTTCGAGAAACTGCGCGCCTTCCGACAGCCTGCGCGGAACCGCGAGGATGAGCGCCATCGTCATGTCGGCGGTGTCTTCGGTCAGCACGCCCGGCGTGTTGGTGACGATGATGCCGCGCGTGCGCGCGGTCTCCAGGTCGATATTGTCGACGCCGGTGCCGAAATTGGCGATCAGCTTCAGATCCGGCCCGGCCTGCGACAGCACGGAACGGTCGATTCGGTCGGTTACTGTGGGCACGAGGATCGCCGCTTCCCGCACGGCGCGCACGAGATCGTCCCGCGTCATTGGCGTGTCGTCCTCGTTGAGGCGCGCGTCGAACAGCTCGCGCATCCGCGCCTCGACGGGCTGCGGCAGTTTTCTTGTGACGATGACGAGGGGTTTTTCGGACGTCATGAGACGCGTCTCCGTCTGCGGCGCGAAATGCCAGGCCCAGGGTTTCCCGAAGATGCCGGGAGTGAACCGGCGAAGCAAATATTCTTTACCAGAAGCCGCCCCGAATGACAAAGCAGGAGATGCGCGGCAGCGGCACGGGTGTTCGGCTTGCCGTGAAAATCCTGGAAGCATGTATCCGCGCTGCGCCGTCCTCTGTCCGAAGCAGGGCGACCGGTCTATAACTGACCGAAATGATTTTTTGTATGCGTCGGTCGCCTGCTTCGGCAATGCCGTCCGGGTTGTCAGCGGCCCGGACGGTTTCCAGGCGCTACTTCAGGGGCGCTGCCGGATACGCGGGGGCGGGCTTCGCCGCTTTTTTGGGCTTGTCTTTCTTCCCGAGTGGCGCGTTCAGATTGTTCGCGCTCGCAAGCGTATCGGGATGCGTTTTCCCAAGCACGCGCTTGCGAGCATAGACCACACGTTTCAAGAGCGGCTCAGCATCCGCATGACGATCCTGACGCAGATAATGCTCCGCCATGCCGTTCAGGCTCGTGAGCGTGTCCGGATGGTCCTTTCCCAGGACTTTTTCCCGTGTCTCTACGGCGCGCTTGAAAAACTCCTCGGCCTTGTCGTAATCGCCTTGGCTCGAATGAAACTCGGCCAGGCTGTTGACGCTGATCAACGTTTCAGGATTCTCCTTGCCGAAGACACGCTCCCGGTTTTCAAAGGTTCGCTCAAGCAGTTCCTGTGCTTCGGCAAGGCGACCCTTGGCAAAATAGAACTCCGCCGTGCTGTTCCACACTCTGAATGACAGCCAGCTGTCCTTGCCGAATGCCTTTTCAACCTTGTCCATGGCGCTTGCGAAGAGCGGCTCCGCCTCATCGTAGCGGCCTACGCGCAGATAAAGTTCTGCGAGGTTGAAGTCGAGGATGACTGCATTCATGTCGTCCTCCTTCAACTCTTGTTTGGCAAGATTGCGAGCTTCGGCCCAGAGAGCTTCGGCTTCAACATATCGGCCAAGCTTTTCGAGAGCGCTCGCTATATTGTTCATACTACGGAGCGTATTCGGGTGTTTGTCGCCGTGCTCTCGTTTCTCGTCCTCGAAGTTCCTGCGTAAAAGCGTTTCGGCCTTGGCATACTGGCCCCGCTCATAATACACACCCCCCAAGATCGCGACGATATGCTGTGTCTTCGGATCAGACCGCCCCAAACTTTGTTCGTGGTATTGCAGAGCGCGTTCGTACAGCGGCTCGGCTCGCGTCAAATCCTTTTGCCGGTAGTAAAATGATGCGATGTCGAGGACGCTCCGAAGCCGGTCCGGATGCGCGATCCCCAGCTTTTGATCGGCAAGGGTCATTCCGCGTTTGTAGAGTGCTTCCGCATCGTCAAGTCGCTTTGACCACTCATAACACGTCGCAAGAGCCCCCATGGTCTTGAATACATCGGAATGAGGCTTGTTTCCGCTTACCTGCGTGCGACTCTCAAGCAACTTTTCAACGATCGGCAGAGCTTCCTCATGGCGTTTGCGCCTCATATAAAAGAATGCCAGATCTTCAATAGCCGATAGTGTAACCGAATCCGTCGGGCCGTATCGCTTCTCGGCGTGCTCCGGGCGCGGCTTCAGGATTTGCTCAGCTTCCTGATAGCGTTCCAGTCCTTCATAAAAAGAAGCCAGATGAAACCCCGCAGACAGTGTAGCGAAATGTCCCTTGCCAATCTTTTTTTCTTCTGCTTGCTTCAGCGTCTTGAGCGCGAGTTCTACCCCCTCTTCATGTTTTTTTTCTTTCAGGAGCTTCATCAGAGTCGCGTTTGCCTTTCGCAGCTCGAAGATGGCGTCCTTGTCCAGAGCTTGCGCTGGTTGAGAAAAGGCAATGAAAAGTAAAATTCCGACGATTACGCGCCGCATCGAACCATGCCCCCATGAAGATCAATGTTATCGTACCTTGATCGGCCGACGGCGTTTATAGCAAGGTCGGTTCGGTTTTACAGTCGCCAATGCCTCAGGCCGAGTTCTTTTGCGATCCGAGCGCCGGACCATCCGATTGACAGCCTGCGCCATCAGTGCGAAACCACGAGGCACTCTCATCCGACAACATTGCATTACCCGCGGGCGGAGACGGCATATGGGGCGTTTGCAGGACAGGGTCGCGCTGATCACGGGCGCTGGCGGCGGGCTGGGGCAGGCGATGGCGAAGCTGTTCGCGGCGGAGGGCGCGCATGTGGTGCTCGCCGACCTGAACGCCGAGGCCATCGAGACCGTTGCGGGCGAAATCACCGGATCCGGCGGGCGCGCCTCCTTCGTGCGCGGTGACGTGACCGTCGAGAATGACGTCCGTGCGATGGCCGAAGCGGCGGGAAGCGTCAGCGGCAAGCTCCATGCGCTCGTCAACAATGCCGGCAACCTGATGCGCGCCGATTTCCGCCATATGGAGGACGCCGACTGGGAGAACGTGCTGAACCCGCATCTTTGGGGCACGATCCGCATGACGCGCGCCTGCCTGGCGCTGCTGACCGCCGCGAAGGGCGCTGCCGTCGTCAACCTCTCCTCGATCATGGCGACGCAGCATCTGCGCCAGCTTTCCGCCTATTCGACCGCCAAGGCCGCCATTGCCGGGCTGTCGCGCAGTCTCGCCGTCGAATTCGCGCCCTATGACATCCGTGTCAACTACATGTGCCCCGGCTTCATTCCGACCGCGATGACAGGGCGGTATACGGATCATCCGCAAGTGTCGAAATCGCTGCTCGCGCAGATGCCGATGCGCCGCTTCGGCAAGCCGGAGGAAGTCGCCCGCGTCGCGCTCTTCCTTGCGAGCGACGACAGCGCCTACACAACGGGCGAAGGCATCATGGTCGATGGCGGCATGAGCCTCAATCTCGCTTGACCGTCCAAACCCAAGGCGCCCGGCAGATCTCGCGCGATCGCGGCGGCATGTATCGCCCCGGCGCAACAAGTGGGACGTGTTGATCGCAGCTATATGTGGTAGACTTGGCCCCGTTTTTCGGCAATGGAACGGGTTTCACCATGTCTTATTCAGCAAAAACGGTTTTATTCTTCGCGTTTTACCTGCTTCTGCTGGGCGTCGTGCTTGTCGTTGCGCCCAATCTCGTGCTGGCGAGCCTGGGAGTGCCGGCAACGGATGAAGTCTGGATACGCATCGTCGGCGTGCTCACCACTGTACTGGGGATCTACTATTCCATGGCGGCGCGCTCGGAGTTGCGGCCGTTTTTCATCGCCACCGTTCCCGTGCGCATGTCCGTGCTGTTCATCTTCGTGGCGTTCGTGCTGCTGAAATTCGCGCCGCCCATCCTGATCCTGTTCGGGCTGGTGGATTTTCTCGGCAGCGTCTGGACATGGATCGCGCTTCGCCAGGAAACCAGATCCGGGGCGCGGCAGCCTGAAATCGCGTGAGCGGCTGCCGGCGCATACGGACTGTCAGACGCCATTCATCGTCAGGGCAGAGCTTGTCAGCGTCAGCCGGATATTGTTCTGCGCCGCTGTCCCCTCGACCGTGTCGGCGATGAGGGAGTCGACGACGATCTGCAGCGCGCTATGTGAGTCCATGCCCGATGCAAGCGCGGCTTCATAGACGGCGATCTGCCGCTCCGCGCTGGTGCCGCGCTGCAGGATCGTGCGGCAGGACGCGATTTCGTTCACGCAATCCAGCGCCTCGGCGTCCTCGCGCACAAGTTCGAGTATTTCCTCCAGCAATTCCGCGAAGGTGACGAGTTCGCTCTTGCCGAAATCCACGAGGCCGTTCGCCGTGCCGTAGCGCTGCGCCCGCCAGCGGTTTTCCCGGATCAGGAAGGCCGAATAGGACCGCCAGCGCTGATTGTGGCTGCGCAGCCGGTAAAGCATGCGGCAGATGCACAGATAGAGACCGGCGATGGCAATGCCGTCTTCAAGCAGCGGGCAGATGTCCGTGATCCGCATCTCCAGCGTCGGAAAGCGCGCGGAGGGCCGCAGATCCCACCAGATCTTCGTGGCGTCCTCGATGAGATTGGCGTTGATCAGCACCTCGATCGTGCGCTCATATTGCGCGTGGCTGGCAAAGTTTTCCGGTAGGCCCGTGCGCGGCAATTCGTCGAATATCGACATGCGGTAGGATTTGAGGCCCGTCATGCGCCCGCGCCAGAAGGGCGAGGATGTCGAGAGCGCCAGGAGATGCGGGAGGAAGTAGCTGGCCTGATTCATGATGTCGATGCGCAGATCGTCATCCTCGATGCCGACATGGACATGCATGCCGCTGATCAGCATCCGCTGGGCGATCATCTGTAGATCGGCGGCAAGGACATTGTAACGCTCCTTGTCCGTATGCTGCTGCTTGTCCCATTCGGCGAAGGGATGCGTCGAGGAGGCGATCGGCGCAAGTCCGTAGCGGCCCGCGCAAACCGCGATCGTCGCGCGAAGCCGCGCAAGGTCGGCGCGCGCATCCTTGAGCGAGCGGCATACCGGCGTCGCGACCTCGATCTGCGAGCGCATGTATTCGGGGCTGACCTGTCCGCCCAGTTCGCTGAGAACCGCCTCACAGTCGGTCAGGAGATCCTGCGGCGGATCGAATATCAGGTTGCGGGAGTGCCGGTCTACAAGAAGGTATTCTTCTTCAATTCCAAGAGTAAAGCTCGGTTCGCCAAGCGCCATGTGATACTCGCTGGAGTCGTTCCGGCGCCGAAGGACGCAGGGCAAAGACTCGATAACTGTTAACGTTCTCTAATTGTTCGAGAAAGCGGCATCAAAAGCAGAATGCACGCTATAATCGCAAAGATCACGCTCCAAGTGATCAATTCATATATCTTAGATTAATTTTCCTAAAAAATCACCTGCTGCGTAAGCGACGAGCGCAGCAATCGCACCAATGGTGAGAGTCTCAATTCCCGTGCGCCACCAAGGTCTTGGCGACCAGAGGGAGCGGACCGAGCCGATGGCGAGAAACACTATTGCCGTCATGGCAAAAGAATAGGCGCCGGCGTAGCTCAATCCGAAAGCAAATGGCGCGATAGGCACCAGACCGCATAGTAAGAAGGCAAAAAACGTGACGATTGCAGCCTTCAGCGGTGAGCGCGAGACAACCGGCAGACCATGTTCCTCGGTCATCATCGTGTCGATCCAGCGCTGCTTTTCGGAGGTGATGACCTTGACCGCTCCGTCGAGTGTCTGTCCGCTGAAGCCTTTCGCCCGGTAGATCTGCCGTACTTCCTCGCGTTCGCCGTCCGGATTGAGCGCGATGTGGCGCTCCTCCATGGTGCGCATGTGCTGATATTCCTCGATCTCGGTGCGCGTGCTGGAGAAATTCGCCGCCGCCATCGAAAAGCCGTCCGCCAGGATGTTGACGACGCCGAGGATCAGGACGACGCGCGTGGACAAGTCAGCCCCGACCGCCCCGGCGACGATGGCGAAATTGGTGATCGCTCCGTCGATGCCGCCATAGACCCAGTCGCGCAGGTAGCTGACCGAGGGGCCGCGCGCCAGCCTTTCGGCAATCTGCTTTGGATCATGGCTGTGTTCGAGATGTCGGTCTGGCATGAGGGCCCGCTGGTGAGTCTGTTACAAAGACTGGGTTGGTGGTAAAGGTTCTGGCTGAATATCGCGTTTCCTGCATATGGCAATGACAAGAATCAAGACGGTTCTGCGCAAATCGGTTTTATCCCCGCAAGGCATAGCGAGCCAGTCAGGATGACATCTCTGACGCAGTTTCCCTTCACCGCTTCGCCCGCGCGGACTGGACGGCTCCGCTCGGGCGCTCTTGCGTGGCCTGGCCGCGACCGGGCCTCAAATACCAAATTCGCTCCACTAGCCATTCTGGCCGGCATCGCCTATAAAGTCTGGACTTCCGGCCGGTACGGACCCCGTGCGCAGACACGTTCGCCCGCCTGGCCATTTCCGCTGTAGCCTCGTCTCGCAAGGAGCCTGACCATGACCCGCTCATGGACCCCGGATAGCTGGCGCGCACTGCCCGTGCAGCAAACCCCGGTCTACCCCGATGAAACTGCGTTGAAAACCGTCGAATCCGAACTCGCGACCTTCCCCCCGCTGGTTTTTGCAGGTGAAGCGCGCGAGTTGCAGCAGGAACTGGCGGAAGCAGCCGAGGGGCGGGCATTTCTGTTGCAGGGCGGGGACTGCGCGGAAAGCTTTGCCGAGCATCGCGGCGACACGATCCGGGACTTCTTTCGCGCCTTTCTGCAGATGGCGGTCGTCCTCACCTATGCCGGCGGTTGCCCGGTGGTCAAGATTGGCCGGATTGCGGGCCAGTTCGCCAAGCCGCGTTCCGCGCCGACCGAGAAGCAGGGCGAGGTCGAGTTGCCCAGCTATCGTGGCGACATCATCAACGACATTGCCTTCACGCCGGACGCCCGCACGCCCGATCCCCAGCGCCTGCTCAGCGCCTACCGTCAGTCGGCGGCGACGCTCAATCTGCTGCGCGCCTTCGCACAGGGCGGTTTTGCCGATCTGGAGCGTGTGCATCAGTGGAATATGGGCTTCCTGTCCGACAGCCCGGCGGGACACAAATATCAGGAGCTGGCCGACCGGATCAGCGAGAGCCTGACCTTCATGCGCGCCTGCGGCCTGACCTCGGAGAGCCTGCGCGAATTGCGCTCGACCAGCTTCTACACCAGCCACGAAGCGCTGCTGCTTGGTTATGAAGAAGCTCTGACCCGCGTCGACTCCACCAGCGGACGCTGGTACGCGACGTCGGGACATTTCATCTGGATCGGCGACCGCACCCGCCAGCTCGACCATGCGCATGTCGAATATGCGCGCGGAATACAGAACCCGATCGGGCTGAAATGCGGTCCCTCGCTTCAGCCTGACGAGTTGCTCAAGCTGATCGACGCGCTCAACCCGAAGAACGAGCCGGGCCGCCTGACGCTGATCGCGCGTTTCGGCGCGGACAAGGTCGGCGATCATCTCCCCGGCCTCATCCGGGCTGTGGAGCGGGAGGGCCGCAAGGTCGTCTGGTCCTGCGATCCGATGCACGGCAACACCATCAAGGCTGGAAGCGGCTACAAGACGCGTCCGTTCGATCTGGTGCTGAAGGAGGTGGAGAACTTCTTCGACATTCACCGCGCGGAGGGTTCCTATCCGGGCGGACTGCATGTGGAGATGACGGGCAAGAACGTCACCGAATGCACCGGCGGCGCTCAGCTCATCACCGACACGGACCTGTCCGACCGCTATCACACGCATTGCGATCCGCGCCTCAACGCCAGTCAGGCCATCGAACTGGCGTTCCTGATCGCGGAACGCCTGCGCCGCGACCGTATCGGGGTGGAAGAATCGCCGCAAACAACGGTGGCGACGCTTTAGCATGGCCGTCGCTTGGCACAATCGCCGAAAGAAGAAAAGGCGGACAGCGCGTTCGCCTTTTCCCGGCGCAACTTGAGAATCTGCATGCGGTGAATGCGTCGCCGGACGCCATCAGGTCGGCGAGCCGGTTTCTCGACGACATCATGGCCGCACAAGTCCAGCCAAAGGCGCTCCCGAACGTTCACCGCCTTGCGTCCGCTCTTCCGACTGTGTAGGAAAGCGGCTTCGCGTGGCGCCTGCGTTGTGTTTGGAGCATGGGACTATGGGACGAGCGGTCAGGACATCCGCCTGGAATAAATTCAAGCCGGAAGACCTCGGCATGACGGTCGATGAGGCCGTGAGGGAGGCCGTGACGAACCGTGCGGCGCATCCCGAAGCGAACGGAGCCGGCGCGCTCGACATCCCGCATGAAACAGCCGCGATCCCAGAGCCGCGGGATGTTTCCTGGCCCATGCCGGTGGAACGGTTCCAGCACGGCCATTTTCTTGAGCCGGGAGACATCGTGCTCTCCACGCGGCTGGAGAGCTTCTTTTCCTTTCTCATGCGCAGTTTCGATGACAGTCGTTTCGCCCATGCGGCGCTCACCTTCATCACGCCGCGCCATTATGCGGGCGTCGACCGCTCCTTCCTGATCGAAGCAACGTTCAGCGGCGTTGACCTCGGCGCATTTTCAGAGATCGTTGCGCCCACCAAGGTGTACAAGGATACAAGGGAAACGCCCCGCTATGTGGTTGGCGTCAAGCGGCTGGAAGCGGAGTGGTTCAAGCCGGAGATGCGGCCTATGGTCAGCGGCCGGATGCTGCGCTTCATCAAGGATGACGATTACAATTTCGCGCTGCTGGTTGCGCTCGCGACCAATCGCTCGAACTTCTTTTTCCGCCTCCGCAACAAGCTGTTCGGCCGCGCGCCGACCATCACCGAATTCCTGCGCCGCGGCAAACGCTTCGCGCCGGTGGATTTCATCTGTTCGGGCTTTGTGCAGTTCGCCTATGTCGATATGGTGCGTACGGCGGTGGAAAACGGATTGTTGAGCTACCATGATATCGAACAGGCGAAGCAGGACGTGTTCTTCGCGCCATGGGTCAATCGGACGTGCTCCATGGAGAAGCTGATGGCGGTGAAGCCGCGTGAGCTAGCCCGCAGTCCGAATCTGAAATGGAAATATCTGATCTATGGCGGACAGGCGCATAAAGTCTCCTCCGACGAGGAAGTGGATGAGATCTTCAAGCGGATCAATGAAGAGCGAAAAGGCTGGCACAAGGCCTGACTTCGCGGGCGGGCCGAAATGAGCGCGGACCGGACATCGTCGCTGCGCATCGCCCTTGCCCAGCTCAACCCGACCGTCGGCGACCTTGAAGGCAATGCCGCGCTCGCTCGGCGTGCGCGGGCTGAAGCCGCGGCTGGCGGCGCGGATCTGATCGTGTTCTCCGAGCTGTTCATAACCGGTTATCCGCCAGAAGATCTGATCGGCAAGCCCGCCTTCATCCAGGCCGCGCACAAGACCGTGGAGACGCTTGCCAGGGATACCGCCGATGGCGGCCCGGCCATGCTGATCGGCACACCGTGGCCCGGCGACGGCAAGCCGTATAATTCCGTGGCGCTGCTCGATCAGGGCGTTGTCGTGGATGTCCGGCACAAGGTCGATCTGCCCAATTACGGCGTGTTCGACGAAAAGCGCGTCTTCGCCACCGGCTCGATGCCGGGGCCGCTGAACTTCCGCGATATTCGTCTAGGTCTGCCGATCTGCGAGGACATCTGGAGCGAGGATGTCTGCGAATGTCTTGCCGAAACCGGCGCGGAAATGCTGCTCGTGCCGAACGGCTCGCCCTTCACGCTCAACAAGCATGAAATCCGCATGGGCCATTCGGTCGGGCGCGTCACCGAAACCGGCCTGCCGCTCGCCTATGTCAACCAGATCGGCGGACAGGACGAACTGGCCTTCGACGGGGCCTCCTTCGTGCTCAATCCCGGCGGCAGGCTGGCCGTGCAAATGCCCGCATGGCAGGAGCAGGTCACGCTGACCGACTGGACGCGGGGGCCGGAGGGCTGGCGCTGCGAGCCGGGCGAAACCGTGCTGCTCGAAGAAGGCGATGCGGCAATCTACCGGGCCTGCGTGCTTGGCTTGCGCGATTATGTTGAGAAGGCCGGTTTTCCCGGCGTCGTGCTCGGGCTGTCGGGCGGCATCGATTCCGCGCTCGTGGCGGCGATGGCCGTCGATGCGCTGGGCGCGGCGCGGGTTCACTGCATCATGCTGCCCTACCGCTACACGTCCAATGAATCGCTTGCCGATGCCAGCGCCTGCGCCGAAGCGCTGGGCGTGCGCTATGACATCGTTCCTATCGCCCCGCCCGTCGAAGGCTTCGGGGAGAGCCTTGCCAAGCTGTTCGAGGGCCGCGATCCGGACATCACCGAGGAAAACCTGCAATCGCGCACGCGCGGCACGATCCTGATGGCCGTCTCCAACAAATTCGGCTCGATGCTGCTGACGACCGGCAACAAATCCGAGGTCTCCGTCGGTTACGCAACGCTTTACGGCGACATGAATGGCGGCTTCAATCCGATCAAGGATCTGTACAAGATGCAGGTCTATGCCTTGGCGCGCTACCGGAACGCCGCGCTGCCGGGCGGCGTACTCGGGCCGCAGGGCGTTGTGATTCCGGAAAACATCATCACCAAGGCGCCGACCGCCGAGTTGCGCGAGGGCCAGAAGGATCAGGATTCGCTGCCGCCCTATGACGAGCTTGACGATATCCTGCAATCGCTGGTCGATCACGAGATGCCGGTCGTCGAGATCGTCAAGCGCGGCCATGCGCCCGAAACCGTGCGCAAGGTCGAGCGGCTGCTCTATCTCGCCGAATACAAGCGCCGCCAGTCAGCGCCCGGCGTCAAGATCACCAGCCGCCATTTCGGCCGCGACCGTCGATACCCCATAACCAACAAATTCCGTGAAAATCCATGACACCCGTCGTCCGCTTCGCGCCGAGCCCAACGGGCCGCATCCATATCGGCAATCTGCGCCCCGCATTGCTCAACTGGCTCTTTGCGCGCCGCGACAAGGGAACGTTCATCCTCCGCTTCGACGACACCGACGTCGAGCGCTCGAAGGAGGAGTATGTCGAAGGCATCCGCGAGGATCTGCGCTGGCTGGGGCTTGATTGGGACCGGGAGGAGCGCCAGTCGTCGCGCTTTGAGCGCTATGCCGGCGTTGTCGAGGCGCTGAAGGCCGGCGGGCGTCTTTATCCCTGCTATGAGACGCCGGACGAGCTGGAGCGCCGCCGCAAGCGTCAACTCGCGCGCGGTGCGCCCCCCATCTACGACCGGGCCGCCTTGACACTCACGGATGACGACCGCGCGAAGCTGGAGGCTGAAGGACGCCGTCCGCATTGGCGGTTTCTGCTGGAGGAACGCGAGGTCGGCTGGATTGACGGTGTGCGCGGCGTGCAGAACATCGACGCAGCCTCCCTCTCCGATCCCGTGCTGGTGCGCGAGGACGGCACCTATCTCTACACGTTGCCCAGCGTGGTGGACGACGCCGATTTCGGCGTGACCCATGTCATCCGCGGCGAGGATCATGTCGCCAATACGGGCGTGCAGATCCAGCTTTTCGAAGCCATCGGCGCACTCTCGCCGGAGTTCGCACATCACAATCTGCTGGTCGATGCTGACGGACACGCGCTCTCCAAGCGGCTCGGCTCCCTGTCCATACGCTCCTTCCGCGAAGATGGGCTTGAGCCGCTCGCCGTCCTGTCTCATTCCGCCACCATCGGCACATCCAATCCCGTCGCGCCCTATAGGGATTTAGACGCACTTGCCGATCTGTTCGATTTCGCCAAACTATCGCGTGCACCAGCGCGTTTCGACATCAATGAGTTGAAGGCGCTCAATGCCCGTCTGTTGCAGGAATTGCGATATGAGGATGTGGCGAGCCGTCTGGAAGCTGCAGGCATTTCAGGCGGTGAGGCATTCTGGGAGGCCGTCCGTTTGAATTTAAACGTTTTCGACGATGCCAGACTTTGGTGGCGCATTGTCACAGGGCCGGTTGAACCGCAGATCGAAGCGCCCGATTTACTGGCGGCCGCGCGCGAATTGCTGCCGCCGGAGCCGTGGACGAGCGAGAGTTGGGGCGAATGGACACAAGCAGTCAGGGATGCAACCGGCGCGAAGGGAAAGGCGCTGTTTCATCCGCTTCGCCTCGCGCTGACCGGACGCAGCGATGGCCCCGAGTTGAAACAGCTTTTTCCTTTTATGGGAAAAGAAACGGTAGAAGCTCGCCTCGGCGGCAAAACTGCCTGATAAGCTGCTTGATCTGCAGCGAGGAAACGCCCGATATGCGAGATATCCGGCCCTGAAATGGTCAGCGGTAAGCGCTTATTGATTGAGACAAGAGTGCAAATCCCAGTTATAGTGCAATCGTTGGTTACTAACTGCCGAAGACTTTCGGATGTGCTTGTCTACAAGCCTGTCCCCTTATTCGGGCACGCTAACGAGACTAGGGCTGGGGGGCTCAGTATAAGCGGTATGCGCAAGCTTTCTCACAACAACAATGACGGTTTTTGCGCGCCGCTTACTGTTTTCGCGTTTGCGATGTTTTTTGCGTCGCCTTACCTGTTGAACGCCGCACCCGGCGCACAGGAGGCGATCAAGGCTTCCCCGAAAGTGGATCTCGCCGTCCGTGTCCAGCCTCACTCTGAAGGCGATCGGGTGGCGCTGGAAATGTCGATCCAGGAGGCTATGTGGACCGCGCTTGCCTTCGAGGATGCGGACAAGGTCGAGGATCTGCTCAAACGCGGCGCGGCTCCGAACAAGCCTGAAGAACTCACCCGGATGACGCCGCTCATGGCGGCCGAGACGGCGGCTATGACGAAAATTCTGCTGGATGCCGGCGCTGACCCTGACCAACGCGACCGTGTGGGCCGGACCGCGCTTCACCATGCCATCAAGGCGCGCGAAGCGGCCTCCATTGTCCGCGTGCTCGGTCAGGCCGGGGCTGACGTCAATGCGCGCGCCGCCGATATAGGCGAATGCACGCCGCTTCATGTTGCCGTAGAGCATTATGTCGAGGTGGAGGATCACAAGGAAGTCGCGCTCGCCATACGCATTCTTGTGCATCTTGGCGCGGACATCGATGCAACCGATGCCGCCGGGCGGTCCGTTCTCGCGATTGCAGCGAAGCAGAATCAGCCGGAGTTGATCCGTCTGCTCATCGAGCTGGGAGCCGATCCCGGCCGCAAGCTGGGCGACGGCCGCACGCCGGTCGACTATGCCCGCGAAGCCAATGCGGTCGATGCGCTCAAGGCTTTATCAGCCGGCGCTGCTGACACACTCCGAGCGAATTAGAACGAATTCACCCTTATCGGTGTTTGCGTGTCACGGCCATTCGCCGTGATCATAGCGTTTATGCCAGCTTTGGGCGAAGCTGCCGCATAAAGTTGACGATTGGTCATTTCTTACGCAAACGATCCTGATGCATCCGTTTGTGCAGGCTCGATTTATCCGAAAACTTCTCCCCACCATGGGGGGATAGCGTCCATCTTAACGGATCTCGCTCTGGCCGCTACTGCACGGCTTGCGGCTGTCCGCCCTGAGCCGGTTCCGGCGCGGATTGCTGCTGGCGCGCCGCGTTGTTGCCGGACGGAGCCGCAACGCTGACCTGTTTCTTGTTTTCCTGCTCGGATTGCTGGATCTGCTGAAGCGAATATTCCTCCGGCTTGCAGGAACAGCCGTTGATATATTCCTTCCGGTGCCGCCAGGCGTTTTTCATGTCGTTGTATGGCTGGCCCGTGAGGGAGACCATCTTCTCAACGTCCTCGCCGGGGTTCTTGTAAACATAGAGCTCGGCGGGGGCGGCGCATTGGTCCTTGCAACTGGCCTCATCCTCGGCGAAGCGGCTTCCGAGCGTGGAATAGCTGATGGGGAAATAAAAGCCGTCGCATTGCCGGACGCACATCGTCCGGTAGGAGGCGAAGGGCAGGGCGGATTGTTCCGGCGGCGCATTGGCGTAGCCGCGGTCGAAAGACGTGTCTTCATCCTCCCAGAGCGAGAAAAACGAGTCCGGACCACGCCGCGCCTGATATTCGCGCTTGTAGTTTTCGCCGCAGCCATTGCGGGCGAGTTCCGCAACCAGATCGTCGCGTCGGCTCCGGCGTTGCGCAGAGTTGGTCATGGAATCGCGCTGCTGGCGCAGATTGGAAATATCGCGGCGCAGCCTTTCGATGTCCCGGTCGAGCCGGATACAGGATTCGGTCCGCTTCAGGGATTTGCCGAATATGAAGAACTCTTCGTAACATTCGCGCCGGTCGGCTTCGACTTCGAGCTGACGCCGCTCCCGCTGAAACGTTTCGAGTTGCTGGTCGAGGCGGGTCACGGCTTCCTGTGGATTATTGCCGCGCTGCCATTCACTCACAAGGCGCTGCTCCAGCTCCTGGCAGCGCTGGCTTGCCTGGTAGTTCTGGGCGGCCGCGTTTCCGCCAGCCAGAGCCGCCACACAGACGGCGCTCCAGATCAATGCCCGGTATGCCCTCGTGCTGCGCGGCGCAGAAACTGCATTCAAAACGGCTTGCATCGGTCTCGTCCCCCAATGCCGGTGAATCGACAGGCGCTACTATGGATGCGACATCGATTCAGGTCAACGGCGGCAGCGCCGGTACGCCCATGCCCTGCAAGCTGCATGCAAGGCGCGGGTGCGTCAACCGGCCTACATGCCGGTGTAATTCGGCCCGCCGCCGCCCTCCGGCACGGTCCAGTGGATATTTTGCGACGGGTCCTTGATGTCGCAGGTTTTGCAATGCACGCAATTCTGCGCGTTGATCTGGAAGCGCTTCTGGCCGCCTTCCTCGATCACCTCATAGACTGCCGCGGGGCAATAGCGCTGCGCCGGTTCCGCATAGACGGGCAGATTGACCTCGATGGGAATCGAAGGGTCTTTCAGCTTCAGATGGACGGGCTGGTCTTCCTCATGGTTGGTGCCGGACAGGAAAACGGACGAAAGCCGGTCGAAGGTCAGGACGCCGTCGGGTTTGGGATAGTCGATCGGCTTGAACTTGTCGGCGGGCTTGGTGGCGGTGGCATCCGTCTTGCCGTGCTTGAGCGTGTAGCCAAGGAAGGGCAGCAGCGTGTTCAGCCACATTTCGACGCCGCCGAGGATCGTCCCGAGCCGGGTGCCGAAGCGCGTCAGCAGCGGTTTGACATTGCGGACGCGGTGCAGATCCTTGGCAATCGGGCTCGATTTGAACGCGGTTTCATAGGCGATCAGCTCGTCGCCCGCGCGGCCTTCGCCGACCGCCTCGAAGGCGGCTTCGGCTGCCAAAACCCCGGACAGGATGGCGTTATGCGATCCCTTGATGCGCGGCAAGTTGATGAAGCCCGCGCAACAGCCGACAAGCGCGCCGCCGGGAAAAGCGAGCTTGGGGATGGACTGCCAGCCGCCCTCGGTAATCGCCCGCGCGCCATAGCTCAGCCGCTTGCCGCCCTCGAATGTCGGCGCGATGGAGGGGTGCGTCTTGAAGCGCTGGAACTCCTCGAACGGCGCGAGATAGGGGTTTTCGTAATTCAGGTGAACGACGAAGCCGACCGCGACAAGGTTTTCACCATAGTGATACATGAAGGAACCGCCGCCGGTCCGGTCGTCAAGCGGCCAGCCGAGCGTATGCTGGACAAGGCCGGGCCTGTGGTTCTCCGGCTTCACTTCCCACAGCTCCTTGAGGCCGATGCCGTATTTCTGCGGATCGCGCCCTTTGCGCAGATCGAACATTGGAATGAGCTGCTTGGTCAGCGAACCGTGGGCGCCCTCGGCGAAGATCGTATATTTGCCCCGCAGCTCCATGCCGCGCGTAAAGCTGTCCTTCGGCTCGCCGTCGCGCGCCACGCCCATATCGCCGGTTGCGACGCCGGTGACTTCGCCATTCTCCCCGCGCAGGATTTCGGCCGCCGGAAAGCCGGGATAGACGTCGACGCCAAGTTCTTCGGCCTGCTCGGCCAGCCAGCGGGTCAGATCGCCAAGGCTGATGATATAGTTGCCGTGATTGCTCATCAGCGGAGGCATCATCATGTTCGGCAGGCGCATCTCGCCAGCAGGGCCGAGATAGACGAATTTGTCGGTTTCGACCTTCTGCGTAACGGGCGCTCCGCGCTCCTTCCAGTCCGGCAGCAGCGTGTCCAGCCCGACCGGGTCGATCACCGCGCCGGAGAGGATATGCGCGCCGACTTCGGACCCCTTCTCCAGCACGACCACGGAAATGTGCCGGTCCTGCTCGGCCGCCAACTGCCGCAGCCGGATCGCCGCCGCCAGTCCGGCCGGGCCGCCGCCGACGATCACGACATCGAAGTCCATGCCTTCGCGTTCAGGCAGCGTGTCTTGCGTGTCGGTCATAATTCCCTCGTTTGCGTAGGCCGGTCTTGCGGCGCATTGTTCACAGAACTTTGCTCCTTTTCTATGTGCCATGCTAAAGAAGACGCAAGTGGCAACCCAATTCCGGCCAGGCGAATTTAGCATTGATGCAAGAATTGCAGGACGATAGCGACAATCTGGCGCTGGAGCTGCTCCGCTGGTATCGGGCGATGGGCGTTGACGAGGCCGTGGCGGAAGAGCCGCTGGACTGGTCGCGCTACGATCCGCAGCCTTTTCCGGTTCGCGGAGCGGAACCGCCTGCCGGCAATCCGCGCGCGCGCGATCCCGCGCCTCGCGGCGGCGAGCGGCCGGCATCGCCTTCGCAACGGCCTGGAGCGATGGGGGGAGGCAGCCCGGCAATGCGTGCGGGAGGCCAGCCGACCGTTGACGCCGGCGTCATGGCCGCACGCGAGCTTGCCCGCCATGCCCCCGACCTCGCCGCGCTGGAGGCGGCTCTGGTCGGGTTTGACGGCTGCCCGTTGAAGAAGACGGCCAAGAATCTCTGTTTCGCGCGCGGCGATCCGCAGGCGCGGCTGATGTGCATCGGCGAAGCGCCGGGGCGTGACGAGGATCTGGAGGGCGCGCCCTTCGTCGGACGGGCCGGGCAGTTGCTGGACAAGATGCTCGCCGCGATCGGAATGGGCCGCGACGATGCTTACATAACGAATGTCGTCTATTGGCGGCCGCCCGGAAACCGCACGCCGACGCCGCAGGAAGTGCAGGCGTGCCAGCCCTTTCTTCAGCGGCAGATCGAACTTGTCGAGCCGGAGATAGTGCTGCTGCTGGGCGGCGCGGCGGCCAAGCAGGTGCTGGAAACCGAGCAGGGCATCATGAAGCTGCGGGGAAAATGGAAGACCTGTGAATTAGGCGGACGCTCGCTTCGGACGATGGCGACGCTGCATCCCGCTTTTCTGCTGCGCAACCCGGTGTCGAAGCGCATGGCCTGGCGCGATTTGTTGATGGTGAAGGCCGCGCTGGATGGGGGGACGGATAAAAGCGGCTGACCTGCCCATGTGGCAGGCCGCCGTTGTCTTGCCGTTACAGGCCGTAGACCGAGCGCGTGCGAGCGGCGAAAGCCGGATCGGCCATGTCCGGCCAATTGTCCTTGTCGAACCCGTCGGCGTTCTCAAGTGCTTCCTTCGTGACGTTCAGGCGGAAGCATTCCTCCTTTGTGTCAAGCTGCATCGCCTCCCACGGCACGGCGAAATATTTCGTGCCCATGCCGAGAAATCCGCCAAATTCGACCACGGCGTATTCAACCTTGCCGTCGTTCACATTGATCATGATTTCCTCGACTTCACCGAGGCTTTCGTTCTGGTTGTTGTAAACCTTGTTGTCTTCGAGCGTGTCGGCTGACATCAGCCGGGGACCGGGACCAGACATTGTCATTTCTCCCTTGTTTTGCGTTCTGTTTCAGCATGATCGGGAGCTTGGCGCCCTCGGTCATTCACTGACAGAAACGCGGAGAAGGCCGGGAATGTTCCGGCAGCGTTCGTCCCGTCTCGATCTATGAAGCCGCCCGCCCGCCTCTCCGTGCGAAGTTGATTGCTGACAGTTTCAAGTCGTCAGACGGGGGCATGCTCGCCCAGAAAGACGATGCTGCGTTCGTTCCATACGGTCCGTTCGAGCGGCGCCAGACCGCATCTGGCGAAGAAATGCGCGGCGCGGCTCTCGGCTGCCGTTACTGCGTGAAAGCCGGGCAGGCCGCGGCTGATGCACTCGCGGCGGAAGGCGGCGATGAGCATTTCCCCGAGCCCGCGTCTCCGAAGGTCTGCGCGTATGTTGACGTGGAGATGGGCGGGGCAGGCCTCGATCAGCGTGCGTGGAAAGAGCCGGTAGTAATCCGGCCCCGGCAAGGGCGTCGCATCGCTCACCGGGCTCCCGGCGAGATAGCCTGCCGCGCGACCGTCGTCGTCCAGTGCGACAAGGAACAGCTCCGGGAATGCGCGCATATAGCGGCCCAGCCAGAGATCGCGGTAAGCGTCGCGCGCCTCGGTTGAAGAGAACGCTTGGGTCGCCGCGCCCGCGAAGAAGATGGCCTCCACCTCGGAGCGCATTTCCGCGCCCGCGTCCATCTCCGAAAGCGCCACAATCCGCGTCATTTCAGAGCCGGAAATGCTTCGACAGCTTCAGCCCCTGCGCCTGATAGTTCGAGCCGATGCCGGAGCCGTAGACATGGTCGGGGAGTTCGGTGAGCTGCTCATAGATCACGCGCCCGATGATCTGCCCGTCTTCCAGCAGGAACGGCACCTTGTGGCTGCGCACCTCCAGCACGACGCGGCTGCCGGCCCCGCCCGCCGCCTCATGACCGAAGCCGGGATCGAGAAAACCGGCATAATGCACGCGGAACTCGCCGACCAGCGGATTGAACGGCTCCATCTCGGCAGCGTGTGTCGGCGGCACGTGGATCGCTTCCTTGGAGGCGAGAATGTAGAACTGGTCCGGATCGAGGATCAACCGCCGCTCGCCGCGCGCCTGTATGGGTTCCCAGAAATCGGCAACCGCATAGGCGCCGGGCCGGTCCACATCGACGACGCCGGTATGACGCTTGGCGCGGTAGCCGATGACGCCGTCCGCGCCCTCGCCCGACAGATCGACGGACAGCGCGATGCCGTCCGCTATGTCGGCCGTATCGGTCGAGACAAGGCGCTGCTCGTCATGCAGCCGCATCAACTCGGCATCGGTGCGCGCGGGACTGCCCCGCCGGAAGCGGATCTGCGCCAGAAGCGAGCCGGAGCGCACGAGAACGGGGAAGGTCTGCGGACAGATCTCGGCGTAGAGCAGGCCTTCATAGCCGGCCGGGATCTGGTCGAAGGCGGGGCCGTGGCTTGTGATGACGCGGGTGAACACGTCGAGACGGCCGGTCGAGCTTTTCGGATTTGCCGCCGCCGAGATGCCGGACGGCAGAGCGAGGCGTTCCTGCAAAGGCACGACATAGACGCAGCCCGTTTCCAGCACCGCGCCTTGGCTCAGGTCGATCTCGTGCATGGCGAAGAGCGACAGCTTGGCCTCGACGCTCATGCGTGCGTTCGGCAGAAAGCTGGCACGGACCCGGTAGGCCGTGGGGCCGAGGCGAAGGTCGAGGCTGGCCGGCTGGATCTGCGCAGGCGGGATGGGCGCGGCGGCGGAGATCTGTCCGGCCTCGATGAGGGCACGGAGAGACTGTGCGGGAAGAAGGCCATTTGCTACGACATGCATAAAGAAATCTCTGGGCTGGATGCTTAGCTCAGTAGCTCCCGAATTAAGTCTTCTGGAAGGTCATGTGGAAAATGCTCTAGGTCGCCCTCGCTTCCATCCGGTGGATGGTTACTTACATTTTGAGCAAAAGAAGCTTCCTCCTTGATGTCAAAAATTGGAAGAGCAAATTTGTACATCTGAGCGAGAACGCTCTCTCCCCCTTCCGGGAGGCCAAGCGTGCTTGAATCCGGAGAGTTAGGGGAACTTTCACCAAACATACTTAGCGAATTCAGATAGGCAAAAGCCGCTTTGCGTTGCGCAATGGTAAGCGGATTAGACAAATCTATGTATTCTCGATAAACAGAGGCTATGTGCTCCCAAATAGCAACTTCGCCAGAAGGATGAGTGTCACGTTGGAATCCGTCTATCCAGAATTCCATTGAATGCGGATATACTTCTAAAAGGCAAGCTCTGACTAAACGAATTCTACCAATCAGTTCATCTGGAAGCTTAGGGTGCCTAATTGGACCCAATTTTAATTTGTCCAGTTCTACTGTTTCGAGGGCAGCTGTCCTGAGGCCTAGTTTCCAAGCGATGCGACGCTGAATCCGGGTGAATATATCAGGACGAATTGCTTCGATTATTCGAACGGCTATTTCTACCGTGTTTCTCCCATCGGTCTTAACAGCGAGTTTATCGGCGAGTGAAGGACTAAACTGGACTACGTCTTCAAAGCTGACGTTATGCCAAACGGGCAAAATAATTTGCGGTCCTGACAGTTCACGTGATGTCAGCCCGCGGAGTTCATATTCCGTCCATCGTTTCGCGAAAAAGGCAGGAGAAAGTACGACCAACCCAAAATCGGATCTTGCGAGCCCCTTGTCGATGCTTCGACTGAGGCTGTCTCCGAGCTTAAGCTGATAATCATCGTACCAAACATTTACCCCAAACGCGGACAAAGAGGCGGCTAAGGGTGTAACGAAAGATGCTTTGTCTTCGGATGCATGGGAAATAAAAATATCCCACTTTTCAATGGCTTGATCCGACATGCTTGCTCCAATGGCGTCGACGTTGAGGTCAAGCCGACTAGCTAAATTATTTTAATGGCGCAGAACCGACGAATCTGAATTTTGAGAATTACAATAAGATATTGGTTAGAGATGCCCAATGCTTTCTTGTAGTTTTTGGGAGGTGGGTTCTTCTTGACGGCACCCTATCCCCCGCATAATCCTATCCACTCGTGGTGATTTGGCTGGCCGGCTTGCAGCCACGTAAAACAATTCGCTAAAAAGGCCGTGCCAGATCCGCTCCGGCCCGGCTTCCATGAGTCCGGCCGGTTTTTTATGCGAAAGGCACGAAGGCAGGCCCATGGCTGACAATCGCGGCAAATCCTCCCCGAAGGACTGGCAGCAGGCAACGGCGCTCATTCATGGCGGCACGATCCGCTCGCCGCACGGGGAGACCTCCGAAGCGCTGTATCTCAATTCCGGCTTCGTCTACGAGACGGCGCGCGATGCGGAACTGCGTTTCAAGGGCGAGCAGGACGGCTATATCTATACGCGCTATTCCAATCCGACGCTGTCGATGTTCGAGGAGCGCATGGCCCTGCTCGAAGGCGCGGAAGCGGCGCGCGGCACGGCCTGCGGCATGGCGGCGGTGACGGCGGCGTTCTTCTGCTACATGAAGGCGGGCGATCATGTGGTTGCCAGCCGCGTGCTGTTCGGCTCCTGCCGCTATGTGATCGAGGAATTGCTGCCGCGCTTCGGCGTCACCTGCACGCTGGTCGATGGCCGCGATCTGGACGACTGGTCCGCCGCCGTACAGCCCAATACGCGCGCTTTTTTCTGCGAGACGCCCGCCAATCCGACGCTGGAACTGGTCGATCTGGCCGGTGTTTCCGCCATTGCGAAAGATTGCGGCGCGTTGTTCATCGTGGACAATGTCTTCGCAACCCCCGTATTGCAGAAGCCGCTCGAACTCGGGGCGGACGTCGTGTGCTATTCGGCAACCAAGCATATTGACGGGCAGGGCCGGTGTCTGGGCGGCGTCGTGCTGTGCTCCGACCAGTTCCTGACCGACCATCTGAAAACCTATCTGCGCCAGACGGGGCCGTGCATGAGCCCGTTCAATGCCTGGGTGCTGCTCAAAGGGCTGGAGACGCTGCCCATTCGCGTCGAACGGATGGCGGAGAATGCGGCGACACTGGCCGATTTTCTCGCCGAGCGGGCCGAGGTTGAAAGCGTGCTCTATCCGTGGCGGACGGATTTCCCTCAGCATGATCTTGCCCGGCGTCAGATGAAATCGGGCAGCACGCTCGTCACCTTTTCCGTCAAGGGCGGCAAGGAAACGGCCTTCCGCGTCATGGATGCGCTCGGCATCATCCGGATTTCCAACAATCTTGGCGATGCGAAAAGCCTGATCGCGCATCCGGCGACGACGACACATCAGCGCTTCACACCGGAAGTCCGCGCCGATATGGGTATAGGCGACAACATGCTTCGCCTGTCGGTCGGGCTGGAAGATGCCGGGGACCTGATGAGCGATCTGGATCAGGCGTTGCGGGCGGCTCTGGGCTGAACGGGGTTCCGCGCGCGGGGAGGAATTGAGTGACCTACAAGGCCACCACGCGCGGCATCACTGTAAGCGTCGAGCCGGACTTTCTCGAAGACGAGTCCGCCCCTTTGAGGGATTATTATTTCTGGGCCTACAGTGTCGAAATCGTCAATGAGGGGCAGGAGACCGTTCAACTCCTCGCCCGGCACTGGCGCATAACGGACGCGAACGGCCATCTTCAGGAGGTGCGCGGTCCCGGCGTCGTCGGCGAGCAGCCGACACTGGAGCCGGGCGACAGTTTCCGCTACACGAGCGGCGTGCCGCTGCGCACGGCCTCCGGCATCATGCAGGGCAGCTACACCATGGAACTGGACGATGGCGAGAATTTCGAAGCCGCCATTCCGGCCTTTTCGCTCGACAGTCCCTACTCGGCGCAGCGCATGAATTGACAGCATCGGGGGTATCCCGCGCGCCGGTTTGCTGGACATATCTGTGTCCGCCCTTATTTATGGTCATGAGGCTCGCGCATCGACCGGAAAGCAGGGCAGCATTTCCGAAACGGAACAGGCGAGCGATGACGGAGCGGCGCAGGATCTGGCGCAGAGGGAGACATCAATGGCTTTTCAGCAGAAGAAATTACCGGCATTGCGCGAGGCGGCGATGGCTGCGGCAATCGTGCTGATCGCGGGAGCAGGCGCGGCCAAGGCCCAAGGGCAGGCCGCTGCCTGCGTAACGCAACTCAAAACGGAATATGGCACGGCGGCGGGGCTGAACATGGAATGCCCCAGCGATACGGATTGCACCTTCCTTGCGCCGACCGGCAATGCCTCGGCCCGCGCTCTTCTAAACACTGTGGCGAATAAGGCAGAGAGCTGCTTTCAGTCGGCGGGGCTTGCCAGCACCGGGGAAGAGAAGCAGGATATCGGCACGACGCGCACCTATAATGGCGAAGGCGCCGGGAAATGCGCATTGTTGATCAGTACGCCGAACGGCTCGCCGCCGGAAGGCGTCCGCGCCGTGTGTCAGAGCGAATAGCGTAGCCGCATTTGGCTTACCTCTCCCTGAGGGAGAGGTCGGCACGAAGTGCCGGGTGAGGGGAGATGTGCCTTATAGCAGGCACTATGCCCCTCACCCCGGCCCTCTCCCAATGGGAGAGGGAGCGTTCGCGGGGATTTCAACGTTTGAAGCGGTGCCTCAAGCGATCAGCTTGTAGGCCGGGAGCGTCAGGAAGGCCTCCAGCCGGTCCGAGGTCGAAAGATCCCTGAACAGACGGATGGCCTCGTCGAAGCGTCCCTTGTCATAGGTCTCCGCGCCCAGCTCATCGCGCAGCTTGCTCATTTCGTCCTGAAGCAGACGATCGAACAGATCGCGCGTCACCACCGTGCCGTCATCGAGCTTCGCGCCATATTTGATGAGCTGCCAGACATGGGTCCGCGAAATTTCGGCGGTGGCGGCATCCTCCATCAGATTGTAGAGCGGCACCGCGCCATTGCCGCGCAGCCAGGCCTCGATGTACTGGACACCGACGCGGATATTGGTGCGCATGCCCTCTTCTGTGCGCGTCCCTTCGTGAACTTCGAGCAGTTCAGCTTGCCCGATCTGAACGTCCTCCCGCAACTTGTCGAGCTGGTTCTGCTGCGGCATGTATTCGTCGAACACCGCCTTGGCGACGGAAACGAGGTCCGGATGCGCCACCCAGGTGCCGTCATGGCCGGCCTTCACCTCGCGCAGTTTGTCCTGACGCACGTTTTCAAGCGCCTTTTCATTGGCTTCCGGGTCGCGGCGGTTCGGGATCTGCGCCGCCATGCCGCCCATCGCGAATGCGCCGCGCTTGTGGCATGTCCTGATCAGCAGTTCCGAATAGGCCTTGAGGAACGCCTTGCCCATGACGACCTGGCTGCGGTCGGGGAGCAGATATTCGGGCTTGGCGCGCAGCGTCTTGATGAAGGAGAAGATGTAATCCCAGCGGCCGCAATTCAGGCCGACGATATGGTCCTTCATCGCGTGAAGGATCTCGTCCATCTCGAAGGCGGCCGGCAGCGTCTCGATCAGCACGGTCGCCTTGATCGAGCCGACCGGCAATCCGAGCTTTTCCTGCGCCGCGACGAAGACCGCGTCCCAGAGCGCGGCTTCCTGATGATGCTCGATCTTGGGCAGGTAGAAGTAAGGACCGCTGCCCTTTTCCAGCGAGAGCTTCGCGTTGTGGAAGAAGTAGAGGCCGAAATCGACGAAGGCGCCCGCAACCGGCTGCCCGTCGACAAGGATATGGTCTTCAAGCAAATGCCATCCGCGCGGGCGGACGATCAGCACGGCCGGCTTTTCCGCCGTGATCTTGTACTCCTTGCCGTTTTCGGGATCGACGAAGTCGATCTGGCCGCGCCAGTAGTCGGCGAGGTTGATCTGGCCTTCGACAACATTGTCCCAGGTTGGCGACAGCGCGTCCTCGAAATCGGCCATGAAACAGGATGCGCCGCAATTCAGTGCGTTGACGACCATCTTGCGCGATGTCGGGCCGGTGATTTCGGTGCGCCGGTCGAGCAGGTCGGCCGGGATGCCGCGAATTTTCCAGTCGCCCTGACGTATGTCGCGGGTTTCGGGCAGGAAGTCCGGTAGGGCGCCGCTGTCGAGGATCTGTTGATATTGCTCACGATAGGCGAGCACCGCGCGCCGGGCCGTTTCGAACTGCCGCGAAAGACCGGCGACGAATGCGAGTGCGTCCTTCGTGAGCACCTGCTCATAGCCGGGCTTGACCGCGCCCTTGATTTCCACGCCCTCCGGCAGTTGCAGCGATTGATTGTCCGTCATGACGTGCCTCCTTTTTGGTCTGCCTCTCGCCCGCCGCGAGTTCCGCAAACTCGATGACCCTGATATTGCTGAAACCCGCGCACCGGCGGTATCTCACGGCTTCCAATGTCCTATATCGGGGCGTTCCATAACTTAATATGAACTTCCGTAGTGTGGAAATCCTCTTTACCCTATCGGCATCTGCCGAGTTCTTTCGTGAAGCGGCTCGCCGTTTCCGGACAAGCGGCACCTACTTTCGCCCGTTCGCTCGTGTTCGATCCGGAATGTCGGTTGAGGGAGGGATACCGCACCGAGGCCTTGCGCGGCGCGGCTGGCGCTCCATTTGAGCCTTTTGCGGGCGGATTTCGAGTTTCATGTTCATCAAGCCGTGCCAATGCGTTATGGCTTTATATATCAAGCGGTAAGAACGGATCGTCGACAGGGTAGGTGGAATTTGACACAGCGGCAAAGAATTATCCTGACAAGACTCCTGCCTCCGCGCGTCGAGGAACGCGCCAGACGGGACTATGACGCCTTCACGAATTCGGATGACCGGCTGATCTCGACCGACGAGCTGTTATCTCTGGCCGAAGGGGCTGCCGCGCTGCTGGTCAGCGCGAGCGACAAGCTCACGCGCGATGTGATCGGGCGGATGCCGGAGAGCGTCAAGGTGATCTCGACCTATTCGACCGGCACCGACCATATCGATCTCGAAGCCGCCCGCGAGAAGGGTCTGCGCGTCACGAACACGCCGCATACGGTGACGGTTCCGACGGCGGAAATCGCCATGCTGCTGCTATTGGCCGCCGCGCGGCGGGCAACCGAGGGGCAGGCGATGGTGCGTTCGCGGCAATGGCCCGGCTATGCGCCGACGCAATTGCTCGGCACGGGCGTCGTCGGCAAGCGGCTCGGCATTTTCGGGATGGGCACGATCGGCCGCATCCTGGCGAAGATGGCGCGCGGCTTCGACATGGAGGTGCATTACCACAATCGCAGCCGTCTGCCCGCCGAGCAGGAGCAGGGCGCGGTCTATCACGACACGCTGGACAGCCTGCTGGCGGTCAGCGATTTTCTTTCTCTGAATGCGCCGTCGACGGCCGAGACCAAGGCGATCCTGAACGCGGAAACGATCGAGAAGCTGCCGCAGGGCGCGATCGTGGTAAATACCGCGCGCGGGGATCTCATTGATGATGACGATCTGATTGCCGCGCTGAAATCGGGACGGATCGCGGCGGCCGGGCTTGACGTCTACAAGGGCGAGCCGAACATGCATGAAGGCTTTTACGGGCTGGAGAATGCTTTTCTGCTGCCGCATCTGGGCTCGGCAACGGTCGAGGCGCGCGACGATACCGGCTATGTCGCGCTGGACAATATCGACGCGGTGCTTGCTGGACGGGAGCCGCCCTTCCCCGTCGTTTGAATTCTTACCTCTCCCGAGGGGAGAGGTCGGCACGTAGTGCCGCGTGAGGGCGTACTAAGTTTCATTTCAGATCTTGTTTCCCTCACCCCGATCCGCTCCGGCCGGGACAGGGAGAGCCCCGGTCTGTTATGGCCGGAACACCAGTTCGCCCGTTTTCTGCGCCTCCAGTTCCTCATCGCTCAGATGAAGCCGGATGCTCTCGCCCGCACGGTAGAGCGGCAGAAGGTCAGCATAATGGGGCGAAAGCGGGTGCCCGCTCTGGCCGGTTGCGATCATGAAGCGCGAACGCGACGGGTCGGCGAGATCGTAAACGCCGCGGAAGCCGGCACCGGACTTGCGCACCAGCGGATGGTCCGTATCCGGTTCGCCCAGACTGCCGCCGCGATCGACCGAATAAAAGCCGCCATCGCTCGGGTAGGACACGCCGAACATCGCGAGGAAACCGGGGATATTGTCGAGCACCTGATTTTCCATGAGCGTGACATGCTCATTGCCCCAGCGCCATTGCGCCACATCGGAGCCGTAGCGGGCTGACAATTCGTCGAGCGTTCTCGTGAAGGCCGACCTGACCGCGCCCATGCAGTCCGGCCCGGCATCCTGGTCCCGGCAATAGCCGTTGGCCTCGCGCAAGATCGAGACGACGACTGAGGCATTCAGACCGCCGACGGCCGGGGCAAGCGGGTCGAGGCCGGATTTCAGCAGTTCCTCGTTCACGCGCAACAGCCACCAGTCGAGAATGAGTGGCTCCGGCCGGTCGGCGGTTGCGGCAAAATCCCAGTTCTTCAGGAGGTCGAGCGCCTGACGCTCGATGTCGGTTTCCGGCTCCAGCTTGAGCAGGAAGGGTACGAGATCGCGCGCATGGGCTGCCTCGATGTCCATCTGGATGTCGGCCATGCTGTCCAGATCGTGCTTTGGCCTCTCGGACAGGCGCTCGATGATCCGCATCGCCCTGTAGCCCGCCGTCTGGTCACGACCGAACCAATAGGGATAATCCGCGTCGATCACGGCGTTATTAGCGTTCACGATCGCGCCCTCCGGTGGATTGAACAGCTTCGGCCAGCCCTCGAAAGGCACGACGCTGGTCCAGTCATACGCCCCGCTTGCGCCATCGGCCGGATAGCGTCCGTCGCCGCTTGCGCGAATCGGGATCTCGCCCGCGTTGATGAAGCCGATATTGCCCTGGCGATCCGCGTAGACGATATTTTGTGCCGGCGATTTGTGCAGGCGCAACGCGTCCTGAAACTCCGCCCAGTTGCTCGCCACGTTCAGCTTGAAGAACGCCTCGGCGCTGGTATCGCGGCGGCTGAGGCCGTTCCAGGCGAGGCTGATCATCTTGCCTTCGCCCGCCAGCTTATCGGCCAGCGGAAGCGCGTCGGAGATCACCGGCCCGTGGCGTGTCTCGCGGCGTATATATTCGACCGGGGCTTCGCCCTTGACCGCGATCATCACCGTGTCGGTGCGGATCGGCTGCGCTCCGTCCGGCGTCTGATAGTGGTCGGGCTGGTCCGGCGCGATCGTCTCGATGAAAAGATCCTGCGCGTCGCTGTCGGTCGTCGTGAAGCCCCATGCGATGTGCTCGTTCTGGCCGAGCAGCACGATCGGGACGCCGGGCGCGGTGACGCCGGCCACGCTCATCTCCGGCGTGGTGATGCGCGCCATATACCAGAGGATCGGTATTCCCAGATCCAGATGGGGATCGTTGGCGAGGATCGGCATTCCGGTCGTGCTGCGGCTGCCGTCGATCACCCATTCATTGGACGCGCCCGCACCGATGGACGGCAGATCGAGCAGAGCGCCGATATGGGCGCTGATCCGGTCGTGTGCTTGCTGTTCCGGGGCGGAAAGCGCCGCGCCCTGCTGTTCGCCGCGTTTTATGTCCGGTTTGAGAGTGACCGGCCATTCGGGAAATTTCGGTGGAAAGAAGCGCTCGGCGCGCTCTCGCCCATAGTTGGCTGCCAGCGCGGCGCGAGTTGCGTCCTGACGCCAGTTCGCGCTCAGCTTCCACGCCATGCCCTTGCCCCAGAGGATCGAATCTTCCGGCTTCCACGGTTCCGGCTCGATGCCGAGCAGCGTGTATTCGAGCGGCAAGGACTGGCGCCCATCCCGCAGCCATGCGTTGACGCCATCGGCATAGGCGTGGAGACTTGCCGTCAATTCATGGGACAGGGCGGCGACGCTCTCGCTGGCGCGTCCTGCTATGTCCAGCGTCCGGAAAAGCCTGTCGACGGAGAGACCGCGCGGGCCGATCGCTTCGGAAATCCGCCCCTGAAGCACGCGCCGCGTAATGTCCATCTGGAAAAAGCGGTCCTGAGCATGGAGATAGCCGAGCACGCGGGCGGCGTCGGTTCTGTCGCTGGCGGTGATATGCGGTACGCCATGCCTGTCGCGAATGACGCGAACTTCCGCCCCCAGCCTGTCAAGCTGCACTTCGCCGTCGAGCTGTGGCAGGCTCTGACGCCACCAGAGAAATCCGCCGGCTGCGCCGATCAGCGGGACCGCAATGACGATCGCGATCAGCCATATGAATATCTTGCCCAGACGGCCCGGAATCATGCCTCTTCCCCACTATTCCTCCGGCGACCATAGCGCAGCGCAACGGCGCTATCGAGACCGGATTTCAGCTTTTCCGCCCGCTTGCCTGAGACTTTTTTGCGTCCGGAATTGAGACAGTCTCAAACGCCCATGAAAGGTCTGTCTCTAAATGGTTCAAAAGAACCAAGCAAAGGTTGCTATTAAGACTACAGAATTTCACGTAATTGGTGAACTGAATACGTAAACGCACCTAATAGTTGTGGATCTCTATTTTTTGTTAACTTAGCCGTTTAATCGGTCATTAAGTGCATTGGGTTAGATTACTTCCCAGTGGTCACGTCGTTAGTAGAGAGTTCCATGACCGAACAGTTCAGGTTACGCGCCAAGTATGTGATGGGACCGGATGGAAGTCCTCTCACAATCGCCGATCTTCCACCGCCATCCACAAAACGCTGGGTTATTCGCCGCAAGGCGGAAGTCGTCGCGGCTGTCCGCGGCGGCCTGTTGAGCCTCGGCGACGCTTGCGATCGCTACCGGCTGACCGTGGACGAGTTCCTCAGCTGGCAGCGCTCGATCCAGAAGCACGGGCTTCCCGGATTGCGCGCCACGCGCCTCCAGCAATACAGGACGTAGGCGGAGCGCCGATTTAGCCGGGATAACCGGGTCTTTGGGCGCTTTTTCGCTTCGCTTCGTGTTTACACCGGCATGTTCAAGATCTAGCCTTGGCTCGACAGGACGAGAGTCCCGAACGGCAAGCTGTGCGGGATCGTTTTCAGGAGCCGGAGCCGGTGTCCCTGCCCGCTATCCATACGATCGGCTATGAAGGAGCCTCCGTCGAGGGGCTCATCTCCGCCTTGCAATCGGCGGGGATCTCCCGGCTGCTCGACATTCGCGAATCGCCTTTCTCGCGACGGCCGGAATTCTCGCGCGACGAGCTTGCCGCCGCGCTTGGCCGTTTCGGGATCACCTATGAACATATTCGCGAACTCGGCAATCCGCCCGCCGGACGGGAAGCGGCGCGCGCCGGCCATAAAGCCGTCTACCGTGAAATCCTGTTCGCGCATCTTGACGGGCCGGAAGGGCGGCGAGGTCTGGAACGGGCGCTCGCCCTTGCGGCGCGGGAACGGGTGTGCCTGCTCTGCTTCGAGAAGTCCCCCGGACATTGTCACCGCTCGATGGTGGTTCAGCGCATGGAAGCCTGGTCGGGGCAGGAGATCGTGCATCTGAAAGTGGCGGCCAGACAGGCGCACCCCGCGCAAGGCGCGTTCGAATTCTGATCCAGTGCGAGATCCGATAAAATGGAAACCATCCCCGCCTTCGCGGGGACAAGCTTTTCGGAAAAATTGCGCTTGGAACAAACAGATGGCCAGCCCCTCAGTACCGGTTGACGGTTCCGGGCGCCGGTTCCTGGCTGGTGCCCCATCCGCCGGGCGATTTTTGCCGCGAACCCGTCGAACTCGTCTGCGGAATTAGACCCGGAGAAACGGCGCTCGCCGAACTCGGCGCTTCCTCGCAGGCGCTGCGCCCGAAAATCCAGGTTTCGACATCGTGCTTCAGCCGGGTGGCCAACTCGATGGGCAGGGACAGATTGCGCGTGGAGATCAGCGTATTGTTGTTGAAAGGGAAAAACTGGACAATGAAGCTCTGCTCCTCACGATCGGCCTTGATGCGGATCTGACGAAGCTCCGCCGGGCCGTTCGCCGTGTCCATGATGACGGGCCGGGCGTCATATTGATAGCCTTCGAGTGGGGCCGACGGGCCGTTGAACCAGCACGCCTGCATCTGGCTGGTAAAGGCCTGCTGGACTTCGGAGGGTGGGCCAAAGGAAAGCCGCTGGGGCTCGGCGCCTTCAAGGCGGGCAACGACGGGATCCCGTCCGGAACAGGCGGACACAAGAAGCGCGATCAGGCAAGCTATGCCAATAATCGCTTTGCGCAATGCCCGATCCCCCCAACTCGAATGTGCCCCGCCACGGTTTACCCGGCGCGTTCAATTTTTTCAACCGGCAAGCCCGTTTCAGGCCATGAAGCCGGCTTCCTCAGCTCTTGCAGCTTTGATCTCCTCTGGACCATCGCGCCAGATCGGACTTGAAGGCCTGATCGAGTTTCTTGTCCAGCTTCCGGTTCTGAGCGCTGACCGTCGAGCCTGTCAGTTGCCCGTCGATCGTCAGGCTGTAGGCCTGCAGGCCGCGTTTGCCGTCCTCCGCCTTCTTGTAAAGAATGATCTTGGCCTCATCCGCGTCCCCCGCGCCGACTTCGGCATGAAAGCCGTGACCGGGCAATTTCGGCGCCGCCGGCGTTAGCCAGCAGGCGCGAATCTGTTGGGCAAGTCGCGTGTAGACAAGAACCGGCTTTTCGTCCCACTGCGTCGTGTCGGGGGCATAGGTCGATGCGGTGAACAGCTTGACCTCGGACAGATCCGGCAGGGTCAGTCCGGCCTGCTGGGTTTCGCCGTCCGAAGCAGTCTCCGCCACGCCGGCGCGGCTTGCGTTGCGCTCAGGCAAGGGCGGGCCGCCGGCCAGATCCTCTTCGGCGCTCTCGGTTTCTTCCGCAGTCTCTTCGCCGCCACCGGGCAGAAGCTGCGAAAATTGCTGCAATCCGGCGCTCTGCGAACAGCCGCCAAGAAGCGCGATCAGCAGCACGTACCAGACCGTTGCTCTTGCCTTCATGCCCCTCAGGCTCTCCCAACCCGTCCTGCTTCATTGCGGGCTGCGAATTCGCGGCCCGACGATCCCCAGTGCATCGATCCAAACGGAGCCGAAAAGCCCGAGTTTGCCAAATTGCTGCATGAACAATTAGCTGGGGCAATAATGCATGACCTTGTGATGCGTCAGTGCACCATTCCGCTCCGTCATCTCGCCAGACCCGGCGCGCCGTTGCCCGCAGTATCGCGCTGGGAAAGCCCACCCCGACTCAACGCCCAAATGATTTGTACTCAATGTGAAGCCCCAGACTGTTTCCGCAAGCGAAATCACCATTTTTTCACAAGCGCAACCGGTCCGGAAACGGATCGACATTGAGAGAATTCCGTGGCGGGAAGATGACGAAACCAGTGTGCGGGCGCTGCGGGCGAGAGCGGTGAGGCCCGACGGTTCCGAGGCAGGCACATGCTCTTTGGTGAAGCTGTCTCCCGGATCGAACAAGGTCTCCGGCGCTTCGGAGGGCGCTCAACCGATCCGTGAGACCTTGCGGGCGCGCGCAGACCCAGCGTTATGCGTGGGGATCGAAGGCCAGGGACCGGCTCACGCCATCCGGTAATTCGCGGTTATGAGACTTGCCGCCGCGTTCATGATCGATCTGGCTGCGTTCCTCGACCATCTCGCTCTTGCGCAGTTCCTCCTTCGCATCGGCCAGTTCGGCGCGGGCGGCTTCCGCCTTCGCATCCAGATCGGCAATCGAGGACATGAGATTGTCCCGCCGTTGCCTCGCCGCCTTTGCGAAAGGGGGATAGGCGTAATGGTTCACATCATGGATCCGGGCGGTCTCTTCCTCGATCTCGATCTGGCGTTTCAGATCGTCCGCCGCGCGTTGAAAGTCCGCGATCATGTCCTCGATCTCGTTGACCTTCTGCTGCTTCTCGTTGACCTCGAAGCGGCGTAGCTTAAGCAAAGTATCGTTTGATCTCATAGCGCGCACCGACCGCCACCGCGCCATCGCGGCGGCAGGTCACTCCTCTCTTCCCTGGCGATCCCGTCCGGTTTCCGGGCGGGATCGCGCGATAGCCCTCACATACTATCCATGAGAGACATTAAATGGCGGTAAACCAAAGGGCGATGCCTGCAGGACACAGCGAGATGGCTTACGGGAAAATTCAACGCTGTAACCTTTGGATATCTCACGAATTCTGTTAATTACCGTTAGGTAGTGATTCGCGGACGGTAGGGCGTTTCCCGCACTCGCCAAAAACGGCGATAGTGTGGCAATATGTTCACATCACGATTTTAGTCGGCTGCTGTCCGTACCGCCGAGGGGGCCCGAACAAGAAGCGGGCTTTCATCACCCCGGAGCTGATGGTATCCTTTTTTCGAGTCACATTTCGCTGATCGTCTAGCGTCTGCACCCCTTCAAAGTTCCGCGTGAAAGTTCTGGCGGCCGCCGAACCGGCGTCTCCTGCGCGATGTCGCGTGTATTGCATCAGCCTTCTCGCGCTAAAGCTGATCCGGTTCTGCATAAGCCCCGAGTAAAGCAGTCTTTTGTTAACCTGTTCCGTTTACTTTTGACCTGCAATTAACTCTGCCCAATCGCATTTCGTCGATGTTCGCGCGCGATGCATCAAGCGATCCGGCTCGCTGGGCTTCGAGAAAAAAAGAGGAATCAGGATGAGGGTATTGCTTATCGAAGACGACAGCGCCACGGCTCAGAGCATCGAACTCATGCTTCTGTCGGAAGGCTTCAATGTCTTTACGACAAATCTGGGCGAGGAAGGCGTCGATCTTGGCAAGATCTACGACTATGACATTATTCTCCTGGACCTCGGACTCCCCGACATCAGCGGCTACGAGGTTCTGCGCACACTTCGCGTCAGCAAGATCAGAACGCCGATTCTTATCCTCTCCGGCATGTCGGGCACCGAGGACAAGGTTCGCGGGCTTGGATTCGGCGCCGACGATTATCTGACCAAGCCATTCCACAAGGACGAACTGGTTGCGCGGATTCACGCGATCGTCCGCCGCGCCAAGGGCCATGCGCAATCGGTTATCCAGACGGGGGATCTGGTCGTCAATCTCGACACCAAGACCGTCGAGGTCGGCGAGAATCGCGTGCATCTGACCGGCAAGGAATATCAGATGCTGGAGCTGCTTTCGCTACGCAAGGGCACCACCTTGACGAAAGAGATGTTCCTCAATCACCTGTATGGCGGCATCGACGAACCGGAATTGAAGATCATCGACGTGTTCATTTGCAAGCTGCGCAAGAAGCTGGCGATGGCGACGGGCGGCGAACACTATATCGAGACAGTCTGGGGACGCGGTTATGTGCTGCGCGACCCGAAACAGCCTTCTTCAGCGGCCGCATAAGCCGCGGAAAAGACGCCGCCGCCGGGCCGGAAATCCGGCGGATCTCGGTCTCCTAAGCGCCAGGTATCGTCCTGGCGTTTTTTTTTGCACCGTTAGGGATGGCGTCTTTTCTGCGGCGCGTTTGCCGCTGCGACTGCTGCGTCGGAAGATCAGCGGATGCGGGCAAGGCATTGCCTTAATCGTTGACGTTGCATCCCGCGTCGAAAAGACAGTAATTTTCCGTTGCACGGCATAAGGTGAGATCTTTATATCAATAATTCATATTGACGTTCATGCAGAACCGGAACGGACAATCGGCATGGAAAAAGTCATCTTGGTTATGCTTGGTATTTTAATTGGTTGGGTGTTGAGTAAGTTGTCTTCGCACCCGCCGGATTCTGAACGGATCCCCAGAAAAGCCGCTGAAATGGAAGTTGAAAATGTTGCGGCGAGGCACATCAGCAAAGCGAGGCGCGACAATCAGCACATTGCAGTCAGCTTTCTTGACCTGCTTAGGAACGATATTCTCACTGCACTGAGAAGGTTAGGTCCTTGAGTTTTTTACGGCTTGCCGTCTCTTGAGTGCAAAACAGTTGCTTCTCGCCCGGAGTGCGTTCGTTCACGAAGATATGCGCTTGCCGAAGGCTAGTTCAGGACTGAAATGACTTCCATGCCCATACGGTATCTTTCACTGATGCCGTAGCGTTCCGGAGTAAAGCCGACCTCTTCAAGCAAGGAGAAAAGCCGTTTGCGGCTGAAATTGTGATAGTGCTCTATCTCCACCCAATACGGATTGCACTTCTGGTCGGTCGAAACTCTCCAGACGATATTGTCCATATTCGGCATTGATAGAAATAGAATCCCGCCTTTCTTGAGCAATCGTTTCGCGGCTACCAGACAATCCGTCGGAAACGGAGTGTGTTCGAGTACATCGGCCATGGATATGACAGAAAATTGCTGATCATATTCAAATTCACAAATATCTTTATTATAACATTCATATCCAATCTTTTTCATCGCAACGACATATTGTTCTCTCAAGTCAAGCCCGACGACGTCAAATCCATATTCCTGCGCTGTGAAGATGAGCGATCCGTCGCCATAACCCACATCCAGCCAGAGTCCACTTTTCTGGTAGGGAAGCACCTTCTCGATCATGTGAGCAGAAACGGGCCTTTTTCTCTCGACATCAACACCCACGATTGCCTGGTCTTTTGTGTTGCCGAGAATTATTTGCATCGCCTCGTGCGAGAAATATCCGTCTGTAAAGACATGCGTGCAGTTGAGGCATTTCTTCCAGGTAATCTTGGGGGACAAGGGCGGTTTGTAAGAAATATGATCAGAACAATCACCTGTCATATATTCGAAAATCTTATGAGAGTTACATAATGGACAAGTTTTATAAATAATACGCTCGTTATCCATCTGAAACTCCCGTTCTCGTTCTGAAAAAATTAACCGACGTAATTTTATTAGTGCGCGCTGACTCCCCGTCTGTATACCAACGGTATCTTGTGTCAGACTGGCATTGTCGCCTTGAGAGATTTGGGAGGAAGGAAGCCCTGGGAGGCTTCAAAAGCCACGCCGATCCATTGATGGCCTTGGCATCCGGATTGATCGCGCGCGTCTGGCGATCGTCCATTCGACCAGACGTTCGCTGAGTGAATTCAGCATTTGCCGGAAATCCGGGCGTTCAAATGGCTCAAGCCGAAGCCACCTCAGCCCGTCAGCCCCAGCTGGGCGAATTTTGCCGTGAGGATCGAGCGGTCGAAGGGCTTGATCATGTATTCGTGCGCGCCGGCGCTGATGGCTCTGGCGATCTGCGAGGGATCTCGGTCATGGGTGCACAGGATGATTTTCGGGCGTCCCGGTCCCGCATCATGGGCAAGCTCCTGCAGAACAGCGAACTCGTCATCAAGCGCGAGCGCCCCGTCGACAAGAATCGCATCGGGCGCGTCCCTCCGGTATTTGCGGAGCGTTTCGGCGGTGTTTTCCGCCTCCATTACATGGAAGCTGAGGTCATGGAGGATGGAGGCCGCCGCCCTGCGGATTGCAAGGCTGCTATCGGCGACGAGGCAAAGCTTCTTCGGCGCGAACCGGGATACAAACTGACGCAACACTGACCAAGGCTCCGGACGGGAACCCCGGCCATGATTCCGCCGGCGTCCCCTGCTATGATTTCTTGCTGATGGCGTTGAAGACGATATCCGTGCCTTCTTTCCGCACCGTTAACGGCATGGAACAGGCATCGGCGAGGCGGGCGCAATAATAACCCACGATCGAGCGCGGGTCGATGTCCGTCGGGTTGCCGGAAAACATCTCCGCTATGCCGGCGGGAATGCGGGCGCCGCGTCCCGAACAGCGCATTTCGATGCTGGGCGCTTCGTTTTCTCCCGTGATCGTGACATTTATGTCACCGCCGGCGGGAATCGCCGTCATCGCGATGGTGAGCAGGGTCAGCATCAGGCGGATGCGCATCTTCTCCAGGCTGGCGAGTTCGGTGGACCAATGCAGCTTGTGCTTGCCTTCCTCGACGAAAGCCCGCGCGATCCCTTCGGCGTATCCCAGATCCACCTCGCTGCCCATCGCCGAGGACGCTCCGAAAGCGAGCCGGGAAAATTCCAGCCTCGTCCGCGCCACGGAAGCGCTGAACTGGATCAGTTCCAGCGCATAGGCGCGCGTATCTTCATCGGTTTCCTCTTCAAGCAGTTCGAGCCCGTTGCTGATGGCTCCCACCGGACCGACGAGATCGTGGCAGATCTTGCTGGACATGAAGGCTGTGAAATGAAGATCATCAAGAACCGCGCCGTTCGACATTATGTAAGCCCCCGAGAATCACCGGTGATTGAAATATTTTGCGGGTACAATAGCGCGATGTTCGCCCGCCGATAGCCGGATCAATCCGCAATAGCCGTCCAATATGCGAGAAACGTCTATAACCAATTGTTATGAAGCCATATTTTTCGTCGAGCACGTCGTGGATAACCGCAATGCGCGCCACCTTGTCCGGGCGATTCGGCGTGCGAATCGCTGACTTCGTGCTGTTCGGGGCCGGGGCGGCGCGTTATAGCTGCTGGCTGTCGATGCGGTAACAAGGGTGGACATCCTCATGCAGGACGAAGAGCTGAGCGAGCTGGCCCGGGCGCTCGTTCACACGGGCCGCAGCGCCGGCGAACTGATCTTGCGCTACCGGGACGCCGGTTCCGAGGTCCATTACAAACCGGATGGCAGCCCCGTCACCAATGCCGACCGTGCAGCGGAGGAGCTGATCCTCAACGATCTGGCGCGTCTGGCGCCGGGCGTGAGCGTTGTCGCGGAGGAGTCGGTCGGAGCGATTGGAGAGGGCTTCGACCCGGCAATGCCGTTCTTTCTGGTCGATCCCTTGGACGGCACCCGCGATTTCGTCCGTGGCGGCAAGGATTTTACCGTCAATATCGCCTTGATCGAGGACCGTACGCCGGTTTTGGGTTTGATCTACGCTCCCGCTGCCAACCGGCTCTATCTGACACTCTCGCGCGAAGAGGCGGTGGCGGCGGATCTGGAGCCGCTCGGTGGCCCATCCAGCGGAGAACCGGCATTCACGCCGATACGGACGCGCCTGCCCGATGCCGAAAGGCTGACCGTGCTGGCGAGCCGGTCGAACCTGAACGAAAAGACCGCCCAGTTCATCAACCGTCTGAATGTCGGCGAGACGCAGCAATTCTCCTCCTCACTGAAATTCTGCCTGCTGGCCGAGGGGCGCGCCGATCTCTACCCGCGCCTTGCCCCGACCTGCGAGTGGGACACAGCGGCGGGACAGGCAATTCTGTGCGCAGCGGGCGGCGCCGTTCTCAATGAAGAGGGCGAGCCGCTGACCTATGGTCATGCGAACCGCGCTTTTGTCAATCCGGGCTTTCTGGCATGGGGCAGACGCATATCCGCGCTGGACTCCGGGCCGGCCAAAGTTTAGTGGCAATTGAAGAATAGTCTCGCGTCCGATCGAATCGTCTTTGCGGGTTAAGCGTTCGGAAACCAAAGCGAAACCTTCTCACTGTAAGGTCATGCGAGTGATAGAGGCAAATGCCATGAAACATAAGAAGACATTCAGCCTTGGTGCGATATTTGCGTTGTTCGCGGGCGTACTGTTTGCGTCAGCGCCGATCGTGGCCGCTCAGACCGGCGGGCAGCAGGTTGCGCAGCAGACGCAGAGCGATGAATATCTGCCGCCATGGCAACGTGGCGCCGGCGATGCGGGCGAAGAGCCGTCCGCACCCCAGCAGATTACACCGCGCAGAAGCGAGCCTGCTCCCGCACCCCGCGATTATGACCGTTATGAGGAACGCCCGACGGCCGCACGTCGTGGCGACGGGCCACCCCCGCGCGATAATGATGCGCCGCCGCCTGCGTCCGGGTCGCCGGTCTATGACGATGACGAGCATTATTCGTCGAACGAGATCATTGATGCCGGACACCGCTTTTTCGGCGGCGTCTCGAAGGGACTGGCCGACGTCGTCGAGCATACGTTCGGACGGCAGGGACGTCCCAATGGCTATATCCTCGGCGAAGAGGCCGGCGGCGCGTTCGTTGCCGGGCTGCGTTATGGCGAGGGCACGCTGTACACAAAGAATGCGGGCACCCATCGCATCTACTGGCAGGGGCCTTCTATCGGCTACGATTTCGGCGCCGAAGGCTCAAAGACGATGATTCTCGTATACAATCTGCGCGACGTCAGCCAGATCTATCATCGCTTTGCCGGTGTTGACGGCTCGGCTTATCTCGTCGGAGGCGTCGGCGTGACGTTGCAGACTTATGACGATATCGTGCTGGCGCCCATCCGCTCCGGCGTCGGTTTGCGTCTTGGCGCCAATGTCGGTTATCTGAAATATACTAGGCGGCCGACTTGGAATCCGTTCTGAGGCAGGGGCGGCAAGGATTGGATTGCCCCCGCGTTCGGGGGAATGTTTTTTGAGTCAATTGGGCGAAACGAGAGGCGGTTCGGTCGGACGCGTCTTGTCCAGGACCGGTATGATGGACGAAAGGTCTGCACAGCGCGTGCAATTCTATTTATTTGCATGGTGCGCTGGAATAAGGGCTAATAGTGGGCGGAGAAGGGTTGCCGTTCAAGACGGTCGCAAGGGGTTGCGATCCGCGGGCAGCAGCATGGCGGCTGTCTGGGCCCCGCTGGCATGGCATGAGAGGGAAGCTCGCTAAATGATCGAGTATGCGTTGCTGATCATGCTCGGCTTTTGCATCAGCGGGCTTATCGCGCTTTTGCTGGCCCCGACGCTATGGCAGCGTGCCGTTCGCCTGACAACCAAACGTCTGGAAGCGACCATGCCGATGTCGCTTTCCGATATCGAGGCCGACAAGGATCTCCTGCGCGCCTCCTACGCGATCCGCCTGCGCCGGATGGAAGCCGCGCTCAACAAGGCGCGCGACAAATCCGCCAACCAGCTCGTCGAGATCAGCAGGCACCAGATGCGCATTGCCGAGCTGAATAGCGGGATTGACCTGCTCAACGCCCAGCTCGACGAGCGGCGCAACGCGGCGAATGTCTTCGAGAGCACGATCCGCAAACGCTTCCCCGAACTGGAAAGCAAGGTGGCCGTGGCGCAGGCCGCGCTGGACGAGCGGGCCGGCGAGATCGCCGATCTGATAGCGAGGCTGCGTCGGCGCGAAGAAGCGCTGGAGATGGCGCAGCGTTCCGCCGCGCTTCAGCAGGACGAGATCCGCCAGCTGCGGGATACGCTTGAGCGGACGGGTGCGGACACGACGGGGCGGTTCAAGAAGCGCGCATCGCAATGGACGCTGGACGAGTATCGCTCCGAATATGACCGTCTGAACGGTGAACTTTCCCGGATACGCGAGCAGCTCATTCTGGCGCAGGAGCGTGAAAATCGCCAGGTCGCGGTTCTGAGGACCGAGTTGCAGCAGCTTGCCGAACGCATCATGGTTTCGGCCACTGCCGAGCCGAAGCCGGTCGCCGATTGGCGTGAAGCGGAACGTCAGCAGCCATCGCGCGCCGCGCCGCCGCCCGTTTACAGATCACAGGCGGCGTCACCCTCGCGGCGTGTTGCGCCCCAGCCCGTAACTGCGCCAAGACCCTGGCCCGGCGACAGGACAGCGGCCAAACCGCGAAATCCGGCAGCCGCGCCGCCCGCCGTGCAGACCGGGGCGAAGGCTGAGCCGCAAATCGAGCGCAAGGCTTCCACGCCCTCTCAGCCAGATTCGCAGGAAAAAGCCGCGACGCCTGCCGTTCCCGTCGCATCCAGGGATGCATCACGAGCGTCTCCCGCTGTGTCCGAGCCTGCCGCCGGACGCGCTGTGACCGTGTCGGAAAGCGAAGACAGGGCTGCACGGGAGTCGCTGAAATCGCTTCTCGACCGAGGCGCGAAACTCGCCGGCAAGGATATACTGAGAAAGACGGCCTCGGCTCCCGCCGCAATGCAGCCGGAAGCGGAGCCAGCCAGGAAAACGGCTGAGCCAGCCGAGAGCGGAAAGGCTGAGGAGGACGCGGCGTCCGGCCCGACAGTGGCCGAGGCGACGGCCGCCAACGCGTCTGCCACAACGGCAAAGCCCGAGCCAAAGCTCGATCAGGTTTTCCGGGAAATCCTCGAAGGGCGCAACGCTTCGTCGCCGGAGGCAGCCGCGAAATCGCCAGCGCCAAATGGCTCTGAGCAAAAGAGCCCAGACCCGGTCCCGCAGGACAAGACCGAGGCCACGGCCGATTCCCCCGGCTCGCCGGAGAGCAGCAAGACCCAGACACTCCTCGACCGCCTTCGCGACATTCAGGAACGCCAGACCGGCTAGATCGGTGATCCTCTCTTACGGAAACGATCGTGACTGCATCTGTTTGTTGGCTCTGACCTTGTCGCGTCGGGAGACGGTCTAGTGTGATGATCCAGAAGTTCGTTAGCATTTTGCGGCGAGTCCATCACGAACTTCTGGATCTGAATCACAAGCTAGTGTCCCTTGAGATTCCGAAGTTCGCTACCGAACTTGCTGTTGGCATGGGAGCGAACTTCGGAATTGGGACACTAGCCGCGTTGATCGTGTGCGTCGGCAATAAGGAATTTGCGCGTCGTGCCTTCAAGGCAAAGTGCGGTCAGCCGGCCGCTGAAAAATGCGCCCGTATCCAGCGCGATGCGGTTCGGCAGAACTTGCGGCTCTTCAACCGGCGTGTGCCCGTGAACGATGATCTTGCCGAAGTCGCCCCTGTAGTTCAGGAAATCCCCCCGGATGAACATGCAGTCGCTCTCATCCTGGCGGTCAAGCGGCACGCCCGGTCTGACGCCGGCATGAACGAAGAAATAATCGCCCAGTTCGAGGCTCACACGCAGCCCATCGAAGAAATTGCGATGCGCCCGCGGCAGCGCGACATCCAGATGTCTGATCATGAACTCGATGTCGTTCGCGCTGGCGCCATGCGGGTCGAACTCGATGCCATATGATCGTGCCGTCGCCATTCCGCCATTCAGCGCCCAGACATCGAAAATATTGGCGCTATCGAAGACGCCCATCATCATGTCTTCATGATTTCCGCGCAGGAAGCAGGTCTTGAATTTGTCGGGTATCCGGTTGATGAGAAAATCGACCACTCCGCGGCTGTCCGGCCCCCGGTCGATATAATCGCCGAGGAAAACCAGCAGCGTATCGGTCTGCGGCAACATCGCCTCATGCGCCTCGATCATCTGCATGAGCGACCGCAGCAGATCGAGACGTCCATGGATATCGCCGATTGCGTACAGCCTCAGACCGTCGGGGATGCTGGAGTTGGTTGCGTCCGTGCCTTTCATAGGCGCGTTCAGTCCTTTCGTGCGAGGGCATTCAGCCGATTATAGAGCGGTAAAGCTTAAGCGAGACCATCGAAAGACGGAGTATACGCATGGGGGTGAATGTTGGTCCCCGGGAATCCCGATGCGCGTCTTTCCCGGCTGTATCAAAATTTCGGCACAGTTTTGGCGCTTTATCGCCTTGGGCCCGCAGTCTTTCGTCACGGAAGGTTCAGTAAGCAGGATTGACAATAGGCAGAAGCGCCGCGATTCAGACCCGGTCAAGCTTGGCCGTCTGGGCGCTGTCTTCAATATATTGCAATCTGCGGCTACGAACATTCCGTTGCCAGGGATCTTTTCAGGGAAGCAATATGATTCGGTCTGCCGGACTGATGATCTGTCTCCTGTCATGGGCCGTGGCCTTCCCTGCGGCGCGATTGGCCGCGCAAGGGCCGGGCGATCTGCCCGCTATACTGCCCCATGACGATTATCCTGACTTGATTGCACACGAAGAAGCTGTCAGCACTATTGCGGTGAGCACCGTTCTGGCGGTAGAAAAGACGGACGGGCGCGGCAGACAGGCTCTCAGGCTCGATCGATCTGTCGAGCGCATTTTTGAGAAACCTGAAACGCCGCGGCGGCCGCCAGACCATATCGAACGGCGTGAAGTTGCAATTTCCGCCCCCATGGATGGTTGGACACGCTTCCCTCTCGCGAAGCAATGGCTTAAGAATTATCCGGGCGATGGTCCGCTTGAGGGTGGCAATCAGTAGGGCGGACCGTTGGGCAACCGGTTATCAGCAAGAGAAATATTCGAGCGTGCAGCCGCATTGACGCCGTTCGCGGCGCGAGACCCCCGAAAGGGTGGGAGACGCTTTTCAAAAAGCTCGCACGCTGTTATCAGCAAGAGAACCGGAATTTGGGCCGGAGACGATTGCGTATCGTCGGCCAGATATTTTAGGGATCGAGTAAAGGGCGTCTTGGAATGAGCAACGACGAAAAACTCAACTCTCGTGACGACGAGACCCCTCCCAAGAGCGACGCGAAGGAAAATGACGCCTCCCGCGACAATGGTGAGCGCGCGCCCGGCCGTGAGGCGTCCTCCGGCGGCAAGGATGCCGACCGGGGACTTGAGCCCGATTATGGAATGCCGCATTTCGGCCTGTTTGGCGAACCCCCTGAACAGGAAGTCGAAACCGCGCCGCGCCCCAGCCGTTCCAGTATGAGCACCGACGAAGCGCTGAAGGCTGCCCGCGCCAGTCTCGACAACCCACCCCGGGAAGGCACGGGCTGGGAAAGCACGAGCAGCATAGAGCCGCGTCCCGGCTTCATGGAGGCGAGCGAACAGCATTCCGGCGAAACCGAGCAGCCGCGGGACGAAGAACCCGTCCGCAATCAGGCCACCGTCATGCCGTTTCCCGGCAGCGTGGTGCAGCGCCCGGCCGAGCCGGCCCCGTCCGACATGCTCCGCGGATCGGGAGAGGCCCGTGAGGCCGACCTTTTCGGCACAGGCCCCGACGCGCCTGCCGAGGCGCTTCCCGATCTCGACATCAGCGCTCATGACACGATCGCCGATGCGGTGCAGTCGGCGCTGCGCAATGTCTACGGAGGCGCGGCCCCGCGCGAGGAGGACGAGCCGGTCGATTTGGGCGGTTTCACCGTTGCGGACTCCCTGCGGCAGGCGGCGGCGGTGGATGATCGCGATGACGACGAATATTGGGCGGATACGCTGGCGAACCGGCGGGACGGCCGTCGCGACGATCTGTTCGCGGAGCCGCAGGAGGACGTCAATACGGAAGGCGTTCTCGACTATCTCTATGGCGAGCGCCGCGGCGCCGAGCGCGAGCAAGCGCCAATGCCGGCCGATGCTTCCCTCCGCGACCTCGGCGATGCGCTGGGATACGACCGCGACCCGCGCGCGCGTTACGGTTTTGACGAGCGCGCGCCGCGCGGCTCCATGCGTGAATATGAAGACCCCGCTTATGGCGGACCGGATCGTTATGTCGACCGGGGAACGCGTGGATTTCCCGCTGACCGGGCCGCCTATCCCGATAGCGAGCCGGAGCCGGAATGGGACGACCAGCCCTATGTCGTTACGTCATCCTCGGACCTGGACCCGCAACACTATCCGGCCCCGGTCGCCGGCGGAAACTCCGAAAGCCTGGCTTCCGCCAGTCCGGACAGCAGTCACCTGCTCGGCGCTGCCGGCCTCGGCCTGATCGGGGGCATCGCGCTGGCGGGTGTTCTTGCGGTGTTCGTTTTCAACTCGTTCGTCGACGACGTGGATACCGGTGGAGCGGGACAGGCCGCCAAGGTCGTGGACCGCCTGAATTCGCCGGCTGCCGAAACCCCGATCGCCCGCACGGAACCGTCTGCGATACAGCCGCAGCCTGCTGCCGAACCCGAGCCGCGCATCGCCGCCGTAGAGCCGGAGGAACCGCCGGCGCGTCCGGAGCCGCAGTTGCAGCCTTTGCCCACCCCTCAAGCCGAACCGATAGAACCGCCGGCAGCGGCGGAGCCGGTCGAGCCTGACGCCCGGCTTGCAGTCGCCGATACGGCTGGCGAGGATGGCGCGGCCATTCCGCTCAATATCAGCCTGGGCCGGGAAGAGGACGAAAGGGCGAGCCTTGTCAGCCTGAAGGGCTTCCCGGTTTTCGCAAAACTGTCCACCGGCATTGATGTTGGCGGAGGGCAGTGGCTCTTGCCGCCTTCACGGCTTGAGGATCTCAGCGTCACGACGCCGGAAGGCTCCAGTGGAAATTTCCAGATCGAGGCAGAGTTGCTGAAGGACGATGCCCAGACAGCGATCTACGGACCTGTTGTCTTCACGCTTCGTGTGGGCGAGGCCGCGCGGCTAGCCGAGTTGGAGGACGTCACGGCGCTCACCACCTCGGAACAGGCGGCAAAGCTGGCTGAAGTCTCGGATGGCGGCGGGCAGATCGAGACGGATTTCCTGACGCAGATGCTGATTCGCGACGGCAACAAGCTGATGCGCGATGGCGACATTCTCAGCGCGCGCCGGCTTTACGAGCAGGCGGCGGCGGATGGCAATCCGGAAGCATCGCTCGCGATGGGCCGGTCCTTCGATCCGAGCTATTTCGAGAAGCTGGAGGTCAAGACCGGCAAGCCCGATCCGGCGACCGCGTTCCAGTGGTACAAGAAGGCGCTCGATGGCGGGCTGGTGACAGCGCGCGTGAAGATCGACGGCCTCAAGCAGTGGCTGCAGCGCTGATAGAAAGCGCTGCGCCTGCCACCCACGTGCGTGGGAGAGCTTACTTCGCCTCCCGGCCCATCATGTAGAACGCGTCATTGGGGCGCATCGACATTGTGTTGGCCAGACGGTTGCTCATGCCGAAGAAGGCCGCGATCCCGGCAATGTCCCAGATGTCGTCCTCGGTAAAGCCTTGCGCCCGCAGGCTTTCGTAGTCCCCGTCATCGATGGCGCGGGAGTGGGTTGTGACCTTTAGCGCGAAATCGAGCATGGCTCTCTGCCGGGGCGTGATGTCGGCCTTGCGGTAGTTGATCGCCACCTGATCGGGGAGATGCGGATTTTTCGCCCGTATGCGCAGGATCGCCCCGTGCGCGATGACGCAATAGTGGCAATCGTTCTCCGCCGAGACGGCCACCACGATCATTTCCCGATCCGCCTTGCTCAGCCCGCCCTCACGTTCCATCAGCGCGTCGTGATAGGCAAAGAAAGCGCGGAATTCATCGGGGCGATGAGCCAGGGCCAGAAAGACGTTAGGCACGAAGCCAGCCTTTTCCTGCACGGCCTCGATGCGCTCGCGGATGTCGCCGGGAAGGGACGTCAGTTCGGGCACGGGAAAACGGCTGATCGGCGGTGTCATTGATCCTCCTGTCTGCGCCGGATGCGTAGGCCGGCGCTCGTGATTCTGCTATCATCAAGCCATGTGCGGACGATTTACGCAATTGGGCGCAAGGCTGCCCGGACTGGACATCGAGGAAACGGAAGACGGGGACGGCGCCGAGAAGCCTCCCCGCTATAATGGCGCGCCGAGTCAGGATTTCCTGGTCATCCGGCGGCATCCCGAAACCGGCCGCTATCATGCCGACCGGCTGATCTGGGGGCTGATCCCCCACTGGGTGAAGGAGACGGATGGCGGCCGCAAGCCGATCAACGCAAAAAGCGAAACCATTGGCCGTCTGCCGAGCTTCCGCGCGGCCTACGCAAAGCGCCGCTGCATCGTGCCGATCGACAATTTTTTCGAGTGGCGCAAGACCACGCCGCCGAAACAGCCCTTTGCCATCGGCATGAAGGACGGCTCACCCTTCGCTCTGGCGGGCATATGGGAAAATTGGAAGCACCCCGAAAGCGGTGACTATGTCCGCACGTTCTGCGTGCTGACCTGCCCGGCGAATGAACTGATCGGCGCGATCCACGACCGGATGCCGGTGATCCTGCCGCCGGATGCCTATCACCGCTGGCTCTCGCCCATCGAGCCCGATCCGCGCGACCTGCTCGTCCCCTATCCATCGGAGAAAATGCGCATGTGGCCGATCTCGACGCGCGTGAATACGCCGCGCAACGATACGCCGGATATTCTTGATCCGCTGGATACGGAGTAGCGCACCAACAGCCGGCTTGCCGACTATGGCGATCGAGCCGGGTGGATCACGCGCTCCGCGCGATGCGCAGCGCCGGGTCCAGCAGACTTGCACGGGCTGCTTTTGGCTTCGGCTGGCTCGGGCTGCCGCCCTGCGCAGTCTGGTTCGTTTTCGAGGGGTTGATCGGGATCAGAATCGTAGCTGGCATGGTGCGCCTCCATCGTGCGAACTCTTTGATGACAAGACGCTCGAAGGCGGCGGATGGTTCATTTTCGCAAGGCGCATCGCTGCAACGGGTTCCCATGCGTTGCGTCATCGCGCAAAACCGTGTTTCACTTCGCCCCCGGATGATCGGGCAGAAACCGAAGGATTGGCATGTCTAGCAAAGACGGTGAAGAGCGGCGCAGCCGGCGGATCGTTTCCTCGCGGCACCTGGCGACGGAAAAGGGCTGGCAGCTTTCCGAATATGAATATGGGCTGATCATGGCTTACAACGCCTTCAGCCGCTGGATGCTGCGCTGTATGGCTGCGGCGGGCAATCAGGAAATGAGCCCGCTCGACATTCTCGTGCTGCATCATGTCAATCATCGCGATCGGCAGAAGAAGTTGTCCGACATCGCGTTTCTGCTCAATGTCGAGGATGTGCATACGGTCAATTACGCGCTGAAGAAACTCGTCAAGGCCAAGCTGGTCGCCGGCGAGCGTTCGGGCAAGGAGATTTTCTACAGCACGACGGTGACGGGGCAGGAGCTGTGCGAGGCCTACAAGGATGTGCGCGAGCAATGCCTCGTGGAAAGCCTCAAGACGCTGGACTTCAAGGAAGACGAGCTGCGCAGCGTGGCGGCCATGTTGCGCACGCTGTCCGGTTTTTACGATCAGGCGTCAAGAGCCGCCGCGTCGCTCTGAGGTGGGCAAGCAATGGATGCAAACACTGAAATCAGATCGTTCGAAGCCGCCGACCTGAAGGCTCTTCAACAGATCAGGCACGCCGCTTTCGAGCCGATCTTCCGATCCTTCAGGGCGATCGTCGGCGCGGAAATCTATCGGCATGCCTTCGCCAATGCGGATGCCGAGCAGGCTAGGCTCCTGGAGGATATCTGTGCGGACGGTTCCGGACACGAGCTGTTTGTGGCGAGCGTGCGCGGGGGGATTGTCGGCTTTGTTTCCTTTTCGCTCAACGAGGCGACGCGGACCGGCGAGATCGGTCTCAACGCTGTGCACCCGGATCACGCAGGGCAGGGGATCGGCGCCGCCATGTATGAATTCGTCATGGAGCGGATGAAACGAAGGGGGATGGCTGTCGCCACCGTCGGCACCGGCGGCGATCCGGGCCACCTTCCGGCGCGCCGCGCTTATGAAAAGGCCGGTTTCGGCCCCGCCGTGCCGTCGCTCTACTTGTACAAGCTGCTGTAGGTACCCGGCGTCAGTTCATCAGCCCGGGAAGGAACGTCACCACTTCCGGCACCGCAATTATGATCAATATCGCCAGCAGCAGGAGGAAGAAGAACGGCAGCGCGGCGGCGGCGATCGTCAGGATGTTCTGTCCCGTAAGCCCCTGAATGACGAACAGGTTGAAGCCAACCGGCGGTGTGATCTGCGACATCTCCACGACGATGACCAGATAGATGCCGAACCACAACGGATCGATCCCGGCGGCCTGCACCATTGGCATGATGATCGAGGTGGTCAGCACGATCAGTGAGATTCCGTCGAGGAAGCAGCCCAGCAGGATGAAGAACAGCGTCAGCGCCGCCAGCAGCGCGTAGGGCGACAGGTCGAGCGAGCCGATCCAGCTTGCCAGATTGCGCGGAATGCCGGTGAAGCCCATCGACACGGTGAGGAAGGCCGCGCCTGCCAGGATCAGCGCGATCATGCAGGAGGTGACCGTCGCGCTCATGATGGCGTCGATGAAGGTGGCGCGCGTTAGCCCGCCCATGATCAGCGCCAGCAACAGCGACAGGATCACGCCGACCGCTGCTGCGTCAGTCGGCGAAGCAACGCCGGTATATATGCTCGCGATGACGCCGACGATGATGCCGATGACGGGCAGCAGGCGGCTGGATGCGCGCAGCTTCTCGCCGAAGGACATGCTGATCTTCTCGTCCGGGATCAGCGACGGGTTGCTCCACGCCCTGATGGCGACGTATAGCACAAAAATCGCCACCAGCATCAGGCCGGGGAGAATCCCTGCGATGAACAGCCGGGCGATGGATTGTTCGGTGGCGACGCCGTAAACAATGAGGATGATCGAGGGCGGAATGAGCAGGCCGAGGGTCGCCGAGCCGGCAAGCGTTCCGAGGATGAGCTTGTTCGGGTAGCCGCGTTCGCTCAACTCCGGGATCGACATCTTGCCGATTGTCGCCGCGGTTGCCGCCGACGATCCGCTGACGGCGGCGAAGATCGCGCAGCCCATGATGTTGACATGCAGGAGCCGCCCCGGCCAGCGGCTCAGCCATGGGGCGAGTCCCTGAAACAGATCCCGCGACAGGTTCGAGCGCAGCAGGATTTCGCCCATCAGGATGAACAGCGGCAGCGCGGCCAGCGACCAGCTGTTGCTTGCGCCCCAGACCGTTGTCGCGAAGACCGGGCCGATAGGCGCGGGAGAAAACACCGCCATGGCGACCGCGCCGACGATGATCAGCGCGAACGCCACCCAGACGCCGACAGCGAGCAGTGCGATCAGCAGGACGAAGAGGCCAGCGGTCAGGAAAAGGTCCGGCATGGGAAGCGCCCTATTCGGAATGCTGAAGTTCGGGCAGCGATTTGCCTTGCCGCAGCGTTTGGACGAAGAGATCGGTGAAAGCGATGGTGAGGATGGCGAGTCCAGTGAACAGAGGCGCCTGGCCGATCCAGATCGGAATTGCGAGAATGCCCGATGATTTGTCGCCGAACTCGTAACTCTCCAGCACCAGCGACCACATGAACCAGGTGGCCGTGCCGCTGATGACGCCACACATCGCCAGACAGAACAGATCCGCAGCATAGCGGAACCTGTCGCCCGCGATGCTGAACAGCAGCGTCACGCGGATATGCCCGCCGCGTGTCAGCGTATAGGCCAGCGCCATGAAGGATGCCGCCGCCAGCAGGAAACCGGAAATGGTGGCATAAGAAGAAATTGTCAGTGTCGCATCAGTGATACGCAGCCGCGTGATGATGTTGAAGATCACCTGAAGTGCGACCACCGAGCAGATGGCGAGAATGAAGAAGGCCGAGAGCGCTCCGCTGATGATGTAGAGCCCGTCGAGAATGCGCCTCATGTGTCTTGTTCCCCCGAGTATGCATCCCTCGCCCCGGACAGACCTCTCCCTGAGGGAGAGGTCGGCACGAAGTGCCGGGTGAGGGTGCATATGGCTGACAGGAGCATTTTATCCCTCACCCCAACCCTCTCCCACCGGGAGAGGGGGCTGCGATTTACTTCTGAAATTCAGCCATGACATCCTTCGCCGCGGCGCTGGCTGTCTTGTTCCATTCCTCGCGCATCTGCGTGCCGATTGCGCGCAAGCCGGCCATCAGCTCTTCCGAGGGCTCCACGACATTCATGCCGTTGTCACCTAGCGCTTTCGTCTGCTCCTCGGCTTCCTTCTGGCTCATCTCCCAGCCGCGCGTTTCCGCCGCCGCGGCCGCATCGAGGACGGCCTTCTGCGTGGCTTCATCGAGCGCGTCAAAGGCCGCCTGGTTCACGACGACGATGTTCTTCGGAATCCAGGCATTGATGGGCGTGTAGTACTGGACGAAATCCCATGCCTTGGAATTGGCGCCCGTCGACGGCGAGGTGATCATCGCCTCGACCTGGCCGGTCGTGAAGGCCTGCGGGATGTCCGGCACCTCGACCTGAACCGGCGCTGCGCCCGCGAGATTGGCGAACTGTTCAAGCGTCGGATTGTAGGAACGGAATTTCATGCCGCGCAGATCGTCGACGGTCTTTACTTCGGTCTTCGTGTAAAGCCCCTGCGGCGGCCACGCCACGGAGAACAGCGGCATGAGCTTCTGTTTCGCGAGCAGCTCGGTGACAGCCGGCTTCTGCGCGTCCCACAGCTTTTTCGCGTCCTCGTAGCTGGTCGCGAGGAAGGGCTCCGAGTCGAGGCCGAATGTTGCGTCCTCATTGGCAATCAGTGACATGAAGAACTCGCCAGCAGGGACCTGTCCGCCGCGCACGGCGTTCTTGATCTCGGGATGCTTGAAAAGCGAGCCGGCGGAATGGACGGTGATCTTCAGCTTCCCCTCGGTGGCCGTGTCGACCTCCTTGGCGAATTCGGAGATATTCTGGGTATGGAAAGTTGCGTCGGGATAAGGCGTCGGCATATCCCAGTTTTCGGCGAGCGCCGGCGTCAGCAGTGCGATGGTGGCGACTGCGGCTGCGCTGGCGAATTTCCCTGTATTTCCGTGAAGCATATCCTGCCTCCCTCGGTTAACGGATAACATCTCGACATAACGTTGACATTTTGTCATTGTTTTGTCATCTTAGCAAGACTGAAATTTCAGCATCACAGCTTTCTCAGCGCTCTGCAAATCCCCACTTGGGATAAAAGGCTCAAGGGTTTTCAATCATGTGGCATTTCTGGGTCGATCGCGGCGGCACCTTCACCGACATCGTGGCGCGTACGCCGGACGGGGCGCTGCTGACGCGCAAGCTGCTCTCCGACAACCCCGAGCAGTATCGCGACGCCGCCGTCGAAGGCATCCGGCAGCTTCTGGAGCTGGAGCCGGGACAGCCGATTCCCGCCAGCAAGATCGCCGCGATCAAGATGGGCACGACTGTTGCGACCAACGCGCTGCTTGAACGCAAGGGCGAGCGCACGCTCCTGCTGATCACGAAGGGCTTCATGGATCTGCCGCGTATCGGCTACCAGAACCGTCCGCGCCTGTTCGACCTGCACATCAAGCTGCCCGAGATGCTGTTTTCCGCCGTCGAGGAAGTCAGCGAGCGCATGGGGACGGGCGGGGATGTGCTGATCCCGCTCGATCTCGATGCGGCGCGGGCCGCGCTTCAGGCGCATTTCGACGACGGCTACCGCTCCGTCGCCATCGCCTTTGCGCATGGGTACCGTTATTCCGATCACGAGCGTCAGGTCGCCGACGCAGCCAGGCAGATCGGCTACAGCCAGATTTCTGTCAGCCACGAGGTCAGCCCGCTGATCAAGCTGGTTTCCCGCACCGATACCGCCGTCGTCGATGCCTATCTCTCGCCGATCCTGCGCCGCTATGTCGATCAGGTCGCCTCCGAGCTCGATGCGCGCGACAGCTCCGCCACCAACCTGATGTTCATGCAATCCAATGGCGGGCTGACCGACGCCGCGCTGTTTCAGGGCAAGGACGCCATCCTGTCCGGTCCGGCGGGCGGCGTCGTCGGCATGGCGCGCACTGGCCAGCAGGAGGGCTTCGAGCGGATCATCGGCTTCGATATGGGCGGCACGTCCACGGACGTGACCCATTTTCACGGCGAATATGAGCGCTCCTTCGAGACGGAAGTGGCTGGGGTTCGCCTGCGTGCGCCGATGATGAATATTCACACGGTGGCAGCAGGCGGTGGCTCGATCATCAGCTTCGAGAATGGACGTTTCCGCGTCGGCCCGGAATCGGCGGGGGCCAATCCCGGCCCGGCCTGCTACCGGCGCGGCGGCCCCCTCACCGTGACCGACTGCAATGTGCTGCTCGGCAAGCTGAATGCGGACTTCTTTCCTGCCGTCTTTGGTCCGAATGCGGATGAGCCGCTTGATACGGATGTGGTGCGCGAGAAGTTTGCCGCGCTCGCCAGAGAGGCGGCGGAGGCGACCGGGCAGCCGGAGATGACGCCGGAAGAGGTTGCCGAAGGCGCGTTGCGGATTGCGGTCGAAAACATGGCGAACGCCATCAAGAAGATCTCGGTCGAGCGTGGCCATGACGTGTCCGCCTATGTGCTGAACTGTTTCGGCGGCGCGGGCGGCCAGCATGCCGGCCTTGTGGCCGACGCGCTCGGCATGGAAACCATCTTTCTGCACCCCTTCGCCGGTGTGCTGTCGGCGTTCGGCATGGGGCTGGCCGATGTGACCGCGATGCGCGACAGGCAGATCGACCTGCCGCTGGACGAAAGCGGGGTGGCGGAAGTGGCGAGGGTTGTCGAGGCGCTCTATGGCGAGGCGCGCGGCGAGATCGAGCGGCAGGGCGTGCCTGCGGACAGCATCGACAAGCGCGTGCAACTCCATATCCGCTATCCGGGCAGCCAGCAGGCGCTTCTCGTCGCCTTCGACAGCCTCGACGCGATGAAATCCGAATTCGAGACGCAGCATAAATCGCGCTTCGGCTTCGTGCCGGAAGACCGCGAGCTTTTCATCGAGGCTGTTTCGGTCGAAGCCATAGGACGCTCCGGGGAGAAGCCGTTCGCATCCTCGCAAGAGACGAGACCGGCTGGTGAGCCGCAGCTTGGCGAGGCGAAGATGCGCGTCGGCGGCGGCTGGCGCTCCGTCCCCGTTTTCGACCGCGACCGCCTTGCGCCCGGTGAAGCCATTCGCGGTCCGGCAATCCTTGTCGAGACGACCGGAACGACCATCGTGGAGGATGGTTGGGAGGCCGCCATTCGCGAGAGCGGCGCGCTGATCCTGACACGCTACGTGCCGCGCCCGAAAACCGAGGCCATCGGAACGAATGTCGATCCGATCATGCTGGAAGTGTTCAACAATCTCTACATGTCGATTGCCGAACAGATGGGCGTGACGCTCGCCAACACGGCCTATTCAGTGAACATCAAGGAGCGCTTCGACTTTTCCTGCGCCATTTTCGACGATGAGGGCAAGCTGGTCGCCAACGCGCCGCATGTGCCGGTCCATCTCGGATCGATGGGCGAAAGCGTGCGCACCGTGATCAACGACAATGCCGGCGACATCCACCCCGGTGACGTCTTCATGCTCAACGCACCCTTCAATGGCGGCACCCATCTGCCGGATGTGACGCTGATCACCCCGGTTTTCGACGAGGCGGGCGAGAAAATCCTGTTTTACACGGGCTCGCGCGGCCACCACGCGGACATTGGCGGCAAGACCCCCGGCTCATCGCCGCCGGACAGCACGCATATCGAGGAAGAGGGCGTGTTGATCGACAATTTCCGCATTGTCGAGCGCGGGCGGCTGCGTGAAAAGGAAACGCGCGAATTGCTCGCCTCCGGCCGCTATCCCTGCCGGAACCCGGACCACAACATGGCCGACCTGATCGCCCAGATCGCGGCGAACGAAACGGGCGCGCGTGAAATCGCCAGGATGATCGCGCAATTCGGCGTCGAAACCGTGCAGGCCTATATGCGCCATGTTCAGGACAATGCCGAGGAATCGGTCCGCCGCGTCATCGACCGTTTGCCGGATGGCAGCGCGGAGTATGAGCTGGATCACGGCGCGATGATCCGTGTCGCGATCACTGTGGACAAGGCCAGCCGTTCGGCCACCATCGACTTTACCGGCACCTCGCCCCAGCATTCAGGCAATTACAATGCGCCGCTGGCGGTCTGCCGCGCCGCGATTCTCTATGTTTTCCGCACGCTGGTCGGCTCCGATATTCCGCTCAATGAGGGGTGTCTGAAGCCGCTGAAGCTGATCGTACCGGAAGGCAGCATGATCAACCCGGCCTATCCGGCGGCGGTCATTGCGGGCAACACCGAGGTTTCGCAAAGCATTGCCGAGACGCTCTACAAGGCGCTTGGCGTGATTGCGGGCAGTCAGGGCACCATGAACAATTTCGTCTGGGGCAACGAAGTCTACCAGAATTACGAGACCATCGCCTGCGGCTCCGGCGCGGGGCCTGATTTCGACGGCGCATCCGGCGTGCATTGCCACATGACCAATACCCGCGCCACCGATCCGGAAGTTCTGGAGCAGCGTTTCCCGGTTGTCGTGGAAGAATTTTCCATCCGCGAGGGTTCGGGCGGTGCGGGCAGGCATCGTGGCGGCGACGGTGTCGTTCGGCGATTGCGCTTCCTTGAGCCGATGACCGCGACGATCCTCTCGCTGCATCGCAGGACGAGCCCGGCGGGCATGAATGGCGGCGAGGACGGAAAGCCGGGGCGCAATGCCGTTCAGCGCGCGGACGGCACGATCGAAGAACTGTCAGGCAACGATCAGCGGGAGATGCGGCCGGGCGATGTGTTCATCATCGAGACGCCCGGTGGCGGCGGATATGGCGCGCCTTGAATGCAGCCTTGCCGCTTTCCTCTCCCGGGTGAGTGCTCATATTTCATCCCGGGAGAGATCTTTGGCAATCCGTTAATCAATTCGCGGCGAAGCAGTAGATGAGCCCGTCGCCGCCAGTCCCCTGCAGCGCCGTCTGGCTGCAACCGCCACGCGTCGAATGCGAGGCGTTCCACGATTTCGACGGCGCATCGTCCCTGAGGCCGATCCGGTCGTGATGTCCGACGAAAGCCGCTCCATCCTCGCCGCTCTTCGTCCAGTTGCCGCAAGTGCGGTCTTCATCGCCGGAAAAGGCGGTGCCGTCGGCCTGCGACATGTGGGGCCGTCCTTGCGACCCGGATGCCTATACCGGGCTTGCCGACCTGTATCTGGCGCATCCCGACTTTGTGGCCCGTTACGAGTCCATCGCGCCCGGCTTCGCCAAATTCCTTGCCACGGCAATGATTGCGCACGCAAAGCGCCGGGCGAATGTCGGGTAATTCGCGCAGCTACAAGACGTCGAGCGGACTCGGTCCCGATGGTGGCGGAAACAGCCTGTCGAGTTCGGCAAGCTGGTCCGCCGTCAACGGGTTCTCAAGCGCGGCCAGATTTTCCCTGAGGCGATCCGGGTGGACCGTTTTCGGAATGACGATCACGTCGTCCCTGGCGAGCAGCCAGCGCAGTGCGGCCTGCGTTTCCGTCATGCCATGCGCCTTGGCGAAGTTTTTCAGCTCACGGCTTTTCAGAAGGCGCGACTGCTCAAGCGGCGAATAGGCCATGAGCGGAAGGTTGCGCTCCCGCATGAGGGGGAGAGTGTCCCATTCGATACCGCGGCGGGACAGATTATAGAGGAGCTGGTTGGCCGCGATTTCCTGGCCGCCCGGCGTGTCCCATGCTTCGGCGAGATCGTCCGCATCGAAATTGCTCACGCCAAAATGACGGATCTTGCCTGCCTCGCGCAAACCCATGAAGGCTTCGAGCGTCTCGGCTATCGGAATGCGGCCCGGCCAGTGAAGCAGATAGAGGTCGATCCGGTCGGTTCGCAGACGCTCCAGGCTGCGCTCGCAGGCCGCTATCGTCCCCTGCCGGGAGGCATTATGCGGATAGACCTTGCTGACGATGAACAACCCGTCGCGCCGGTCGGAAATCGCCTCCCCGACGACTTCCTCCGCGCCGCCTTCGCCATACATTTCGGCCGTGTCGATCAGGCGGACGCCCAGATCGAGCGCCTCCGCGACGATCGCCACTTCCTTCTTGCGGGAAGCGGCGGCTTCTCCCATTCCCCATGTGCCCAGACCGAAGGCGGGGACCGTTTCGCCGCAGGGAAGCTCTACGGCTTTGCTCATATTCGGGATCGCGTTCATTCCACCTCTCCTGTAGCGGGGCGGAAGGGCTCCGCCGTCCTATCCGTGCAGCCTGGCGGCAACTTCGGCAATCTGGCGCCCCTGATAGCGCGCGCCGTCAAGTTCATTCTGGCTTGGCTGGCGTGAGCCGTCACCGCCTGCGATGGTCGATGCGCCATATGGCGTGCCGCCCGTGATCTCGTCCAGCGTCATCTGTCCCGCATAGCCGTAATTCATGCCGACCACGATAAAGCCGAGATGCAGCAGGTTGGTGATCATCGACATGAGGGTGGTTTCCTGCCCGCCATGCTGGGTCGCGGTGGACGTGAATGCGCCGCCGACCTTGCCGTTCAGCGTGCCCTTGGCCCAGAGCCCGCCGGTCTGGTCGAGAAAATTCGCCATCTGCGAGGTCATGCGCCCGTAACGTGTGCCGGTGCCGATAATCACGGCGTCATAATTGGCCAGATCCTCGACGCTGGCGACCGGGGCCGGCTGATCGAGCTTGTAGCCGGATTGTTTCGCGACATCTTCGGGAACCAGTTCGGGAACGCGCTTGATGTCCACCTCTGCGCCGCCCTGACGCGCGCCTTCAGCCACGGCTTCCGCCATTTTCTCGATGTGACCGTAGGCTGAGTAATAAAGAACGAGAACTTTTGTCATGACGGGCTCCTTGTCCGGTGTGGAAGAGAAATGATCGCGGCGGCATTTGGTTGCATTATTGCCGATGTGGTGAGCCATGCCGGACAGGCGCAATGGGCCGCCCTGCAAGTGCGGATTTGCAAAATTGCAAAAATTGGCGAGGACGGCGTTTCCGCAGAGATCCGCGCTGCGCCGACGCGCCTGGGATCACGCGGAACAGCTGCCGCCGCCCAGCACACAGAATTTGGCGCAATGCGGATGACAGAGCTTGACCGCGCCATGATCGAACATACCGCCATCGGCTGCAGCGGCTTCCTTGAGCGTTTCGCCCATTTCGAACGCATCGAGATAGGGCAGAAGCGTGCAGGGCAGCACGACCGGTTTGGCCGCGCCCTTGCGCTTGACGACCATTCGGCTGCTTGCGCACATCATGTCGCTTGGCGCGACGCCGAGAATGTTCCAGCAATCCACGGTGATTTCTGGAACTTCCGCGCGCTCATCCATCTCGGGCAACAGCACAAGCTGACCGGGGTCGTCCGGATCGACGGACCAGCCACGCTGTGCAAAGAGGGCTGCGTAGCCGGCGCGTGAGGCTGCCTCGTCCTCATGCCAGCAGGTGCGTCCGCAAATGGCGAGGCTGAAACCGTTCTCCGCGAGCCAGTCGGCGCCGGCGATGGCAGGCTCCCAGCTCTTGATGCCTCGCTCTTTTTCGTGAAGCTCCTGCGTATGATGATCGAGACTGACGCGCAGCGTGAGGCGGTCGCCATAGGCCTCGCGTAATCGCAGCAGTCCTTTGCGGATGCGCGGGCGTTGCATGGGACGCATGGCGTTCGTCAGGATCAGCACCTTGTAGCCGCGTTGCAGCGCAGTCTCCGTCATGGCGAGCATGTCCGGGTTCATGAACGGTTCGCCGCCGGTGAAGGCGATTTCCGAGGTCTTCAGGTCGGACGCTGCGATTTCGTCGAGAAATGCGGTGACTTCTGCGGCGCTGATATAGGCGAGGCGATCATTGGTCGGGCTGGATTCGATGTAGCAGTTGACACATTCGATGTTGCACAACGTCCCGGTATTGATCCAGAGCGTCTCCAGATGCGTCAGGGGTACGCTGGCCCGTCTTTCCCCTTTCGCGGTGGTGTCGGGATCGCGAAACTTTGTCGACGGCGTCACCGTCACGGCGGTATCCAGGCTGCTGATGCGCGTCAAATCCAATTTGCCTCCAATTTCAGCGCCAGCCTATCACGCGGCGCACCCTTCCTCGTCTCACAATGAAATGACAATTGCGCGACCCGATAGCACGCCGGGACGGCCTGTTCGCGTCGGGTTTTCAGGGACCGTTGCCGAGGGGACAAAAATGAATACAAAAGCGCCGGCATTTACGACGTTCCGCCTTGCGCGCTTTGCAAACGCTGCGTAGTAAACATGCGGTCACGGGGGAGCCTAAGCGTTTTTTCAACGAACTTGTCGTATTTCTGACGCTTGGGCGGGCACATTGGGAGACAATCAGGGATGTACGGCATTCTTGCTGCGTGCATTGCCACGATGGCGATGTTTTTGGGACTTTTCGCTCTGAGCGTGGATAGCGGACCTCGGGACCACCAGGTCGAGATTGTGGCGGAGTCCGAGACCATTCTGACCAAGACGGTAGCGGCTGAATAATTTTTCGGCCCTTCAGGGCCTTGACGATGCGGAAGCGGCCCGAACTTTTCGCGGGCATCCCGCGCATTCAATCCGTGCCGCTTCTCACATCAGTCTATTTCAGTTTGGAGACCTCCTCCAGACGATAATGCCGGGCGGTATGGGGCTCGATGAAGTGGGAGTCATGGTCACGGCCCCGAGCCTCGAATGGGGATAAGGGCCGCAATCGCATGACTCCAGCCCACGTTTATTCTTTGGAAACGCTGAGCGCTCCCTATGCATGGCCGCATGAAGGCGAATTTTCGGTCATGCGCGCTATCGTGCGCCGATGGGCGAAGGTTGCAGCTCTCCGAGCGGGAATGATTCCGAAAAAGCCGGTTCCGGTTTGATCCCCCTCGTTGCCGCCCAGGGTCGCTTTTCGTAGCAAGCCGCGCGCGCTTAAAATCCGCGGAGCAGATTTCCAAGCCAGAGCACGATGTAGGCGACAATTGCGATCCAGAACATGCTGATCGGCATGTTGACCTGAATCATGGAGACGAATTGTCCGATGATCGCGAGTGCGGCGAGCAGCATCGAAATGAAAAATGTCAGATTGGTTGGTGGAGTGAGCCGCATTGATTATCCCCCTGTTCCCTTGAATTCAGCCGTAACCGCTTTGCGTGAGACGACCCCTGTGTTGCAAGCGCATTTTTGAAAGGCGTTTTCCCGCCGATTTCGTGGCGGGATCATATCGCCTGGCCCGGTTTCAGGGAAGGAGAAGAATCATGAGATTTCTCAAGTGATTGCTCATTACGTTCGCTATTCTGGTCGTGATTTTCGTCGGTGGGGGCTTCCTGTTGCCGGACAAGGTTCATGTTCAACGCTCGACCGTCATCAATGCGGAGGCTGGCCGTGTCTTCCCTATCTGAACAACGACAGGCGCTTCAATGAATGGTCGCCCTTGGTCGAACGCGATCCCGGCGCGAATATGCGTTTTCCGGCCCCGAAGCCGGCGTCTGAGCGAAGAGAGTTGGAAGAGTGATCTCGATGACCTTGGCTCGGGCAGTCAGCAGATTGTGGAAAGCGTCGATAACCGGAAGGTGGCTACTGCGCTTGATTTCGGCGGAATGGGAACGGCGGATGCAGCGTTTTTCCTGGAGCCAGAGGGAACCGGAACGAAGGTTGCCGCCAAATCCGGTTGCGCGCTGGATGGACTGATCGGCAAGGATTACGAGGAGGGTCTCGCCCGGCTGAAGACGAAGGTCGAGGACGGCAGCGTCTGAAGCCGAACGGCTGACGGCGAAAAGGCTTCCGCAAATTGAAAAAGCTCCCCTTGACGATCAAGGGGAGCTGAATCTGCGAGATAGGTAGTCGATAGTACCGGGAGGTACACCCAGGATCGGCATGATGGCCGCCGCTCCTGAGCGGGAGTTTTCTGTCGCTCCGCGCAATTGCGATAACGACAGATGGGGTCGTCAGTAACAGGATGGGCTGAAAATTCTTGCCTAAATAAAGCAGGCAGGTCATGAAATAATTATTAGCAAACGCCGAATTTCCCCGCCGTTTGTGCGCCCATTATTTTTATTCGCACCCCTTATTACTATAATACAAAATCCGAGTATATGAGACTAACCATGAAACCACACTCATTCTCGAAGTACATGCAGTCATTACGACTTGTTCATTCAAGTTTCGTCGTTGTTGTTAAGCCAACCTTAACACTCCCGTTTCGAGTGTGAAGTGTGAATCATCACAACCTGTTTCATTGAGGGATGGTTGTGGCATTTTTGCAAGCTCAACCACAGGGAGGGCATTGACGGCTTTCAACAGGGGGCGTGACGCTCGTGCAAGTTCAAGCTGCGGGCACGCCAGCGCCAGCAACTCATGTCATCTGTAAATCTCGGATTCGCGAGCCGGGAGGCTGGTTTCCCTCATTCGCCGCAGGCGTCGTGCACCATGCGTTCAAGACGGGCAAGATCCGTCACCACGAGCGCACGCCCGCGCCGTTCGATGACGCCGAGCTGTTTAAGACGGCTGATCTCGCGCGAAACGGCTTCGCGATGCGTGCTGATCCGGCCGGCTATTTCCGAGTGCGTCGGCGCTGGATTGATTTCGTGGACCGTGCCGCCATTATGGGCTGTGCGCGCCATCCGCAGAAGCTCGCTGTGAATGCGGTTGGTGACCGCCAGCGTACTGAACTCGACGACGCGCCCGGTCAGCGCCCGCAGCTGCGTCACGAGATGCACGAGGACCGCGTTCATGAATGCGGTGTCGGATTCCATCAGCTCACGGAATAGCGCCGCGCTGATGCAGATGACGCGGCAGGGCTCGACCACTTCGACACTTGCGGAGCGTCTTTCACCGTCGATCGCGGCGAACTCGCCAAAAATATCGCCGGGATCGACACGGCGGAAATTGACTGCCTTGCCGCTCGCTGAGAAGACGCTGACACGCGCAAGTCCAGAGGTCAGCAGGTACACATCATTGATCTCGTCCGACCGCGTGATGATTTCCTGCCCCTTGGAGAAGCTGAGCTGCGTTGCCTCCTGCTCGATCCGGCGCATCGTTTCCTTCGAAACGGACTTCAGAAGGGGCATCTGGCGCAGCGAGAATTTGCTGTGCTCCAGAATTTCCTTCTTCGTGATCAATTTTCCCATCATGCCCTAACCCGCATCTGTTGCTCGCTAACCTCAACGGCCGCGAAAATACTCCAAACAGGCCTCGTTTCCCCATTCCTACGCAATCGTCACCTGAATTTTCGATTGACACAAGGGCGAGAAAATCGGTTTCTGCAATCTATGGTTTTGTAAATTTTCAATTACAGCTCACGCGTGCTTTTTCGTTTTTGTCACGAGTTTTTATGGGGAAGCCATGGAGCGGAGATTAGCCGCGATCGTCGCGGCGGATGTTGCCAATTATAGCATCCTTATCGGTCAGAATGAGCAGGGCACCTTAAAAGAACTCGATCGTTTGCAGGACGAGGTCTTTACTCCTGCTATACGTCAATATCATGGTCGTATCGTCCGTCTCATGGGTGACGGTTCCCTGCTTGCTTTCGACAGCGCCCTCAATGCAGTAAAATTTGCTGTCGATGTTCAGCGCTCGATGGCCACGAGACAATCACGTTTGCCGTCCGGCATCCCCATTAACTTCAGAATGGGCGCAAATCTTGGCGATATCATTCATCAGCGCAATGATATTCATGGCGAGGGAATAAATGTTGCCGTTCGCCTTGAAGAATTGGCCCCGCCGGGCGGTATTTGTGTCTCGGATATTTTGTATACACAGACGAAGAACGCCCTCGGCGAAGAATTGATGCCCATCGGCGAGCGGCATCTCAAGCATATCGCCGAGCCGATCCTCGTCTGGCGCTGGCAGCCGCCGGGCTTGGAAAAGGGGATCGCCGCTCCCGCCAATCCCTTTCCGCGCAACCGGCATCATTATGGACGCCAGATACTGGATCCGAAGGTCACTTCCCTCCTTCTCGATCTGCACATGCGTTCGGCGAAGCTGGCATTGTCCGATGCGTTCGATGACATGCTTCTCGGGCCGGACGGGGGACGTCGTCTTTCGCTGCAGGAGATCCATCGGACGATCGCCGGCAAGCTCGCGGCGGCTGGAGATCTGCTGTTCCCGATTTCGGTCGAGCGCGCGCCTGCCGCCGCGCCGGTCCGGGTGCAACGCCAGTCCTCCGTGGCGATGGGGGATTTTCTGAGTGACGGACTGGATGGCGGCGATATGTTTTTTGCGCTGTCCATGCTAAGACGCATCCAGGGCATCTTGCGGTCAAGGGCAGGCAAGGCGCACAAGCGTGCGGCCTTCATGCGACTGACCGGAGAGATATTGCACGAGGCGAATCTCCAGCAGACAAAGGAAACGATCCGCTTCGCCTTCGTCGACGCCTGACCTGCCGGTCAATAACGCAGATTGCGCAAGACGGGAGGGGCGAATCGGCTGCATATAGACGCCCTGCCTTACGGGCAGCCTTGAGCTTGATGACGCATATAGCTAAAGGTGTGCCTCAAACCCCTTCAATTTTCGCGACGGACCTCATGGCTGCTGTTCAATATGTCTATACGCTGCAAAAGCTCTCGAAAACCTATCCGGGCGGGAAACAGGTTCTGAAGGATATCAGTCTCTCTTTCCTGCCGGACGCCAAGATCGGCGTTGTCGGCGTCAACGGCTCGGGTAAATCCACGCTGCTCCGCATCATGGCGGGTCAGGATACCGAGTTCACGGGCGAGGCCTGGGGCGCCGACGGCATCCGTGTCGGCTACCTGTCGCAGGAACCGCCGCTCGACGAGAGCAAGGATGCGCTCGGCAATGCGATGGAAGGTGTCGCCGACAAGAAGGCGATGATCGACCGCTACAACGAGCTGGCGATGAATTACTCGGAGGAAACCGCCGAGGAAATGGCGCGCCTTCAGGACATCATCGACGCGCAGGATCTGTGGGATCTCGACGCGCAGGTCGAGCAGGCGATGGACGCCTTGCGCTGTCCGCCAGGCGATGCCGATGTCTCGAAGCTCTCGGGCGGCGAGCGCCGGCGCATCGCGCTGTGCAAGCTTCTCCTGTCCAAGCCCGACATGCTCCTGCTCGACGAGCCGACCAACCATCTCGACGCCGAGACCGTGGCATGGCTGGAGCGCTATCTGAAGAACTATCCCGGCTGCGTCATCCTCGTCACCCATGACCGCTACTTCCTCGACAATCTGACCTCTTGGACGCTCGAACTCGATCGCGGTCAGGGCGTGCCCTACAAGGGAAACTACTCAAGCTGGCTTGAGCAGAAAGCGAAGCGTCTTGAGCAGGAAGGCCGCGAGGAAGAAGCCAAGCAGCGCACGCTCGCCCGCGAACTGGAGTGGATCAGGTCCAGCCCGAAGGCGCGGCAGGCCAAGTCCAAGGCGCGTATCAAGGCCTTCGACGAGCTGGCCGATAGCGCCGGACGCGATCAGGTCGGCCGTGCGCAGATCACAATTCCGCCCGGTCAGCGCCTCGGCGGCGTAGTGCTGGAGGCCGAAGGGCTGACCAAGGCGTTCGGCGACAAGCTCCTGATCGACAATCTGGAATTCAAGCTGCCGCCCGGCGGTATCGTCGGCGTCATCGGGCCGAACGGCGCGGGCAAGACGACACTGTTCCGCATGATCGTGGGGCAGGAGGAACCCGATAGCGGTTCGATCCGGCTCGGCGAAACGGTCAGGCTCGGCTATGTCGACCAGTCGCGCGATGCGCTCGATCCAAAGAAATCCGTATGGGAGGAGATTTCCGACGGCAATGACGTGATCATGCTGGGCAAGCGGGAAGTGCCGAGCCGGGCCTATTGCGGCTGGTTCAACTTCAAGGGGCCGGATCAGCAGAAGAAGGTCGGGCTGCTATCGGGCGGTGAGCGCAACCGTGTACATCTGGCCAAGATGCTGAAGGAGGGCGGCAATCTGCTGCTGCTCGACGAACCGACCAACGACCTTGACGTGGAAACCTTGTCCTCGCTCGAAGCCGCGCTGGAAGATTTTCCCGGATGCGCCGTGGTCATCAGCCATGATCGCTTCTTTCTCGACCGTATCGCGACCCACATCCTCTCCTTCGAGGGCGACAGCCATGTGGAATGGTTCGAGGGCAATTTCGAATCCTACGAGGAAGACAAGCGCCGCCGTCTCGGCGATGCCGCCGTCGAGCCGCATCGGGTGACGTTCCGGCGCTTCGAGCGGTAACAGCGCGACGAGGAGTTTCCGCGCGGAACCGATCAGCCGCCAAAGATCAGAGACCCTTTGGCGGCTAGGCGCCCGTGGGCGGCCGCTTCAGCCTGCCCTGACGCGCCAGATAGCGCTCCCGAAGGATCACGATCAGGCTTGAGGCAACGATGATCGCCGAGCCGATGATGATGTTCAGCGTCGGTATGTCGCCGAAGACGGCCCAGCCGAAGAATGTCGCCCAGATGATCTGCGTGTAGGTGAGCGGGGAGACGAGCGCTGCCTGCGCATATTTGAAGGCCATGGTCAGCGTGATCTGCATCAACGCGCCGGATATGCCCAAGCCAAGCAGAAGCGGGATTTCCTGCGCGGTCGGCCATGTCCCGAGAAAAGGCATGAAAGGTGCAAGGAAAAGTGCGCCAAGCAGCAGAAAATAGAACGTCACCGTTTCGGGGGATTCGCTCTGCCCGAGAAAGCGCAACATGATCGCAAGGGTTGCGGCGAAGAATGCCGCGCTGATCGCCATCGTCACGCCGGCAATGTTCCAGGCGCCTTCGCCTCCGGGTTGGGCGACGATGATCACGCCGATGAATCCCACGATGACGGCGCTGGCGCGATAGGGACCGACGCTTTCGCCGAGATAAAAGACGCCCAGAACGGGGGTGAACAAGGCGGAGGCGAAAATCAGCGACGTCGCATCGGCCATCGGCAGCAGCGAAAATGCGCCGAAGACGAGAATGAGATTCATCGTGCCGACGACGGCCCGCATGGCAATGATGCCGGGCCGGCTGCGGATCTTCAGCATGTCCCAGCGTCCCAGCAGCAGGATCATGGCGACGAAGGGGAGTACCGCAATGAGGTTCCGCCAGAACGCGATTTCGATGACGTTATGCGTTTCGCTGAGCAGCTTGGCGAACAGGCTCATCAGGCTGAGCATGAGAAATGCGATGACCGCCATGCTCACGCCAAGCAAGGGCGAGTCGCCGGAATGTACGGGCGAAGGCGCGTTCGCACCGCCGCCGGTCTTGCTGATTGTCATGGGCTCGACGATATGGACTTGGACGCGCGAGCGCCGGCCGGCGCGTCAATCTGCGGCTGAAGATGCAACCTATCACGGCCGGGATGACCGGGGCTACGGATTCATGCATGCAATTGCGCATGGCTAACACTCCATTCATGCGCCGCTGGCAGATTGGCGGACTTGCATTTCAAGGGCATGAGCGCCCATATTACAGGGCGAGACACGAGGTGATGAGAATGGCTACACGCGAACGCCCCAAAGTGATGACATTGACAGACGCTGCCGCCGAGCGCGTGCGGCAGATCATGGCGAGCAGTTCCGAGCCGGTTATCGGCCTGCGGGTCGGCGTGAAAAAGGGCGGCTGCGCTGGCATGGAATACACGATGGAATATGCCACCGAGCAGCAGCCTCACGAGGACGCCGTCGAAGACAAGGGTGTCAAGATCCTGATCGAGCCCAAGGCCATCCTGTTCCTGCTCGGCACGGAAATGGACTACAGGATGGAAAAGCTTTCCGCCGGTTTCGTGTTCAGAAATCCCAACGAGACGAGCGCCTGCGGCTGCGGCGAATCGGTCTCGATCACGCCTGCTGGCGCTGATTTCGCGGGCTGATCCGCGCAGTTTAATTCCACTGATTTCTCGGACAAAAAAGGCTGGCATGATGCCAGCCTTTTCTTTAGCGGATGCGAATTAACGCAGATAAGGGCAAAGCCGCTTCTGACCGCCGTAAGTCGTGTAGTAACCCGTACTCCATTCAAAGGAGCGGAAGCGGTCATCGCAGCGCTGCATGGCCGAGCGGGCATAGGATTCGCTGTGGCCTCGGGCGATCATTGCGCCGAGAATGCCAAGCCCGATCGCGACGCCGGGATTGAAGCCGCGATCACGGCGATAGCGTCTGTTATACCGCTTGCCTCCACGGTAGCCGCGGTTGCCCTTGTTCCAGCCGCGGCCGCGTTTACCCCAGCCGCGTCCGCGCCGGTTCTGAACTTCCTGAAGCATTGCAGCGTTCCTCTGCAGATCCTGCATGCCGCCGATCTGGGCCATTACGCCGGGTGCTGCCTGCGCCGTGGCGACGCCTGAAACGGGCGCGAATGTTGCGGCCACACCGAGCATGCCGGCAAGGCCAATCTTCTTGAGATACCTCATAATTTACCTTCCTTTCGCAAGAATCGCCATCAAGGGCGTCCTCTAGTCTTGCTCTGGGAAAGGAACGGGATGGGTCCGCTGTAAGTTCCGCTTTAGATTGTCGCAAGATGTCTCCCGAGCTGGATTTTGGAACCATTTGAGAAATGTTTCGGCCCCTCTTCCCTGATAAATGATGGCCGTTTCGAGCTGTGGAATTCAGCCTGCGGGCCGTTCCTTCGGGAGACGGATTTCGAAGCATGTCCCGCCGCCTTCGCGCGCTTTGCATCGCGCCGATCCACCGTGACGCAGGGCGATCTGCCTGACAAGCGCCAGGCCGAGGCCGGCGCCCGCCAGGCTTTCCGGTGTATTCGTCAAGCGATGGAACGGCTCGAAGACGGCTTCGCGCTCGGCTTCCGGAATACCGGGGCCGCGATCGCAGACCGCAACACGAATATCCCCCTCATGAATGTGAAGTGTGACCGTGGTTGGTTCATCTCCCGCGTAACGTGAGGCGTTATCGAACAGATTGCGGAAAAGCCGCCGCAGCAAGCGGCTGTCGCCCTCGATGACCAAGGTCTCACCCGGCGGCGCTTCCAGTTCAGCATCGAACGGGGCGCATTCTTCGGCCAGCAATCCGACCAGGTCGACGTCTTCCCACCGGATCTCGCTGGCCGCGTTCGCCTGTAGCCGGCTGGCCAGCAGGATTTCCTCCACCAGTTCGTCCAGCTCCTCGATATTGCGGTTGATTTCAATGCGGTCCGGTTCCCCCGCGCCCGTCAGGTCGAGCCTGGCGACCGCCATGCGCAGCCGTGACAAAGGCGAACGCAATTCGTGCGAGGCGTTGGCCAGCAGGTTGCGATGAGCGTTCAGCAAGTCCTCGATCCTGTCCGCCGAAGCATTGAACGTGACCGCCAGCCGCGCGATTTCGTCGCGCCCGCTGACCGGAACGCGCGCTTTCAGGTCGCCGTCCCCGAAGGCGGCAACCCCTGTCTCCAGCCGCTCCAGACGGCGTGCCAGATGGCGAACGAGCGGATAGGCCGCAATCCCGACCGCCAGCCCGATGCCGAGAAGGGCGGCGAGCCAGCGCAAACGGCGGAACCAGCGGTGACCGTCATCCGGCCCCAGCGCAAGGAACTGGCGTCCGTCATCCATGGTCAGCCCGACGAGCCCGCCCCGCGCCCGCCAGATCCTGCGCCGGCCCTCGCGCCGCTCTTCGGCGCGGTCGCGGATGTCCGGCGGAATCATGCCGGACTGCGCCATGACCTCACCGCCGGACGACAGGAGCATCAGCGAAAATCCGGTCCGCTCACGCCAGTAATCCAGCTCGGCGGCGAGCGCTGCGGGATCGCGATCGGCGGGGAGCAGGCGCTCGGCCACATCCGCGCCCATGTCGCCCCACGGACGCCGCTCGTCATCGTCCAAAACGCTCAGCATGGCGGCGGCAAGCCCGGCGAGCAGCGCAAAAACCAGCAAGCTGCCCAGAACCGTCAGATAGATGCGGATATAAAGACGGTTCATCAGCTTTGCCCTTTGGCGAAGACATAGCCGACGCCGCGAACGGTGAGGATGCGCCGGGGGCGTTTGGGGTCGTCCTCGATGGCCGCGCGGATGCGGGCGATATGGACGTCGATGGAGCGGTCGAATGCCGGATCATAGGCTTGCGCGCTATCGGCGCGGACGAGATCGGCGAGGGTTTCGCGGGAGAGCACCCGTCCGGCGCGTTCCGCCAGGGCGAGCAGCAGGTCGTATTGATGGCTGGTCAGGGGCTTTTCCTCATCGCCCAGCCGCACGAGCCGGCTGCCACGGTCGATTTCGAGTTGCCCGAAGCGGAGGCTGTCCGTTGCGGGAGCGCGCGCCCGGCGCAGGACGACGCGGATGCGGGCCAGCAATTCGCGCGGCTCGAAGGGCTTGGCAATGTAATCCTCCGCGCCGATTTCGAGCCCCACCACCCGGTCCATCGGATCGCCGCGCGCGGTCAGCATGATCACGGGCAGGGCGCGGAAGGCCGGCTCGTTCTGCAATTCGCGGAACAGGTCCAGCCCGTCGGTATCGGGCAGCATCAGGTCGAGGATCATCACATCGAAACGCTCGCGCGCCAGCCGGGCGCGGGCGGATGCGCCGTCGGCGGCGTGAGTGACGTCGAACTGATGGCCGCGAAGGTAATCCGCGACCATCGAGGCAAGGCGCGTGTCGTCATCGACAAGAAGTATACTGGGCATGGCAGCATTGGCTTTATCAGCAATGCCGCTTTCATGCCCAGCCCTTTCATTCGGACCAGCGGCGCGAATGACGCCTCTGCCAGCGCTCGGTCAGCTCGCGGCGCTGTTCCGGCGTCAGCGCGGATGCGGCATCGGTCAGCGCCGTCACGAGCCGCTTCGATGCGGTTTCCATCTTGGCGACCTGCTCGGCCCGCAGCGCCTCGAATGCCGCCGGGTCGATCGTATCGGCCCGCATGAGCTCGATCAGCTTTCCGCGCGCCTCGCCTGGCTCGATGCCGAGGGCGGCCAGATCGGAAATTGCCGATTTTGCCGCGGCGCTCACCTTCTGCTTCTGTTCGTCGGTGGCGTCGACGCGGGAGAGAACCTTTTCTACGCGCCGGTCAATGCGCTCGGCCATGCGTTCGGGATCGTGCTTGATCGTGTAGGCCATATGTCCGACCCATGCCGTTGCCTTGTGCGCGCCGATGATGACGCCGGGCACCATGCCGACGCCGACCAGCAGGGCGCCGATCAGCAGGCGCTTGCCCCAGCGGCGTTTGCGCGGGCTGGCGGGGGGCTGGTTGGGGCCGCCATTGTCCATATTCGTGTCCGTCATTGCTCTATCATCCTCGTGTTGAGATGTTCGTGAGTGATGATGGAGAGATAGTCCCGCGGTGTTTCGGAATAACGCTGTCTTTGTAAAGTTCTGTAAATCCGCCGGATCGCGGCGTGTCGCGGGGTATGGGAAATGTCGGCAGGCGGCCATTTCGACGCCGTATGCTTCTGTTTCATCGTTACGGCGTATATATGAAGGGCGTTGATCAGGACCTCGCGCCACAGGGGCAATTCCATGAGAAATCTCACACGTCTGTTTCTTTTTCTGGCCCCTGTCGCCGTCGGCGGCTTCATTCTCTTCAGTCTGGTCGCCGGCCGGGAGCCACCCGCGCAAAGGCCCCCGGAGGAGTTGAGCCGAAGCGTTCGCGTCATCACCGCGCAAGAGACCGATTTCGTGCCACGCCTGCGCGGCTATGGCGTCGTCTCCCCGGCGCGCACGTGGAATGCCGTCGCGCAGGTTGCCGGGCGCGTCGGCTACGTTCATCCCGATTACAAGCGCGGTGCGATCCTGCCGCAGGGCGCCGAGATCGTGCGGATCGCGCCGGAAGACTACCAGATCGCCATCCAGCAGGCCGAGGCCAATATCCGTTCGGCGGAGGCCAGGCTCGCCGAGTTGAAGTCGCAGGAGGATAATGCGCGCCAGTCGCTGGAGATCGAGAAAAGCTCGCTTGCGCTCAATCAGGATGATCTGGAGCGCAAGAAGACGCTGCTGTCGCGCGGCACCATCGCGCAATCGGCGGTCGATGCAGAGCAGCGCGCCCTGCTGACCCAGCAGGCGCGGGTTCAGGAGCTTGAAAACACGCTGCGGCTGGTCCCCTCGCAGCGCAACGCGCAACAGCAGCAGATCGAAGTCAACAACGCCCAGCTGGAGTCAGCCCGGCTCAATCTGGAGCGCACCAGCGTGCGGCTGCCCTTCGACGCCAGGATCGCCGAGGCGTCGGTCGAGGAGACGCAATATGTCGGCGTCGGCGCCTCGCTCGGGACCGCTGACGGCATCGAGGCGGCGGAGGTCAATGTGCAGATCCCGCTGGGCCAGTTCCGCAGTTTCTCCAATCTCGTTGCGGGCGGCCGTGTGGATACGCCGCCTATCATCAGCCGCGAAGGCTTCCGCGAAATCATCGACCGTTTCGGCCTGAAGGCGACCATCCTGCTGCGTTTTGACGATTTCACCCTGAGCTGGGAAGGCGATGTCGTGCGGATCAGCGACACGGTCGATCCCAGGACCCGCACGATCGGCGCGATCGTCGAGGTCGACAAGCCCTATGAGCGGGCCTCGCCCGGCGAACGTCCCCCGCTGGTCAAGGGCATGTTCGTCGAGGCGGAACTGCGCGCCAATCCGCTCAGCGGCCGGATCGTGATCCCTCGCTCCGCCGTTCATGACGGCAAGATCTACATTGCCGGCAGCGACGGCCGGCTGGAGATCCGGCTCGTCACGACGCGCATCGTCCAGGGCGACATCGCGGTCATCGAAGAGGGGCTGAAAGCCGGCGAACGGGTCGTCGTAAGCGATCTGAGCCCGGCCATTCCGAACATGCTGCTCGACATGGTCGAGGATGGCGAGCTTGCCGGAACGCTCGCCGAAGCGGCTCCGGCGAAGGAAGCAGGCCAATGATCCGTTTTTTCGCTGGCCACCCGACCGCCGCCAATCTCATGATGATCGCCCTGCTGGCCATCGGACTCTACCTTGCGCCGACACTGCGACGCGAGACCTTTCCGAGCATCGAACCGAACCAGGTGCAGGTGCAGGTGCTCTATCCCGGCGCACGCCCGGAGGATGTCGAGAACGGCATCTGCCGCCGTCTCGAAGATGCGGTTGACGGCGTGGACAATGTGGCGGAAGTGACATGCGAGGCCCGGGAAGGGCAGGCCACCGCGACGCTCAAGGCGACCGAAGGCACCAATCTCGACAGGTTCTTCTCCGACATCAAGACCGAAGTCGACGCCATCGCCAAGTTCCCCGCAAATACCGAAGCTCCGGTCATCCGCCAGCTTGGCCGGACCGACTTTGTCGCCGCCGTTGCCGTGACCGGGCCGGAGTCGCTCACCGATCTGAAGGAATACGCGGAAGATCTGAAGGAGAAAATGCTCCGTACCGGGCAGATTCCGAAGGTCGAGATCAAGGGCTTTTCCGACCGCCAGATCCGCATCGAAATCCCGAGCGCCATTCTGCGCCAGTTCGGTCTCAGCCTTGCCGACATCGCCGGCACGATCTCGCGGCAGAACATCGACCTGCCGGCGGGCAGCATCGAGACCGGCGAGCAGGAAATCCTGGTGCGTTTTGCTGATGAGCGGCAGACGGCGCATGCGATGCGCGACCTGATCGTCGTGTCGGGGGCGAGCGGCGGTCAGGTGCGCCTCGGTGACATCGCGACGATCACCAACCGCTTTGAGCGCGACGAGCAGCGCATCATCTTCAATGGCAAGCCCGCCGCGTTTCTCGATGTCACGAAGACACGGCAACAGGACGCGCTGAACGTCATCGACGCGCTGAATGCGTTTCTGGAGAATGAGCGCCAGATCGCGCCGCCGGGCGTTGAACTCGTCGTCGCGAGGGATCTGTCCTCCATCGTGCGCGACCGCCTCGACATGATCCTGAAAAACGGTGCGCAAGGGCTGCTGCTCGTCTTCGCGGCGATGTGGCTCTTCTTCGGATTCCGCTATTCCTTCTGGATTTCCCTCGGCCTGCCCGTCTCCTTCATGGGCGCGTTCGGGCTGATGGTCGTGCTCGGCTACTCGATCAACATGCTGACCATGGTGGCGCTGCTGATCGTGATCGGCCTGCTGATGGACGACGCCATCGTCATATCGGAGAACATCGCCACCAAGAGCCAGAAAGGGCTGAAGCCGCTCGACGCGGTTGTGGAGGGCGCGCGCGAGGTCATGCCGGGCGTACTGGCGTCATTTGCAACGACCGTCTGCATCTTCGGCTCGCTGGCGTTTCTCAAGGGCGATATCGGGCAGATCCTCAGCGTCATTCCCGTCGTGATGATCGCGGTGCTTGTCGTCTCGCTAGTCGAGGCGTTTCTGATCCTGCCGCATCACCTCAAGGGCTCGATCCGGGCCGAGCCGGGCGCCATCCAGCGGCGCGTCAATGGCGCGATCGACTGGTCGCGGGAGCATCTCGTCGGCCGCGGCGTGGACCGGCTGGTGAAGTGGCGCTATTTCACCGTGGGCGCGGCCATCTGCCTCCTGCTGATCGCGATTTCCGCCATGGCGGGCGGGCTGCTCAAATTCCGCGCCTTTCCCGATCTCGACGGCGATACGCTGGAGGCGCGCATCCTGCTGCCACAGGGCACGCCGCTCAGCAGGACCGGCGAGGTCGTCAACCGCGTGACCGCCGCGCTCGACCGGGTGAATGCGAAATACACCCCGGAACAGCCTGAAGGCCGGTCGCTCGTGACCAATGTGACGACGCGCTATAACGAGAATGCGGACGCCTATGAGAGCGGACCGCATGTGGCGACCGTGAGCGCGGATTTCCTCGCCAACGGGCTGCGCACGACACGGAACGATGACATTCTTGCCGCCTGGCGTGAGGAAACCGGCAAGATACCGGACGTCATCAGCATGAAATTCACCGAAGCGGCGCTTGGCCCGGCGGGGCGCGCCTTCGACATACGCCTGCAGGGGGGGGATCTCGATGCGCTCAAGGCGGCTTCGCTCGACCTTCAGAGCATCCTGCGCGGTTATCGCGGCGCGCAGGATCTGACTGACGATCTGCGGCTCGGCAAGCCGGAAATTACCGTGAAACTGAATGAGTCAGGCAATTCGCTCGGTCTCTCCGCCCAAGTGGTTGCCGACCAGCTTCGCAAGGCGTTCTTCGGCACGACCGTCAGCGAGATTCAGGTGGGACGCGAATCCTACGAGATCGATGCGCGGCTGAGCGCGGAGGACCAGAACAGCCTCGACGATCTGGATTATTTCACCGTCACGACGCCCAATGGCGATCTCGTGCCCCTGTCAGCCGTCGCGACGCTGTCGCGCGAACGCGGCTATGCCCGCATCAACCGTGTGAACCGCCTGCGGACGGTCAGTGTACAGGGCGATGTGGATACGCGGCTTGGCAACGCCAACGAGATCGTGAATGATTTCCGCACCCGTCTGTTGCCGGACTTTCTCGAAAGGCATCCTCAGGTGCGCATCGCCGTGGAAGGGCAGGACCGCGAGGCGGCGACCACGCAGGGTGCGATGATCGGCGGCTTTGTCCTCGGATTGCTGGGCGTCTTTCTCCTGCTCAGCTTCCAGTTCCGCAGCTATGTCGAGCCGATCGTGGTCATGCTGGTGATCCCGTTCGCATTCATCGGCGCGGTGGCCGGGCATCTCCTGCTCGGGCTCGATTTCACCATGCCGAGCATGCTCGGTTTCGTGGCGCTGGCGGGTGTCGTCGTCAACAATTCGATCCTGCTGGTGCAGTTCATCAAGACCAGCCACAAGCCGGGGGACCGTGTGGAGGACATCGCCCCGCTCGGCGCACGCGCCCGGTTCCGGGCCATGCTGCTGACGACGATGACGACGATCGTCGGCCTGTTGCCGCTCCTGCTGGAAACCAGCCTGCAGGCGCAGGTGCTGATTCCGCTGGTGACCAGTCTTGCCTTCGGGCTGATCGCGGCCTCGCTGATCTCGCTGTTCGTCGTGCCCGCCGTCTATACGATCTTCGACGATTTCGGCATCAGCACGCTGGCGCGGGAGCGCCGCGAGATGGAGGCCCGGTCCGCCGCGCCCGCCGAGTGAGCGCAGCGCCGGTTCTGGCCGGCCTGCTTCCGAAGGTTCTCAATGTTCTTCATGAGACTGCCATACGCGCAGGCGGCCTGCGTGCGCGGCGTGCGGCTTGACAGGTGACTAAAGAGTCACCTATTGTCGTCCGGTGACAGATGACGACCACGTCTTCAGGGCGCTTGCAGACCCGACACGCCGACATCTCCTTGACCTCCTGTTTCAGCGCGACGGCCGCACGCTGAAAGAACTGGAGTCCGGGCTCGACATGACACGCTTCGGCGTCATGAAACATCTGCGGGTTCTGGAGGACGCCGGTCTCGTCATCACGCGCCGGTCGGGCCGGGAGAAGCTGCATTTTCTGAATGCGGTGCCGATCCGTCTGATTCACGACCGGTGGATCAGCAAATACAGGGAAGGCGAGGTGGAGGCGCTGGTGGCGCTCAAGACCGAGCTGGAGCAAAAGCAAAAGGACAAACCATCATGACGGACAAGACGGCGACCGTGCAGGTTCATCAGGTTTACATAAAGGCGTCCGCACAGGCGATCTGGGACGCGATCACCAAGCCCGAATGGACCGAGAAATATGCTTATGGCGGCCGGGCGGCATATGATCTGAAAGCCGGGGGGCGGTTCAGCTTCGCGGCCAGCGCGGAGATGAAATCCATGGGCATGCCCGATGAAATCATCGTCGGGGAGGTCATCGAGAGCGATCCGCCGCGTAAGCTCGTGCAGACCTGGCACCCGCTTTTCGACGAGAACACTACGGCCGAAAAGCCGACGCGCCTCACCTATGAGATCCAGGAGTTCGACGGCGGAGTGTGCACCTTGACCCTCACGCATGATGTGACCGATGCGCCGATCGTTGCCGGAATGGTCAAGGGCGGCGGCGATCCCGTGCGCGGCGGCGGCGGCTGGCCGTGGGTTCTCAGCGACCTCAAATCGCTGCTTGAGACGGGTAAACGCATGGGGGGCTGATCCCCGGCCGCCCGAGTATCGAGCCTGTCGTGAAAGGCGTGCCTTGCGCCTTTCACGTCCCGCCTCCGGGCGAAGCGTTGCGTCCTGCGTCAGATCCAGAGTTTGACGGCGATCGCTGTCAGCGCAATCGCGCCGAGCCAGAGCGCTGTGCGAGCCGGCCAGTTCCGCGAGGCTTGCGCAGCGGCCATGCGCTGCACGGTCGAGTCGTCAAGGTGCAGTCCGTTCTCGCTCACCTCGGCAAGCGCCGCGCTGGCGCGCCGGGCCTGTTCGGCGAGTTTCGGCGCATCCGCCAGCAATCCGCCGAGCGCGCCGATCCCTTCAGCGGCCTCGTTCAGCCGGGCGCGCGGGCCAATCTGCTCCGCCATCCATGCCTTCACGACCGGCTCCGCCGCTGTCCAGATATTCAGCTTCGGATCGAGCGAACGCGCCACCCCTTCGACGACGACCATCGTCTTTTGCAGGAGCAGCAACTCGGGCCGCGTCTTCATGTCGAAAAGCTCGGTGATCTCGAAAAGCTGCGAGAGCAGCCGCGCCATGGAGATCTCTTCCGCCGTCCGGTTCATCAGCGGCTCGCCGATGGAGCGCAGCGCTTGGGCGAAGGCCTCGACCGTGTGATGCGGCGGCACATAGCCTGCGTCGAGATGCATCCGGGCCGAGCGCAGATAATCGCGCATCAGGAAGCCATAGAGGATTTCGGCGAGGAAGCGTTTTTCCTTCGGCCCGAGCCGTCCCATGATGCCGAAATCGACCGGCACCAGCGTCCCGTCCGGCTCGACGAACAGATTGCCCTGATGCATGTCGGCGTGGAAAAAGCCGTCGCGCATGGCCTGCCGGAGAAACGAGCGAATGACGTGGTTGCCGAGCGCTTCGCGGTCGATCCCGGCGCGGTCGATGGCGGCAAGATCGGCCATCGGGATGGCGTCGACCCATTCGGTGGTCAGAACGCGCGAGGCCGACCGCTCCCAGTCCACCTTCGGCACGCGGAAGCCCGGATCGCCCGCCCGTTCGATATTCTCCGCCATTTCCGACATGGCCGCGCCTTCAAGCCGAAGATCCATCTCCAGCCGCGTCCATTCCGCCAGCGCGTCGACGACCGCCACGGGCCGCAGACGGCGAGATGGAGGATGGAAGCGCTCGATCGTGCGTGCGGCGAAATAGAAGCTGTCGAGATCCCGGCGGAAGCGCTTCTCAATTCCGGGCCGCAGGATCTTCACCGCGACGGACCGGAGCGTACCGTCGGCGTTGCGGACGTCAGCCTTGTGCACCTGGGCGATCGAGGCGGCGGCAATCGGCGTGCTGAAGCTGGCGAAGAACTTGTCCGCATCCTCGCTGAGCGCTTCGCGGATTGCCCGCCTGGCTTCGCTCATCGAAAAGGGCGGCAGCTTGTCCTGTAGCTGGCCCAGATCGGCTGCCAGATCCGGTCCGATGACATCGCGGCGCGTGGCGAGGAACTGCCCGAGCTTGATGTAGCTGGGGCCGAGCGAGGCGAGCGCTTTTGACAGGCGTGCCCCTTGCGTATCGGCATTGCCGCGAAACGGCGCGGTGACCCGCCGCAACAGCCGGACGGGCAGGGGCGCATCCGGTCCCGCCGGCAGAAACGGCACGCCATGCCAGGCAAGGATGAGCCCGGCGCGGGACAGCCGGATGAGATTTGTGAGAGCGCTCAGCATGGGGCCTTATAACAAGGCGCGCGTAAAATTAGAGCCTAAATCTTTGTCCGCAGGGACGAAAAGCCACGGGCCGCGATGTGAGCGGGCGGCTATCGTCCCGATTCCGAAGTTCGTCTCATTCCGCGGCCGGCTCCGTGGCGGACTCGGAAATCTCAAGGGACACTATGCGGCGGCGATCTTTTTCAGGAACAGGTCGATGTCATGCTCAAGGGTTGTCGCGGCGGAGGCGGTTGCATCGATCATCTTGAGCATGTCGGCCGATGCGCTGGCCCCCTGCTGGGCGTGATCGCTCGCCTCGGTGGATGATTTTGCGACAAGCTCGGTGCCGGCCGCTGCTTCGCGGATATTGTGCGCGATCTCGCCAGTAAGGCCATGCTGGCTTTTCATCGCTTCTGCGACAGCGGCTGTATGCTCGGAGACTTCGCCCATCGTGGACACGGCGGAGTTGATGCCGTTGACGGTTTCGGTCGTGGAAGAGGTGATCGCGGCGATCCGCGCGCCGATTTCCTCCGTCGCCTTGCTGGTCTGTTCGGCCAGGTTCTTGACCTCGCCCGCCACGACCGCGAAGCCGCGTCCGCTTTCGCCCGCGCGCGCCGCTTCGATGGTGGCGTTCAGGGCCAGAAGGTTGGTCTGCTCGGCGATGGACTGAATGATCGAGACGACCTCGTTGATCCTGGTTGCGTCTTCGGCAAGCACGGCCACCTTTTCGGAGGCGCTGCGGATGGTGTCCGTGGCGGTATGAATGGTCGTCATGGTCCTTGAGAGATTGCGGTTGATATCGTCGATCGAGCTGGACATGCGGTCGGCGGCTGTCGCCACATTCTGGGCATTGATGGACGACTCGGTCGAGGCGCTGGCGACATTGAGGGCGTTTTCCGAAGCCTTTCCCGCCATTTCCGCCATGTGCCGGCCGATTTCCTTGACCCGCGAAAGTTCGTTCTCCATCGCGGACAGCGATTGCGCGACCGTGTCGCGGAACGTTTCATTGGCCGAAGCCATCTGTTCGTTGCGGCTTTGCGCGGACTGGCTGATTTCGGTCTGGCTCTGCGCGAGAGCCCGCGCCTCGTCGCGCGCGGCATTGGCGTCCGCAATGACGATCTCGACCTGCTCGAAGGATTTCCTGAGCTGCGCGGTTATGGCGACCAGCGCGCCGAGTTCGACAACCACGACGATTGCGTGGAGGATGACGCGCACAAAGGTGCTTTCGCCGGGAAACACCGCCCAGGGAATGGCCGCGAAAAGCAGTACGTGGTGGACGGCGGTGAGTGCGGCGAAAGCGACGGTGGCGCGCCAGTCGATCCAGCCCGCGCAGATCGCCAGCATGGCAAAGAAATACATATGGACGTCGATCTGCAACGGCGATCCGGCAAAGCCGTACACCAGCAGTGCGGTCTGTGCGGCAAGGGCGAGCGAGGTGACGATGCGCGTCGCCGATCCGGTCCGGTTCAACGCCCAGCTTACGGTCGCGGCCCCCGCGATCGCCAAGCCGCCGGCAATGAGCACCGATGGCGACGCCATGCTGGTGAAGAAGGAGCGCACGACAATGAGCGCGGTATTGATCCAGATCAGCGCGATGATGGCGATGGAGAACCAGGAGCGGAGGCGATCGAGCGTTGTCATTGTCTGTTAGCCGTCAATCCTTAACTGCCGGACATGCATCCGGACAGGATGCGATGATTGAGGACGAACCAGGCCCCTGCGCCGCGAAGACGCGAAACGAAATCCTCTTGCCCCGAGTGAGCGATCACGATCCAGGCCACCCGCCCCGGTGCGATGAGCGAGCCGCCGGCTTCCGCGACTGCGGCGACAGTTGCCTCCGCCCTTGTCCCCGGCGGCATGACGACGGCTACGAAAGAACTGGTCGGCACAAGCACGGTGGCAAGCAGAACAAAAGTGATCACGCAGATATTCGCCGTAATGATCACGCAGTCCCGGGAGAGCATTTCGCGCCGCTATGCATCGTTTCGCAAACTGCACGTTACGTGCGGCGCATTTTCGCCGCCTTAAATCGACCGGCATATTTTGATATTGTTTGAGCCTGTTGCCGGACGGCGTTGGCATTTGTCCGCCTGTTGCCTTATGGGTAGGCAAACGCTCGCTGCGTTCCATATTCGATGAAGGGTCAAGCCATGTTGACACGTCGCTCGTTCATTGCAATTTGCGCTTTTGCAGGCGCCGGGCTGATCCATCCGCTTCACGCGGAGACCTTGCCCGCGATCAAGGTCCACAAGGACCCGTCCTGCGGCTGTTGCGGGGCCTGGGTCGATCATCTGCGCGCGGCGGGTTTTACGGTTGCCGTCGATGAGAGTTCGGATCTGCCCGCCCTCAAGCAGCAACTCGGCGTTCCGGCGCATCTTTCTTCCTGCCATACGGCGGAGATCGCAGGCTACGTGGTTGAAGGCCACGTTCCCGCTGCGGCGATTTCGCGGCTGCTGAAGGAAAAGCCGGTCGGGCGGGGGCTTGCCGTTCCGGGAATGCCGATCGGTTCGCCGGGCATGGAAGTCGAAGGCGCCGATCCCGAGGCTTACGACGTGGTGCTGTTCGGCGCGCAGGCAGAGAGCGTCTTCGCCCGCTTCAGAGGCACGACGCGGATCTGAATTGTCGCCGATCCGGCGGTCAGTTTCCCCGGCCCCGGCCATTTCATGGCGCATCTCTCGCACCCCTGTCGCGGCATTCAATCCCGTGTGGCGCATATACAATGATTTCAGCGCCTTGCGCGTCGGCGGGGCGATAATTTTGCGCAAAAGTCCGCTAGCAAAGCCCAATTCAATCCATTAGGTTTACTACCTAGCCGAAATGTCTAGGTAGGCGCGATGCGGTGTATACATTAACCCTCATCCAGCCGCCTGAGTAACGGCTGCATGGGGGGAGTTATGCGTTACGCTAATGCTGGCCACGCGCCACGGCGGCCTGCCATTGTTTTCGTGAGCCCGGCGGAACACCGGCGCGTCGTGTTCGCCTCGTCGCTCGGCACCGTTTTCGAATGGTACGATTTTTATCTCTACGCCACCCTCGCGCCATTCTTTGCAGCGCTGTTCTTCCCTCCCGGCAATGATACGGCCGCATTGCTGTCCGCGCTGGCGACCTATGCGGCGGGCTTTCTCATCCGCCCTTTTGGCGCAATCTATTTCGGGCGCATCGGGGACCGGCTGGGGCGAAAATACGCATTTCTCATAACCATCGTGCTGATGGGCGTTTCCACCTTTGCCGTGGGGCTGCTGCCCACATATGAACAGATCGGCTGGTTCGCGCCCTTCATGCTGGTGCTCTTGCGGCTGGCGCAGGGCTTTGCGCTTGGCGGCGAATATGGCGGCGCGGCAACCTATGTCGCCGAGCACACCCCGGTCTCGCAGCGCGGGCTGGCGACAAGCTGGATCCAGACGACGGCGACGCTGGGCTTTTTCTTTTCACTGCTCGTCATAGTTCTGTGCCGTTCGATCATACCGGACGAAAGTTTCAGGGATTGGGGCTGGCGCGTTCCGTTTCTGCTCTCTATCTTTCTGCTGATTTTCTCGGCCTACATCCGGCTCCGCCTCAGCGAGTCGCCGCTTTACAAATACATGAAGGAAGCGGGCCAGATCTCGGATGCGCCGATTGCGGAAAGCTTTTTCAAGGCGCGTAACGGCAAGACAGTCCTGCTAGCGCTTCTCGGCGCAACGGCGGGGCAGGGCGTCGTCTGGTATACAGGCCAGTTCTACGCGCTGTTCTTCCTGCAGATCACTCTGAAAACGGATTACGACGTCGCCTATCAGATCATGATGATCGTGCTCTTGCTCGGCACGCCGTTCTTCGTGGTCTTCGGGTGGCTGTCGGACAAGATCGGGCGAAAGCCGATCATCCTCGCTGGCTGCCTGCTTGCGGCGCTGACCTATTTTCCCCTCTTTTCAGCGCTGACCAAGGCCGTCAACCCTGATCTCGCCGCCTTCCAGAAAAACACCCGGATCGTGTTGACCACGGATGCCGATACGTGCAGCTTCCACATCTTCGTCGGCCCCTGGAGCGACTTTTCCGACTGCGACCGCGCCAAGGATTACCTGACCAAGCTGGGGCTGTCCTTCGAATCCGCGCATGTGGCGGGATCGCCGGGCGCCATCACCGTCGGCAATCTCGATCCGCTGCCCATCGACAATTGGGAAACCGCCAAGCGGAAGGACAATATTCTACTGGCGCTGACGGTGCAGGGCTATCCGCTCAAGGCGGACGTCAACAAGATGAATGTGCCGCTCGTCATCCTGCTGCTGACGATCATGATGCTCTATGTGTGCATGGTCTACGGCCCGATGGCGGCGTTCCTGGTCGATCTGTTCCCGGCCCGCATCCGCTACACCTCGCTGTCATTGCCCTACCATATCGGCAATGGCTGGTTCGGCGGGATGCTGCCGCTCGTCGCGACGTCGATGGTCGCGGTGTCCGGCAACATCTATTACGGGCTGTGGTATCCGGTCGGCGTGGCGCTGACGACCTTCGTCATCGGCCTGTTTTTCCTGAAGGACCGCATGGGGCGTGGGGCGGATCGGCATTAGGTTGCGATCAGCGCAGATTGACGCCATTCCGGTCGTTCGTCGCGGTTGGCGAGAGTATCGTGTTGGCCATTTAGGCCCTTGGCTTATCTTGGTGTCCAACGGAGAGAGTGCGCTGGAAGCTGCCGTTCGCACAAGGCATTCCCTGTCGAAAATTACGTCGCAGGGCTTCCAGTATTTGCTCCGACACATGACACGACAGGGACCGGAAAATCTAGCCTGCTTCAGGATTCTGGGTCGAACATGATCTCGCGAACCTCTTGCGCGCATCGACAGGCGTCGGCGATCCGCGCCGCCCAAACTAGCGCCTCATCGCGCGAATCCACCTCGATGATCGAGAACCCTCCAATGACGGCCTTTGTCTCACGCTCAGGCCCAAGTGTGACGGTTCCATCAGTCGCAACGATTGTCGATTGCTGTCGCTGAACCCCGCAACCGAAAATCCAGACCCCGGCAGCCTTTGCCTCCCGAACGACCGCGTGTGAAGCCTCGCCAACCATCGGCCATTCTTCATCGGGAATGTGGTTCATTGAGCCATCATCGAACGATATCAAATACCTAGGCATTTCAATACTCCTTCGATCGGGCGGCTGTTGCTACAAGCGCGGCACACCATAACCCGCGAAAATCTGATCTGCCAAGCCGTCCGTCGGCATCATGTTAGCCAATGCTTCGAGATCGCGAGGCTCAATGACCGCTCATAGCCCAATTCGGCTTTGAGCTTAGCGTCGCCCTTAGGCTGCAACGAGGCGGCACTTGCCGTCATATGACGCTTCACCAGTCAAGCAATGTTCGATGATGCCTGGCGCGGTCGGGATCGGTATGAGTTCGCCGATCCGTTTGGGTGTGAAAAAATTTCATTCAGCGCAACTCAACGAGCAGATTTTTAGACGTTAAGGAGGGGTAGCCGTTGCCGCGCCTCCGCCGGACCTACATTCGCGGACGGGGGCGCTGGGGGGGCTGTTGACGCAGCGAGGTGCGGATTTCGGAGGAGGCTTCATCGGCCACCTGCCAGATCTTCTGTCGATCGTCCGCCTGCAGGTAATCGAGCACCAGCTTAGCCACGACCAGTCCGATGACGAAGAGCACGATCACCCCGATGGTCGCGACGATGAAAAAGGTGTTCACGTCGATCGACCGCAAGCTGCCCGGCACGAGCAGCCACATGGCCATGGCCAGCAATGCGGGCAGGGTCGCGAAGGCGCCGTATTTCGCCGTCAGCGCGAGGCCGACCTTTGGGCGGATCAGCTTGACGTTGTGGGAAAGGCGGACCTGCGCGCCCGTCGTGTGATTGTCGATCAGCACGCAGAAACCGTGTTTCATACCCTTGCGCGCGACCCAGATGGCCGTGAGCACATGACCGTTGCGCAATGTCAGACCGCTATCGGCGAGGCTGACCTCGATTTCACGCCCATCGCGCTGGCGGATGAAGAATGTCTGGCGCTCGACCATTCTGGAGGCGATGTGGACAGGCGCGTTACCCTCGCCGAGTTCTCCCTCGCTGTCGGGCGCATCGCCGAAATCCGGCTCCGACCAGCTCTTGAGACCGGTTACGACCCCGGTCACCGTCCAGGCATAATACTCGGCCATTTCCTACCCCGTCCGCGCGGCGACGCACACGGATCGTCGCATTTCCCCACGCCATTGAGGTTGCCACGGTTCAGTTTATTATTGCGGCGCCTCATTTTCTTCATTCAATAGTGCCGACCCTGCGGTTTGTTCCAACTTTGGTAGCACGTTCTGATTCCCGATGCATCCGAACTTAGCGGAAGCCGACCAATTAATTATAATAACAAGTACATCCGCTTTTAACCTGCCGCAAGCCGGGACGCCAGTGCATCGATCCAGGCGGAGGCGGCAAGCCGGCGTTTGGTGAAACTGCCGCATAAGCAAGGCGTCAGGCGGCGAGGCGTCGCCGAGGTGGCTGCGTCAGCGCCCTCACGCGGGCAACGCTGACGTCAAAAGTTGGGATAACTCGGCAGGGTGCGGTTATTTCGCACTTCGAATCGGCGCAGGCTTGTGTATTCTGCAAGCCCATGGCGCGATATATCTTCATCACTGGCGGCGTGGTCTCTTCCCTCGGAAAAGGTCTGGCATCCGCAGCACTTGGTGCTTTGCTTCAGGCGCGTGGCTTCAAGGTCCGCCTGCGCAAGCTCGATCCCTATCTCAACGTCGATCCGGGCACGATGAGCCCGTATCAGCATGGCGAGGTGTTCGTAACCGATGACGGGGCCGAAACCGACCTCGACCTCGGGCATTACGAACGCTTCACCGGCGTTTCGGCGACGAAGGCCGACAATGTCACCACGGGGCGCATCTATCAGGACATTCTCGCCCGCGAGCGTCGCGGCGACTATCTTGGCGGAACGGTGCAGGTCATTCCCCATGTCACCAACGCCATCAAGGAATTCGTGCTGTCCGGCAATGAGGGGGTGGACTTTGTCCTCGTGGAGATCGGCGGCACCGTCGGCGATATCGAGGGGCTGCCATTTTTCGAGGCCATCCGCCAGCTTGGCAACGAACTCCCGCGCGGCGACGCAATCTACATTCATCTGACGCTGCTGCCTTATATCCCCGCAGCGGGCGAGTTGAAGACCAAGCCGACCCAGCATTCGGTCAAGGAGTTGCGCTCGATCGGCATTCAGCCCGATATCCTGCTCTGCCGGTCCGACAGGCCGATCCCGGTCGAGGAGCGCCGCAAGATTGCTTTGTTCTGCAATGTGCGGCCGTCGGCGGTGATTCAGGCGCTGGATGTCGCCAATATTTACGACGTGCCGGTCGCCTACCACAAGGAAGGGCTCGACAATGAAGTGCTTGAGGCGTTCGGGATCGAGGCGCCCGCGCCCGATCTTGGCCGCTGGGAGGAGATTTCCCGGCGTATCGCATCACCGGACGGCCATGTGAATGTGGCGATCGTCGGCAAATACACCGGGCTGAACGACGCCTATAAATCGCTGGTGCAGGCGCTCGTGCATGGCGGGATCGCGAATCGGGTCGGCGTGAATATTTCCTGGGTCAGTTCCGAGGAGTTGGAGAGCGCGTCGCCAGCCGATCATTTCGAGAATGTGCACGGCATTCTGGTGCCGGGCGGTTTCGGCGAGCGCGGCGCTCAAGGCAAGATCGAGGCGGCGCGATATGCGCGGATGCGGGGCGTGCCCTATTTCGGCATCTGCTTCGGGATGCAGATGGCGGTGATCGAGGTTGCCCGCCATGTCGCCGGGATCAACGATGCCAGTTCCACCGAATTTGGAGAGACGCAGAACCCTGTCGTCGGACTGATGACCGAATGGATGCAGGGCGATGCGCTGGAGAAACGGCGTGCCGACGGGGATCTGGGCGGAACGATGCGGCTTGGCTCATATCCCGCGCATCTGCGTGAAGGCAGCCGCGCCGCGCAGATTTACGGCGCCTCGGAGATCGCCGAGCGGCATCGCCACCGATATGAGGTCAACATGAACTACCGGCCGCAGCTTGAGCGCGCCGGTCTGAGATTCTCAGGCACCTCGCCGGACGGGGCGCTTCCGGAAATCGTGGAGATCCCCGAGCATCCGTGGTTCATCGGCGTGCAGTTTCATCCCGAGCTGAAGTCGCGGCCCTTCGACCCGCATCCCCTCTTCGCCTCCTTCATCGAGGCGGCGGTGGAGCAGAGCCGGCTGGTTTAGCGCCGTCAGCAGCCGGGCCTGAAACAAACAGATCGAGATCACGATCGACTCGTTGGCAGCATTGCAGCTTCAGGAATTGAAGAACGGGCGTTATGCGTCCCCGATTGGTGCGGGCGAGTTCTACAGTTGCCGTCACAATTCCGGAGGGGCAGGGCCCATCCTGCGCCCGCCGCCGCTGATCAGTGCGTAAACGCTTCGTTGATCTGCGCAAGTTGAGCTGCCACGGGGTTCGGCTAGCGGACGGAAGGCTCACGGACTTCCCCGCGATCGGCGGCGTCGAAATCGCTGATGCGCTGATGCAGGCGATAGGTTTCCTCGATCAGGGCCCTCAGGCGTGGCGGAAGCTGGTCGAAGCTGCGCGAGCCGCTGATCCGCGTGACCGGCGGCAGGAGCAGCGGATCGTTCGCGCTTCCCGCCAGCGGCATGTGCTCGCCGTTGAGGACCGCCCGGCGCGCCAGCAGCCATGTGGCAAGCTGCGTCAGCCGCGTCGTCAGGCGCATGCTTTCGGTGGCGTAGGCGAGGGCGATGTAAGGCTGGAGGCATTTCGATTCGCGCCGTCCTGCGCCGTCGAGATAATTCGCGGCATCTTCGACAAGCGCCATGCCTTCCCGGAACAGATCGAGAAACGCTTGCTCACTGGCCATTTTTCCGCGGAAGGGGATTGCAACCGTGCGATCAAGCTTCGGCGGAAAGGGGCCGGAATGTGTACTCATGAACGCGAACCTTACCGATAATCGTTAACGCATCGTCAGCAACAAGCCTTGCACCCGATCATGTTAAATTTCGCCTTACGTATGCAAGGAAATTTTTGGAAAATAATGAACATCAAGGGGATGTTGCGCGGATCGGCTGTCCGATCTTTCGCGGCAGGCCCGCAAGCCGGCGCCAAGAAAAAAGCCACGGCTAATGCCGCGGCTTCAGTTTCAAGGAGGCAAATTCATATCGTTATATCGGGTAAACCGGTAATAGATCCCGATCACGTCTCAGACTGGACCCAAAGCTCTAAAATTCCGTAAATTCCTGCCGCAGTTGACCGAAATTGATCCGCCGAGCGAAGTTTCAGCCTTTGAAGAACGTGTCGGCGGCTTCACGGGAGGCCTGTTTGGAATTGAGCATCGCTTCGGTGCGTTCGCGTTCGGCTTCCAGAATTTCGAGATAGTCCCGCAACTCCTCGACGGAGCGTGTGGACAAATCGGCGCCAATGACATAGGCGGGGGCTTTTTTCGGCTTTTCCTCGTCCCACATGATGGTCTCCTTCAGTGATCAATTCGCCTCGGCCGCGATCTGGCGCTATCATGCCTGCTGGTCCCGTGGAACTTCAACGCTGGAAATGACCTCTTGCAGGATTACCGTGCGCCATCATTCAGTTCTTCCGCAAAAGCCGGCGCCGATCGTCGCGGAGCGCTACGAATCAACGTTTTTGCCATTCCACCAACCCGGCGTCAAAAGAGGGTCTCATGACAAGTCTGCCAAACGCAATGACAGCGATTGCCATCAGCGAACCGGGCGGCCCGGATGTGCTGAAGCCGGTGGAAATTCCCGTTCCCACGCCTGGCGCGGGCGAAATCCTGATCAAGGTTGAGGCGGCGGGCGTCAACCGGCCCGACGTGCTCCAGCGCAAGGGCGCATATCCGCCGCCGCCCGGCGCATCCGAGATCCCCGGCCTTGAAGTGGCGGGCGAGATCGTTGCCGCTGGCGAAGGCGCTGCGCGTTTCCGCCCCGGTGAGCGGGTGACGGCGCTGGTGACGGGGGGAGGCTATGCGCAATATTGCGTTGCGCATGAAGGGGCGGCGCTGCCGTTTCCGCGCGACTTCGACGCGCCTCGCGCGGCCGCTCTTCCGGAGACGTTTTTCACCGTCTGGCACAATCTGTTCTATCGCGGCGGTCTGGTGCGAGGGGAAACGCTGCTCGTTCATGGCGGCTCCAGCGGCATCGGCACAACGGCGATCCAGACCGCCAAGGCTTTTGGCGCGACCGTGTTCACGACGGCTGGCAGCGCGGAGAAATGCGCGGCCTGCGAAGCTCTTGGCGCGGATGCGGCCATCAATTACCGCGAAGAAGATTTCGTCGCCGCCATCAAGGAGAAAACCGATGGACGCGGCGTCGATATCATTCTCGACATGGTCGGCGGCGACTATTTCCAGAAGAATATCTACTGCGCCGCGGAAGACGGGCGCATCCACCAGATCGCCTTCCTGCAGGGCTCGAAGGCGACGGTGGATTTCAACAGGCTGATGCGCAAGCGGATCACGCTGACCGGCTCTACGCTTCGCCCGCGAACGGCGGAGGTCAAGGCCCAGCTTGCCCGCGCGCTGGAAGATAGGGTCTGGCCGCTCTTGTCAGACGGCGAGGTCAAACCCATCATCGACAGCACGTTCCCTCTGGAGAAGGCGGCGGAAGCTCACGCCCGGATGGAAAGCAACGTTCATATTGGCAAGATTATTCTGACGCTCTGAGGGCGGTATCGCCGGAGCGCGACATGGAGAGTTCATCTTAAGAATAGAATGTTTGCTCTTTTGGATGACTGGGCCTATATGCTTGGTGAGCTTTCATGCGAACGAAGCTTTCCCCACGCATCGTTAATGAATTAAAAATTCTTGCAGGGCGACAGGGTCTTGCAAGGGACGGGAGAGATTTATGACACAACGGCCATTGATGCCGAAAGCCACCGCCGTCTGGCTTGTTGAAAATACAGCGCTGACGTTCGACCAGATCGCAGAATTTTGCGGCCTGCATGTGCTTGAAGTCAAAGGTATTGCCGACGGAGACGTCGCGCAGGGTATTAAGGGCATGGACCCGATTTCTTCGGGACAATTGACGCGCGACGAGATCAGGCGCGCCCAGGAAAATACCGATTATCGGCTGCAATTGGCCAAGTCCAAGGTCGCCATTCCGCCCGTAAAGACCAAGCGCGCCCCGAAATACACGCCGCTTTCGCGTCGTCACGACCGGCCCAACGCGATTCTCTGGCTGCTCAGAAGCCATCCCGAATTGCGCGACGCCCAGATCATGCGCCTTGTCGGCACGACCAAGCCGACCATCGAATCGATCCGGGAGCGTACGCACTGGAATTCCGCCGGTTTGCAGCCGCAGGACCCGGTTGCGCTCGGGCTGTGCACGCAGGTGGACCTCGACGCGGAAGTCGCCAAGGCTGCGAAGCGGCTGGAGAATGAACGGATCGCGGCTGGCTTGCCGGCTCGGGAAGAGGTCGAGCCGGTGGGTACGCTTCGTCCGGCCGATGAAACCGCCGATCCGGCGCATCACGGATCTCCATTCGGCGATGCCAGGCCTGCGGAGAAGCCCGAGGAAGAGCCGGAATTGACCGTGGAGGATGTTTTCGGTTCGGGCGAGGAAACGAAGGAATAAGGAATGGAGCAGGGGCGGAATCGGGATCGTCCGGCTCAGGCCTGCCGCCCCCCGCGACAATGATCGTTCCGGTATGATCGCGTTTGGTGCTTGTGATGTCACGCATGGGCGGCTATCCGGTTAGTCTGAAGGCCGGTTTTCACGAGAAAGCCCGGCAGCGGCGGCGTTGGAGATGGCGGCTGCTCCCGAATTTGATGGTATGATGGTGCACTAGGAGGGGCTTATGGTTGCCGGTATGGGCGATCAGTTCGTGCGCGGTAATGGATGGCAGGAGAGGCGGGCGGCGCTCAGGGCTTTCTTTCAGAGCCAGTTCTGGGAACGCACGATCATTGGCCTCATCATCGTCAACGCGATCGCGCTTGGGCTGGAGACCAGCCCATCTGTCGTCGGCCAGGTGGGCGGCGCGCTGCGCCTGATCGACAACATCATCATCGCCGTTTTCACCGTCGAGATTACCCTGCGTCTTTTTGCCTTCGGGCGCAGCTTCTGGCGCGACGGCTGGAGCATTTTCGATTTCGCAATCGTTGCCATAGCGCTTATGCCGGCGACAGGCGGTTTCTCCATCCTGCGGTCGCTGCGCATCATCCGCGCCCTGCGGCTGATCTCCACCGTCAAGTCCATGCGCCGCGTCATGACCGGCATGCTGCGCGCGATCCCGAGCATGGGGGCTGTCGTGGCGCTGCTGGCGCTGATTTTCTATGTGGGCGCCGTCATGGCGACCAAGCTCTACGGCGACCAGCATCCGGAGCTCTTTGGCACGCTGGGCCATTCGTTCTATTCGCTGTTTCAGGTCATGACCCTGGAGGGCTGGGCGGACAAATTCGTCGATCCTGTTCTGATAACCCATCCCTTCGCGTGGATTTTCTTCTTGTTTTTCATTCTGGTGACCAGTTTTACCGTTTTGAATCTTTTCATCGGCATCATCGTCGATGCGATGCAAAGTGAGCAGGAAGAGGAACTCGATCAGGATCGGGCGCGTTCAAGAGCGAATTTTGATACAATCATGGCCGAACTCCATGCGCTACGTGCCGAAGTCGGCGCCTTGCGGAGTGAAAGCGGGAAGGACGAGCCCGCCGGAAATCCACAGGCTTAAAAAAACGTTAGAAGCCTAATGCGAGTCAGATATTTTGCCTGCATGTGCGGGCCCGGGAAGGTTGAGCCGGGTTGCCGGCGAACCGAAAGGCTCTGGCATTATGAAGCAATATCTTGATCTTATGCGTCTCGTGCGCGAAGAAGGCATTATGCGCTCCGATCGTACTGGCGTTGGTACGCTAGGCATATTTGGCCATCAGATGCGCTTCAACCTTAATGAGGGTTTTCCGCTCCTCACTACCAAAAAGCTGCATCTAAAATCCATTATTCACGAGTTACTCTGGTTCCTTTCCGGCGATACGAATATTCGCTATCTGCGACAAAATGGTGTTTCAATCTGGGATGACTGGGCCGACGACAAGTGCGAGCTTGGCCCGGTTTACGGTAAACAATGGCGGTCATGGGCGGCGCCCACCGGGCAACCAATCGACCAGATCAAGCAACTTATCCAGGGGCTGGAGACCAACCCCAATTCGCGTCGCCATGTTGTTTCTGCATGGAATCCGGCTGACGTCGAAGATATGGCGCTGCCGCCATGTCACTGCCTGTTCCAGTTTCATGTCGCTGACGGACGGCTTTCCTGCCAGCTTTACCAGCGCTCCGCCGATATCTTTCTCGGCGTTCCTTTCAACATAGCTTCCTACGCGCTGTTGACGATGATGGTCGCGCAGGTCACCGGCTACCGCCCCGGCGACTTCGTCCATACGATTGGCGATGCACATCTTTATTTGAACCATCTCGAACAGGCGGACCGGCAGTTGCAGCGCGAGCCGCGTTCCCCGCCGCGCATGGTGATCAACCCGGATGTGCGCTCGATCTTCGATTTCGTCTACGACGATTTCAAGCTTGAAGCCTATGAGCCGCATCCGCATATCAAGGCCGAGGTTGCTGTTTGATGGGAAATTCGGAACCGGTTATCGCACTCATCGTCGCCATCGCGGAGAATGGCGTCATCGGCCGCAATGGCCGTATGCCGTGGCGCATTCCGTCTGAATGGCGGCATTTCAAGAAGACGACGCTCGACAAGCCGGTCATCATGGGCCGCAAGACCTTCGACTCGCTCAAGAAACCGTTGGAGGGGCGCGACGACATCGTCCTGACGCACAATCGCGAATATGGGCCCAAGGGCGCCATCGCGGTGGAAAGTGTCGAGCAGGCCCTGAAGGTGGCGCAAGATTGCGCCGAGGCGCGTTCGGCGCGTGAGATCATGGTTATCGGCGGTGCGGCGATCTACAAGGAAATGCTGCCGATTGCGAAGCGGCTGTACCTCACCCGCGTTCACGCCGAACCGGAGGGCGATGTCCACTTCCCCGAGATCGACCTTGGCGAATGGACCGAGACGAGCCGGACCTATCATCCGCGTGCGGAAGGCGACGAGCACGATTACACCATATTCGTCTATGAGCGCGCGGGCTGAACGGCATTCCGGTCGGCGCAGGATCATTTCTTACAGAAACGATCCTGATGCATCTGTTTGTTTCAAGCTCGATTTTTCCGAAAAATGGCGCCCATTTTATCGGATCTCGCTCTATGGCATAGGCATGTCTTGCGTGAACTTAGGGACGTGATACCCCTTCTGCACCGCGGGCCGCTCGGCGATGCGGACATACCATTCGCGCACATTCGGATAATCGCCAAGATTGATCTCCTGCCATTCGAAGCGCGAGATCCACGGCCAGCAGGCCATGTCGGCGATCGTATATTCGCCCTTCGCCTCGCCCGCTATATAGTCGCGTCCCTCCAGCCGGGTATTCAGCACCTTGTAGAGGCGATGCGCCTCGTTGGAATATCTTTCCTCCGCATATTCCGACTTGCCGCGATTGAACTTCAGGAAATGATGGACCTGACCCAGCATCGGACCGGGACCGCCCATCTGCCACATCAGCCACTCGATGGTCCGCCACCGCTCGTCGCCGGCGGGGAGGAATTTCCCGTATTTCTCCGCCAGATACAGCATGATCGCGCCGCTTTCCATCAGGTGCATGCCGGTCTCGTTGTCGACAATCGCGGGAATGCGGTTGTTGGGCGCGATCTTCAGAAATTCGGGATCGAACTGCTCGCCCTTGGAAATGTCGATTGAATGCACGCTATAATCGACGCCGAGTTCCTCAAGCATGATGGAAACCTTGCGGCCATTGGGCGTCGTCCAGCTGTAGAGGTCGATCATCTCCGAAATCCCTTCGATCTTGTGGCGCGTGAAGCGCGGTCATGCGGAAGCGTCCTCATGTCGCCCGGCATGGGCAGTGCGACGCCGTTTCAGCCCCAAGAAAGATGAAATTTCCGCTCCGCGCAAGCGATGCGAGGCTGATTTCTGTTCGCCGCGCATTCGCGGGAGCGGTATCTTGTGCGCCCGTTCCCGGTCGGCGGTTGCGGCGGCGGTCTGCGGGGAAGCACACACATTCTCGTGCGCGAAGGGGATTCGGACAGGAATTTCCGTGCAATCGCTGGACCGTACTGCTTGCGCCGGTGCGGCGGCTTCCTATCTGCCTTTGAGCGTATCGCCGGTAATTGGCGGCGCAATAACAATGAGCGTATTCCGCAAACCGCAGAACAAGGAGAACGATAATGGCAATCATTCGCAAAGGCAGCGCCGTATGGTCCGGCGGGCTGAAAGATGGCAAGGGGGCCATTTCCACCGAGAGCGGCGCGCTCGATGCTCACCCCTATGGCTTCGCCGCGCGCTTCGAGGGACAGCGCGGGACCAATCCGGAAGAATTGCTGGGTGCGGCCCATGCGGGCTGTTTCACCATGGCGCTCTCGCTTGCGCTTGGCGAGGCCGGTCTGACCGCGACGAAAATGGAAACATCCGCAAAGGTCTCGCTCGACAAGGTCGACGGCGGATTTGCCATCACCGCCATTGCACTGACCCTTAAAGCGGATATTCCCGGCGCCGACGATGCAACATTCCAGGAGATCGCGGCGAAGGCGAAAGCGAATTGTCCCGTCTCGAAAGTGCTGAATGCGGAGATTACGCTGGATGCGTCGCTGACAGGCTGAACGACTTCGTGCTCGGGCAGCTTCGAGCAGCTGCCCGATCTGTATCGGATCAGGATGAACTCCGACGGAGACGATCCTGATCTGCGTCTGCCTTCGCCGTCAATTTTCCGGCGCGCTCAGCCATTGCTGGGTGAGCGTCAGATCCATCCGCGAAAGTCCGTGGGAGGAACGGCAGCGTTTCGCGCTTGACCCACGCTCCCGATTGCTCCGCTTCTCTAAGGAGAGCAGTTGGGGCAGAACCAACGCCAATTACGAGGCACGATTACGCGGCTTGGAGCGGTAAGCTGGGTTTCTCCCCAATCATTCACGACAATGGTTCGACTGAATACAAATATTTTGATATAAATAGTCTCGAAGCGATCTGATAATGAAGATCGCAAGTAATTTGTCATAATATTACTGTGCGGGGTACTCTCATGAATAGTCGGAATTTGTTCGCATCCATTCTAATGGCTTGCGTGCTGGCGGTGGGTTCAGTGGGCCTTGCCCCGATGGCCAATGCCGTGTCGGCCGGAAAGTTCTTTCTCAGTCCTGGTGAAAGCGCGCGAAACAGCGTGATCGAAATCGGACGCCGTGGTCACGGCACACAGATTCACCTGCCTAGAGGTCCGGGCTCGATCTACTATGATTACCCGTACTACTACAGCCGGGGCTATTATCCGACGCACATAGGAGGCTATGTCTACTATCCCTCCTCCACTTACAGCCACGGTTATTCTCCGAGATCTGGCGGCCAATGCGCCAAATGGCACCGGAAATGCGTCGCCAATTGGGGCAAGAGGAACGAAGACTATTACGGCTGCATGGATTATCATGGCTGCGACTAGGCTGCGTTGACAAAA
>JBHJOB010000034.1:0-36239 GCA_050330195.1 Rhodomicrobiaceae bacterium | reverse complement strand
TAACGCATGTCCGGCTCCATTTTCTGAGTCTCACAATCAGAAAATAACCGGTTCGCGCCGGAATTGCCGGGCATGCGCCGCCACACACTGACTCATTCCCCGGACAGCCCTGCGCCTTCGTGGGGACAATTTTTCGGAAAGATCGAGGTCAACGCAAACAGATGGAGATCCCGGCTGATTTCCATCAGAAATGAGCCGGGTCCAGGAACAGCCGGCTCATGAAGCCGTCGAGCCATTTGCGCAAGGCGGGCCCATGGGTGTTATGCGCCGCGATATGCTCGGAGCGCGGGCGCGCGTTCGGTCCCGACAGGCGATGCGCGGCATGTGTGGTCCAGCGGTGGATCATCGCCAGCGTCATTTCCGGATGAAACTGCACGCCAAACGCCTTGTCTCCATACTGTAGCGCCTGGTTTTCGAAGGCCGAGCCGCTCGCAAGGCGCTTTGCTCCGGACGGCATGCTGAAACCTTCCCGATGCCACTGATAGACCTGTGCCGGCAGTTCCACGTTCCCCGCTTCATTGCTGGGGCTGATCGGATAATATCCGACTTCGACAAGCGCTTCCGGGTGCTCGCGCACCTCGCCGCCAAGATGTTTCGCCAGCATCTGAGCGCCGAGGCAAATGCCGAAAAAGGGCTTGTTCTCACGCAGCGGAACGCCCAGCCAGTCAATCTCGCGGCGAAGATACTCCTCCGGGTCGTTCGCGCTCATGGGGCCGCCGAACATGATCGCCCCGGCATGATCGTCCAGCGTTTCCGGAAGCGGATCGCCGAAGCCCGGACAGCGGCAGTCGAGGGTGAAACCGTTGGCCCTCAGCCATTGTCCGACCGCGCCGGGCTGGCCCTCGCGCCGGTGAAAGATCATCAGGACTTTCCGGCTCTGCGGCCTCTCTCCGGCCACGCCTTCCGCCCCGGCCACTCCGCTATCGTGAAAAAGTCCTGATCCATCAGAAGCCATTTGCAGTCACGTTCCCTTGCTTATTTCATCTTAGTCAATAACGCCGTTTCAGGAACCACCCGATAAACGGCACGAGAATGATGTGCGGTATGTAACGTACCGCGAAAGCGTTGAACGAAGCCAGAAGGCCGGGCACGATGATGGTCCGCCGTCCGGCGTACCCGCTATAGATGATGCGGGCTGCATCTTCCGCCGGCATGACGCGCTGCAGCGTCAGATAAAGCGCGCTGGACGCCCCCATCCGCTCATGAAAGCGGGTGGCCACCGGCCCAGGCGCAGCGGCGGAAATGCGCACGCCGCGCCCGGCATTTTCATGGGCGAGCGCTTCCGTCAGCGAGACGACATAGGCTTTCGACGCATAATAGGCGGCCTGATAGGGGCCCGGCAGCAAGCCGCCCAGCGAGGCGACGTTGAGCACCCCTCCACGCGCGCGCGCCAGCATTGCGGGCAGGTAGGCCCGGGTCAGGAGCGTCAGGATTTCCATATTCAGCCGGCATAAATCTTCAAGGCGATCCGGCGCCTGCTCGGCGAAGAGCCCGCCGAGCCCGAAGGCGGCATTGTTGACGAGGACATCGGCGTAAAGCCCGTTCTCCTGCAATGCCGCCTCGATGCGTTCCAGACAACCGGGCGCCGTGAGGTCGATCGCAACCGTGAAAACCTGGGCATCGTAATCGCGGCGCAACTCGGTTGCCGCATTTTCGAGCGCGCCGCCGCTTCGGGCGATCAGCAGCAGCCGATGGCCGGCTTGAGCAAACTCGTTCGCCAGATACCGGCCGATCCCCTCGCTCGCACCGGTGATGATGCAAACCGGCTGCCGGCCTTCAGCCTCGCCCAGAGCCCCGGACCGTTCGACGTTCCGCCGCGACCAGCCTGTCTCGATCCTTTGCAGCCACTTCATGCCTCACCGGCCCCGGTCTCCTGGAGGACCATGCGCTTCAGCTCCATCCGGTCGCGCGCGGGCACGGCAAGCAGTTCGGCCGTTCTCCAGAGCAGATTGTCCTCCAGCGGGGCCAGTTCGTTATCGGCAAAGACGAGCCGCCACATCATGGTGATGATCTTGTGTTTCTCGTTGAGCGAAAGCCTGTCGCGCAGGATGGAGGTAAACCGGTAGATGTCCACCGCTTCCTTCTCCTGTTGCTGCGCCAGCGTCAGCAGCCGGTTCAATTCCGGCTCATCGAGCTGAAAATACGACATCAACAGCGGCTTGAGCCGCGCCATCTCCTCTTCGCGCACCGTTCCATCGATGGTGACTGCATGAAACAGAAGCACGGCCGTCGCCAGCCTGACTTCGTCTTCGTCAAGACCGGGGCCCTCATCCCGCTCCCTGAAGGAATCGAAGAATGACGAGAGGGATTTCAGCATGACGAACGGCTCCGGATTTCAAGTTCAGATGGCGCGCGGGCGTCGTTGCGCGGCAATCGATTTCTAAATGCTCTTGCAAAGATATAATGAATGGTAGCAGTCACATGCAAAGTCTGAGCCGCTTTTTTGGAAACTTCATGACGGAAAATACCATGGGAGAGCGCCGGATCGTCCCTCAAGCGGCCGTGAGCGCGGCGATTTTTCGCGCCGGCAGAATTCTGCTGGTACAGCGATCCCGGCCGCCCGCAGCAAATCTGTGGAGCCTGCCCGGCGGTCATATCGAGCCGGGTGAAGCCGCGATCGATGCCCTGACGCGCGAACTCTACGAGGAAACCGCAATACGGGCCAAAATTTCCGGAATTTGCGGTGTAAGAGATGTTGTTCAGCAAAATGACAGGGGCGCAGTGCTATTTCATCGGGTCATTGTCGTTTTTTGCGGTGTATGGACGGAAGGCGCAGCCGTTGCAGGAAGCGATGCAGCGGCGGTGCGCTGGGAAACGCTCGCGCATTTGGGCGACCTGCCGGTCACTGAAGGCTTGAGCGAGTTGGCATCCCAAGCATGGAAAATGGTAAATGACGGAACCGGCTAGACTTTTGCCATTCCCGATACGGGACATAGCGGTAAGCCCTTAGCTGGCAAAGTTGCGATTGACTGTTTAACACAACCTTAGGTATAAGAGCCGGCAAGATGAAGTCTCAGGCCTCGTTATCACGTGTAGTCATTATGGTATTTGCCTTGTCAGTTTTTTTCTCCGCACCAGTGGGTGCGCAATCGGGCGCGGGTTCTTCGGGAATAACGGACCCCGATGCGCGGCCCTATGACGCCCAGATCTACCGGCTGTCGGAAATTCTTGGCGCGGTTCACTATCTGAGGGAGTTGTGCGGAGCCGATGAAGGCCAGATCTGGCGGGACCAGATGCGCCAGCTAGTCAGCGCCGAAGGAACGAGCGCTCTCCGCCGGGCCAAACTGGTCGACAGCTTCAACAAGGGGTATCGGGGATACGCCCGCACCTACCGAACCTGCACCCGGCCGGCCCTTCAGGCTATCGAACGTTTCATGCAACAGGGAGCCGGACTTGCCGACGCACTGGCTCAGAACAATCGTTAAGACATTTTTATCCTTAATGGCTCAGCGCCGTTAAGGACAAAGATACTATAACCGTTCACTTTCGCCTCCCCTATGTTAGGACAAGTATAGCGGGATGCGTTCAATTTTATTTCGGAGAGATCAGGCGTGAACAGTGTAAAAGTTTACGACTTCGTTTGTGATACCCCACTTTCCGCGGAAGAAAAAAAGCAAGCCGCTCTCCGCTATATTATGGAAGCTTGGGAAGAGGCGATTTACGACGGTATCGAGCCGGAGTTGCTTGCCAATGCTGCCTTCTTTGCAGCGCTGTCCGATCTGGTGTCCAGCTACGGCGAAGATGCCGTCGCCCGCATGACGGAAGGTCTGCCGCGCCGCGTGCATAATGGCGAGTTCACCTTATACCGGGTCACCCAGTAAGGCAGGCTCTCTGCGAAAGAAGAAGCTTGGCAGTGGATCGGGCTCCGTCATGGATGCATCGGCCGCATGACCGAACAGTCCCATTGCAAGCTGGAAGAAAAGAACGCCGCCAAAGACCACCAGAACCAGACCGGCAACCTGATTGATCACCTTGAGACGATTTTCAGTCAGCTTGTGCCTAAGTTTCTCGATCAGGCGTGACAAGACAGCCCACCAGAACAGGCTGCCCAGCATGATCGACACAACCAGCGTCAGCGCCTCCACATAGCTTCTGAACCCTCCAATAACCGAACCGAGCCCTCCGACAATGGCGAAGAGGCCAAGGATCGCGCCGGGATTGGTGATGGTGAGAAAAAAAGTCTGTGGAATAACGCTGGCATGCGGCAGAATCCGCCAGATCTGAAAACGTATTGCAGGCCGTAATCGCTCCGGCACCCAATCGACGATGCGGCGCAACTGGGCCCAGTTGGTGCGCTTCTGTGCAGCCAGCTTCGGCTTCGCAGTATACAGCTTGAGGCCGAACACGATGATGATCAGCCCGCCAATCAGCTGGATCTCTTTTTCATAGCTGGACATGACGCCGGAAATCGCCGTGATGCCGAAAGCGGCGACGGCGGCGATGATGCCGTCGGCGATAACCGCGCCGAGACCCGCGGCGAGCCCGCCCCAGAACCCCCGCTCAAGCGTTCGCTGGATGCATACGATGTTGACCGGACCGACGGGCGCCGCGATAAGCACGCCAATAACAAGGCCGCTCAGAATGAGCTGCGTGCTGGTTGCTACGACATCAGCGGGAAACACCGTTTGTTGGCCTCGTCATAAGGTTGGCGCAATTTGGACCAATTCATCGCGTCGCTTTGGCAGTCTCCAGATTGCCCAAACAAGGTAAATTTTTGATACACCCAGAGAGGCGCCGGATGCGACGACCATCCCAGAACAACATGATTCGCCGCTTGAGAATCCCGACGCTATTCCTAACCGCCGTCTTGGGGCTTGTCTATGCCTTGCCATTGCTAACTCCGCAGCTCAAAGCAGAAAAAAGGGCCGATCAGAAGGCGGAAGACGTAAAAAAACCGATTGAAATTCTGCGTGATGCAGCAGTTCTGCCGGCCGAGGTCGATCGCATGCGCCGCGCCATTCTCGATGCGGCGGCAAGCGGCGACATCGACACCATGCGCGTCCCCGTGGAGATGAACGAAATTCCGCCGATCATCGGCAAGGTGAAACCGTTGGACCCGATTGCCCATTGGCGCAAGGTATCCGGTGACGGGGAAGGACGCGAAATCCTGGCTATTTTTGTTCAGCTGTTCCGTAGCGGTTTTTCCCGCACGGATGCGGGCACGGGCGATGAAATGTATGTATGGCCCTATTTTGCCAATATGCCCATTGATCAGCTCACCCCCGCGCAGCAGGTCGAGTTGCTTACGCTCGTCTCAGCGGAGAGATTCATGGCCATGAAAGCATCAGGCAAATATGATTACTACCGAGTCGGCATCGGGCATGACGGGACGTGGCACTATTTTGTCGATGAGGAAGGGTGACCGGCAGCAGCTGCGGCTTAACTGACCGGCCGCCGCCATCGCGGGGTGCGGTCGCCGATGAAACAGGGGACAGACGATCTTCGCGCATTCAGCCTGTCCGGCGTCGTACTACGCACGAACGCATTCCACAAAGCGAACCGGCTCGCCGCCAGCCGGCGCAACAATTTCATCCTCGCGCATGACGATCCTGCCGCGAACGATTGTGGCCACAGGCCAGCCCGTCACGTTCCAGCCGGCATAGGGCGTCCACCCGCAACGGCTCGCGATCCATTTGTCCTCGATGACTCGCCTCGCGGACATGTCGACCAATGTCAGGTCTGCGTCATAGCCGCCCGCAATGCGCCCCTTCCCGGCAATGCCGTAGACACGGGCGGGTCCGTGGCTGGTCAGATCGACGAAGCGTTGCAAGGTCAGCCGGCCGGCATTGACCGCGTTCAGCATCAGCGGCGCCAGCGTCTGCACGCCCGGCATTCCCGAGGGCGAGGCCGGGTAAGGATTTGCCTTCGCGTCCAGCAGATGCGGCGCGTGATCGGAGCCGATCGTGTCCACGATCCCTTGAGCGAGCGCATCCCACAAAGCCGCGCAAGTCTTTTCATTCCGCAAGGGCGGGTTCATCTGCGCCCGCGTGCCGAGCTTGTCGTAAGCTTCCGGTATCGGGAGCATCAGGTGATGCGGCGTCACCTCGGCGGTGACCTGCGCCCGGTTTTCCGCGATGAGGGACATTTCCTCCGCGGTCGACACATGGAGAATATGGATGCGCGCGCCGGTATCCCGCGCGATGTCGAGCAATTGGCGGGTCGCCATGATGGCGGCTTCCGGATCGCGCCAGACGGAATGGCTCGACGGATCGTTCTCGACACGGAGGTTTTTCCGCGCATTCAGACGCGCTTCGTCCTCCGAATGAAAAGCGACGCGCCGCTTGACCTTTTGCAACAGACGCCGCAGCAGGACCGGATCGTCCAGCAGCAGATTGCCCGTGGACGAGCCCATGAAGACCTTGATGCCAGCCGCGCCTTCCACCCGCTCCAACGCGGCGAGTTCATCGATATTGTCCGTCGTCGCGCCGGGATAGAATGCAAAGTCGCAGAACATCCGGCCGCGCGCCCGCGCAACCTTGTCGGCGAGCGCTGCAGCCGTCGTCGTCGGCGGGTTGGTATTTGGCATTTCGAAAACCGCGGTCACGCCGCCGAGCACCGCCGCGCGGCTGCCGCTTTCCAGATCCTCGCGATCTTCCGCGCCCGGCTCGCGGAAATGAACGTGACTGTCGATCACGCCGGGGAGCACATGCAGCCCGCGCGCGTCGATCTGCTCAGCCGCTGTCGCGGCGCCCAGCGCTCCAGTCCGCGCAATGCGTCCCCCTCGAACGCCGACATCCCCCTGCCAGGAGCCATCCTGATTGACGATAGTGCCGCCGCGAATGATCAGATCGAAGGAAGTGGACATGGAGAATGCGCCTGTCGCTGGGATGGAAGAAAATTGCCGTCAGCAATAGCGGTGCGACCGGCGCGGTTCAATGGCAGGCTTCCCATGACACTCCCGTCCTGTTGATAGCATTTAGGACAACGACCTCCTAAATTCATCTACAAAGGCGCCCGTCGCCGCTGCAAACGAACAGGAACGAATCGTTTAAAAATGTTAAGGAATTCCGCATGTCATACAGCTTCCTCACTCTCCTGCCCGATCGCGGCCTTATCGAGATCAAGGGCCCCGACGCGGCGAAATTCCTTCAGGGCCTGATCACGAACGACATCGAGAAAACGCAACCGGGCGGAGCGCTCTTCGCCGGGCTGCTCACGCCAAAGGGCAAGATCACCTCCGATTTCCTGATCTTCATGCCTGAAGACGGGCGCTACTGGATCGATTGCCCACGCGACCATGTCGACGAACTGGTCAAGCGGTTCTCGCTCTACAAATTGCGCGCCAAGCTTGAAATCGCCGATCTTTCCGCTGATCTTTCGATCGCGGCAGCCTGGGGCGATGAGCAATCCGAGCCTGTAGCGGGCAGTCTTGCGGCTTATGCCGATCCGCGCCATGCGCCCCTCGGTCAGCGCATGATCATGAAGGGCGACGCGGTTCCCTCTGCCGCTCCCGCCGCCCGAATCGTGGGCGATACCGCTTATCACAGTCACCGGATAGCCTGCGCTGTTCCCCAGGGCGGGCTTGACTACGTGTATGGCGAAGCCTTTCCGCACGAGGCCTGCTACGACGATCTTCATGGGGTGGATTTCAGGAAGGGCTGCTATGTCGGGCAGGAGGTTGTCTCGCGGATGCATCATAAGGGCATCGCGAAAACGCGCATTGCGGCCATTGAGGCGAGTGCTCCGCTGGAAGGCGGCGGCGCGGAGATCTCCGCAGGCGATCAGCCGGTCGGGCGGCTTGGCTCCGTCGAAGGCACGCTTGGCGTTGCGCTCATTCGGCTGGACCGCGTGCAGGACGCGCTCGACAAGGGCGTTCCGCTTCGCATCGGGGATATTGAGTTGACCGTCAGGCAGCCACCCTGGGCGAGCTATACGGTTCCGGCGAAAGGAGCGTAGCTGGTGACGGAGCAACGCTGTGGCTGGGTGGGCGGCGAGCCAATCTACATCGCCTATCATGACGAGGAATGGGGCGTGCCCAATGGCGACAGCCGCGCGCTCTTCGAAAAGATCATTCTGGAAGGATTCCAGGCCGGTCTTTCGTGGATAACGATCTTGCGCAAGCGGAAGCATTTCCGGCAGGTCTTCGATCACTTCGACGCCGAGAAGATCGCACGCTACGGACCGAAGAAGGTCGCGGCGCTCCTTGCCGACCCCGGCATCATCCGCAACAGGCTGAAAGTCGAAGCCGCGATCACGAATGCGCAAGCCTATCTGGCGCTGTCGGAAAGCCAGAGCCTGTCGTCGTTTCTTTGGGAGTTCGTCGATGGCAAGCCCATTCAGAACCGCCATGAGACGCTGGCGGATGTTCCGGCCGAATCCGATCTCAGCCGCAGGATTTCGAAGGCCCTGAAAGCACAGGGTTTCCGTTTCGTCGGCCCGACGACGGTTTACGCGATGATGCAGTCCGTCGGCATGGTGAACGATCATCTGACCGGGTGTCATCGCTATCGGCCTTGCGCAAGGATGTTGCCGGAACTGCGCTGAGCGCGCTTTATCGACTTGACGGCGGTGCTCAAATTCGTTGCGCTGCCAACGCTTCGTTCTGTCCTGCCTGGACCCGCGTGGCGCCGCCCGGCTCGGCGCCACGCAGCGCGAAGGCCTCGGCAACATGCACTGAGCGGACATTGTCCTCCTCGTCGAGATCGGCCAGCGTACGCGCGAGGCGCAAGGCCCGATGGTAGCCTCTTGCGGAAAGACCGAATGCCGTCGCCGCTTCCTGCAACAATTTCGTGCCCGCAGCGTCAGGCGCGGCCACATGCTCCAGCAGGGCCGGCGGGCAATCCGCATTTGTCCTGAGGGTGTTGCCTTTTTCCAGAACCTCGTACCGCCGGCGCTGCCGCACCCTCGCTGCATCCACACGTTCGCGTATTTCATGGCTGCCCTCGCTCGCCGGTTGCTGCGCCAGATCGACGGCGGATACGGGGGGCACGTTGATGCGAATATCGATCCGGTCGAGAATGGGACCGGAAATGCGGGCCATGTACTTGTCCCGGCAATTCGCGCCGAGGCGGCAGGAAAAGCCCGGCTCACCGGCATGGCCGCAACGGCACGGATTCATCGCGGTTACGAGTTGCAGCCGCGTCGGATAGGCGATGCGGTGATTGGCGCGAGCCACGATGATTTCGCCGGACTCCAGAGGTTGGCGCAGCGCGTCGATGACCTGGGGCGTGAATTCGGGCAGTTCATCCAGGAAGAGCACGCCGTGATGCGCCAGCGCCGCTTCGCCGGGCCTCGGTCTGGAGCCGCCGCCGACGAGCGCCGCCATGCTCGCCGAATGATGTGGCGCACGAAAGGGACGCTCCGGACTGAGCCGGCCGTCATCGAGCAGTCCGGCCATGCTGCGGATCATGGATATCTCCAGCATTTCCTGGGGCTCAAGCTTCGGGAGCAAGCCCGGCAGACGGCGCGCGAGCATGGATTTGCCAGCGCCCGGCGGTCCGGTCATGAGGAGATGATGGCCGCCCGCAGCGGCAATCTCGATCGCGCGTTTCGCCAGATCCTGACCGCGCACATCGCGCATATCGAGCAGATCCGGCTTCGTGCTGTCTAGCTTGGGCGACGGACGCGGCAGCAGGCTGAGTCCCTTGAAATGGTTGACGAGCGCCAGCACGCTTTGCGGCGCAAGGATCGGCATTTCCGGAGACGCCCACGCGGCCTCGCTTCCGCACGCGAACGGGCATATCAGTCCCTTCCCCAGACTGTTCGCGCCAATCGCTGCGGGCAGTGTGCCGGCAACAGGCGCAACGGAACCGTCAAGCCCCAACTCACCGATGACGGCATAGTTGGAAATCGTCTCTCCGGGCATCGCACCGCTGGCGACAAGCAGGCCGACGGCGATGGCGAGGTCGAAATGGCTCCCTTCTTTCGGTAGGTCCGCCGGCGCCAGATTGACCGTTATCCGCTTGGCGGGCAGCCCCAGCCCGATCGCGCAGAGCGCGGCTCTGACCCGCTCCCGGCTTTCAGCCACCGCCTTGTCCGGCAACCCGACAATCGCAAAGGAGGGGAGACCGGGGCCGATTTGCACCTGAACATCGACGGGCCGCGCCTCGATACCCAAAAACGCAACCGTGGAGATATGGGCAAACATGGCGCTCCGTTCGCTTGGCTGGATCCTGCATTCTCTCAATGGATTGAGGTCTAGCAGATGGAACAAGCCATGAACATACGGGTGACTACGTCTGGAGAGTACCCCCCTTCCGGGCATCGACGCGGTTCTCGATGACATCGAAAATCCGCGAAGCAATATCCGCGCCGCCGAAGCGCTTGACTTCGCGTATACCGGTTGGCGAAGTCACGTTGATCTCCGTCAGATAATCGCCGATGACGTCGATGCCGGTAAAGATCAGGCCGCGCCGCTTCAACTCGGGACCGATGCGGGCGCAAATCTCGCGCTCGCGTTCGGTAATGCCGGTCGGCTCCGCGCGTCCGCCGACATGCATGTTCGAGCGGGTTTCCTCGGTCGATGGGACGCGGTTGATCGCTCCGGCGATTTCACCATCGACGAGAATGATGCGCTTGTCGCCCTTGCGGACTTCGGGCTGGTAACGCTGCACGATAAAGGGCTCCCGGAAGACATTCTGGAACAGCTCAACCAGCGATGCGAGATTGGTATCGTCCTGCTGCAGGCGGAAAATCGCTGCGCCGCCATTGCCGTAAAGCGGTTTGACGATGATGTCGCGATGCTCGCGGCGAAACGCCTTGACGTCTTCCAGCGACTTCGTGATCAACGTGGGCGGCATCAACTCGGGAAATTGCGTCACGAAGAGCTTCTCCGGCGAATTTCGCACATTGGCCGGATCATTCACGACCAGGACGTTGGGGAGCAGCGCTTCGAGCAGGTGAGTGGTCGTTATGTAGGACATGTCGAAAGGCGGATCCTGTCGGAGCAGCACGACATCGCAATCGGCAAGATCGATCTGGCGGCGTTCCCCGAGCCGGTAATGATTGCCCTCCTCATCCGCCACCTCGACAGGATATATGTGGGCGATGATCCGGGAGTCCCGCATCGCGATGTCGGACGGAGTATAATAGAGCAGCTCATGGCCGCGGCGTTGCGCTTCCAGCATCAGGGCGAAGGAGGAATCGCCACGAATGACCAGGCGGTCGATCGGGTCCATCTGAATTGCGACGCGCAAGCTCATGTCATTCTCCTGCCGGGACGGACTGTCGTGTCTTGGGGCCGTTCATCCCAACATGGAGACGGCAGCCCTGAATTGCCACGGATATTTGCGGATCGGCTCTGGATGGGCAAGCTTATTCATCCGGCTGGGGCTTGCGGGCCATTCACGGCGACAAGGCCTTCAAATTGGCCGCAGAGACAGAGCTAAAGCTGGAAAGCATCCGGAATGTATTCGCTCCGGTTTGCCGAGGCGATGAGCACGGCATCGAAGGACATATCGCGGTTCTGATATTCGGGAAAATTCTGCAGCCAATATCCGGCGGCGTCGGCAATCCGGCGCTGCTGACGGGGCGTTACCGCCCATGCGGCATCGCTCAAGCTTCGGCGCGCCTTCACTTCGACAAAGGCGACGTGCTTCCCGTTCGACGCTACGAAATCGATTTCGCCGGCGGGCGACCGGAAACGGCGGCTCAATATCTCATAGCCCTTGCGCGCAAGCATTGACGCGGCCTGATCCTCGGCCTTTCGCCCTTTTTCGTACGCGGCCTGTTTCCTTGCCTTAGTCATCATGATCCGGCTGTTTGTCCCGTTGATGTTGCAAGGCCAATTCATACACCTGCTTGCGCGGCACACGCAATGTTCTCCTGACGTTCTCCACAGCATCGCGCAAGGTTGCAGTCTTGAGGGCCTCGCGAACGGCCTCGGCAACTCGCTCATCATCTGCCGCTTCCTCGACTGGCGGCCCCAGCAGAAGCACGAACTCGCCTTTCCACGGTCCTTCCGGCTGGCCCGAGACCGGAAGCTTGGTCCGGATGATTTCCTCGAACCGCTTGGTGAGTTCGCGGGCGATGACCAACTCGCGCCCCGGATATTTCTCGCCCAGGGCGGCAAGCGTGCGGTCGAGTCGGGTGGCGGTTTCGAACAGGACGAGGGTCGCGGGGATCTGCGCAAGCTCGTCGAGCCTTCTTGCGCTCGCCGCTTCACGCGGCGGCAGAAAGCCGGCAAAGAAAAAGTTGTCGGTCGGCAGGCCGCTGGAAGCGAGCCCGGCCAGCACGGCGGAGGGGCCGGGGATACTGAACACGGAGCTGCCCTGCTCGGCGGCTTCGCGCACGAGCTTGTAGCCCGGATCGGAAACGAGAGGCGTGCCGGCGTCCGACACCAGCGCGACGGAGGCGCCATCGGCAAGCATTTTCAGTATTTTCGGCCGCTCGCGTGCCGCATTATGGTCGTGATAGGCACTCAGCCGTGTGGACAGGTTATAGCGGCCGGTGAGTTTCTGGGTATGGCGCGTATCCTCGCAATAGACGTGATCGGCGCGGGCGAGGACGGCAAGCGCTCTCAATGTGATGTCGGCCAGATTGCCGATCGGCGTAGACACCAGATAGAGGCCCGACGCAAGCGGAGCGGACAATTCCTGCGCCAAAACCGCTTCAACCGCGTCCGTCAGCGTTCCAGCCATATCTTCGCGTCCTTGCCCTGTCCGGCTAGTGTGATGATCCCGAAGTTCGTCCCCAGTTTGCGGCGGGTCCAACACGAACTTTTGGATCTCAAATCACACTAGTAGACTCAATAAGCTAGTGTCCCTTGAGACTCTGAAGTTCGCTCCGGAACTTGCGGCTGACATTGATGCGAACTTCAGAATCGGGACACTGGCCTTCCCATAACATGCCACGAAACCTTTTCCACCATGTGGCCATAGTCACAGGATACAAAGAGGGCGTGATACGCAGGGCAAATTGTGCCAACCTTTACGGGCGGTGTGCGATTCTCCGCAGGGGATCGCATGGCCGATCTTGTTGTGACACAGGCGGATAGCCGTGATTTTCGCGGAAGCGCGTTCCGCTTTCGCACCTTGCTTCAGACTTAACGCCCGACATGGGGGCCTTTGGCTTCGGGCGGAACAGGACGAATAAACATGTTCGCTCGCTACGGCGTCCACAGGCTTTTTCCACTGAATGGCTCATATTCTGTCCGGGCGGTATTGCTGCCGCTGGTGGCTCTCATGCTGAGTGCCTGTTCGATCAGCGGAGGAAGTGGCGGAAGCGCGGCGGTCGACGCTGGCGACGCCTCGATCGCTGGCGCGCAGCCGAAAGCGGGCGTCAAGGTGGCGTTTCTGCTGCCCCTGAGCGGAGGCGATGCGCAAGGTGTGGCCAAGGCGCTCAAGCAGGCCGGCGAGCTTGCCTTGTTCGATTTCGACAATCCCAATGTCGAACTCGTTCCCAAGGACACACAAAGCACGCCGGAAGGCGCCAAGCAGGCCGCTCAGGAAGCCGTCAAGGAAGGCGCCGAACTGATCATCGGTCCGCTCTTCGCCAACGAAGTCGCCGCGGCTGCGCCCGAAGCGCAAAAGGCGAACATCCCGATGATCGCCTTCTCCAGCGACCGGAAAGTTGCGGGCAACGGCGTCTACCTGCTCAGCTTCCTGGCTGGCAGCGACGTGCCGCGCATCGTCTCCTACGCCGTATCGCAGGGCAAGACGCGCTTCGCCGCCCTGGTGCCGCAGACCGAATATGGCCGTCTTGTCGAGCAGAGCTTTCTTGCCGCCACGCAGCAGGCCGGCGCGCAGGTCGTGCTCGTGAAAAGCTACCCGCAGGACGCCAATGGCATGGTCGAGCCTGTCCGCGAGATCGCCGCGCTTGCCAAGAAGGGCGACGAGCCCCCGCAGATCGACGCGCTGTTCATGCCGGCCGGCTCGGATTCTCTTCCCGCACTCGCTCCGCTCCTGCCCTATGCGGAATTAGATACAAAATCCGTCAAATTGCTGGGCTCGAGCGGCTGGGACTATACCGGCGTCGGCAAGGAAGAAGCGCTGGTGGGGGCGTGGTTCCCTGCCCCCGACCCCAAGGGCTGGACGGATTTTACCAAGCGCTATGTCGAGACCTACGGGGAAGTGCCGCCGCGGCTTTCGACGCTCGCCTATGACGCGGTCAGCCTTGCCATTTCGCTCTCGAACAATGCCGAAGGCTCGCGCTTCACGCCCGACACGCTGACCCGCGCCAACGGCTTTTCAGGCGTGGACGGCTTGTTCCGTCTGCGCTCGGACGGCACATCGGAGCGCGGTTTCTCCATTCTCGAAGTCCAGCGCTATGGCAACCAGGTCATCGAGCCGGCGCCAAACGGGTTCAACTCGGCGCAATATTAGCCGCATAGCCCCGTTCACGCCCTGTTAAACTCGGATGTCATCCAATTCCACGGATGACATTTGCATGTGCTTGCGCCAATGTAGCTCGTGAAACGAGGGTCGGAAAATCCACGCCATTTTTCGGCTTTTCGTCCATTGAGTACACGGATCATGAGCTTTGCGACCATGATCCTGCAAGTTCCAACCCGCGTTCTGACGGAAATTCAGCCATGATCTCCGCGACGAAGTCCGCCCTCCGGCCTTTCAGCTATCTGGCGTTGGCAAGCCTGCTCTGGCTGCTCTCCGCCCCGACGGCCCCCGCGCAGCAATTCCTTGGAAATGCCCGGCAGAAATGCGCCGGCGAGGTCACTGTTGCGACCCCGGACACATCCATGAAGATCCGCCAGTTCGAAGCGCGCTCGGCGGAAATCGGAGAACCGGCGGTCAAATGGGAATGCCAGGACCAGCCACAGGTTGACATCGAATGTCCGGCGAATACCAACAAGGTGCTGGTCGACCGCAGCCAGGGCGGCAGCGTGTTCTCTATCATCTGTCTGCACCGGTAAGAAGAACCGGCAAACCGGCGGCGGTTCTTCGGCGAACCTTGAATATGATAAATTTTTCCGGACCATGAGCATGTCGGCGAAAACAGGCCATGGTCCGATGGGGGATGATAATGGCAGCGGCATCGACGCATAAGGCAAGAAGCCTCTCGGACAGCTTTGTGTTTTTCATTCTGCCCGTAGCCGTTCTCGGCCTGCTGGCGCTGACACTATTTTTCGACTTTCTCGGCACGCAGGCGACGGAAATCGCCAAGCTGATCAGCGAAATCGAGATCCAGTGCGAAGCCGAATTCTGGAACAGCTTCGGATCGACGGCGGCGCTCGATCCCGGCGCGACCGGCAACGTGACCTGCGCGGCCTATCTGCCCAAGATCGCGTTTTTCTTCATTCTGATCGCATTGTGGTGCGTGATCGCCAACGTCATCACGCTGAAGCTTTTCGAAGGCATCAAACCGCGTTGGGCGCGTTTCCTGATTGCCGCGGGCGTGACGGCCATGCTGCCCGGCATTCTGCTCTACAAATATCTCAGCGTCATCCCGATTGGCGGGGGCGCCAGCGGCTTTCCCGGTTTCGCGGCGCTGATCGTTCTGGAAACGCTGGCCTTCATTGCGTTGTTCGCGTGGCGTTTCTTCTCCGATCCGGACTACTTCGTGCGTCCGCTCGCGGTCCTGTTAACCTTTGCCGGTTCGATCGTTCTGTTCGTGGCGCTCTCGCTCCTCTTCGCGTTCTATCCCGCGAATCTGTTCAACTCGATCGGCTCGATCAACACCATCGTGCTCTATGTGGTGCTGGCCTACGCCTTTCTCGGTGGATTGTTCTATTACGGCCGTGCGACGGGCATTCCCTGGGCAGCGATCCTGCTGGTCTGGGTCGTGGCGATCAACGCGCTTGGCCTCAACAGTACGCATACGGTTGAGGCGCGGGACGTTGCCGCCGGACAGGTGACGGGCAACGAGCAGTTCCTGCAATGGTTCCAGTCACGCCGGGACCGCGCGGCCTACGCCACGCAGGATTATCCGGTCTATATCGTCGCTTCCGCCGGCGGCGGCATCTACGCGGCGATGCGCTCGGCCTATTTCCTCGATTTCCTGCAACAGAAATGCCCTGCATTCGCTCATCACATCTTCAGCGTGAGCGGCGTGTCCGGCGGCGGTCTCGGTGCGCTCGCATTCGCCGCCCAGCAGCAGAGCCTGGAACAACCCGACCTGAGCGCCTGCAATCTGAATGACAATGCGGAAACGCTGGCGAGTTACAATTCAACGCCGATCCTCGATGATTTCTTCTCCAAGGACGTGATTTCGACCATCGTCGGCGCTGGCCTGTTCCCGGACATGCTGCAACGCATCATTCCCTGGCCGATCATGGAGCTGAACCGCTCGCACGCCTTCCGCAAGGCGCTTGGCGAGAACTGGCGGGACGCATTGGGCACGACGGCCGAGGAAACGCCCGCGCTGTTGAGAAAGACAGCAATTCCTGCCGGCGCCTGCTCCACGCATGACTATTTCTCGACATGCGAGATCAATTCCTATTGGGACCCGGCCGGCGACGTGCCGATGCTGATCTTCAACGCCACGGAAGTCGATACGGGGTCGCCGGTCATCCTTTCCAATCTGGACTCCCAATATTACGCCAACAGCCTCGCGGCAAGAAACAGCCCGAATTTCGAGAACCGTTCGATCTATCTGGTCGATGGCGCGAGCCTCAGCGCCCGCTTCCCGATCGCGCTGCCAGCCGGTTTCCTCTCCGGCTTCGGCGCATCGAGCGCGATCCGTCTTGTCGATGGCGGCTATTTCGACGGGTCGGGCCTTTCGACGGCGCAGGCGATGAAGCTGGCGCTCGAAGATCTGATCAGCGCACAAAATCTTCGCGCCAGGGTCCGTATCATCTTTCTCGGCGAGAAAGTGCCGAGCATCTACGACCTGATGGCGATGCGGCAGGGACAGGACGGCCTGACCGCGATACCAACATCCGAGAGCGGACCGCGCGGCGCGGAGCTCGCCGCTCACGCCAAGGCGCTGTTCCAGGCCCGCGACCAGCGCAGCGCGGAAACCCTGCGGCAGACCTTTCGCATCGACCCGACGCTGTTGCGCTTCCAGTGGGACCCTGCCGTCACCGACGAAGCGGCAACACCCTGCTCGACCATTCCGCTGGCGTGGTATCTGGCGCCCTGCACGCAGCGCGTCCTGAAGGAACGGCTGAAAAACGCCGTTCTTGAGAGTACGGACTATCTCGACATTCTGCGCCAGGAATTATCCCCGCAATGATTGCCTGAAGCGCCGCTGCGTCCACTTTTGGGACAGTCAACGAGACGTGATGCCGCGTGAACCCTATTGCTTTGCCAAGGGGAAGGCGGCTGGCTATCCTTTGTTTCGGGAAAAGAGCTGCAGCCGGATCATTTTTAACGGAAGCACAACCATACCTTTTCGCAATCCCCGCGAATGCGGGGATCTCGTACAAAGCTTGTTTCAGATCCCCGCCTTCGCGGGGATTGCGAGGATTTGGTTCCGTGCAGAACGATCCGTCTTTGATCAGAGCACTGCTCCGCGTTCCTACAAGAAGACAACAGGAACGCCGTAAACGTCCCGGAAGGAGGATCACGTGCCGTTCAGCAGATTACTGACGATTGCCGGCATTGCGGCAGCGAGCCTGACATTGGCGTCGTTGCCGTTGCGCGCCGCAACCGGAGAGGCCACGCAGGTCAAGATCACCGGCGAGGTTATCGATACGTGGTGCTACTATTCCGGCGTGATGGGCAGCCAGGACGCCGTCGTCGGATCGGCGCATCACACCTGCGCGCTCTGGTGCGCGGCGGGTGGCATTCCGGTCGGCGTGCTCGCCGATGACGGAACTGTCTACATGGTCCTCAAGCTCGAAGGCAAGGCGCCGCTGGCCGACAAGGACTCCCTGCTGGAAATCCAGAGCGACCGGGTCACTGCGAACGGGATGCATTATGTCCGCGACGGCGTGAATTACATTGTCGTGGAGCAGGTCGTCGCCAATGAGGGCATCACCAACAAGAACCACGAAGATTTCGGCCCTGTCCCGCCATTCGCTGTTCCGGAGCCAAAGAAATGAGACGTACACTGACCGCAGCGGCGCTTCTTGCCGCGCTCACCGCGACCGCCACCCCCGTCGGCGCGCAGGATTTCTCCAAGGACAGCCAGGCCAATAGCTGGAACCTCGTTGGCGAGCAGAAAGCCCGCTTTTCGGCCAAGGTCGTCGATATTCTCTGCGAGCTTTCCGGCGATTGTCCCGAGGATTGCGGTGGGGGCGCGCGCCAGCTCGGCATTGTTCGCAGCGCGGATAACGCGCTGATCCCGGTACTGAAGAACGGCCAGCCTCTTTTCAACGGCGCGATACCGGATCTTTTGCCCTATTGCAATCAGGCGGTCGATGTCGATGGCCTGATTCTCAGCGACGAGACGATCAAGTCCGGTCCGCTCTATCAGATCCAGCTCATTCGGCGCGAGGGTGAAACCGAATGGGCAAAAACCAATCTGTGGACGAAGACATGGGCCGATGATAACCCCGAGTTCGCGGACAAGACCGGCGAGTGGTTCCGCAACGATCCGGCCGTACAGAAACAGATTGCCGCGGATGGCTATTTCGGGCTCGGCAAGGAAGCCGACGAGAAATACATCAAGGACAATTTCTGATGCGTGCGCCTGCGTTACCCATCGCCGGAGCCCTTGCCGTGCTGCTGACCGGCGCGGCGGCTGCGCATGACGGCGTCAAGCATGAGACGCCGGAGGAAGCCGCCCGCCATGCCGCAGGCTCGGCGTCCGCCCTGCCGAACACGCCCGGATTTCCAGATGTGGTTGGCGGCGATTATTACCTGACGGATCATTTCGGCCATGAACGTTCCTCGAAAGATCCGGACGGCAATTACCAGCTCATATTCTTCGGCTATGCAAACTGCAAGGCGATCTGCTCTGTCGCCCTACCCCGCATGGCGGAGGCCGTCGATCTGCTCGGCAAGCAAGGGATTGCCGTGACGCCGCTGCTGATCACGGTCGATCCCGAGCGCGATACGCTGGACGCGATGCGCGAGACTGTGCCCGAAATCCATCCGAAAATGATCGGCCTGACCGGCTCCGAGAAAGCCCTCGGCGAAGTCTACAAGGCCTTCAGCGTCGAGAAGAAGCTGGTGCATGAGCACCCGACGGAGGGGCCAATCTATGCGCATGGCACCTTCGTCTATCTTACCGGGCGGGACGGGACTTTCAAAACGCTGATGCCGCCGGTGCTGAGCCCTGAGCGCATGACCGAGATCGTTATCTCATATGCGAAGAATGAGGGGGCAGGCGGTTAGCGGCCTGCCCTCCCTTGTTCCTTATGGGCGGCGGGACCATCATCCCGCATGCGCGACCTGCGGACCGCGCAACCCGCCATGTTCGAGCCAGGCCATGAGTGCGACGAACGCGGCCTGCGCGGCAATGAAGGCGACGCCCAGCCCATTGGGCGCAATCCAGTCCATGACCAGCAGCGCAACGCTCGCCGCCACCCAGCCCAGATTTCCCAGTACGATCAGCCACACACCCGCCTGCGGTATCGGCGAGCGCAAGCCAATGAGCGCCATGAATGCGGCGATGGGAAACAGGCTCAGCCCGGCATAAAACAAAAGCGCGGCTGGAATGCTCAGCAGGCTTGCAAGAGTATCTGACGCTGCGACGAGCGCCGCCCCCATGATGAGACAGGCGGACGCGTCGACAAGCAGGATGGTCCGCAGCGACAAGAAGGATTGCGAGTTCGCCATGACAGGTTCCTTTCCGATTTTCGATTGCGCGCCGCCTTTCAGGGGCGCCATGACGGAAAGGATCGGGCGCTTTTCGCCGCCCGTCGATTACCTCGCAGGTAATTGGTCTCAGATTTCCGATTGCGCTAATCTCCGCAAATGAACCATCCATCCCAATCCGCCGGAGGCCTGCTGCAGGAATGGCGGCGGCGCAGACGGCTCAGCCAGCTTGAGCTGGCGTCCACCGCCGAAATCTCGCAGCGCCATCTCAGCTTCATCGAGTCGGGGCGGTCCTCGCCCAGCCGCGACATGGTGCTCCATCTGGCGGAAAACCTGCGCATTCCGATGCGCGAGCGGAACGTCCTGCTCGTGGCCGCCGGATATGCTCCCGTCTATCCCGACAAGCCGCTGGGCGATCCGGCGCTGGAAACCGCGCGCAACGCCGTCGATCTGATCCTCACGGCGCATGAGCCCTATCCCGCTCTCGCGGTCGACCGGCATTGGAATCTGATCGCCAGCAATCGGGCTGTGGCGTTCTTTCTCGAAGGCCTGGACGCCGAACTGCTCCAGCCTCCCGTCAACGTGCTCCGGCTCAGCCTGCATCCAAGGGGACTTGCATCGCGGATCGGCAATTTTCGCCAGTGGCGCTCTCACATCATCGGCAGGCTGGCCGAGCAGATCGACAATTCGGGCGATGGCGGTCTCGTTGCATTGCTGGAGGACATCAAATCCTACCCGGCTCCGGCAAACGCCAGACCGCATCGTCCCGGCCGAAACGATCCGCTCGGCGGCATCGCCACGCCCTTTGAACTGATTACGGACGAGGGCGTGCTGTCGTTCCTGAGCACGACGACCATCTTCGGCACGGCCGTCGATATCAGCCTCTCCGAGCTGGTGATCGAGACTTTCCTCCCGGCCAATCCGGATACATTCGAGGCCATGCGTCATTTATTCAAGGCGGACGAGGGCCGGGTCGGTTAGAGTGCGCCGCCTCCTGCATACAAACTGAACGGAACCGGCATGACGACCGAAGCGCTCGCGCGCAGAAACGTGTTCATTCTGACGACGGCTCAGGCTCTTGGCGGCGCGAGTCCGCCGATCATCATCTCGCTTGGCGGGCTGGTCGGTCAGACGCTGGCCCCAACTCCGGCGCTCATCACGCTGCCGGTCAGCCTGTTCACGCTCGGCCTTGCGCTCGGCACGATCCCGGCCGCGATCATCATGCGCCAGTTCGGGCGGCGCGGCGGCTATCTGCTGGGGGCGCTGATCGGCGTCATTTCCGGACTGATCTCAACGTTCGGTATCATTGAGGCAGCGTTCACACTGTTCTGCCTCGGCACATTCGTCGCGGGCTTTTCCGCCTCCTATGTGCAGAGCTATCGCTTCGCCGCTGCCGACAGCGCGCCGGAAAGCTTTCGGGCCAAGGCGATTTCATGGGTGATGGTCGGCGGACTTCTGGCCGGAATCATCGGACCGCAACTTGTCATCTGGACGCGCGAAAGCCTCCCCGGCGCGCCTTTCGCGGGCAGCTTTCTCAGCCAGTCCCTGCTTGCCCTGCTCGCGATCCCGGTCATCGCCATGCTGCGCGCGCCTGCCCCGGCCCCCGCAACGGCGGCGCCGGCGGCAAACGGCGGACGCCCCCTGCTGCAGATCATGGCGACGCCGCGCTTCCTGATCGCCGCCTCCACGGGCATCATTTCATACGGATTGATGAGCTTCGTGATGACCGCCGCGCCGCTCGCCATGACCGGCTGCGGCCACACGGTGGGCGAGGCCGCGCTCGGCATTCAGTGGCACATACTCGCCATGTTCGGTCCCAGTTTCGTGACGGGTCATCTGATTACCCGTTTCGGCAAGGAGCGAATCGCCGCTCTCGGGCTCTGCCTGATCGCCTCGTCGGCGGTGATCGCCCTCAGCGGGCTCGCGGTCTGGCATTTCTGGGTCTCGCTGATCCTGCTTGGCGTCGGATGGAATTTCGGTTTCATCGGCGCAACAGCCATGGTGACCGACTGCCACACAGCCGAGGAGCGGGCCAAGGTTCAGGGCGTTAACGATTTTCTCGTCTTCGGAACGGTCGCGATTGCATCGTTCTCGTCAGGGGCTCTGCTGAACGCCTCGGGATGGGCGTCGATCAACTGGCTGGTATTCCCCGCTGTCGCCTTGGCGCTCGTGCCTCTCTTGTGGTGGAAAGCGAGCAGAGAAGGCGTCCCGGAGAACCTGTAGCAAAGAGGCGATCGAGGTAGCGGCGTCGCCGATCCGTTAAGATTGGCACGTCCCGCTTAAGATAAACGCAACGCCGCGGACGTACCCTTTGAGGCATACGCCCGGAGTACAAGAACGCATGTTGCGCGTCGCTTCCTGCCTCACCACTCAGCATGATCTCCGCCTGGTCCTGCTCGCGGCAGCCGTTTGCGTTCTCACCAGCATTGTCGCCATCAACCTGCTGCATCGCGCCTCTGCGACAGACGACCGCACGCGCGTCGGCTGGCTGATTACTACCGGCATCGCGGCAGGCTATGGCATATGGGCGACCCATTTCATCGCCATGCTGGCATTTTCTCCCGGCCTGCCTACGGGATATGATCTGCCGCTGACGATCTATTCCCTTCTGGCGGCCGCCGTCATGTCCGGCCTGGGTTTTACCCTGGCCGTCACCGGCAAGGGGAAGGCTGCGCTCCACGGGGGCGGCGTCATTGTCGCGCTTGGCATCGCCGTCATGCATTACACCGGCATGTCAGCCTTTCAAATTCCCGGACGCATCGACTGGATGGCGGATCTGGTGATTGCCTCCATCGTGCTGGGGTGCATTTTCGGCGTCGCGGCCGTTCATGTCGCCATCCGCCGAAAAGGCGCCAAAGCGGCTGTCACGGCGGCGGTCCTGCTGGCGCTTGCAATCCTGTCGCACCATTTTACGGCAATGGGCGCCGTGCAGATGACGCCGGATCCGACGATCGCCATCCCGAACAGCGCACTTCTGTTGACCAGCGATTCGCTCCTTGTCGCGATTGCGGTGGCAAGCGTGGCGACAGGGCTTCTCGGCGCAAGTCTGCTGGCGGCGTTCAGCGCAAGCGAGCGCGAGCAGGTCGTCGAGCGCTCGAACGCTGAAATCGCCACGCAGGCGCAATTGCTGGAGACCGCGCTGGCAAACATGTCGCAGGGCGTATGCCTGTTCGATGCAGACCAGCGTGTGCTCGTCGCCAATCGGCGCTATGCCGAGCTCTATTCGCTCACGCCCGATCAGATCAGCCCGGGAACCAGCCTTCGGAGCATACTGGAGGCCCGCGCCGCGCGAGGGGCATACGGCAATCTCGACACCGATGCGTTCATCGAATCCGGCGTTTCGGGATTCCGGAAGGAGGTCAGCGAGATCGTGCAACTGGCCGATGGACGCCATATTTCCGTGCTGCGCCGTCCCATGGCCAATGGCGGGCTGGTGAGCACGCATGAGGACATCACCGAACGCCGCCAGGCCGAAGCCCGCATCGCCCATCTTGCCCATCATGACGTGCTGACGGATCTGCCCAATCGTGCCCTCCTGCGCGAACACCTCGAAATGGCGCTGACGGCGATGCGCCAGGGCGGACGGCGGCTGGCGGTGCTCCTGCTCGATCTGGACCGGTTCAAGCAGGTCAATGATACGCTTGGCCATGCAGCCGGGGATGCCTTGCTGAAAGCGGTGGCCGAACGCCTCAATGGCTGCGTCAGGGCCGGCGATATGGTTGCCCGCCTCGGTGGCGATGAATTCGCGATCATTCTGCGAAGTCTGGAACCGACAGCGGACAGCGTGACGCTTGCAATGCGCGTTCAGACGGCCATCGAGGCGCCGTTCGAGATCGACGGACAGCACGTCATGATCGGCACGAGCATTGGGATCGCGATTGCGCCGGGCGACGGCGAGGCGACGGATCAATTGCTCAGGAACGCCGATCTGGCGCTGTATCGCTCAAAAAGCGACCGGTGCGGAAGCTATCATCTGTTCGAGCCGGAGATGGACGAACGGATGCAGGCGCGGCGCGCAATGGAAGCCGATTTGCGCAAGGCGTTGCAGAACTCCGAATTCATCATGCACTACCAGCCGCTGCTCAATCTGGACAGCAACGAGATTTGCGGCTTCGAGGCACTGTTGCGCTGGAAACATCCCCAACGTGGCAACGTGTCTCCGACCGAGTTCATCCCGCTGACCGAAGAGACGGGCCTGATCGTAGCGCTTGGCGAATGGGTGCTCCGGCAAGCCTGCACGGACGCCGCAACGTGGCCGGAACATCTCAAGATCGCCGTCAACGTTTCGCCGGCCCAGTTCAAGGCGCGCAATCTGGCCGATATTGTCATGCGGACCCTGGCTGCAACCGGCATGGCGCCGGAACGGCTGGAGCTGGAAATCACCGAATCCGCCATGATGCAGGACGAGGAAATGTCTTTCAACATCCTGTCGCGGCTGCATGATATCGGCGTCCGCATCGCTCTGGACGATTTCGGCACGGGCTATTCGTCACTGAGCAATCTGCGCAAGTTTCCCTTCGACAAGATCAAGATCGACAGGAGCTTCGTCGCCGATCTGTCCGATACCAATATGGACGCGCTCGCGGTCGTGCGCTCGGTGGCGCAGCTTGGCAGAAGCCTTGGCATGATCACGACCGCCGAAGGCGTGGAGACCAGGGAACAATTCGATCAGGTCAGAGAGGAAGGTTGCACGGAGGCGCAGGGCTTTTACATCAGCCGGCCGGGACCGGCACTGGAGATCGAAAAACTCATCCTGCCGAAATGCCGCAAATCCGTGAATGCCGCCTGACGGATCGAGGCCAGGCTAACGGCGTTCATCCTGCGGCAATCGCTTCAATCTGCTTGATCGTTTCGTCCGCGACGAATACGCCCTCCGCTGCGGCGGCATCGCGCAGCGCATAACGCCGTGCGCCGGGCAGTCGCGCCCCCTCCTCATCCTCGATGGCCTGCGCCAGCGTGGCTATGCGCTCAACCGCAGCCGCACCGCCGAAAGCCGCCGGATCGATTACCGTCAGGAACTGCCCGATACCGGGAGGCGCCCCGTCGGCGTCAAAGAACGAACTGGCCTGAAACGCCAGATTCGCCCCCGTGAGCGCGGCTGACAGGATCTCCACCATCAGCGCGAGCGCCGCGCCTTTGGCGCCGCCGATGGGCGTCAGCGTGCCCTTCAGCGCGGCGGCGGCTTCCGTCGTCGGCTGGCCGCTTTCATCCTTTGCCCAGCCTTCGGGGATCGGCTCGCCCTTTTGCGCCGCTGTCATGATCTTGCCGCGCGCCACTTCCGAGAGCGCCAAGTCGATCACCAGCGGATGCGCCCCGGCGCGCGGCGCTGCAAAGGCGATCGGGTTCGTGCCGAACAGTCCGCGCATCCCGCCCCACGCAGCTATCGCGTGCGGAGAATTCGTCATCATCAGGCCGATCATGCCGGCATCGGCGATGCGCTCGACGATCAGACCGATCGCGCCCGCATGATGCGATCGCGTGAAGCCGGCCCCGGCCATCCCGGTTTCGGCGGCGATGGCGGGCAACTCCCTCACGGCCAGATCGAAGGCCGGATAGGCAAATCCGTGCGCCACGTCGATCATGACGCTTGCGCTGCGAGTCCGGCTCAGCTGGGGCCGCGCATGACCGTCCACCTTGCCGGATCGGGCCTGCGCCGCATAGGCGGCGACGCGCGATAAGCCATGCCCCTTCTGGCCGTCGATCTCGGCGGCAACGAGCGCCCGCGCGACGGAGGCGGCATTCTCCGCGCTGGTATTCGAGGCCACGAGCGCGCGCGCAACGAGTGTTTCAAGCTCCGCCGTCTGATGTTTCTTCCCGCTCATAGTCCGCACTCTTTCAGGACTTTCAGCACATTTTCAACCGTGATCGCGCTGATCCGGCTGTTGGATTCAACGGTGATCCCGGCGATGTGCGGCGTCAGGATGACATTCGGCAGTCCGGCGAACAGAGCCGCCACCGCTTCGGTGATCGGTTCAGCATCAAAGACGTCGATGGCCGCGCCGGCCAGATGGCCGGACCGCAGCGCCGCCGCAAGCGCGCCTTCCTCGACGATCCCGCCGCGCGCCGTGTTGATCAGGATTGCGCCGGGCTTCATGGCCGCGATTTCCGCCGCGCCGACGAGCCCCCGCGTTTCCGGGGTGAGCGGACAATGCAGGCTGATAATGTCGGACCGCGTCAGAACCGTCTGCAGATCGGCGCGTTCGGTGTCCGCCCATGCGGGACTGTCGGCAGCAAGAAACGCATCGCAGCCAAGCGTCCTGAGGCCAAGCGCGCGCGCCTTCGCCGCCGTGACCTGACCGATGGAGCCGAAACCGATCAGCCCGAGCGTCTTGCCCGCCGCTTCATGCCCCTCGCCCATCTGCTGACGCGGCCATTCGCCCCGCATCAGCCGCGTCCAGCCGGAAAAGGCCGACCAGCGCAGCAGCACGAGCGCGGACGCCACCACATATTCCGCAACCGCCTGCGCATTCGCGCCGACCGCCGGACAAACAGCGATGCCGCGCGCCTTGCATGTTTCCAGGTCGATATTGTCGAGACCGACGCCAAGACGTCCGACGACTGCCAGTTGCGGCGCATGGGCCAGCAACTCGGCATCGACCTGCGTGCGGTTGCGCACGATGATCGCCTTGGCCCCTGCCATGGCGGCCAGCAGATCGCCGCGCCTGCTCCACAGTTCGTCGTCGCCGTGAACGGACCAGCCCTCGAAACGCTCAAGCGGTTCGGCGTCGATGAATTCGGAGATGATGATGTCAGCCATGAGCAAACCTTCGCGATTCTCAGCCGTCGAACCAAGTGCCCACAGGCAGCGGCACACGCAGCAACTCGCCGAACAGCACATAAAAGCCGAGGACGACGGCGATGCCGACGAGGGGATAAACGATAATGCGCGTCTTCGTCCACGGCTCGTACATGGCAATGAGCGTCAGAGCCGCGAAAGTGACGAGCGAGGAGAGGATGAACCCGGCCCACGGCATGGCCAGCGTTCCGCCCAGCATCAGGATCACGAGCCCCACGCGCCGCGGCCATGAGCCCACTTCCGTTTCGCCATCGCCTGCGCGGTAGCCGACGAGCCCGATCAGCCAGAGCAGCATGTAGAGCAGGCAGAGTGCGATCATCCCCGAGGAGACGATGCGCGGAAACACGGCGGAATCGAAATCGGAATAGGTCGTCGTATCCCAGATGACCACCACGCCGAACATCAGGATGAGCGCAGCAATGATGACGCTGCCGAAATCGCGTGTGCGTTCAGTCTGCTGCATTTCGCGCCTCCTGCCTCGCCTGTATCCGCCGCAGGAGGATCGGACTGAGCAGCGAAAAGACCGTGAAGATGATGATGGCGATGGAAATCGGCCGGCCGAAGAACATGCCGAAAAGATCCTGGCGCGCCGAGCCGATGGTCCAGGCCTGTACCAGCCCCTGCTCCGCTATCGGTCCGAGGATCAGCCCCAGCACGATCGGTGATGCGCCGAAGCCGAAGCGGCCCAGCACCCAACCTGCCGCTCCCAGCACGATCATGATGATCACATCGGAAATATTGTTGTGGATCGCATAGGAGCCGATGATCGTCATGAAGGCGACCGCCGGTATGAGCATCGCCTTGGGCATGGCGACGATGCTTTTATAGGCGTAGCGGCCCATCAGCAAACCCACGGGCAGAATAAGGATTGTCGCCAGAAGCAGGCCCCAGATGAATGTGTAGACGATGGGCGCTTCATTGGTGAACAGCGTTGGCCCCGTGCGCACTCCCTGCACAAGCAGCGCGCCGAGGATGACGGCATCGGGCGGCGTGCCGGGAATGCCGAGCACGAGCGTCGGGATGAAGCCGCCGCCCACGGTTGCGTTGTTGGCGGATTCGCTGGCGATGATGCCGCCCGGCTCGCCTTTGCCATAGCGCTGATCCGGCTTCGCCGTGCGCTGTGCTTCGGAATAGGCGACAAGCCCCGCCACCGATCCGCCAGCGCCCGGCAGGATACCCACAACCGTTCCAACAACGGATGACCGGATCGCGTTGAACTTGCCCCGCCACACGATCCCGAGCGCCTCGCGCAGCCGGAAGCCGCGCAGTTCGTCGGTAATCCGCAAATGCCGCTCCGGCGTCGCCACGAGGTCGATCAGGACGGGAATGCAGTAGAGGCCGATCAGGGCGCCAATCACATTGATGCCGCCGAGCAGCGTGACCGAGCCGAAGGTCAGCCGGACGTCCGCCGACACTTCCGCAACGCCGATGCAGGACAGGAGGAGCCCAAACGCGCCGCCGATCACGCCTTTCAGCAGGCTGTCCTGCGAAAGCGCGGCGATCAGCGACAGGCCGAAGATCGCCAGCCAGAAATACTCCACCGGACCGAATGCGAGCGCGACGCGGGACAGGGGCGGCGCCAGCGTCAGGAGGGCAATCGCACCGATCACTCCGCCGATCACACTTGCGAGACAGGCGACGGTCATGGCCAGATCGCCATCGCCGCGCCGCGCCATCGGATAGCCGTCAAGCGTCGTGGCGATGGCCGAGGGCGTACCCGGAGTGTTCAGGAGAATCGCGGAATAGGCGCCGCCATAGATCGCGCCGGAATAGATCGCGCCCATCAGGATGAGCGCATTGGCGGGAGCCATGGTGAAGGTGAAGGGCACCAGCACGGCAACAGCCATGGTCGCGCTCAGGCCAGGAATCGCACCGATGGCAGTGCCCGCGACGACGCCAAGCAGCGCCAGCGCCAGATTGAGTGGCGTCAGGGCTTCCAGCAGCCATTCCAAGCCCATACAAGGCCCCCCATGAAGATAAAAGAAAGATCGCCTGAAAAGCCGGCAACGTGAAGCCGAACAAGTGGATCAGAGGCCGCTAGATCGAGATCAGTCCAGATGGACACAATTTTTGTCATTCACGCTTGCGCGGGAACGACATCTGCATGTGTGGCAGAAGGATTCCACCTGACGCGATCCTGATCTGACGGCTTTTCCGTTACCGGCACGAACGGATCGGCCTCTCCCGCCTGGAAGAGGCCGATTGCTGGATCCTAGTTCAGAATGCCGCCTTCTTTCGCGGCTGCAATGAACTCTTCCGATTTCTGCTTCATGAATTCGGCATTCTTGTCGGCCGGAATGTCAACCAGCGCGAAGCCGCCCTCGATCATCCTCTTCTGGAACTCGGGGTCGGCGTTGATCTGGCCGATCATGTCGGCAAGCTTCGTCTTGATGTCGTCAGGCGTCCCCGCCGGGACCGCAATGCCGCGATAGGCGCCCGAAACGAGGTCGAAGCCGAGTTCCTTGAAGGTCGGAACATCAGGATATTTCGGATGACGCTCTTCCATGGCAACGGCGAGGATGCGGGCCTGATCGCCAATACCGGCGGCGCTTGTCGTGTAACCCCATGCGGCCTGCACCTGGTCGCCCAGCAGCGCCGTGTTGGACGCGCCGGTTCCCTTGAACGCCACATAGGTCGTCTTGATGTCCGCCATCTTGTCGAAGCGGACCTGCGCCAGATGGTTCGCCGTGCCCTTGCCGCTACCGGAGAAGGTCAGGCTCGCAGGATTGTCCTTGGCGTGTTTGATCAGGTCGTCGAGCGTCTTGAACGGGCTGTCGGCCTTCACGACGATGGCGTCCGGCGTGTAGTGGAACCAGTAGATCGTGTTGACGTCGTCGGTCTTGTAGCCGACGTCCTTTTCGGCGGGCTGAAGCACGATATGAGGCAGGTTCACGCCCATGATCGTGTAGCCGTCCGCCTTTGCGGAATTGAGCCCGGCCCAGCCGACCGCGCCGCCGCCGCCCGGCTTGTAGGACACGACAAGCTCCTGCCCGAACATCTCCTTGAAGAAGGGCTGCTGGAGCCGCGCGGTGATGTCGGATTCACCACCCGGTCCGAAGGGGATGATGTATTCGACGGGCTTCTCCGGATAGGCATAGGCAACAGTGGCAAATCCGGCGACGGCCGCCGCGGCGGCCAGGCCGATGAAAGTGCGGCGTTTGAGGATCATGGGGTTTCTCCCTTGGTTCGGTCGATTATCGGTTGCGGTTCTTATTTTAGGCGCTGCGGTAAAGTTTTGTCATAACAAACTCGCGGTGACCCAGCGCTTCGGCCGCCGTGTTGCGTCCATTGGCGGTCCGCACGATCATGTCGATCAGCGCATCGCCCGCGTCGTCTATCGTCATGTCACGACGCAGAATGCCGGAGACATCCACGTCCACATGCTCGCTCATCGTGCGCACTGTGCGCGGATTGGCGGTTATCTTGATGACCGGCACGATGGGATTGCCGACCACATTGCCCTGCCCTGTCGGGAAGGTGTGGACAGCATAGCCGCCCGCCGCCATGAGCGTAACGCATTCGGCCGCCGCCGACGAGGTGTCCATGTAGTACAGACCCGCGCCGGATTTGGGCGCCTCTGCGGGCTCCAGAATGTCGATATAGCGGCAGGTGCGGCCGATCTTCTCCAGATTGCCGAGCGCCTTTTCCTCGATGGTGGTCAGGCCACCCTCGATATTGCCCTTGGTCGGCTGGCTTTCGGACAGATCGTCGACCTTGTTCGCCTCGATCACATCGTCCTGATAGGATTTCCACATCGCGTACCAGCGTTCAGCGACCTCAGGCGTTGCCGCGCGTTCCTTGCAGATATGCTCCGCGCCTGTGATTTCAGAGGTTTCGCCGAAAACGCCGTAAATGCCTTCCGGGATCAGCTTGTCATACATGTTGCCAACCGTCGGGCAGGAGCCGAGGCCCGTCGTGGTGTCGCTCTCGCCGCATTTGGTCGAGACCCAAAGCTCGGAGATCGAGCATTCCTCGCGCTGAAGCTCGGTTGCCCAATGGACGAATTCCTTCGCCTTCCGGGAGGCGTCCATGATCGTCTTCAGATCGCCATTCTGCTCGATGGAGAAGCCGACCACCGGCTTGCCCGTCTCGGCGATGCCGTCGACGATGCGCTTGGTCCAGCCGGGCTCGATGCCGATCACCACGCAGGCCGCGACATTCGGGTTCGCGCCCGTGCCGATCATGGTGCGGAAATGCAGGTCCAGATCGGGGCCGAATTGCAGGCGGCCATAGGCATGGGGAAGCGCGATCGTGCCCTTGATGTTGTTGGCCACGGCTTCGCAAGCCGCGTTGGAGATGTCGTCTACCGGTAGGATCACCACATGGTTACGCACGCCGACGCGGCCATTTTCACGGCGATAGCCCTTGAAAGTCGGGTTCGAATATTTGGATGCCATGATGTCGACCTACCAGCGCTTTGTTTTCATATTGTGGACGTGGACATGATCGCCGGGACCGGCGGAGGCGACCATGCGGCCGACATCCTCGCCATATTTGATGACGGTATCGTCGTCCTTCAGCTCCTTCAGCGCCACCTTATGCCCGATCGGAATGTCGTGCTTGGCCGAAAGAGTCATCGTGGTGTCATTTTCGGTAATGACGCCGAGCATTTCGGTGCCGGCTGTCAGGCCTTCGACGACAACGACACCGACATTGTCTTTTTCGGAGTGAACCAGAAAGTGCGGATTGGACATGGATGGCGTTCCTCATCCCGTTGGTGACAGGGGTAATTTTGTATCTTATATAAGATTAAAGACTTGATGGCAATGGCAGTGAAATGGTGGAGCGGAAAGATTCAGGCAGCGTCTCCGGTGCGCGCGGTATCAGCAGTCGCCCGCTATACGCGCAGGTGCGCGAGATCCTGCTGGAGCGCATCTATACGGGCGTCTGGCGTCCCGGTGATCTGGTGCCCAATGAATTCGCCATCGCCGCTGAACTCGGCGTTTCGCAAGGCACCATCCGCAAGGCGCTGGACTCGCTTGCCGCCGATCATGTTCTGGTGCGCAAGCAGGGCCGCGGCACCTATGTCGCCCGGCACACACCGGATGACATGCTGTTCCGCTTCTTCAACTTTTTCGATGCAAATGGACGGCGCGCCCAGCCGGATTCCCGCAATGTCGAGCGAACCGAAGGCCTCGCGAACAAGGAAGAGCGCACCCGGCTTACGCTGGAGGCGGACGAACGGGTCTTTCGTATTTCGCGCGTGAGGACGATCGGCGGCGCGCCCCTCATCGTCGAGACGATCGTTCTGCCGCAGCGCCTGTTTGCCGGCCTGCCCGATGAGGCGGATCTTCCCAACACGCTCTACGATCATTTCCAGAAGGTTTACGGCATCACCATTTCGCGCGGCACCGAGAAGCTGAGCGCGGCCGTGGCCGGTCTTGCCGAGGCGGAGGCGCTTTCCGTCGCACAGGGAACGCCTCTGCTGAAGCTCGACCGGATCGTCTACAGCCTCCAGAACACCCCGGTCGAGTGGCGGCTCAGCCTTTGCCGCACGGATCAGCTTTCCTACGTCGTTGAACTTGGCGCGAGGCCGCAATAAGGGCTATGGTCCCGGCATTCGCTGCAACTCTTGCGCCCGCCAGACGTTAGGCCCGAACAATGACGCCTCCCAACAATACAGACGCAAACGGCCGCTTCTCGCTTGAAACATTCACAAGGCTCCTCGCAGGCGCCAGACGCGAATGGCCGATCCTGCTGACGCTGCTGCTCGCGGCATCCGCCTTCTGGGTGTTCGCCGAACTCGCCGACGAAGTGACCGAAGGCAGCACGGCCGCCATCGACCGCGCCCTGCTGCTGATGATGCGCGATCCCGCCGACCCCTCGCTCATGTTCGGACCCGGCTGGTTTCAGGAGATGATGCGCGATTTCACCGGGCTGGGCGGCTTCGGCATCCTCATTCTGGCAACGTTGAGCGCCATCGGTTTTCTGCTCCTTGAGGGCAAGTGGCACGCGGCGCTGTTTCTGCTTGTCGCGGTGCTGGGCGGTCTCCTGTTGAGTACGCTCCTGAAGGCGGGCTTCGACCGTCCGCGTCCGGATCTGGTGCCGCATGGCTCCATCGTGAGTTCGGCCAGCTTCCCCAGCGGACACTCAACGCTCTCCGCCGTGGTCTACCTGACGCTGGGCGCATTGATCGCAAGATTCCGCCCCCACCCGCTCGTCAAGGTCTATGTGCTGCTGCTGGCGGCGGGCCTCGCGTTCATCGTCGGCGTCAGCCGCGTCTATCTCGGCGTGCACTGGCCGACGGACGTTCTTGCCGGATGGGCCATCGGCGCGGGCTGGGCGCTGTTCTGCTGGTGCATTGCGCTGCTGCTTCAGCGATGGGGCAGCGTGGAACAGACCTGATCCAAGCGGGAGATCGCGTCAACCGCTGGACGCAACCTTCGGGTCCGCGGCACTTTCCGCAGCCTTTGCCGCACGCTCGGCAGCGCGTCGCGCACGGCGTTCCAGCCGCGATTTGCTCTGTTTCTTGGGCGGTTTTCCGCCCGCTGACGCGGGGGGGCCGCTGTATTCTGCCCGTTGCTGCGCTGGCGGCGTGGCCGCATTTGGCGACGGGTCTGCCGGCTTGCGCCCTGGCTTGGGAAAACGCTTTGCTTCGCCGCGATCCTCGGCCTTGCGCGTTTCGGCTTTTTCCGGCCTTTCCGCCTTGCGCCCTTCATACGGCTTTCGCGGCCGCTCCTCATAAGCCTTTCGCGGGCGTTCAGGCCGGTCATCTGGCCTTGTCCGGCCGTGGGCGGGGGCGCTCAAATCGCCCGGCGCGTCATCCAGACGCTTCACCCAGATATTGTTTTCCAGCCTGCCATCCGGACCGATCGCCTTGAAGAAGCGGTCCGCATGATCGGCGGCAAGCTGCACGTAAGTCTCGCGATCCTGCATCTTGATGACGCCGATCTCGCGCTTGGTGATGCCGCCGGCCTTGCACAGCATCGGCAACAGCCAGCGCGGCTCGGCATTCTGTTTGCGGCCCACCGAAACCGACATCCAGACGCTGTTCTCGAAGCCGCCGCGCTCCCGCTTCTTGGTCTCCGCAGGGCCGGCGTCCAGCAATTCCTCCGGCGCGGACTGGCCTGCGCGATAGCGGCGCACCAGAGCGGCGGCGATCTGCTCCGCGCCGTAACGCGCCAGCAACTCCGACACCATGTCCTGCTCTTCCTCCTGCACCGGCTCGCTGAGCGCTGCATCGGCAAGGATGCGCTCATTGTCGCGCTGGATGATCTCATCGGCGGATGGCGGCTTGCCCCAATGAGCGCGGATCTCGGCGCTGGCCAGCAGACGTTCGGTGCGTTTGCGGGCGCTATGCGGAACGATCAGCACGCTGACGCCCTTGCGCCCGGCGCGGCCCGTGCGTCCGCTCCGATGCAGCAGCGCTTCGCGATTGGTCGGCAGATCGGCGTGAATCACCAGCTCCAGATTGGGCAGGTCGATACCGCGCGCCGCAACGTCGGTCGCAATGCAGACGCGCGCGCGGCCGTCGCGCATGGCCTGCAATGCGTTGCTGCGCTCTTTCTGGCTGAGCTCGCCGGAGAGCGCGACCACGGAAAATCCGCGATTGTTGAAGCGTGCGGCAATGTGATTGACGGTCGCCCGCGTCGAGCAGAAGACGAGTGCGGTTTTCGCCTCGAAGAACCGCAGCACGTTGACGATGGCGTTTTCCCGCTCGTGCGAGGCAACGGTCATGGCGCGGTATTCGATGTCGCGATGCTGCCTTTCGGTCTGCTCGGTCGTCACGCGCACGGCGTCGCGCTGATATTTCTTGGCGAGCGAAACGATGGAGCGCGGCACCGTTGCCGAAAACATCAGCGTACGGCGCTCTGCGGGCAGCGCTTCGAGAATGAATTCCAGCTCCTCGCGGAAACCCAGATCGAGCATCTCGTCCGCTTCGTCGAGAACAACGGCGCGCAATTGCGAGGTATCGAGGGAATTGCGCCGGATGTGGTCACACAGGCGCCCCGGCGTGCCGACGACGATCTGCGCGCCGCGCTCCAGCGACCGGCGTTCGGCGCGCATGTCCATGCCGCCGACACAGGAGACGACCGTTGCGCCCGTCGGATCGTAAAGCCATTCAAGTTCGCGCTTGACCTGGATTGCCAACTCGCGGGTCGGCGCAATGGCGAGCGCAAGCGGCGCGCCGGCCCCGGTAAAGCGGTCCGCATCGCCAAGCAGCGTCGGCGCGAGCGCGAGGCCGAAAGCGACGGTCTTGCCGGAGCCTGTCTGCGCCGAAACAAGCGCATCCGCGCCGCTCAGCTCCGGCGCCAGAACGGCTTTCTGCACGGGTGTCAATTCGGTATAGCCACGCTTGTTCAGCGCCTCGGCAAACTCGGGAGTGATGCCTTCAAAGTCTGTCATGATCTGTCTAGTGTCCCGATTCTGAAGTTCGCATCATGTCAGCTGCAAGATCCGTAGCGAACTTCGGAATCTCAAGGGACACTAGCTTATTGATTCTACAAGTGTGATTCAGATCCAGAAGTTCGTAATGGGCACGCCGCAAACTGGGGACGAACTTCTGGATCATCACACTAGCGCAAGCTGTTGCACCAGCGTCGCCAGTTCTCCGGGAGGCCGGAAATATCGCGCAGGGTCTTGCCGGGACACGGCCTGTTCGCCTTTTCCACAATCAAATCCGACCAACCTGTAATTCCGAATATGGGGCTTGCGGCCCTAAGGCGCGCAATTTAGGGTGGCGACATTCGTTAACGCAACCCTAATCTTGTCGTGGAGCATTGGTCGGAGTGGGTCAATTTTATATTTATGGGGCGGGCGGGCACGCCAAGGATCTGCTTGCGCAGTTGATATTTGATCGCGGCAGAGATGCCGTTCTCTGCCTCGTCGACGATTTCAACCCTGATCGCAAACAATCTGGTTTTGATGTTGTAAATTTCCACGCCGCCTGCCTCCGGCACCGGAAAGCAAACCGGCTGATTGCTGTGGGAGATCCCGCTGAAAGAATGAAGATTGCCGGTATGATAGAGGACCGTTCCGGTAAGGAAGGTTTCTTTATCAGTTTGCAGACGTTCATTTCACACGATTTCGCTCCCGCGCCCGGCGTCCCCGCCCGGCCGCTTGGGAGGGCCGAATGCTGACCGTCGCTCAACCGATCATCCCCGATTTCGATCGATTTGCCAGCTACCTCCGAATCGCTTTCGTTGAACGGCGCTTCACCAATAACGGCCCGCTTCTGTCCCTGCTGGAGTTGCGCCTGCGCGAGTTGGTTGCCGCCCGCAATCTCATCCTCGTGAACAATGGCACGATCGCATTGCAGTTGGCCTTGCAGGCTCTCGGCGTGAAAGGCGAGGTCATCACGACGCCATTCACCTTTTGCGCAACGACCCATTCGATCATATGGGCAGGCGCCCGGCCGGTCTTCGTCGATATTGACCGCCACAACCTCACGATCGATCCGGCCCTGATCGAAGCAGCGATTACGCCGCGGACGGAAGCCATTCTCGGCGTGCACGTCTACGGACGGATTTGCGACATTCACGCCATACAGAAAATTGCCGACAAGCACGGCTTGGCCGTCGTCTACGATGCCGCGCATTCCTTTAACGCAGCTTTTCGAGGCACTCCCATTGGCCATTTCGGCAATGCGGTGGCCTACAGCTTTCATGCAACGAAGATGTTTCACACCGGCGAGGGCGGCGCGGTCGAGACGTCGAGTTCGGAGTTGGCGGAGAAGCTTCGAGGCCTCAGAAATTTCGGCATCGAGTCCGAAGATTCGATTACGCAGTGTGGCACGAACGCGAAGATGTCGGAGTTGTCGGCAGCGATGGGCCTGGCGGTTCTGTTTAAGGCAGCCTGCATAAATAACCGCGCCAATCAAGTCGGGCGGGGCCGCAAGGTGTAGTTCCAGTCGCCATGGAAGTCGTGTCGCTGGATGGCGAGTGCGGCCATCTCGGCATCGCTGA
>JBHJOB010000033.1:0-19490 GCA_050330195.1 Rhodomicrobiaceae bacterium | reverse complement strand
GAGCAGATCATCGGCGATCTCATTCGCGGCAAGGAACCGCGGCGGGTCAAGATCGACGATATTCTGCGGGTCGTCATGAAGCATTTCGGCGTCAATCGCGGCGATCTGCTGTCAAGCCGGCGCAATCGTTCGATCGTTCGTCCCCGCCAGATCGGCATGTATCTGGCAAAATCGCTGACCTCGCGGTCGCTGCCGGAAATTGGCCGCCGCTTTGGCGGACGCGATCATACGACCGTGCTTCACGCAATCCGGAAGATTGAATCGCTGCTGCAGGAAGACCCGACCCTAAAAGAGGAAGTCGAGGTTTTGAAGCGGCTTTTGAAGGAATAGCCGGGCGGTCAAAACGCCTGGAGCGAGATCCGCTAAAATGGACACCATTATTCGGAGAGATTGAGTTCGAAAAAGCAGATGCGGATCAGGATCGTTTCGTCGAGAAATGATGCCGATCTGGTGAATCCGAAAAGCCAAGCTTGGCCGACACAGCCAAGTTTGGCGAATTCATGCTGTCCGAAGAGAGTAGCAACAGAATCGGGCAGCATGCTAATGTCGGAATCATTTGAGAGAGAAAAACCTCGCCTCGACGCAAGCTCGTTGCAGTAAGTCCTTGATATCAGGTATTTCTCTCGTAGCTGGTCTGTGACGGCAAGAGGTTCATATCGGGTTTCATGATCAGGTATTGCCACATGATCGGCGATGGTCGGAATGATGACTCGGGAAATTGAGAGACGCGAAGCGGTCTGCGTGGCGGAAGCCGGACCAGATCCTTTGTGCAGGAACGGATTGACGATGCGGTTGTTAATCGAGAAAAGCGCGCTGTTGAAGGCCTTGCAGCACGTGACCAGCGTGGTCGAGCGGCGCAATACGATTCCCATCCTGGCCAACGTGTCGCTTCGTGCCGAGGAAAATTCGCTGCATCTCAAGGCGACCGATCTCGATATCGAGGTCACGGAGACGGCCAAGGCTGAAACCATGACCCATGGCGGCACCACGGTGCCTGCCCATACGCTGCACGACATCGTCAGAAAATTGCCCGATGGCGCCCAGATCGAGCTGGCGAACAAGGCGGATGAGGGGCGGCTTGCGATCTCGGCCGGTTCCTCGCGTTTTCTCCTCGCCTGCCTGTCGGCCGACGATTTCCCCGAACTCGGCCTCGACGACATGTCGCACGCGTTTCAGTTACCCGCCCGCGATCTGGCGCGGCTGATCGACAAGACAAAATTCGCCATTTCGACGGATGAAACACGCTATTACCTCAACGGCATATATTTCCACGCGATTGAAACCGAAGACGGGACGTTCCTTCGCTCGGTTGCAACGGACGGCCATCGCCTCGCCCGCATGGATGTCGCGCTTCCCGATGGCGCAATGGGAATGCCCAATATCATCCTGCCACGCAAGACGGTGCAGGAACTGGCGAAATTGCTGACCGATAAGGCGGATGAGGTGTCCGTGAACCTGTCGGCGAACAAGATCAGGTTTACCGCCGGCGATGTCGTCCTGACATCCAAGCTGATTGACGGAACTTTCCCGGATTATCAGCGGGTTATCCCGCAAGGCAACGACAAGTCCATGCGGATCGATACGGCGGCCTTCATCAGTGCCGTTGACCGTGTTTCGACGCTGTCGAGCGAAAAGGGGCGCGCCGTAAAACTCAATATGGCGGAGGGCAAGCTGGTTCTCTCGGTGAACAATCCCGAATCGGGCTCAGCGACCGAGGAATTGGAGCTGGATTATCACGGCGAGGCACTGGAAATTGGCTTCAACGCACGCTATTTATTAGATATTGCAGCACAATTCGAGAGTGATCGTGCGGTTTTCGAAATGTCCGATCCTAGCGCTCCGACTGTGCTGCATGATGAGAACGATACCTCCGCTCTCTATGTTCTGATGCCGATGCGGGTTTGAGCGCCATTTCAGCCGGCTGAACAGCCGATTGATGTGCGTTCCGGTCCGTCATTCGAATGACAGGGATTGCCTTGGCAGTTTTGACATCACATGGCTGCTGGGCCGCAGACCGCGACGGGGCTGGGGCGGACGTTCACCTTGCGCGGCTGACCCTGTCCGATTTCCGGAATTATACCAGCTGTACGCTGGCGCTCGACGGTTGTTCCGTTGTGCTGACAGGACAGAACGGTTCCGGCAAGACCAATATCCTCGAAGCTATCTCGATGCTGACGCCCGGCCGGGGACTGCGCGGCGCCGCTTTCAGCGATCTCGCCCGGCTTTCCGGAAATGGCGCCTGGGCCGTATCGGCGCAACTCTCGCTCAACGGCGAGCACATGTCGCTTGGCACCGGGCAAACCCCTCAGCCCCCTGGAAGCGCCGCTCCGAGCGGCAGCCGAGCCGTCCGCGTCGATGGCGAAAAGGCCGGCCGCGCCGGCGTTCTGGGCGACTACCTTCAGGTCTTGTGGCTTATACCGGCGATGGACGGGCTTTTTACCGGACCTGCTGCGGAACGACGCCGTTTCCTTGACCGCATGACGGCCAGTTTCGACAGCGCGCATCGCAGCCGGATGAACCAGTTCGAGCGCGCCATGCGCCAGCGCAACCGCCTGCTGGACATGGGCGAACGCTCCGGCAGGCTCTTCGCGGCAATCGAGGCCCAGATGGCCGAGATCGGCACGGCGATCGCGGCGGCGCGGATTGACGCGCTAGAGAGGCTCACCGCAACCGAAGCGCCCTCTTCGACTGAAGAGACCCGCGCCTTTCCACACGCCACCCTTACGCTGGAAGGCCTGCTCGAAAATGCGTTGCCGCACCTGGCCGCGGTCGATGTCGAGGACGAATATGTCCGCCAGCTTGCCGATGGCCGTGAACGCGATCGCGCCGCCGGGCGCACTCTGACCGGCCCGCACCGCTCCGATCTGCTGGTGCGTCACGGGCCCAAGGACATGCCCGCTCAGCTTTGTTCGACAGGCGAACAGAAAGCCTTGCTGATCGGGCTCGTTCTCGCCCATGCGAAAGCGGTGAAAGACGCCCGGGGCGGCCTTGCGCCGCTGCTGCTTTTGGACGAAATTGCAGCCCATCTGGACGAAGCAAGGCGCGAGGCTCTTTTCGAGGAAATCGAGGCGCTCGGCGCACAGGCCTGGCTGACGGGCACGGATGACGACGTCTTTGCGCCGCTTCGTGGACGGGCACAGTTTTTTACCATCGCCAACGGCTCGATTGCCGCGATTGGCGGTGGAGATATGCAGTGCGAGGCGCTGCACACAGGAACGGGAACAGGGGATTGGTTTCGATGAGTGCGAACACCGCCCGCAAGACAATGTCCGAGGACGAATACGGCGCAGGCTCCATCAAGGTTCTGAAAGGCCTTGAAGCCGTCCGCAAACGTCCGGGCATGTATATTGGCGATACCGACGACGGTACGGGCCTGCATCATATGGTCTACGAGGTGGTGGATAATGCCATCGACGAGGCCTTGGCAGGCTATTGCGACCGCGTGCTGGTTTCACTGAACGCCGACGGATCGGTGACAGTCGAGGACAATGGCCGCGGCATCCCGACCCAGATGCATGAAGAGGGCGTTTCGGCCGCCGAAGTCATCATGACCCAGCTTCATGCGGGCGGCAAGTTCGACCAGAATTCCTACAAGGTCTCCGGCGGCTTGCATGGCGTTGGCGTTTCGGTTGTGAACGCGCTTTCGTCCCGGCTGGATCTGACGATCTGGCGCGCGGGCAAGGAGCACACCATGTCGTTCGAACATGGTGTTTCCGTCGAACCGCTCAAGATAACCGGCGACGCGCCCGATCGCAGCGGAACGCGCGTGACCTTCCTGCCATCGACCGATACGTTCACGAAGACCGAGTTCGACTTTGCAACGCTCGAACATCGGCTGCGGGAGTTGGCGTTCCTCAATTCGGGCGTTCATATCGTCCTGACCGATCTGCGCGGGGTGGAGCCCACGACCGAGGAGCTTGTATATGAAGGTGGCCTGGAAGCCTTCGTGCGCTATCTGGACCGCGCTCGCACGCCCTTAATTGAAAAGCCGATCACCTTTCAGACCGAACGGGACGGCGTTACCGTCGAGGCGGCGCTCTGGTGGAATGGCGGCTATCACGAGAACGTATTGTGCTTCACGAACAACATCCCGCAGCGCGACGGCGGCACGCATATGGCCGGCTTCCGCGCCGCCTTGACCCGTACGGTCAACACTTATGCGGCCGAATCCGGCATCGCCAAGAAGGAAAAGGTGCAACTGACGGGCGATGACGCGCGTGAAGGGTTGACCTGTGTGCTGTCGGTCAAGGTGCCCGATCCGAAATTTTCCAGCCAGACCAAGGACAAGCTGGTGTCATCCGAAGTGCGCCCGATCGTCGAGAGCACAATGGTCGAAGCGCTCAGCGTCTGGTTCGAGGAGCATCCGAGCGAAGCCAAGACGATCGTGCAGAAGATTGCCGAAGCGGCCATTGCGCGTGAGGCGGCCCGCAAGGCGCGCGAGTTGACGCGGCGCAAGGGTGCGCTCGACGTGGCCAATCTTCCGGGCAAACTTGCCGACTGCCAGGAACGCGACCCGGCCAAATCCGAACTGTTCCTGGTCGAGGGCGACAGTGCCGGCGGCTCCGCCAAGCAGGGCCGCGACCGGGCGTTCCAGGCGGTGCTTCCCTTGCGCGGCAAGATCCTGAATGTGGAGCGCGCGCGTTTCGACAAGATGCTGTCCAGCCAGGAAATCGGTACGCTGATCACCGCGCTTGGCACCGGCATTGGCCGTGATGATTTCAATATCGAGAAGCTGCGCTATCACCGCATCATCATCATGACCGACGCCGACGTTGACGGCGCTCATATCCGCACGCTGCTGCTGACATTCTTCTATCGCCAGATGCCGCAACTTATCGAAGGCGGCTATCTCTATATTGCCCAGCCGCCGCTCTACAAGGTCAAGCGTGGCAATTCCGAGCAATATCTGAAAGACCAGCTCGCTTTCGAGGATTATCTGATCGCAGGCGGCATTGAGGAAGCATTGTTCGAACTGGGCAACGGCGAAACTGTGTCCGGCGCTGATCTGCAGCAGATCGTTGAGAAGGCGCGTATGGCCGTCGGCATTCTCGACGGGCTTCACAGCCGCTATGCGCGCTTCGTGATCGAACAGTCTGCGGTGGTGGGAGCGCTTGATCCGAAGGTTCTCGTCGATGAAGGCGAGGCAAAGGCGCTTGCCGAGCGGATTGCCGGCCGGCTGGACACGCTGTCGGAGGAAACCGAACGCGGCTGGATCGGCGACGTGACCGATGAGGGCGGCCTCGTCTTCACGCGGGAAGTCCGCGGCGTGACGGAGGCGCATGTCATTGACCGCGCACTGATTGCCTCGGCGGATGCGCGCAAGCTCAACCAGCTTGCCCAGCACCTTCAGGATGTCTATGGCGCGATGGGCGTGCTGAAACGCAAGGGGCTGGAAACAGAGATTTACGGACCGGTGAGCCTGCTCGCGTCGGTTTACGCAGCCGGCCGAAAAGGCATTTCGATGCAGCGTTACAAAGGGCTAGGGGAGATGAACCCCAACCAGCTCTGGGAGACCACGCTCGACTCCAATGCGCGCACGCTCATGCAGGTCAAGATCGGCGAACTGGATGAAGCCGACGAGATCTTCTCGAAGCTGATGGGCGATATTGTGGAGCCGCGCCGGGAATTCATTCAGGAGAATGCTTTGGCCGTCGCCAATCTGGACGTTTAGCGGAGCGGCGTTCAGGTCGATGCGGAAGCTGATCTAGCGGCGGCGTGTCTTTGCGGCTGAGCTTCCCTCATACGATGCTCAGCCTGCGGCAAGGCCGACTGACCTTACCCCGCCTTACGAGGTCTGGTCCGTCTTGAGCACGGCCGGTATGGTCCGGTAGAGGATCTTCAGATCCAGCAGCATGGACCAGCGGCTGACATAGAAGCGGTCGCAGGCAATGCGGCGCTTGTAGCTGGTCATGCTGCGCCCGCTCACCTGCCACATGCCCGACAGGCCGGGTCTCGCACTCATGTAAGCCTTTGCCGACGTGCCGTAATGGCAGGCCAGTTCCCGGGCCAGCACCGGACGCGGTCCGATGCAGCTCATGTCGCCGCGCAGAATGTTGAACAGCTGCGGCAACTCGTCGAGGCTGGATTTGCGCAGGATGCGTCCCAGGAGCGTGATGCGGGGATCGTCGGCGAGCTTTTGCGTTGCCGCCCAGCGGCGCGCCGCTTCGGGATCCTCGCGCAAATGGCGGGCGAGCCGTTCATCAGCGTCGGTGACCATGGAGCGGAATTTGTAGCAGGCAAAGCTGCGGCCCCGGAAGCCGACCCGCTGCTGGGCAAAGAAGATCGGCCGGCCCATGGAGAGATAGATCAGTCCCGTCAGCATCAGGAAGATGGGCAGCATCAGGAGCAGCGTGGTCGCGGCGATGGTGATGTCGAAGCCGCGCTTCATCCAGCCGCCGACCGGGGTGTCCGGGAGTTTCCGCGCACTTGCCGTTTCGGCGGCCCGCAATGGGGTCGCTGCGGGGGCGTCGACAACAGCCAGATGAGGCGTGACGGCTGTGGGATGGGGCGTGCTGCGATGAGCGCCGTTCCTGCGCTGACGAAGGGGGTCTGTTCCGTCGTTAATCGCGGGTTCACGATATTTTTCGGCGGGACTGCCGGCAAACCACTCAGAAACCGATACCATTTCAACTGTTCCCGTAAAAATCCGCCCAACCGGCCGATGACGTTCGGCAAAACTCCTCACTGCCCTGAAGTGCGTGCAGGCAGACGGAAACGAGTGGGGCTTTCCTAGAGTCAGCCGATTGATACGCCGCGAGCAACTCTCGGTGGAGCGGCTTTGCAATGTGCTGCCGTGCTGTCACGTAGCGTTGCAGGCGGTCTTAGTATGAACAAAAAGCTAACCCTGAACTTCAAGGATACAATCTTTAATGTTTCGTGCAAGAAGCCGCGGATCGTTAAGTAAATAATTTTCATGAACAGAGAGAATTTTATTTATTGTCTCCGAGCATCTGATCCACTTCTGGATGAGTGAGTTCAAAAATGATTTGCACGTTTTGTGCCAAAATGGAAATCAACAAGGGAAAATGAAACATCCTTGTCTTGTTCTGGCACATTGACGCCATTGCCAGTGAATAGAAAACATAATTTTGTAGGCAGTTTTTAATAAAAATGCGCGCATCAGGTCCGGCCTACGAGGCCGCGTCATTTTCGCGCGCACCCCCGGACAGCACGGTTTCGTCGCCATCCGCGCCAAACCAGGCCAGTTGCTCACGCAGGCTGACAACCGTGCCAATCACGATGATCGCCGGTCCCGCGAGCGCAGCCGCTTCGACACGATCGGCAATATCCGCCATCTCGCCGGTGACGACCCGCTGCGCGCGACGCGTGCCATTGTCGATCACGGCGACCGGCATGTCCGCAGCCATGCCATGCGAAATGAATGCCGAGGCAAGCGCGCGGATCATGGTCAGCCCCATATAGACGGCCACGGTCTGGTTCGGCTGGATCAGGGCCTCCCAGTTCAGGTCAACCTCGCCGTCCTTGCCATGACCGGTGACGAAGATGCAGGTCTGGGCATGATCGCGATGGGTGAGCGGAATGCCGGCATAGGCCGCGCAGCCCGCTGCCGCCGTGATGCCCGGGACGACCTGAAACGGAATGCCATGCCGCGCGATTTCCTCGATTTCCTCGCCGCCCCGTCCGAAGATGAACGGATCGCCGCCCTTGAGCCGCAGAACGCGTTTGCCTTCCTTCGCCAGCGTGGCCAGCAGGCGGCTGATCTCCTCCTGGCTCATCGTATGCTCGTTCTGCTTCTTGCCGACATAGATGCGTTCCGCGTCGCGGCGCACCAGCGTCATGATGCGGGGACCGATCAGCCGGTCATAGAGCACGACATCGGCGCGCTGCATCAGCCGAAGGGCGCGGAAGGTCAGCAGATCCGGATCACCCGGCCCGGTGCCGACAAGATAGACCTCGCCAACCGGCTTGCCGTCTCCGGCGCAGAACGCATCCAGCTTCTCCCGCAAGGCCGCCTCCGCGCCTGCGACGTCGCCCGCCATGACACGCTCACCGACCGCGCTTTCCGTCACATCTTCCCAGAAGCGCCGCCGCTGAGTGCCGTCCGTCACCCGCTCGGCGACTTCATCGCGGAACTGGCCGAGAAAGCGCGACAGGTTGCCGAAGGTGGCCGGGATCGCGCTTTCGAGCTGGGCCTTGATGATGCGGGCAAGGATCGGCGATGCGCCCGATGACGCAATGGCCGCCACGAGCGGCGTGCGGTCGAGAATCGCCGGAGTGATGAAGTCGCAAAGCTCCATCGTGTCGGCGACATTGGCGAGCACGCCCGCCTCCTTCGCCAGATCGCGCAGGCGTTTGTCGCGCTCGAAATTTTCCTCCGCGCCATAGGCGAGGATCGCCCCGCGGACATCGTCCGGCTCCGGCAGACGGTGATGGACGCTCATCGCACCATTATCCAGGAACGGGCGGAATTCGTCCGACAGCGTTTCGGCGAAGACCTTGACCTGCGCTCCGGCGCTCAGCGCGCGCTCCACACGCCGCGCGGCCAGCGTGCCCCCGCCCGTGACGATGACGGTCTTGCCGCGAATATCGAGAAATATCGGAAGGTGATCCACGTTTCAGGCTAACTCCCAATGGCCCGCCAGGTCGGGCCGGTGACGGTCATTAGCGCTTATCATAGACGGAACGGGTGCGCTGCGGCAAACCGGTCAGGGGCTTCAAGTGACCGGCTTGCGATAGACCCAGATGCCGGCGGGCGGCAGGTTGATCCAGACGCGGCAGTAGCGCTCCCCTTCAAGCCCAAGCGCGGCGCAGATCCGCTCCGGCACCGGACTGCTCTGCCGGTAGGTGAACTGCACGAAGACGCCGCCCGGTTCGAGTACGGACAGGCTGGCGCGCATGACCGACATGATCGCCTTTCTGCTGAACAGCCGCATCGGCATGGTGGAGACGATGGCGCCGACTGGAGGACCGTTGCGGTCGCGCCAGAGCGCAGCCAGATCCTGCGCGGGGGCGATGATGACATCGAGATCGGGGAAGGTCCGGCGCAGATGCCCGCCGAGCTTGGCGTCGATTTCCAGAAGGGAAAGTTCGCTGGCCGGAATGCCGGAATTGATGAGCTGGCGGGTTACGGCTCCGGTGCCCGCGCCGAGTTCAACCACATGACCGGCCGGGCGATCCGCAATGGCCCAGCTCATGGCGCGTCCGACGAACGGGCTGGATGGGAACAGGCTGCAGATCTGGCCAAAATTCTGCAGGGACCGACCCCAGAAGAGAAGCGGGCCTTCCGCGCGCGCAACCAGTTCCGCAAGCTGATCGTTCTTGGTCATTGGGAGCACTTTCAATGGCAGGAGCGTGAGGCTGGAGGAGAGCCAAGTCACAGCATCCTAGCGCCTTTCGATGACACTCCGGTGACTGCCATGGAGACCGCAATCGACAAAAACTATGGTACTCTGGCGGGTAACCGCTTACAAAGCCATGGGGTTCCTCAAATGCTGAGATCGGCCGCAAATCATTTCCGCCGGGATGCGCTCCGTCTGGCCGGTTTAACGCAAGGAAAATCATGCTCTAAGCTTGGCGCCTGATAATTATCGATTGGCAGGCGGAGGAAATCCGGAAACGATTCTTGACCTGCGGCAGCATTTCCTCTTGTCATGACCATTTAAAACGGGACATGACTTTAGTAGAGTGGCAGTAGTAAAGGGAAGCGCATGCGTGCCTCTCTTCTCGAACATTCCTGCTACCAGAGCCCGGAACAGGGCTCTCTCACCCGAAGCGCAAGCATTGGAACGCAAGCGATGGCGACCATCATTTCCGACAAGACTTTCAAGGGCATCGACGATGTCGATGTATCGGGCAAGCGCGTCATCGTGCGGGCCGATCTGAACGTACCGCTTGCTGAAGGACGGGTCAGCGATGCAACCCGAATCGAGCGCCTGATCCCGACCTTGATGACCCTTGCCGATCGCGGCGCCAAGGTCGTGGTGCTTTCCCATCTGGGGCGGCCGAAAGGTCAGAAGACGGCCGAATTTTCGCTTGAACCGGTGGCCGCGAAACTCGACACGATGCTGGATGGCCGGCAGGTGCGTTTCCTGAGCGACTGCGTCGGCAGCGAAACGCAAAGCGCCGTCTCGGCGATGCAGCCCGGCCAGATCGCACTCCTGGAAAATCTTCGCTTCTATCCGGGGGAGGAAAACAACGACCCCGATTTCGTCGCCAAGCTGGCCGCACTGGGCGATATTTTCGTCAACGACGCATTCTCCGTGTCGCACCGGGCACACGCATCGGTCCACGGCATTGCGCATAAACTGCCATCCTATGCCGGCCCGCAAATGCTGACCGAACTTGAGGCTTTCAAACTGGTGCTGGAGTTGCCGCGCCGTCCGGTCGCCGCGATAGTCGGCGGCGCGAAAGTATCCACCAAGATTCCGCTGCTCAGCAATCTTGCCCCGAAAGTCGACATGCTGATTATCGGCGGCGGCATGGCCAATACCTTTCTCCATGCGCAAGGATGCAAGGTCGGCAAATCCCTGTGCGAACCGAGCTTTGCCGATACGGTCGAGGAGATCATGTCACGCGCAGCGGAGTCCGGCTGCAGGATCGTCCTCCCGTCCGACGCCGTGGTGGCGAAAAGCTTTGAACCAAACGCGCCGCACAGCGTTCACCCGGTGTCCGAAATCCCCGATGACGGCATGATCCTCGACATCGGGCCGAATTCGGTTGCGGATTTCGGTGAAAGGATCAGATCCGCGAAAACTCTTCTGTGGAATGGCCCGGTCGGCGCTTTTGAAACACCGCCATTTGGGGCAGGAACATTCGAGTTGGCGAAGCTGACGGCGGACCAGACCGAGAACGGCGGTCTTGTGTCGGTTGCGGGCGGCGGCGATACGGTGGCCGCATTGAACATGGCGGGCGTCACGGATCGGTTCACCTATGTGTCCACGGCCGGCGGCGCCTTTCTGGAATGGCTTGAAGGACGCGAATTGCCCGGCGTGGTTGCGCTGGCGCAGCATCGATAGTCCGGAAATGCGAGCCCATCCAAGCAAAGGAGTTTGAACGGTGGCAAGAATTACATTGCGGCAGCTTCTCGATCATGCGGCCGAGCACGGCTACGGCGTGCCGGCTTTCAATATCAACAATATGGAGCAGGGCATCGCGATTCTGGAAGCCGCCCGGAAGACGGACGCTCCCGTCATCATTCAGGCAAGCCGGGGCGCTCGCGCCTATGCGGGCGATTTCATGCTCGCCAAGCTCGTCGAGGGGCTTGAGGCGCAATATCCGCGCGTGCCGATCTGCCTGCATCAGGATCATGGAAATAACGAGGCCACCTGCGTTTCCGCCATCCGCTACGGCTTCAATTCGGTGATGATGGACGGCTCGCTCGAAGCCGACGGCAAGACCCCTGCCGAATACGACTATAATGTCCGCGTCACGCGCGAGGTTTCCAAGCTGGCGCATTGGGTCGGCGTTTCGGTCGAAGGCGAACTTGGCTGTCTCGGCTCGTTGGAAACCGGCGAAGGCGAGAAGGAAGACGGACATGGTTTCGAGGGCAAGCTGTCCAGGGACATGCTGCTCACCGACCCGGATCAGGCTGCTGAATTCGTCGCCGAAACGAAGGTCGATGCGCTGGCCGTCGCTATCGGCACCTCGCACGGAGCCTACAAGTTCACGCGCAAGCCGACGGGCGACGTGCTGGCCATGGACGTCATCGAGAAGATCCACCAGAAGCTGCCGAACACGCATCTCGTGATGCATGGCTCATCGTCGGTCCCGCAGGAGTTGCTGGAGATCATCAACGAGTTCGGCGGCGAGATCCGCGAGACTTACGGCGTTCCGGTGGAGGAGATCGTGCGCGGCATCAAGCACGGCGTGCGCAAGGTCAATATCGATACCGATTTGCGCCTCGCCGCCACGGCGGCAATCCGCAAGGTCTTTGGAACCAGTCGCGGCGAATTCGATCCGCGCAAATATCTCAAGCCTGCGATGACGGCGATGCAGCAGGTCTGCGAGGACCGGTTCGAGCAGTTCGGCACGGCGGGCAATGGTTCGAAGATTGTTCCGATCCCGGCTGACGATATGGCCAAGCGCTATGCATCGGGCGAGCTCGATCCGCGTATCGGTGCTTCTCGGGCGGCTTGAACCCGAGCCGCGCAGTGCCCGGCCAGGCCGGGCACGCATCGACCCTGTTGGATGCTTGTGCGTGCTCGGGGCGTCTCCCCTCACGCACCAAAATCGGCTCCAGCGCGGGCTCGATCCGGCTGACGAGGCCGTCTTGCCGTGAAATGTGTGGACAAGATTCTCATGGAGGTCGGGGCATTGCGCGCGGCCTTCACATCCGCGCTGGAAGTGCTTCCAGCGCACGGATCGCGCACTCCTACGGCGCGCTCCAGATCGCTCGACGAACTCCATTCGCCATCAGGCCATCGCCCACCGCCTCCAATGTCGCCTGTTGGCGCTTACACACAACGAAGCGCGTAATTTCCGGTGCGCTGCTCTTGCGGCGTTGTGATTGACGCGATAAAAAGGCTGCTAGTTGGAGAGGTGCTAGAGTGGTTGAATAGGCCGGTCTCGAAAACCGGTGAGCGCGCAAGCGTTCCGAGGGTTCGAATCCCTCCCTCTCCGCCAGATGCTGGTTAATGCATTGAGTTTATTAGGTTATTTAGCCACCACAATTCTCATCCCCCATTTTATCCCCCTGAAGATTCCTAGGAGCCCGTCCAGATAGGCCATTCGACGGGCATTCGTTGCGGTATACTCGGCTCAGGCGGGCTTTCCGATGGTGAACAGCTTGAGGAGGTTGTGGGCGGTGCAGATCATTGCGCACTCGGCATGCACTTTCTCAACGCCCCGCAACAGGAGCTGGCGGAAGCCGCGTGCCTGATTGATCTGTCCGAACACTGGTCCCACCGCCTGCTTTCTATAGGGCGTTTCGAAGCCGCCGTCGTCGATCTTCTTTCGCATTCGCTGGGTCAGCGGTCCGCCGCCTTTTCCGTTCGCGGCGGTCGGGTTCCTGGCGCGTCTGGGCGCTACGTAGCCGTCGATGCCGTGCGCTTTGAGCGCTTCGAGATTGGCTTCGCTGCAGTAGCCTGAGTCCGCCGAGGCCTGCGCTGGCTTGACCGCGAGATTATTCTCAATGGCCTCGATCAGGGGCGCCAATTAGCCCTGATCGCTGCCGCACTGGGTCAGGTCGTGCGCGACAATGATCTGGGCATGGGCGTCGACGGTAGACCAATACCTCCTTCAAAGACCGAAATAGCGGAAATTTCTGTCGCTGGACGCGTACCGACCAAGCGTTAAGTTATGGTAAGGAATCATACGGATTGTGTTATAATGACGCATGCAAAAGATTCGTCGACCGATTCGGTGCGGTGACCCCGTTGAGATTCCGTTCTCGGCCCGCGTGGTCAAAGCGCGTTATTCGCAGAGGCCATCCGAGGCCGTGGTGCAAGAGATCCTGGATTACGTCCGGGAGATGCAGACACCGCATTTGTGGCATGGTCACACTCACACAAAACCACCAGCGAATGCGCGCGTCGTATACCTCGGTGAGTTCGAACTCACGGAGAATACCGCTGCGCCCTGTCCGTGCTGCACGCCGGACCATGCCAAGTACTTCGCCTCCGGCCGGATAGGCTGGTTCCCGGATGAAGCGGTGATACGTCTTACGGGCTGGAAGTGCTTCAGGAGACTGTCGCCAGATGCGTACGACGTTGCCGAGGAGGAGTACGATAAAGAGAAGCAGCGCAAGGCCGACGAGCATTATATCTTGGTGAATATCGACAAGGTCCGCGCTGCGATCAACGCGATCGATTCCAACTTGGAGATTGCGGAGGCGGTTGACCGCTTCGCTGAACGACTAAACACTATCGTTTACAAAACTTATGACATGAACCTCTGGCGCTATATTCGCGATGGTGAGTTGCGCGTCGAAGATCGCGGCAGTTTCCCCCGCATCGCTACACTGCGGGGCTACCTCATATTGAAAGAACCTAAGAAGTCCGTCGCAACGCAGCTCACCAACGCACGGACTGTGTTGGAAGGACTCGACGATCGCGTGCTGGCTGGCCAGCTTGAGCATCTCACAGACACTGAGCGCACTCATACGTGCGACATCATCGGCAAGGGGTTTGCAGAAGCGCGCGCCGCTGTCGAGCGCATAGAAGATTTTCGGCAGTTTGCGGACGTGAAGACGGCTAGCACGTTGCGAACTTGGGGTAAGCATCAAGGCTGTCCGTGCCAGATCTATGCCCGCCGTGAAGGGCCAATATTCAGGATCGGCAAAACCGAAGACCGTACTCAGTCGATTGTATTGCCGACAATCCTCGAGGGTTCACTGGCACGAATCCCAGAGCTTGGCGTCCGCTCACAAGGACCACGCCGTCGTCGGCGATCGGCGAAAAGTGAAGCCGCGTAGGACGTAAGGTCGCCCTGCTATGCGGTGGCAGATGCGCCGGAGAAATTACGCAGGGTAGCGAACAAGGGACCGCCTCAGTCAAGCCAGACAAACTCCGCCTCGCGAAGGCGGGGATTTTCACGCATGTAGATCTCGACGGCATCTTGGATATCTTTGATGATACCGGCATCCCGTTTCACCGATCGGCTAGCGCCAAGTTCCAAGATGTACCTGCCGTCGCGGATGATAATCTCGGTCGATCTGACATGATCGTGCTCAAAATTCGGAAAGTGGTGTCGAGTAGCCATGAGCTAACAGGATCACGATGCCAGTCGGACCACAAGACGTTCTTTGTCCCAGGGGGGCATCGTGATTTCTACCGCCCTGCGCACTAGGACTGGCGGCGGTATTTGAATTTTTTCGGCCACAGTTAACCGCCTTATGCGGTATAATAACACCTCATACAGTGTCAATTCCTGCGGAAGGATCGCAGACCGTGGCAAATCACCGAACACCTTTAGCCGTTGCCCATTCAACCGGTGCGTATGCGAAAAACCGATGACATCCTGGCAAGCATCGAACGCTTTTGCCGCCGCACCCTCGAAGTATATTACTGTGCTGGATAAAAACTTCTGAATCAGGACACTAGCGCAGCCCCTCCACCAGATCCTCCAGTCGCCTGACCGCGTCGACGACCTGCGTCATCATTTTGGCGGCAACCGCGTGCCTGGCCGGATCATTGCCGACCAGGGCGACCGCAACGGCCTCGGCGTATGCGCGGGCCTCGATGGCGGCTGCGGTTATTTCTGCGATGGCGTCGTTCTTGGTCATCGTCCTACCTCGTCACGCGTCGGCATACATAGGCAATCGTTGGCACTGTAAACATTGCCTGCACTCAGTGCAAGTAAGTACATTCAACGGCATGAGCGATAAATCGACGACACTTGCAATCAGGGTGCCGCATGAGCTGCGCGACCGCCTGGCCGAGATCGCCAGGCTGGAAAAGCGCACGCTGAGTCAGCTAGGCCGAATCGTGCTGGAGGAGTACGCGGACGAGTACGAGCGTCGCGCCGCCGAGGGTAAGCGTTAGCTCGTGGGCAGAAGCACAACCTCTGTAGTCAGTATGAAAAAACTCGCTGACCGAGGAGAACTTGGCAGTGTTATGGTGCGGCTTATGATGATCCTACAGGATCTTGCGCTTGCAAACCATGCGATTGGGGGATGGAAAGCGGAAGAAAGCCAAAAGCTGAAGCGCCGAAAAACGGGTGCAGGTCGCTACTTTCTGCGCATGCAAATATCGCACATATGGAGGCCTTCAGGATCATTGAACACGAGATTGAAGCAAGTGACGAATTGAAAGCCGCGATAGAAAGGTGATGCACGGACAAGGGCGTCATACCGTGAACTGCTAGAGTTCAGGGCAAGCGATGATTTTCAGCTATTGCGAAAAATCAGGAATAAGATCGGTTATCACTACGACGGAAGGTACGTTTTGGAAGCGCTTCAGCGTTTGGAGAGACGACAAGAAAACCGAGCGCGCTGTTTTCATTGCATGGCGGCTGCAAGCGAGTAGTTATTAATTGAAGGAAGAACGACGGTTGGAATTGCCGTTGACATCCTGATCCAGATCCCTTTCGAGTGCGCCGTGGTGGGTCTCAAAGCATAAAATGTTTCCTGATTACCGACAATCCTCAGCCATTTTTCCGCCGCCCGGATTGCTGAAAATGTCGGCATTGTCAGGAGGTTCAGCATGCCACGCAATACGGTGCAATTCCAGAAGGGCCTATCGGATGCGCAGTTCGAGGCGCTTTACGGCACCGAGGAGAAGTGTCGCGCCGCCCTGTTTGCATGGCGCTGGCCCGAGGGTTTCGCGTGCCCGAGATGCGGCGGCGGCCGTTACTGCGTGATCAAACAGCGCAGCCTCTATCAATGCAATGCCTGCCGTGCTCAAATTTCTCTGATCTCGGGCACCATCTTCGCCTCGACCAAACTTGAGCTGAAGGTCTGGTTCCGCGCCATGTACCTCATGACGCAGACCAAGCAAGGGATTTCGCGGCTCGAACTGTCTCGCCGGCTGTGCGTGTGCTACGACACGGCCTGGAAGATCCATCACAAGCTGGCGCAGGTGATGATGGAGCGCGATGCCGGCAAGCCGCTCGAAGGCCGCGTCGAGATGGACGATGCCTATCTCGGCGGCGAGCGCTCGGGCGGCAAGCGCGGGCGCGGCAGCCCGGGCAAGATGCCGATCGTGGCGGCCGTCGAGACCACCGGGGACGGCAAGCCGGTGCGCCTGAAGATACGGCGTGTAAAGCGTTTCGACAAAAGCCGGATCAAGACCATCGCCAAGCGCATTTTCAAGCCGGGGACCAAAGTCGTCACCGATGGTCTGGGCTGCTTTCGCGGCCTCGCCGATGCCGACTGCACGCACGAGGCCGTCGTGACCGGCTCGGGTCGCAAGGCCGCCCGCCACCCCGCCTTCAAATGGGTCAACACCGTCCTCGGCAACGTCAAGAGCGCGCTCTTGAGCACTTTCCGCGCCGTAAGCGGAAAGCACGTGCCGCGCGCACTCGCCGAGTTCGAGTACCGCTTCAACCGCCGCTACGATCTTGCCGCGATGATCCCCCGCCTCGGCTGGGTCGCCCTCAGGACACCGCCAATGCCTTATCGGCTCTTGAAGTTGGCTGAGGATTGTCGGTAATCAGGAAATGTTTTGGCTACGGCAAATCGTTTCACAGGACAACTCGGCACCATCCAGATGCTTGCGTCCCTCTGCCACGCCCAGCAGGCTGGTTGATGCCTACGATTTGGCGGCGTTCGCGCCGCCATTTCCACCAAGAGGATCTCTTCCGCATTTAATCATGTTCTTCCCGGAAGGCCGCGACCACGGTCGAGCGCCCAGCTAACACGGCTCGGCGTAACGATGCCTGTAACGGTGCGCCCCCGAAATGGCTCGAGCGACGGCCGCCATGGCGCAAGCGTGAACGTGTCCTCCTAGCGGAGGATTGCCAGCCGGCCGGTTGGGGTTGAGACCGATCTTTCGTAAACGCCGACGATCCGTGTACCCGCCTCGTGCGGCAGGTAAGCCGCTCCCAGTTCCCGGGACAGCGTTCCGGCCAGTCGCCGGCTTTCACGCTGCTGCAGAGCTGCGAGCAACTGCGGCTTGATTGCGATCTCACCCGTTTGGATTCGGCGAGCGAGCCCCTGGCGAACCAGCCACTCGGCGCGAGCCGCGAGCGCGTCTTTGAGTTCGGTTGCAAATCCGCGCGGATTTTCCTGGATCGGTTGACGCATCAAGAGCGCGCGATCGAGCCAGGTCGGGCCGTCATAGGCTGGGAGCTGCTTGAGGTCGACCGTGGACAGGACTTCAAGGCGCGGCGCTGCTGTCGGCTTTCCCTTCGGCCGATTGCCGGTGAGCGAAACCAGCATGCCGCGGGATGGTACTTCCGAAGGCGCAAGCCTCCCGAGCTCGGCGTAGTGGGCACGACCGTCAACGGCATCGATCACGACCCAGCTGCGATCGGTGATCTCGTCGATCATGCCGACGCCGGCGATCTTGCCGATGAGCCGGGCTTTGCGGGTCCCGCGCTCGAAGACGGCAAGGTCTGCCGCACCGCGGTCGATACCGGCTTGCCGCAAGGCGCGTTGCATCATCTTGAACGTGTCGGCGCGCTCACCGAGTGCGCGGAGCTTCGGTTCAAGCCCTGGATCGAGACGCCAGACGCCCGGCTGCAACTCGGCGGCAAGGCCAAGACGCTCTAACGTCTGCAGACGGCCTATCTGCAAGCTCTGCTGTTGCGGGCCGGAGGCATGCGCGGCTGTCACGGTGAGAATGCCATCCACGGCCCGTCCGACGATCTTGCGATCGAGACGCGTCAAGCGCTCCTGCTCGACCTCCCGGGTCAATTTCCGCAGGCGCTCGATCTCGGTTTCGGGACCAAGCTCGAGGGTGATGAGCGCCTGCGCGCGAGCGCGAATGCCATAGGCGATATAGTCGCGCGCCATCACCAGTTCGCGGCCCGCCTGATCACGGCCACGAATGACGAGATGGGTGTGGGGATGCCCGGTGTTGAAGTGATCGACGGCAAGCCAGTCGAGACGCGCGTCCAGATCATGCTCCATTTGCGCGACCATATCGCGGATGAAGGGTTTCAGATCGGCGATGCGATCGCTGTCTTCGGGCGCGACGATGAAGCGGAATTGATGCGGGTCGTTTTCGGATCGACTGAGAAAGGCAGCTGCGTCCGCATCACGCCCCGAGGCGGTATAGAGTTCCCCTGCCTCGCCCTCGCGCGTGACGCCATCGCGCAAGATGTAGTGGAGATGCGCGCGCGCCGTTCCGAGGTCCCCGGCCTTGATGACCGAGTAACGCCCCTTGACGATGACCCGGCGGCTGCCTGGATTGATCAGCCCGGCAGCGGCGCGCAAGCCAGTGCCGGTTCCGCGACGGACGGCGCCTCGCTTGAGGTGACCATATTGGCGTGAGGCGCGTGCGCCAGTACGGCCGGCAATGCGGAGCGCTTTTGTGCCGTGGCTTTGCAGACGGCCCCTGCCGGCATCGCCGATCCTGCCGAGCTTGAGTTCCAGATCGTCGTCCGTCATTTCGTGCAACTCCCATCGCTAATGAATGACGCCGACGTGGCGACAGGGGGCGAGACGTCAAGATGGAGTCGCTTTAGGCCTTTGATTGGAGGGAATAATCGCCGACGATCACGCCACGGCAGCATACGTGGAGTCGCGCTAAGCCTTGAATTTGCAACGACATTCTAGCGACGTGGCGCGGTGTCTTTATCTTGATCTACCCGCCACCTCATTTTGCATGCAATAATACACGTCAGCTCTTCATCTCGCGGCTGTAAGATATTGGATTTTGTATGCAAATATGTCGTCTGCCTGGGCCTATTTGACCGTATCTACGCGATCAAAAAGAAGTTGTACGCTTTAAACGCAGCGGCGCGAGAAACGCAGTTGATTACGCCAAAACCCGGAAGCTTCAGGCTCGCCCGCGACGATGACACGCAAGCGATCGGTGATCTTTCCGGATAACGGCATGTCTTGAAAATGCTGTCCAACGCCTTCTCAACAGCGCCAGTCGGGGCATCCAGCGAGGCGTGTTCGGACGACGTGATGAGATGAGCGAACC